>CAUSEA010000020.1:0-34989 GCA_963530525.1 uncultured Campylobacter sp.
TATTTACTATGTCAATAACGCCATATTTCTCAATATCCTCTTTAGAGATATATTCCGCAACAAACGCCATTCTCTCCTCCTTAAGAAATTTAATAATTTAAAGTAGATCGCTCGTATATAGACCGAACAAAGATGAGAGCTCAAATTTAACGTCTTTGTCGCTCAACAATTTATTATTCGGCACTGCAATAATGCCTGATTTAAACCTATACAATATATACTTTTTAAATTTAAATCCATTGAGCGCCAAGAAAATAAAATGATGTAGCATGGTGATTAAAAAGAATATTGGACTTACCAAATACCTAACCATTCTCTTTCTCCTATTTTTTATATCTTTGATCCATATATTTACGTCTTGCTCATTGTATGGTATCAACGCCCAACTTACCGATACAAGATCGTCTTTTTGCAAAATTTCGGTTTTAAATTTCATATGTTCGTCTATATGGTCGAATGAAATTTTATCATCATAAAATTTTGTAAAAAACTTATTGTAAAATTCTTGATAGGCTATTTTTATCTCCCAAAAAATACTAAATAAAATTCCGAAAATCCCTAGCGTTAATGACGCCCTTCTCATCATCTCTTTATGCGGATCTAGCTCCGGCGTTAAATTTAGCAAGACAAAAGACAAGAATATAAGCACGCACATGATTTTATTTGATATAGTAAGCTTGAAAAAGTAGTCGTTTTCTATGATTATCGGCTCTTTGTCGCGGTCTTTCATAATATTTCCCCTATTTTAAAATCGCGCATGATTTTACCTTAACAGCGCTTTGCGAGGGATTAAAATTTTAGCCTTGCCGCACCTCATAAATTTTTAAAATTATATTTCTTATGCATATGCCGATTATTCAAAGACAAACTTCCCGCCCGTTTTCGATAGAATTTTAAAATTTCGATTTAAATTTCTAGCCCATGCAGAAAACGCGCTTTAATCCAAAAAGCATAGAAAAACGCAGCCTTGCACAGAAATTCAAGCGCTTTGGCGCTCGCCACCTCTTTTAAATTTAGCGTCCAAAAATACGCAGAATTTCACGCCGTATAGGTAGAAAATCCAGCTTATGTAGATCCACAGAAAGAAAAATAGCGCGACCGAAAATGAGCCGTAGATGCTAAGATAGGTTTTGTTATAAAAGACATATTGCGCGAAAACCAGTCTTGAAAGCCACCATAAAATCGATGCTACAAGCGATGAGGCAAGCACTGCTTTTGCGCGGATCTCGCGGTTGATCGCCGTAGCATAAGTGATCGCAAAGATCCCCCAAACGATTAAGTAGGGTAGAATTTTAAGCAAATTTATCCAGCTTGTAAACTCGGTTTTATTTAGTAGCTCCTGAAGCTCGCCGCTGATATAAAACGACGCTCCAAGCCCCACAGGAGCGAGCGTCATCAGAGTCCAGTAGGTGCTTAGGCTCTTAAAAAAGCTTCGCTCGGGTGAATGCGAAATGCGCGCGATAATCGCTTCAAAGTCTCCGAAAAACAGCACCGACGTAACTAACACTGCGCAAAAGCCCGTTACGCCAAGGCTTAGCCCGTTTGCCATAAATTCCTCGATATAGTGTGCCATGCTCGCTTGATTTGCAGGCAGGAAGTTTGAAAAGATAAAGCCCATAATCTTATCGTAGTAGCCTTTGAAGCTTGGTAGCTGCATAAAGACGCTAAGCGAGACCATCAGCACCGGCAGTAGCGCCAGAATCGTGTGAAAGCTAAGGCTTGATGCATGGTGCATGAGCTCGGTATCGTAGAGGCGAAAGAAATTTTTAAGTCGGTTTTGCACTTGCATAAGCGCCAGTATTAGTTTTTTCATACGGGCGATTTTACATTAAAATTTTAGAATTTCATATAAATTTGCGCAATTTTTCTTTTGTATCGCGGTATATCGTCTATGAAATTTAAAGCTAAAAAATGCGACTACAAATATATAAATTTATATCTCGAATTTAGCCTAAATTTAGGAAAGTTTTTCTAATATGCTAAAAAATAATATTAAATATATCCATAACGAAGGGAAAATAATGGAAAGAAGGAAAACGATGAAATTTAAAATTTCATTAGCGGCATGTATGTGCCTACTATGCGGTAGTTTGGTTGCAGCGCAAAGTGGTGGTAATTCTGCGCCTGAAAAGTCGCAGAATATGGGCGTAATCGAGGTAAATTCCGTCGGCGATAATATCAGCGAGAGCGGTATCGACGAGGGCTTTTTGAGCAAAAACGTGCAGCACGGTATGCTTGCCGGCAAGCGCGCTTTAGATCTTCCGTATCAGATCAACACGATCAGCAAGGAGATTATGAATCACCAAGGCGTCACCGGCTACGAGGAGGCGGTCAAATACTTCCCGTCCGCGCAGATTCAGATGCGCGGCGGCGCTACTGTCGGACGCCCGCAGACGCGCGGCTTTGAGGGCAGCGTCGTAGGTAACAGCTTCTGGGACGGCTTTTATACGATTTCGACGACGGCGATTCCGATGGCGATGTTTGAGAGTTTTCAGGTGCAAAACGGCGTCGCAGGCTCGCTCTACGGCGCGCAAAATCCGGTCGGGATTTTCAGCTACACGCGCAAACGCCCCGTAAAAGATCAGTATATAATTTGGAGCGATTATATGTCGCGAAGCAATCTAGGTCTTGGACTTGATCTATCCGATAAATTTGAAAAATTCGGCTACCGCGCGGTATTTTACGGATCAAACGGCGACAGACAACCGAAGGGCTCAAATTTGCAGCGCCGCTTAGCCAGCGTCACGATGGAATTTTACCCTACGGGCGATCTTACTTTTGAAACCGCGGCTAGCTATTACGAGCACAATACCAAGGGCTTTGCGGGGCAGTTTGCTCTCGGCGTAATAAACGGCAAGATTACGGACGGAATTACGCTTCCAAGGGCGGTGGATTCCTCAGAGCGTGGATTAGGACAGAGCTTTGGAGGTATGCATCTAAAAACCACGACCGCAAGCGCGAAATTTAAATTTACGCCTACCGATAAATGGTATTTAGAGGGCGGCTTTCAGTTTCAGCGCACCGATCGCGACATTCACAGCGTCGTAAACTATTTGCTTCCCGAAGGGTTTGATTGCGCCAATTATGCTGCTCTGCCGAATAATAGAAAGCCTGCTATATGTTTAAGTAACCCAAATGCAAAATGGACGCAGCCGGGCGATTATTATACTCAACACAGCGGCGGTGCTACGGCGGCATATAGATTCGACCTACCGAGCGGTTATCTCAAGGCCAATACTCAGTTTAACACGGGTGATATCGAGCATGATTTCAGCGTGCAGACCAACGGATACCACTGGACGCAGGATAGATATAAAAATACGAGCACAAACTATGTCTCGCCTACTATCGGCAATATAAACGATCCTAAAATTTTAGATTACACTAACGCTAAGCGCGGAAGTGGGTTATATCACTACGCGATCTTGGATATGTATAACGTCTCGGTGCTAGATGATATCACGATAAATGATAAATTTGACGTAATGTTAAGCGCATCTAAGGCGTGGATGAGGCAGGAATCCTACAATACCCGCCAGCAAAGACTTGTCAAAGCCTATAGCGATTCTGGCTATAGCTGGGCGGGTAGCTTGATCTTTCATCCGATAGAGGACGCCAGCGTCTATTACACCTACGCAGATAGCTTGCAGCAGGGCTCTACCTATACTTACCCGGCGAGCAGCCCATATGCGGGCGAGGTCGCCTCTACGTCGCCGTATCGCTCCAAGCAGCACGAGATCGGCGCTAAAATTCGCGTAGCCGATATGATCGATTTTAGCGTAGCGTATTTTGATATCCGCAGACCTATCGCGTATCTAAATAGCTCTACGGGGATCTACGGCATAAACGGAGAGCAGCGCAACCGCGGATTTGAGTTTATGAGCGGCGGACGAATCACCGAGAATTTAAGCGTGCTAGGAGGCTTTACCTATATTGATCCAAAGATGCATAACGTAAGTATCGCAGGCGCTAATCGCAAGGTCGCAAACGGCATCCCGAAAATCAATGCAAATTTAATGCTTGATTACGTGATCCCCGGCACCGATAAGCTCGCGATCAGTACGAATTTCCACTACACCGGCAAGATGTATCTGGACGATCTAAATACCCAGCACACGCCTAGCTTTTTCGTTACTGATATCGGCATTAGATATACGAGCGAGCACCTTTTGGGCGATAAGACTACGCTGCGCTTCAACATAAATAACGTATTTAACAAAAAATACTGGGCGGGAATGTATCCTGCGAGCGCCGACGGTGCGGGCGGTCTTAACGTAACTAGCGTGCTAGGCTCGGCAAATGGCGTGACGCTCGGCGAGAGTAGAAGCTTCATGCTCTCTGCGGAGGTAAAATTTTAAAATATAGTGGGTTTAAAATTTCTAATTGAGCGGTGCGAGCAGATGCCGCGACCGCTTTTAAATTTATGAAATTTTATCCCTCTAAGCAGCAAGACTAAATTTAAACGAGGCTTGTTTTAATTCATTTTAAAATTTAAGCCTTGGATTTTGGAATTTTAAACCTTGATTTTAAAATTTAAATCTTTAAATTTTTAAGTCGCCGCGCCTAAGCTTGCTCGCAAAATTTATCCGCGCGCGGTTTAAAATTTAGCCGTTTTTGGTTATAATCTTTGCAAAACCACGAAACGGAGAGCAATGAAACAAGTTTTAATCATCGCAAGCGGAAAGTTTGCGCGCCATTTTTTATCCAAAGTTTGTAAAATCAAAGATGTCATCAGATCATATCGCGTCATAGCTAAAAATACGGATGCCGTGCCCGCAGAGCTTGAAAACGAGTCAAATTTTTCGGTCGAAATTTTTGATCCTACTAGCATTGAGCGGTTGCGCGTGGTGCTAGCAGAAGAGGAATTTGACCGCTGCATAATGATAATGGAGGATGAATTTGACACTAAAGTAACGCTTGAAAATTTAAAGACGCTCGCTCCGGATTTAGAGCTTTATGTGGCCGATTTTTGGGGACTTTTGCGCGAAAATAAAAATGAAGCTCACGTAAAAATCGTAAATACCCTCGCGCTAAATTCCTCGCGCTTCATCGGTTTTTTGCCTGATAGCCCCGTTTTTGCTGATAACATCGGGCTTGGACGCGGAGAGATAATGGAGGTAAAAGTGCCCGTAGGAAGCTCGTTTGCGTATAAAAAAATCAGCACGCTTTCTAATGCCAAATATCAAATTCCGATGATCTACCGTCACAATAATTACATCGTAACGACGCCTAGCTCGCGGATATATCCGAATGATACGATCTTAGTCGTTGGTGAGCCTAGCGCGCTGCGAGCGGTGTTTGCTGAAGTAAAAAAGCAAAGCGGGCAATTTCCATCGCCGTTTGGGCTAAATATTTTTGCGCTAATTGATATGAAAAAAATGAGCGGCGACGAGATAGCTAGGACGGTTAGGGCGCTTGAGTTTTTAGATTTGCATATTAGAAATCATAAAATTTATCTGCGAATTTTAAATCCTTTGCTAAACGACGCTTTTAGCCAGCTTAAAGCTCTGTGTGAGCGGGATAAATTTGAAATTCTCATCGATTACTCGGGCGAGCTAAATTTAAAGCGCGACGTGAGCGAAAATAAAGCAGGCTTGGTAGTTTGCTCAAGCGGAGTTTTCGAGGCGAAAAAAGCAGCACTTAAAGCGCTTGAAATTCCGGTACTAAGCCTTGGAGAGGGCGAGCTAAAAGATGTGCGTAAAAGCGTCGTGCTAAGTGCCGGCGAGCGGCTTCGCGAGGAATCAAGCATCGTCTTTGACATCAGCTCGCAGCTAGGGCTAGACGTGTATTTGTATCTTTTCGGCGAGAGCGAAAAGGGCGAGTTTGCGCAAAGCTACGTGAGCTTATCGAAGCTTTTTAAGCAGAGTTTATTCGTGATTCCTTGCGAGCGACAAAATCCGATTTTAGCGCTAGGCAGCGAGCGAGATCTGCTACAATTTGTGCCATTTAATGATAGAATTTTGGCGCGCAAGCTCACATCGATTTTCAATCAGGATTTGGATCAGATGTATTTTAAACTCGGCAAAAATCATCAAATTTTCGTTCCGAGCGATTACGGGTATGAAAAGTAATCGAAATTTATGTTACAATTACCCAAAAATCAAAGGCTAGCGTATGAAAATCGATCTTAATTTAGACAAAAAATACAGCGTTTTTATCGACGAATTGCATAGTTTAAAACTTAGCGGTAAGGTCGCTATCGTGACAAATCCCAAAGTGGGGGGGCTGTGGCTTGATTTCTTACTGCAGCGGCTAGATTGCGAGCAAAAATTTATTATCACAATCCCGGACGGCGAAGAGTATAAAAATACCGCGAGTGTGGAGCAAATTTTAGAGCAGCTTTTCAGTTCCAAGCTTGATCGCAAAAGCACCCTCATTGCTCTTGGCGGCGGTGTCATTAGCGATATAACGGGCTTTTGCGCGAGCATTTATGAGCGTGGCATCGATTTTATCAATATTCCGACGACCTTGCTAGCGCAAGTGGACGCAAGCGTCGGCGGTAAGACGGGCGTGAATAATCGCTTCGGCAAAAATTTAATCGGCTCATTTTATCAGCCGCGCGCGGTTTATTGCGAGAGCAAATTTTTATCGACGCTTCCTGCGCGAGAATTTGCGGCGGGTGTTGCAGAGGCGGTAAAGATGGCTGTATGCTTTGATGTCGAACTATTTAAATTTTTCGAGACGCACGATCTAAAAAGCGCCGATGAAATTTCGCACGTAATCGCTCGCTGTGTGGAGATTAAAGCAAGCGTTGTAGAGCGAGACGAGCGCGAAAGCGGCGTGCGTGCGGTGTTAAACTACGGACACACCTTTGCTCACGCTATCGAAAAAATTACTAATTATAAAAAATTTTTGCACGGCGAGGCTGTGGCGATCGGCATGGTGATGGCAAATGCTTTGGCGCGTCGCCTCGGTAAACTAAGCGGCGAACAGGAGGAGCGAATCTGCAAAGTGCTTCAAAAATTCGCACTTCCGATAAAATTCCACGTAGAGGATGCAGCGGAATTTTACGAGCTGTTTTTTCTCGATAAAAAAAGCGAAAACGGCAAGATAAAATTTATCCTGCCCGATGGCATCGGTAAATTCTACACTTCCAAAGAGATCGCAAAAGATGAAGTAATTACAGCGCTGAAAGAGTTTGAATGAGAGCGCTTGCGGCTATTTTTTTGATTTTTAATCTTGCATTTTGCGAGGCAAATTCTACGCTCTCCGCCGCGCACACGCGCTTAGAATCTAACGCTAGCTCCGCCGCTAGTGAGAAGAAAGATGAAAATTCTAAGCTATCCGCGTCGCTAAAAGATCAGATCCGTGTTATTGACGATGAGATCAAAAATAATATCTGGATTTCGCGCTTTTCAAATTTCATCGGCTATCAAAATTTACAAAAGCAATCCAGCCAGCTCGAAGCGGAGCTAAAAAAGAGCGCCGGCACCGATAAGATCGCAGAGATTCAAAAAAGACTCCGCGCCGTAAAAGAGCAGCTCATACTGCTAAAAGAGTATGAAAAATCTCCGTTTTTAGATATCATTGCGATGCCCGAAACTCCAGAGCCTGCGCGCATTACAAATCCTTTTTCGATAATTTCCGGTTTTTCTACGATTAGAAATTTGCAAGCTCAAAAGATGGAGCAGAAAAACGCCATCGAAAATATTAAAGCTTTAATCGATAAACTTGAAGCAAAAAGGGCGCTATATGAGCGTTTGATGCAGATCGATACGGACGCAAGCGCTGCGGCGGAGCTTAAAAGCTTAGATTACGAGCTTAGCGAGTTTAGTTCGGCGTACGAGATTGCTCAGACTACGTACGACGTTTACGAAAAAAAGATCAATTCCCAAATCGCCGTGCAGACCGCCGATATAAAAGCTCAAATCAAGCGCGCGGGAAACATCGCCGTATGGATACTCGTAGTCATTGCGCTGTCGTTTTTATGTAAGGTAGTGGCGAAAAAATATATCAAAAACGACGAGAATTTTTATATCGTAAATAAAGCTATCAACGTTTTAAATTTCACGCTGATCGCGCTGATACTGCTCTTTTCCTACATCGAGAATATGACGCATTTCGTGACGGTTCTGGGCTTTGCCTCGGCAGGTCTAGCGATTGCGATGAAAGATATGTTTATGAGCTCCTTAGGCTGGCTTACGATCGTGCTCGGCGGCAGCTTTCGCGTGGGCGATCGCATAAGGGTGCATAAAAACGGCGAGACCTACGTAGGCGATATCATCGATATTTCGGTGCTTAGGATGACGATTTTCGAGGACGTTACTATGACTACGTGGAGAGAAAATAAACGCGCAGGCAGGGTAATTTTCATACCGAATAATTATATTTTTACCGATCTCATCTCAAACTACACTCATAGCGGGCTTAAGACCGTCTGGGACGGCATTAGCATACTTTTAACATTTGATAGCAACCATAAAAAGGCGATGTATCTCATAAAAAACATCGTGCGGAAGTATTCCAAGGGCTACACCGACATCGCTAAAAAGCAGATGGGCAAGCTTCGTTCGCAATATAGCATCAAAAATCCAAATGTCGAGCCTAGAATTTTTAGCTTTTTTGAGCCATATGGCATTGAAATTTCGGTTTGGTATATGACGAACTCTTACGCGACGCTCGGGCTTCGCAGCAATATCTCGGCTGAAATTTTAGACGCGCTAAGAAGCGAGCCCGATATCAAGATCGCCTATCCTGCTTACACGCTTTTTAACGGCAAAAATTATGCGGCTGCGGGCGGAAATTTTGCGGCGCAAGATCTCGGCTCCGAGCAGCAAGGCTCACAAAATTTAAACGCAGCGGCGCAGGGCGCTGGCTTTGCTACAGGAAGCGGATCGGGGAGCGAAATTTGAAAATTTATTTTAAAACGTTCGGATGTCGCACCAATATCTATGACACGCAGCTTATAAAAAGTAACCTCAAATCGGGCGAGATCACGCACGACGAGCAGGGCGCGGACGTAGTCGTGATAAACTCCTGCACCGTTACGAACGGCGCCGACGCGGACGTGCGAAACTACGTAAATAAGATGAACCGCCTCGGCAAAAAGATATTGCTAACAGGCTGCGGCGCGGTCTCGCGCGGCGAAGAGCTGTATAAAAACGGCGCGGTCTTTGGCGTATTCGGGATGTCGCAAAAGGAAAAGATCGACGAGTTTTTGGGCTCGGAGTCGAAATTTTACGATATCGGAGGTCTTGACGGCGTCGAAAAAAACCTGGTAAGCGACTACGAGGATCACACCAAGGCCTTTATTAAAATTCAGGAGGGGTGCGATTTTAACTGCAGCTACTGCATAATCCCCTCGGTGCGCGGCCGCTCGCGAAGCAGCTCTGAAGACGCGATATTAAAAGAGGCGGCGAGCCTTGCCGCAAACGGCTTTAGCGAGATCGTGCTAACCGGCACCAATATCGGAAGCTACGGCAAAGCCGCAGGCACAAGCCTGGGTGCGCTGCTTCAAAAGATGGGCGCGATCCGCGGAATTCGCCGCATTCGCCTAGGCAGTATCGAGCCCTCGCAGATAGACGAAAGCTTTCGCGAAATTTTATCCGAGCCGTGGCTGGAGCGGCATCTGCACATCGCGCTTCAGCACACTTCGCAAAAGATGCTTAGCATAATGCGCCGCCGAAATTCCGCGCTAAGGGATTTGGAGCTTTTTTGCGAGCTTGCGGAGCGCGGATTTGCGCTGGGGACGGACTTCATCGTCGCGCATCCGGGCGAGAGCGAAGAGCTTTGGCTCGAAGCGGTAGAAAATTTCAAAAAATTCCCGCTCACGCATCTGCATGCCTTTATCTTTTCGCCGCGGCAAGGGACCGCCTCGGCGTCGCTAAAAGGCCGCATAGACGGCAAAACGGCGAAGGCGCGGCTAAAGATGCTACAAAACATAACGGCGCTGAATAATTATAAATTTCGCCTCTCGCACAAGGTGCCGCTAAATGTGCTGATCGAGCGGAAAAACAGAGAGTTTTATGAAGGATATGATCAATTTTATGATAAAATTTGGATCAAAAGCGATGAGGATTTGTCGAAAAAATGGATGGAGATAAGAGATTATGAGGTTAAATTTGATGGAAATTTTGCATAAAATCAAAAAAAGCAAGCTAAATATAATTTTGATTTTTTTAGTGCTGCTTATCGTTTTGCTCTCGATCGTTTATTTTAAAGATGATTCGCGATACATCACCGAGCGCGAATTTAGCGAGCTAGTCCGCGCAGATCAGATCAAACGCGCGCATATCGAGGACGGCAATTTAAATTTTACCTACGACGGCAAACGCTATAAAATTTTAACCGATCTTGTAGATCTTAAGGAGCTATCAAATCACGCTCTAATCAGCAAAGAAAAGGATGATGGCACGAGCGGTATTAGCGCGATTTTAGTAATTTTTACGTTCGCATTTTTTCTCTTCGTATATTATTTTGAAACCGTTTTGGCTAGGCGCCGCAGGATGGACGGCGCCGCGCGTCAGAGCGCTAGCGCAAGCGGCGATCTCGGCGATCTTTCACCAAGCGTTAGCGACGTGAGATTTAGCGACGTCGCGGGCATCAGCGAGGTCAAGGGCGAACTCATAGAGATCGTGGATTTTTTAAAAAATCCCGCAAAATACCGAAATTTTGGCATCAAGCTGCCAAAAGGAATTTTAATGATCGGCGAGCCGGGCGTCGGCAAGACCCTTATCGCAAAAGCCGTAGCCGGCGAGGCGGACGTGCCGTTTTTTTACCAAAGCGGCGCAAGCTTCGCCGAGGTCTTTGTGGGCGTCGGTGCTAGGCGGGTTCGCGAGCTGTTTGCGAAGGCCAAATCCTGCGCGCCCGCAATTATTTTTATCGACGAGATCGACGCGGTCGGCGGCAAGCGCGGTATTGGGCGCAACGACGAGCGAGAAGCGACGCTAAATCAGCTGCTGACCGAGATGGATGGGTTTGAGGAAAATAGCGGCGTGATGGTAATCGGCGCGACCAATAAAATAAATTTGATCGACGATGCGCTACTGCGCTCGGGGCGCTTTGATAGGCGCGTTTTTATTGGGCTTCCGAACTACAAAGACCGCATCGAAATTTTAAAAATTTACCTCGAGGGCAAAAGATGCAGCGCAAATATCAACAAAGTAAGCCGCCTCTGCGTGGGTTTTAGCGGCGCGGGAGTAGCGACGCTGGTAAATGAAGCCGCAATCAACGCTCTTAAGCGAGGTAGCGATACGATCGAGCTTAGCGATTTTGAAAACGTGCGAATGAGGGTCTTTTACGGCGTGCAAAAAAGTAGAATTCTCACCGAATACGAAAAGGAGATCCAGGCGTTTTATCAGGGTGCGAAGGCGCTTAGCGCGTATTGGTATTCGTTTGATTTCGAAAAGATCGAGCTTTTAAACGATAAATTTTTAAACGAGGATTTCGAGATCGAATCTAAAACGCAAATTTTAAATCAAATTAAAGTGCTTTTAAGCGGCATGGCGGCGCTACAAATCCATAAAAACGACGCTTTTTCAAATTCTGCTAGCGACGTAAAGCAGGCTATCGCGCTGGCGCAAAAGATGGTTTTCGAGCTCGCGATGGGCGATAGTTTCACCCCTAGCGCGCAGAGCGTGAATAAAATTTTGCAAGATTGCTACGACGAGGTAAGCGAGATAATCCGCACGATGCAAGATAAGCTAAATCAAATTTCAAAGCAAATTTTCGTTTATGAGTTCATAACTTTCGAGGATGTTCAAAAGATTTGCGAATCCGATGGTGCGGAGCAAGAAGGCGTCTCCGAGCAAGAGCAAGATTTGCAAAAGCTGGAAAAAGATAGCGAAAGCTCTGAAGAAAAGCCGCAAGACGGCACGCTAAATTTTGATTAAATTTTAAAATTTAAAATTCTAATAAAGGAGAGGAAAATGGTAAAAATAGGTGTTTTAACGATCAGTGATCGCGCTAGCGGTGGCGTTTACGAGGATTTAGGAGGCAAAGAGATAATTGCCGTGATGGATGATTGGCTAACTTGCGAGAAAGAGTATTTTTATGAAATAGTTCCAGATGAGCTGGAGCTGATCAAAGATAAGCTGATTTATCTTTGCGATGAAGCGGGTTGTGATTTAGTGCTAACTACGGGTGGCACGGGTCCTGCTCCACGCGATGTAACGCCTGAAGCGACCGAAGCGGTAAGTGAGAAATTAATGCCAGGCTTTGGCGAACTAATGCGCGCAGAAAGCCAAAAGATCGTGCCTACGGCAATTTTATCGCGCCAGATAGCAGCGATCCGCACAAAATCTCTGATTATAAATTTACCGGGCAATCCAAAAGCGATTAAAGAATGCTTGCTGCCGGTATTTCCTGCCGTGCCGTATTGTATTGATCTAATGGGAGGAAATTACATAACAGCGGATGAAAATAAGATAAAAATATTCCGTCCTAAACGCAAATAATTCGCAAAATTTAGCAGGAATTAAATGATTTATGATATTATTTGGGTGCAAATTTAAGGAAAAATATGAAAATAAATCACAACGATATTTTGGAATTTCATAAATATTTTAGCAAAATCAGCCACAGCAAAGGTCGTATTCGTATCCGCGTAAGTCCTAAAATTAGGGAGTTGCGAGATAGTGTGAGCGAGGAGAGTCTGAAGGCTAAAATAGCTGCAATTCGCGGGATAAAAGAGTATAAATTTAACTCTCTAATCGGCTCGCTGACGATTCATTATGATGAAAGCGTTTTTCCGATGCACCTTTGGGAGCAGTTTTTAAGCGGCATCAGTTCGCCGGAGCTAGTAGCGCTTGTAAATTCCAATATAGAGGCGATTTCTTGAACGAAGAAGCATTGCGTAGCACTAAAAAATCGCGCAGAATTTCTAATAAATCTCGGAATTTAAATGAGGCGCAAATTGCAGATATTGCTCTTTTGCTCGAAAAAGAGGCACAAATTTTACAGTTTTATTCGTTGGGCGCAGTTAAATTTCAAGATAAAAAGTTAGGAGAAATTCTATCTTTACGAGCTGGATTACTTGAGCGGATGTTAGACTTTGCAAATTCTTGCGGGCTTGGTGCTACGCCTCCTGAAAATAGCAGTGAGGCACTGGTTGCAAAAGGTATGAATGAGTTTTTGGCTTCGGCGCTTTTGATAGAAAAAAGCTCTATGATGTTTTATGACGATTTAATTAATTCGTGTAAGAACGCAGAATTTAAAGAGCAGCTATATAAGGCGCAGGCGGTTTCGTATAATGAAATTTTGCCGATTTTAAAGGAACTAAATTCTAAATGCGAGGTTGATTCAAATTCTTTGAATTTAACTGATTTGTTAAATGAAATTTTAAAAAATCCGCAGGAATTAGAGCGGATATTTCAAAAATACGATTTGCAAAATATCTTAAATAGCGCATTTTCTAATTTAATTAAAGGAATTTTGCAGAAAAATTAAATTAGGATTGCAAAAATCTAAAAAAGTCGCTATAATATCAAAATCTATGTAAAGTTGATAAAATGACTTTATAATCTTAACACAAGGAGAATGAAATGCCAATCCCATTTCTAGCAGGTTTTGCGCTTGGTTGCGCGGCGGTTTACGCTTATAACAATCGAGATAAAATCAAAGAAGGTGCGAATAAAATCGTAAGTAGCAAAAGCGTCGAGGAACTAAAAAATAGCGTCAAAGGCGGAGCGGAAAAATTAAGCAAAAAATCAAAAGAAATTTTTGCGGAAGCCAAAGAAGGCCTAGACGATGTCGCTGAGGCGGTAAAAGGTAAAAGAAAGTCTGGCGGTAAAAAAGCTGCGACAAGTAGCGCCAGCACTGAGACTAGCACTGTAAAAAAAACCAGAAAAAAGCCGGGACCAAAACCTGGATTTAAAAGAACTAAAAAATCCACCGCGAGCGCTAAGACTGGCGCAACACCGGTAGGTGAGACATCCGCAGCATCTACTACTCCGCTTAATATCCCGCAGATCGTAAAAATGGACGATAATTCTTCGGCTAAATTTACGTCCGCAGACGATAAATCAGAAAAATAGAGGCCTAAATGAATAGATCACTTACGACACAGCGTTCTCCGCTGGATCACGTTTTAAGCGGCGCTATAGCAGGGGCGATCGGCGGTTGCGCCGTAGAACTCGTTAAAGCCAAAGAAGGCAAGAGCAAATCTAAAGCGATTCGCGATGCGCTAGATATTGCGCTAAGCGGCGGTATCATCGGCGGCGGAGCGATTTACAGCGCAAATAAGCTCGTACAAGGCGAGTATCTACGCGCAGCGGCAGGCGTCGCAGTATGCGTAGGCGCGCTCATTGCGGGTAGAAATTTTATTCTTAAGGTAGGCAATGAGTAATCCGTATATCACAAAAAAAGATTTGAAAGAAATTCTAGACGATTACGATTTTGGTGACAACAAATATGCTGGCGGCTCTGCGGGTAGCTTTGCCGGTGACGAAAAGCTCGGCGGTTGGGCTAAATGGATAAACGAGCGGGTAAATTCTGCACCTTTTAATAGCTCTGCTTCCAGCAATAATTCGGACAATAAAGATTCTGCCGCTCAAAGCTCAAGCGACGTAAATTCTACTCAAAGCTCGCAGAGTTCCGCTTTCGGTGGAATTTTTAATTCCTTGGGTGGTAGGCAAAACGCGAACGGTTTATTTGGTAGCAACTCATTTATCACAGGCATCGTTTTAGGTGCTGCGGCGACCTATTTTCTCACCGACGAAAACGCGCAAAAAAAGCTTTTTAAGCTCATCGCAAAGGGCACCGAGATGTTTCAGATGGGCGTTGAAGAGATGAGGGAGCGATTCGAAGACGCCAAGGCAGAGATGCAAGAGTAGTCGATGCAAAATTTTAAAATTTTACATGAGACTCAAACTAGATTACGCATAAAGGTCGCGGGCTTTAAAGGGCTCGATACGAGCGCGCTGCAAAAAGCTGCTGCGAGGCTTGAAGGCGTAACGGAAGCTAGATTTAACGCTAAAATTGGCTCTTTGATCCTTAGGCTTGACGCTGGTGCGAATAAGGCAGGAATTCTAAAGCAGCTTGCGGCTTTAAATTTAAGCGAGCTAAAATCAATTATCCCCGCTAGCCATAAAAATTTACCGAGCAAAAACGACTTTATTTTAGCGCTTCTTGCATTGGGCGGAAATTTAATCTTTCGCACTTCGCCTTTAGCGCGCGCATTTAGCATCGTAGCGTGCATGCCTATCTTAAAAGAGGGCATTAAAGAAAGCTTTCGTCACGGGCTTACTTCAAAGGGCTTGGAAGCTGCCGCTGTTGGGATTTCGCTCGCGCGCGGCGATGTATTTGCTGCAAACAGCACCAACGCTATGCTTGCTCTTGGCGAATACATGGAGGAGAGCACCGTTTATAAAAGTGACGATCTTATCCGTGAGCTCGCCCGCCCGGACATCGCCGAGGCGTGGGTCGAGATAGATCAAAACGGCAAAAAAACCGAGATCAAAATCGCCACTTCTAAGCTAAAGGTAGGCGACATCGTGGTCGTGGGTGCGGGCGATGTCATAGCCGTGGACGGACACGTCGTAAGCGGCGAAGCAATGATAAATCAAGCCAATATGACGGGCGAATCGGTCGCAGTGAAAAAATCTCGCGGCGATAGCGTGTTAAGCGGCACGATCGTAGAGGAGGGCAGGATTCGTATCTGGGCGGAAAACGTCGGCGAAAACACCTCCACGCAGCGCATTAAGCATTACATCACGGCATCTCTTAACGAACGCTCCAGCATCGGCATGCATACAACCCACCTAGCCGACAAGCTCGTGCCGGTGACCTTCGGGCTTGCGGGCGTGTCCTATCTGATAAATCGAAATTTTATGAGCGTAGCTTCGGTGCTGCAGGCGGATTACTCGTGCGCGCTTAAACTGCCTACGCCGGTTGCTTTTAAATCGAGCATCTCGAAGGCGGGCAAGAACGGGATTTTGATCAAAGGCGCCAAGGCTCTTGAGTCGCTTGCGGCAGCCGATACCTTCGTATTCGATAAGACGGGCACGCTTACGTACGGCAACCTGGAGGTTGCCGAGATCATATCATTTGACGAGCGCTTTAGCAAAAACGATATTTTAAATTTAACCGCGAGCGCGGAGGAGCATTACTTTCATCCCGTAGCCGAAGCGATCGTGGATGCGGCTAAAAAGCACGGTTTTATCCACAAACACCACGACGAGGTGGAATTCGTCGTCGCTCACGGCGTTAAAACAAGCATCGAGGGCAAAAAGCTCATCATCGGCTCGCGCCACTTCCTAGAGGACGACGAGATGATCTCGTTTGCGGCGTACGAAGAGACCATCGATCTTGCGATGCAAAAGGGGCTCGCGCTGCTTTACATCGCATTTGACGGCAGACTTTTGGGGCTCATCGGGCTTAGAGACGAGGTGCGCGCAAACGCCCGCGCCGTCATCGCTAGGCTCCGCGAGCTGGGTGCAGAGCAGATCGTCATGCTAAGCGGCGACGTGAAATCAAAAGCCCGCGCCGTAGCCAAAAAGCTCGGCGTAGATCGCTATTACGGCGAGCTACTGCCTACGCAAAAGACCGAAATCTTAGAGCAGTTAAAAGCCGAGGGGCGAAAGGTGGTCTTCGTGGGCGACGGCATAAACGATGCACCGAGCCTGATGAAGGCGGACATCGGCATCAGCATGCTAAACGGCGCTGAGATCGCCAAGGCTTCCGCTCAGATCGGGCTTTTGAAAAACGATATCGAGGGCGTCGCGCAGGTAAAGGCGCTAGCCAACGACACGCTGCGGCTCGTAAATCGAAATTTCAACGCCACCGTGGGGATAAATTCGATCATTTTATTTTTGGCGACCTTCGGCGCGCTAAGTCCCGTAGCTACGGCGCTGCTACATAATGGCACGACGATAGGACTACTACTGAATTCCATCAAAGGGGTAAAATTTGAGCATTGAAGATAAAATTTTGGATCTAAATTTTCAGCGCAAAGCGGCTAAAGTGACGCTGGGATTGAGTATGGGTATCACGGCTCTAACCGCGCTGAATATGAACTCGCGCATATCGCAGCTGCATAAAGTTTCGGGTGCAGTGATGCTGGCAAGCGCGATTTGGCACGCTAGCCTTTACGGCTCGCCATACAGCGAGTTTTTGCAAAATAGAAAAGCAAAGAGTCGGGGCAGAAAAAAATCTATAGCAAATTTAGCCTTGCAAAATTTATCGGACGGCAAAAGCGTCTCCGCAAAAAGCGCGCCGGCAAAAAGAAAGCCTCGCGCCCCAAGGGCGCCTAGAGCTAGTTGAAAGGATTTATCTTACATAAATCATTTTCACTAGTTCCTATTACTTTTATAAGCTCTTGGATGTCTTGCCTGCTATAGATGCTAATATACTCGTTATCGTCATTTAATATAAGCATGCGCTTTAATGTTCCATCTTCGTTACATTCCATCTCTTCGCTTCCATTGTTATGCTTTTTAGATACCCTTTTTACATATCCATTTTTATACCAGTCAGATGAAATTCCGTCGCTGCTTTCCTCGCTTTTCAGTTGTCCATTTTCATACCAATAACGCGATGTTGTATTGCTATCGCGTTCACTCTCTAGTTGACCGTTTTCATACCAATTACGCCATGTTCCATCATCGTTTTCTTCGCTTTTTTGTTGACCGTTTTCATACCATGTTTTTCGATTTCCGGGACTATCAGATTGAGATTTTAACTGCCCATTTTCATAATATTCTGCATAAGATTTTGCTCTATAGCCGTCTTCTTTATAATCCGTTTCGTCTTTTTTCTGTCCGTTATCATACCAAGATATAGTTTTTAAAAGCGTTCCTTTATCGTCATATATATTTTCTTTTATGAGCACTCCGTTTTCATTATGTGTTTTAACGGAGCCTATAATCTTATTATCTTTGAAATTTCCCTCAGTTAGTGATTTAAAAAAGTTATTATTTTCCTTAAAAGGTCCGTCCTTTTTACCATTTTTATATCTTATTTCTAGTTTAAAATCACCATTTGGGTACCATTCTCTTACAATTCCATGAATTTGCCCTGCTTCATTATAGGGGACTTCTCTCACCAGCGCTCCATTAGCGTTATGAAATTGTCTAACTTCCTTTACTCCACTACCTTGTCCCTCTATATCACCATCACAACCGCACACAAAAATCAGTAGGCAAGATATGATCATAAATTTTTTCATTTTTGATCCTTTAAATTTTTAAAGTATTTTATGGCTTCTTCTATATTTTTGCTTTTGCATATCACTTGTCCGTTTGGATTTTTATTTGCTAAAATCGTTTGTAAAAAACCTTCACTAAAATACCAGGGTAATCTTACATATCTTTCACGTGGATACCCTATAATAGGACTTTTATTGCCTTTCTTATTTATAGTCCATCTTATGCCGATAGATTTTTCTTCCATATCTTCAGCCGTTCCAAAAACTATACAAAACCAGTCGTCTTTATATAGGCACTCCAGCGTTTCATCGTTTTCATACGGAAAAAATTTCTCACACTCTTTTATATTATCTTCGTTCATTTTTTACTCCTAAAAAATTTGATTTGGAATTATATTGAATACAATATAAATATAAACTTATAAAGCATAATATTTATGCTTTATAATCCTAAAAAGAGTAAATATTATGCTGTTGGAAATTTAACCTCTTTTTTATAGTCTATGATTAAAAAAATGGGGCGAAAATGACAAAAAGAGATATAGCCGGATATTTAGGCGTTGATGTGCAAACGCTTAGGAACTGGGAAAAGACGCGACCTAATTTGTATCGCGTCATCATGCAAGGTCTTGCGATAAACGATGCCATCGAGCATATGCGAAAAAGCTACGAAAAGCTTTTAGAATTTTCAAACGAAACTAAAGATAAAAATACGAAAGCTCTTTAATCTTATTGACGTTGTGTTGCGCGTTTGCACAGCATTCTTAAAATTTTAGCTTTAATACTATAAAATTCCTTAATTTACCTGCCGCAAATTTAAATTTCGCTACAATCGCTTTTTAAAATTTTGCGTCGAATGCGCGCAAAAAGCAAAATTTAAAGGATCAAGATGGATTTTACGATAGACGCCGCGGACGGCGCGGCGCGCGCCTGCACGATCCGCACGGCGCACAGCACGATCCGCACCCCCGTTTTTATGCCGGTCGGCACCGTGGGCGCGGTCAAAGCGCTCGATGCGACGGACGTAGAGCGGCTCCTGGACGCGCAGATAATCCTCGCCAACACCTATCATATGTATCTGCGCCCCGGCTCGCGGGTAGTGGCGGAGTTTGGTGGGCTGCACGGATTTACGAAATTTCCTCGCAGCTTTCTGACCGACAGCGGCGGCTTTCAGGCTTTCAGCCTGCGCGCAAACACTAAAAACGACGAGGGCGGCATAAAATTTAAAAGCCACATCGACGGCAGCACGCATTATTTCACGCCGCGCTCGGTGCTAGATACGCAGTATGAGCTAAACTCCGATATTATGATGATTTTGGACGACTTGGTGGAGCTGCCGCGCGAGCCCGGCGCGCTTAGCGCAGACGATAGATCGCGGCTTAAAAAGCGTATCGATCTAAGCGTCGCGCGCACGATAAAATGGGCTCGCGAGGCGATAGATTATCACGAGACCATGAAATCTCGCGGCCTGCACGCGCATCAAAACATCTTCGGTATCATCCAGGGCGGCACCGACCCGCAGGCGCGCAAATTTTGCGCCGAAGCACTGTGCGAGATGAGCTTTGACGGGCTTGCGATCGGAGGGCTCAGCGTGGGCGAGAAAAACGAGCTGATGTACGAAACCGTAGAGGCTATGATGCCATACGTCGATGCGGTGCGCCCGCGATATTTGATGGGGGTCGGCACGCCCGAGGATCTCGTCGAAAACGTCGCTCGCGGCGTGGATATGTTCGACTGCGTGATGCCTACGCGCAATGCCCGCAACGGCACGCTATTTACGAGCTTCGGCAAGATCAGCATCAAAAACGCGGGCTTTATCAGCGATCACGATCCGATCGATCCGCACTGCGACTGCTACACGTGCAAGCGCTTCAGTCGCGGCTACCTAAATCATCTATTTCGCGCGCGCGAGCTTAGCTTTTACCGCCTCGCGAGCATTCACAATCTACACTTCTACCTGCGCCTTGCCGCGGATATGAGAGAGGCGATCATGCACGGGCGGTTTGCGGAGTTTAGGCGTGAATTCTACACCGCACGAAGCGGGGCGCGAGATTAAATTTCAGCAGGTGAGGGCATGGAATTTAGCGCGGTAGTTAAATTTGGCCGCGGCGGCGGCAGTGGGCGGAATTTTAATACGGCGCGCGGTTAAATTTAAACGCGACAAAATTTGGGCAGTGAAATTTTAAGAGCTGCGTAGCGTGGAGCTTGTAGCTTTAAATTTGATTTGAATTCTGAGCTTAGGTTTTCGTATCGATTAGAATTTTATTTCGGCAAAATTTTATTATGATAGAGTTATGTCTTGGAATTTTGCCGTAGAATGCGATGTGAAATTTAGCTTTGAATTTCGCGCCGAATTGCGTGGATAAAATTCTGAGTTGATATGTGCTGAGCGTGCGAGATTTAAAGATGGATTTTAGTGGTAGGATTTTACAGACGCGATGTCAAATTGCCACGGCTTTTGTCAAATAGGGGGCATTGCATCGAAATTTCGCAGGCATTGGTGTATTTTTGTAAGCCGTGCGTTACGCGTATAAAAGACATATATTACTTTAGTGTGTGATTGCACCTACAATTGCGGAATTTTATTGCGATAAAATTTCAATGCGGTAGAATTTTACTTTGATAAAGTTCAAATCCCCGCTAAATTCTGTCTTCGTGCTAAATTTTGCGATGAAATTTTGAGCAGAATTCTATCGTAGTAAAATTTCATCGCAGCCAAATCTGCAGCAAAATTTCGCAGAATTATTTTTTGATCCGCCTTAGCATACAAAATCCAAGGAAATAAAGTGGCGACATAACGATAAAAATTATGATGTATCTCCACGCCGTGCTCGCAAAAAATAGCCCCGTAAGCTCCATAAATTTCATCGACGCGCCAGTATAGCGGTCGCCGATGCCGATGAAAATAATAGCCGCGAGCTCCACAAGTAGCGCAGGAGCAAATAGGATCGAGCCTGCAGTTTTAAAAAACATAAACGCAAACGCCTTGAGCTTATAATAAAACGAAATAAGTCCAAATCCGATCACGCCGCAGATGAAAAACTGCTCGAACTCATCTAGTCCCAGGCTCTTATCCTGCAGGATCGTAGAGATGACGCACAGGATGATAAAGACGTTGTAATTCGCCATTTGACGCATCGGGTATTGATCGTGCGTCGCTATGGAGAGTAGGTTTATCGCGCGGTTAAGCGGCAGCAGATAAAATAGCGCAAAACTAAGGAAAATCAGCAGGTCCATCACCATATAAACCGTATCTTGATTGACGTAGTCTTGGATCTGCGAAAAAGATAGAAATATGCTTGCGATTTGCGAACGGAATATCAAAATAATGACTATTGGCGCTATGGGCAGGATTATGGATTTAAGCCCTTCCTTGCGGATAGATGAAGTATAAATTTTACTCTCGACGCTTTGCGTAGTGCGCAGATCGTCGGTTTGGACGAACTCAAATCCAAAGAATTTCGGTTTTTTTGCACTAGCAGGCTTGGCTTTGCGGTTAAATTTAAATTTATTAAATTTTTTTGCGACCTTCGTTTCTTTTACGGCAGATATATCGTTCGTAATATTTTCGGTGGAGCTTTGAAAGGATGGCGCTTCGGATATATTATTTTCTGCAAAATTCTTATCGCCAAAAATTTCATCGTTTTGCTTTGCAGATTCTTTTGGCTGTGGGGCTACTTTTTGCGCTACGCGGTCTTTGGATTTAGAGCCCTCGACGCGCTTTATATTTATCGCGCTGGATGCTAGCGTGTCGAAGCTTACCTCATCGCCGTCAGTTAGGCTAGGATCACGCTCGCCTAGCATTTCGTAGCTATACTCGACCCCGCCCGTGGCGACTATGACATTTTCACCTCTAATAAATCCGATAAGTCTCATATACTAACATTCCCCGATTTTTTAATGAGAAATATTAGTCAAAATGAACTTAAAAAACGATTATTCTACGGTGACGCTTTTGGCTAAATTTCGCGGCATATCCACGTCATTGCCAAGTCTGACGGAGATTTCAAGAGCTATAATTTGTAAAATTATCATCATCTCAAAAAACTCGCTCATCGCGTGGCTCTGCTCGCTCGTTTTGATAAAATCATCCGCGATCTCTGGTTCTTCCGGGCTGATGGCTAAAATATACGCATCGCGCGCGGCAAGCTCTTCGACATTGCTTTTCGTTTTTTCGTAGAGCAAATGCTTTGGCATCAGCGCAACCGTAAAGAGATTAGAATCGGCAAGAGCGATCGGTCCGTGCTTCATCTCGCCGCTTGGATAGCCTTCCGCGTGCAGATAGGAGATCTCTTTGAGCTTGAGCGCGCCCTCAAGAGCGAGCGGATAGAAAATATCGCGCCCGATAAAGAAAAAGCCGTGTCCGTGCAGATAGTGCTTACTCATGCGGTAAATTTTATCCTGCAAGCCGTCTTTGATCTTTAAAATTTGCGGGATATGAAGCATCGCTGAAATTTCAGCGGAATTCGTGCGCGCCGAGATGACTTCGCGCAGATTTGCAAGATACACCACAAACATCCATAGCACCATAACCTGCGTCGCAAAAGCCTTCGTAGATGCCACACCCTTTTCGATGCCCGCGCGGGTGAGGATAACGCTGCCCGCCATGCGCACGATCGAGCTGTTATCGACATTGCAGATTGCAAGCGTCCTAAGACCGGCTTTTTTAGCGATATGTAGCGCCTCTAAGGTGTCGGCGGTCTCGCCACTTTGCGAGATCACGATAAATAAGGAATTCTTGTTTAAAAACGGCTCCTTGTAGCGGAATTCGCTGGCAACTTCTACTTTTGTGCGGATTTTAGCGATGCGCTCGAAAAGATACGAGCTTACAAGCGCGGCGTGATAGCTCGTGCCGCAAGCGCATAGTACAACCTCGTCGATGCCCTCAAACAGCGCCGCATCAAGTTCGTCAAATTTTATCTTACCGCCCTTTATTACACGCCCCATCATCGCTTCGGTTACGACTTGCGCTTGCTCGTAAATTTCTTTTTCCATAAAAAATCTAAAGCCCTCTTTTTGCGCATAGCCTTTATCTTTCGGAAGCTCACTAAAGGCGCAATTATGCGGTTTAGAGTTTTTAAAAATGTCTATTTGTCCGAGCTTGGCAACGCCGTAAATTTGATCATCCAGATACGCGGCCGTATTTGCAAGCCCAATGAGCGGAGCGTCCGAGGAGCTAAAGAAAATTTCGTTTTTATCGTTTTTCGCGACGATGAGCGGAGCCGCGTTTTTAGCAAAGAAAATTTCTCCGGATGCTGCCTTTGTGATTAAAAGCGTTGCGTATGCGCCTTTTAGTCGTTTAATTGTGGCTTCATATGCCTTAAATGCGTCGTTACTAGCCTTGAAATTTTTCTCGAAAAGATGCACGATTACTTCGGTATCGGTCTGGCTTAAAAATTTCACGCCGTCCGCTTCGAGCTCGTCCTTTAGCTCGATGTAGTTTTCGATGATGCCGTTATGCACGACGAAGCTAAAATCCCCAAAATGCGGATGCGCGTTAAGTTCGGTAGGCTTTCCGTGCGTCGCCCAGCGAGTGTGGCCGATCGCGACGCCAAAGCCTTCTGAAGTAAAATCTTTCATCTTTTCTTCGAGATTATTTAGCTTGCCGACTGCTTTGAAATATTTGATATTGGCGCTCTCGTCCATAACGGCAAGGCCCGCGCTGTCGTATCCTCGATACTCGAGTTCTTTCAGTCCGTTTATTATGATTTTTTTCTTTTCAGCGTTTCCTATGTAGCCTACGATTCCACACATTTTGCTTTCCTTGTTTAAAATTTGGCGCCCATTTTACTACGCTATTTTAAATTAACGAAATTCGGCTTTAAATTTAGTCCGCTTATCCGTTTTGTAAGCAAAAAATTATATAATTAGCACAAAATTTAGCTTGGGAAATCGATGGAAATTTTAGAAAAACTACAAAGCGGCGAGAGATTAAATTACGAAGACGGCGTGAAGTTATGGGATTTGAATCTTTTCGATCTGGGCAAATTCGCCTTTGCTATTCGCAAAGAAAAAAACGGCAAAAACGTCTATTTCAACGCAAATCGTCATATAAATCCTTCGAATTTATGCGCAGATACCTGTAAATTTTGCGCATTTTCGGCGCACCGCAAGAACGAAAACGCCTATACGATGAGCGACGATGAGATCATGCGTATCGTGGACGAGACGGTAGCGCGCGGCACGAAGGAGATTCATATCGTAAGCTCGCACAATCCGTTCGTTACGCCGCAGCAATATTTAGGAATTTTCAAAGCGATAAAGCAAAAATATCCGCTTGTGCATATCAAGGCGATGACCGCGGCGGAGGTCGATTACTGGCGGCGAAAGTGGAAGATGAGCTACGAGGAGACGATAGAGCTGATGATACAAAGCGGCGTGGATTCGATGCCCGGCGGCGGCGCCGAAATTTTTGACGAACGGATCAGGGATAAAATTTGCAAAGGCAAGGTCTCAAGCGAGCAGTGGCTGCGTATCCACTCGCTGTGGCATGCGCGTGGGCGTCAGAGCAACGCCACGATGCTCTTTGGCCATATCGAAAGCCGCGCTCACCGCATCGATCACATCTTGCGCATCCGCGCGCTGCAAGATGAGAGCCTCTCTCGCGCTAACGGCGGCGGTTTCAACGCCTTCATCCCGCTCGTGTATCAGCGCGAGAATAACTACCTAGACGTGAAGAGCTTTTTAGGCTCGGTCGAAATTTTAAAAACGATCGCGATTAGTAGAATTTTGCTCGACAACGTCGCGCATATAAAGGCTTACTGGGCGACCTCGACGTTAAGCTTAGCCCTTGTAGCGCAGGATTTCGGCGCGGACGATCTTGACGGCACGATCGAGAACGAAAGCATTCAAAGCAGCGCCGGCGCCGGCAGCAAAAAAGGGCAGAGCAAGCGCGATTTTATCGATATGATCAGCACGGCGGGCTTTGTGCCCGTAGAGCGCGACAGCTTGTATAATCAGATCGAAATTTACGAATAAATTCTAAAGGAGGAGCAAGTGGAGAAATTCTTTCATCTCGCCGCGGCAAAAACGTCGGTAAAACAGGAGCTTATCGCAGGGCTTACTACGTTTTTGGCGATGATTTACATCGTGCCGGTAAACGCTAACATTATGAGCATCGCAGGTATGCCGTTTGATGCGCTGGTTACGGCAACCGCGCTTATTACGATAATCGCGACGTTATTTAACGGGCTTTTTGCAAATACCCCCGTTGCACTTAGCGTCGGCATGGGGCTAAATGCGTATTTTACCTTTGCGTTGTGCGTGGATGCGAAGATGCCGTGGCAGAGCGCACTTGGCATCGTAGCGATAAGTGGGGCGCTTTTTACAGTGCTTTCGTTTACGAATTTTCGCGTTTGGGTTATCAAATCTATCCCGCTTGATCTGCGTCGCGCCATAAGTGCGGGTATCGGGGCTTTCATCTGCTTCATCGGACTTAAACAGATGGGCGTCATCGCGCCTAGTCAGGCGACGCTAGTAACTTTAGGAAATTTAAAAGATCTAAACGTTTTGCTTGGAATTTTAGGCTTAGCGGTCGTGCTGGTGCTCTTCGTGCTTAGAATCAAGGCGGCGTTTATCTTAAGCATTTTGATTACTTCGTGCGTTGCGTGGGTGGCTGGAATTTCGCCCGCACCGCATGGCATAGTAAGCGCACCAAGCGGCATAACGCCGATATTTGCTAAGCTAGATATCCCCGGAGCGCTAAAGCTCGTGTTCGTGCCTTTTATAATCACATTTTTCGTCACGCATCTATTCGATAGCATCGGCACTCTCACCGGCGTAGGAAACCGCGCGGGGCTTTTTGGAGAGAATAGCAAAGATGGCATGAAAAAACTATCTAGAAATTTAACTTCCGATGCGATAGGAAGTGTTGCAGGCGCTGTTATCGGCACGAGTACGGTCACCGCATTTGCCGAAAGCGCCAGTGGAGTAGAAGCGGGCGGCCGCACGGGGCTTACCGCAGTGTTTTGCGCTATATTTTTCGTGCTGACGCTGTTTATGTTGCCGCTATTTAAGGCGATCCCCGCAAATGCAATCTATCCTATCCTCGTAATGGTCGGGGTTTTGATGTTTAGCGAGCTTGGCAAGATCGATTATAGCGACGCTGGAATTTTAATCCCTGCGTTTTTCATAGTGTTTTTGATGCCTTTTACCTACTCGATCACCAACGGCTTAAGCTTCGGCTTTATCGCTTATATCGTAGTTAGACTCGCTCAGCGCAAGATAAAAGATTTAAATTTCGGCGTTTTGACGCTTGGCGCGATTAGCGTTTTAGTATTTTTAATGCATTAAATTTTAAGGAAAGATATGAGATTTTATAGTTTTGAAGAAATGGATCGCGACGCAAGAGTTATAGCAAAGCAGGTTAGGGACGAATTTATGCCCGATGCAATCGTGGCGATCGCTAGAGGTGGGCTCACATTCGGTCACGCGCTAGCTAATGCGCTTGATATGCGGACGATTTTTTCGATAAATTCCATCCACTACGCGGACACCAAAAAGCTCGACACCATCGACGTTTTCAACGTGCCCGATCTGGAGCTTTACAAGCGCGTGCTGCTGGTGGACGATATCATCGACAGCGGCGACAGCATGGTCGAGATCAAGCGCGTGCTGCTGGAGAAATTCCCGCAAATAGAGCTTAAAACCGCGGTGATTTTTTACAAACCCAAGGCGCTTATCCAGCCCGATTTTAAAATTTCAAAGACGGATGAGTGGATAAATTTCTTTTGGGAAAATTATACGATAGAGGAATGAAGCAGTGCGCGGTTAAATTTAGCGGCTAAATTTTAAAGGATTCGGCGGATTAAATTTTATGAAATTTCGGCGGTAGAATTTAGCCGTAAATTTAAAACACCCACAGCAAGGATGAGAGTGAAGAAGCTTTATCAAAACGAAATTTTCGTGATCTCCATAATGTGCCTGTTTCAGGGCATATTTCTGCTTTATGCGATCTCAAATTTAAGCATCAGCTACTACGAAGCCGAAATTTTTTACGAGAAAAAATCCCTCGTTTCGCTAATCGCGAATTTAAGTTGCGAAATTTTCGGGCGCAACGACTACGCCCTGCGCGTGCCGTTTATTTTGATCCACTTCGCAAACGCCGCGATGATCTATAAAATTTCAAAATTTATTCTAAAGCGTCGCTTCGATAGAGTGGTCGCTACGGCGCTATTTATGGCACTTCCTGCGTCGATGAGTAGCGCGATCTTGCTAAATCCCGCGGGCATCATCGTTTTTTTTACGCTGCTGGCGATCTATTTTGCAAAGAGCGAATACAATATCGCGCTTTTCGTGCTTCTCTCCGCTTGCGCCCTGATCGACCGCGCATTTTTTATGCTCTACGTAGGCTTTGGAATTTGGGCGCTTTATACGCGTAAAAAGGAGCTTTTGCTGCTTTGCATAGCGCTATTTAGCTTCAGCGTGATCTTTTACGACGTAAGCTCGGAGGGCAAGCCGAAGGGGTATTTTTTAGATACTGTGGGCGTTTTTGCGGGCGCGTTTTCGCCTTTAGTGTTTTTATTTTTCATCTACACGATCTATAGAATTTGGATCAAAGAGGAAAAGAGCCTGCTGTGGTTCATCGCCACGAGCGCGCTTTGTCTGACGATGCTTTTTTCGTTAAGACAGCGCGTGGCGCTTGAGATGACGTTGCCGTATTGCGCCATCGCTACGCCTTTGATCATTCGGGTTTTGTTTAATTCGTACCGCGTTAGATTGCCTAAATTTCGCACCTTTCACAAGATCGCCGTGGGCGTGACATTAGTAAGCTTAGCGGTGAGTTATTTTGCAGTGATTTTCAGTGACGTGATGTATGAGGCGATGTTCGCAAACAAACCGCAGCGGCATTTTATCTATAAATTTGACGTAGCTAGGCAGCTGGCAAGTGAGTTAAAAAATCGCGGAGTAAAAAGCGTAAGCTGCGAGGACGAGAGGCTCTGCCTGCGCCTAAAATTTTACGGACTGCCTAGCGGGGATAGCGCTTTTATCTATGCGGATGAGCCGGAATATGTCTCGGATCATAAAAATTCGATACAAAATATAGATATTTACAAGCGAGGCGTGCGAATTGCGAAATTTTATGTTAAAATATAAACAAAATTTTTATGAAAGGTAAAAATTATGAAAAAAGCATTTACTATGATAGAGCTGATTTTCATCATCGTGGTGGTTGGAATTTTAGCGGCGGTGGCAGTGCCTCAAATCAATCGAAATAGCCTTGTGGAGGCGGCAGATCAAGTAGCTGCTCATATTCGCTATACTCAGCAGCTGGCTATGAATGATAACAAATTCGATCCCGACGATCCTAATTGGTTTAAGAGATTTTGGAGGATTCAATTTACCGATCAAGGAGCACCGGGCTCTGCAGCAGGATGGCGATATAATATATATTGGGATAACGGAGACTTCCCTGGTTCAAACGGACAACCAAATAGCCTAAATTCTATGGCAGCTGATCCGCAAAATCCTAACAAACTGCTTACTTCGGGCTTTGCTAGGCAACCTGCCAATACTAATGGTGCAAAAATGAATAAAAAGCTAAATTTAGAAGCAACATATAATATAAGCAATATAGAATTTACTAATTGCGGTAATGGAAATAATCACACCATATCCTTTGATTCTTACGGTCGCCCTATGGGGCAGTTAGCGAACTCTAATGTGCCATATGATAGGCTTTTCGTGGGTCAAAATCCATGCGTTATCACGCTTACCAATGATGCTAATGAACAAGCTTATATAAGTATTCAGCCCGAGACGGGATATGTAAATTATACCTTAAATAAAGCGGGCTCACGATCGCAGTAAATTTAAATATTAAAATTATATATTGCGATAGATTAGGTTATTGATAAAATTAATGTAAGGAGAATGATGAAAAAATACATAATGACGCCGATTTATTACGTAAACGACGTCCCGCATATCGGTCACGCATACACGACGATCATCGCCGATACGATGGCTAGATTTTACCGCCTGCAAGGACACGAGGTGTTTTTTAAAACGGGCACCGACGAGCACGGCCAAAAGATCGAAGAGGCCGCAGCTAAGCACGGCAAAAGCCCGAAACAATACGCAGACGGCGTGAGCGCTAAATTTAAAGACCTGTGGGACGAGTTTGACATCAGCTATGATATGTTTTCGCGCACTACCGATGCCGCGCACGAGGCGGCGGTACAAAACGTATTTCGCAAGATGTATGAAAAGGGCGACATTTATAAGGGCGAATACGAGGGCAACTATTGCGTAAGCTGCGAGAGTTTTTTCCCTTCCGCTCAGCTAATCGACGGCGAGTATTGCCCCGACTGCGGCAAGAAGACTAAAATTTTAAAAGAGGAGAGCTATTTTTTCAGACTTAGCGCCTATGCAGATAGACTTTTAAAATGGTATGAGGACGAAAAGTGCATCCTGCCCCTAGGCAAAAGAAACGAGGTCGTAAGCTTCGTAAAAAGCGGACTGAAGGATCTTTCGATCACGCGAACGGGTTTTGATTGGGGCGTTAAAATTCCGCCCGAGCTAAACGATCCGAAGCACGTGATTTACGTCTGGCTGGACGCGCTGATGGATTACCTTAGTTCGCTCGGATTTTGCGCGGGCGGCGAGCGGATGGAGTATTGGCACGATGCGCTGCACATCGTAGGCAAGGACATTTTGCGCTTTCACGCTGTTTATTGGCCTGCGTTTTTGATGAGCCTGGGACTAAATATGCCGCGCAGCATCGCAGCTCACGGCTGGTGGACGCGAGACGGCAAAAAGATGAGTAAGAGCCTGGGCAACGTCGTGGATCCGCGCGAGGTCGCAAACGCTTACGGACTGGAGCAGTTTAGGTATTTCTTGCTGCGCGAGGTGCCGTTCGGCCAAGACGGCGATTTTTCGCAAAAAGCGATCATTAACCGCGTAAATTCCGAGCTTGCCAACGAGCTTGGAAATCTACTCAGCCGCATCGTCGGCATGAGTGCAAAATACTCGGACTACGTCATAAATTCCAAAGACGTGATGAAATTTTTCACCGCCGAGATCAAGGAGGCGAACTCATATCTAAGCGCCGCGCTTAGCGCGCTTGAGGAGGTCGCTACCAATAGATACTTGGAGGAGCTTTGGAGGGCGCTTGCTCTTGCGAACGCTTCGATTGCGAAATATGAGCCGTGGAATTTGATGAAAAACGGCGAGCAGGCCAAGGCGCTGGCTCTCGTCGCATTGGTTGCAAATATTTTGGCTAAAGTCGCCGTGCTGCTAAGCCCTGCGATGCCGAAGACGGCGGCACGTATCGCGGACACGCTGGGCTTTGAAATCTCCACTCCGCTTTATGAAAAGCTAGTGATTCGCGGTGAAATTTTAGATTTTAAAGCTAAGCCATGCGAGCCGCTTTTTACCAAGATCGATCACGAGCTAATGCCTAAAGCGGACTACGACAAGCTGAATGGCGCTGCAAATTCTGCGAGCGGTTCGGGCGCAGACGCTGCCGCAAAAGGCGCGCCAAGCTTAAACGCAAATACTTTCGGCTCGGTCGCTACGGCGCAAGAAGCTAAAGACGCGGCATCTGAAGCGCAGATTAAAATCGACGATTTTAAAAAATGCGTTATAAAAGTCGGCACGATTTTGGAGTGCGAAAACATTGATGGCAGCGAGAAACTATTGCGATTTATGATCGATTTGGGCGAGGAGAGGCCGCGTCAAATCATCAGCGGCGTCGCAAAATTTTACGATCCCGCCGCACTTATCGGCAAGCAGATCTGCGTGCTGGCAAATTTAAAACCCGCTAAAATTTTTAAACATAGCAGCGAGGGTATGATTTTGAGCGCCGAGGACGGCAGTCTTACGCTGCTTAGCACTCTCGCGCCCGTAAAAAACGGCGCGATCGTAGGTTAGCGATGAAGGCTCTAGCGCGCAAGGCTTCGAAGCTCGCTATCTGCGGTGCGGCTGGGCTCTGCGCGCAAAAAAGCGCCGTTTCGGATAAAATTTTAAAGCTTTGCCGCGGTTCCTCCCTTGCCGCAAAGATTGGCGCGGGCGGGCTTGTATGCGCGACACCATTGGCGCTGAAGCTCGGTGCGGGGGTTGCTTTAAAATTTGCGGCGCGTAAAATTTTAACGCTCGGCATTTGCGAGCTGTCGAAGTCTGCCGCTTTAAAATATGCAAAACTCGGCGCGCGCGCGGTCGTGCGCTCGTTTTCACGCACCGATAAATTTACAGACGAGCGCACGAAAAAATATGCGAGCGCGGATAGCGAGAGCTCTAAAGCAAGCGACGCATCGCGCAGAAAGTGCACGGCAAGCGTTTCTAGCGCTAGCATTAAAAAGGACGCCTCGCTTTCCAAAAGTGCCTCTGCTAAAAAAAACGCAGCGACAAAAAGCGTGCCCGCAAAAAGATCTCCGCTCGCTAAAAAACCTGCATCTGTCGCAAAACCTGCATCGACCGCTAAAAGTATCGCAGCAAGTGTAGCCTCTACATCCACAGCAAAATCGACGTCCGTAAAAAGTACCGCGCAAAATAAAATTTCCGCGTCAAGCGCAAAATCGGCACCGACTAAAAGCGCTTCGCGGAACGCAAAATCTCGCCGCATCGCAAAAAATACTGCCGCGCCTACCGTAATCGCCGCAAAAGAAGCCGCCGCGTCCGCCGCAATCTCCACGCTTACTGCGAAACAGCCTCGCCGCGCCGCAAAGAGCGCGCCTCTTAAAAGCTCCGCCGCAGGGAAATCGTAATGGTAAATTTATTAAATTTAACCCGCATCGTAAACGGAACGATGCTGAATAATCCTGCGATCTCCGCTGTCGAGAGCTTTGCGATCGAGCCTGCAAAGGTCGCGAAAAAAGGAGCTTTCATCGCACTAGGCGCAAACGAGCGCGACGTGCGCACCGCGATCGATAACGGCGCGTATGCGATCATTTTTGATAACAATTTCAAGCCGCTCAATGACGAGATTGCTTTTATCAAGGTCGAAAATTTATGCTCAGCGCTCGTGCGACTGATAAAATTTCTGGGCGAGACGTGGCGGCACGGCTTCGTGCTGATAAACGAGGTGCAAAGCGAGATCCTGCGCTACACGAGCGTGCCGAAAAATTTGATGTTTGCGCCGCGCAGCAAGGGCGAGCTTTTCATCAGCCTGCTGAATGCCAAAGAGAAAAATACCTACTTTACCACCGACGGCGATCTTTTGCAAAGCCTCGGTATCTCGCCTGCCACTATTCCCGCTAGCGCCGATTTTAGGCTGCTTTACGGCGGCTCGATATTTTACAGCAGCTTCGTTTTCGGCGGGCTTTATTACTCAAACTTAATCTTTCCGCAGCTGTTTTTGCCCGAGCTATGCGGCGTGATCGAGTATCTCTCGCGCAAAAACATACCCTTTAAATTTCAAAGTTTAAGCGCATTCGGTCATTTCGAGCCGATTTTTGTGGATAGGTTTTTTAACGTTAGCTCGCTTGGCGGAAGCTACCGCGCCTTTATCGCCGAAAGCGATTCTGAGCTTTTTGCGCGCGAGGCGGAGTTTTTGCGGGCGAAATTCCGCGAAAAAATTATCGTCTGCGCTAGCTGGGAGGACCGATTGGACGGCACCAAGATCGACTTTCGCTTCAATAAGCTAAGCGCGCTAAAGAGCCTGCCCGAGTTTCACTACGCGCTGGTTTTTGCGGAGAAGAGCGCGATCTTGCAGCTTCTAAATCAAAAACCGCAAGAAAAAAATCTATTTTTTTAAAGGCAGCGGATGCAGAGCTTTGATGAAATTTTAAACGGAAATTTTTGGATAAAGAGGCTTTATGAAAAGGGGCTATTGCGCGAGGTAAAGGAGCAGATTAGCACCGAGCTTGAGATCGCGCACGCAAGCTACATCGAGGTTAAGCGTAAGCACTCGCAGGCGCTGCTTTTTACAAACGTGCGAAACGCGCAGGGCAAACAGATGCCGCCGGTGCTAAGCAATATTTTCGGCTCCTCCCCCGCTCTAAATTTAATCCTCGGTCGCGAACCTGACGAGATCGCCGCCGAGATCGAGAGCCTGCTAAAGCCGAAGCGTCCGCAAAGCTTCGGCGAAAAGCTTGATTTTTTAGCGCACTTAATCTCGCTGCGTAAAATTTTTGTAAAGCGCCTTAACGGTCGCGGCGAGTGTCAGCAGGTCGCGCATCTGGGCGCCGATGTCGATTTGGGCGAGCTTCCCGTGCTTAAGACCTGGGAGGGGGACGGCGGCGCGTTCATCACGATGGGGCAGGTTTATACGAAGGATCTGAACTCGCAAACGCAAAATCTCGGCATGTACCGCCTGCAAATTTACGGGCGCGACCGCTTGGGGATGCACTGGCAGATCCATAAAGACGGCGCGGGCTTTTTTGACGAATACCGCAAAGCGGGGCGCAAGATGCCCGTATCCGTGGCGATCGGCGGTGATCCGCTCTATATCTGGTGTGGCCAGGCACCGCTGCCGAAGGGGATTTTTGAGCTGCTGCTTTACGGCTTCATCCGTCGCAGCCCCGCTCGTCTCGTAAAATCGCTTACGAATGAAATTTACGTTCCAGAGGGTGCGGACTACGTGATCGAGGGCTTTGTCGATCCCACCGTAAGCGAGCTGGAGGGGCCTTTCGGCGATCACACGGGATATTATACGCCGATAGAGCCCTTTCCGGTGATGGAAGTTAGCGCGATCACGCACAAGCGCGCGCCCGTATTTCACGCCACCGTCGTGGGTAAGCCGCCGCTTGAGGATAAATTTATGGGATACGCGACCGAACGGATCTTTTTGCCGCTGTTTCGCACGAGCGCGCCCGATCTGATCGATTATAAAATGCCCGAGAACGGCGTATTTCACAACTTGATTTTGGCCAAGATCGCCGTGCGCTACCCAGCTGCTGCTAAACAGATCATGCATGCGTTTTGGGGCGTGGGGCAGATGAGCTTCGTCAAACACGCCGTTTTCGTGCCGCAGGACGCGCCGAGTTTAGATGAGTATGAGGCGCTTACGAAGTACGTCCTAAACCGCATAGGTACGCGCAGTCTCGTTTTTAGCGAGGGTGTGTGCGATCAGCTCGATCACGCAAGCCCGAACTCCTGCTTCGGCGGCAAGCTCGGTATCGATGCGACGCAGGATCTTAGCTCGCAGGCGCCGCAAATTTTAAGCGATGAGGAGCTGCTAGCAAAATTTCAAAGCGAGGAGCCCGCTATTTTGGCGCTTAAGCAGCACTTTTGCGATACGAAAAACCCGCTCGTGCTGATAAACATAGACAAAAAAGAGCTCGTAGAGCGGAGTTGGCGGCGGCTTTTGAAATTTAGCGAGTATTTTAAAATTTTGATTTTTACCGATGCGGGGAATGACGCAAACAACCTCTACATGAGCGTTTGGCGCGTCGTAAACAGCATAGATGCGCTGCGCGACGTGTTTGTGGCACAGGACGATCGCATCTGCATCGACGCTACGAGCAAGCACGAGTGGGAGGGCTATACGCGCAGCTGGCCGCAGGAGACACTTTGCAACCGCAAAGTCGTGTCAGGCCTCATAGAGCGCGGCATCGTGAAGGATGAGCCCGAGCTATTTAAGAAATTTGAAATTTTTTGAGGGCGTGGAGCGAAATTTCGCGTGGATTTGAAATTTTAAAATTTTGCACTCTGATTTTAAGGGCTGCACGTTAAATTTAGATAGAATTTCATATAAATTTATAGCTCGAAGCGGTAAAATTTCATAAAATTTACCGCCGCGCGAGGGCTAAAATTTTAAAGCGTAAAATTTGCTGCAGCGAAAATTTAAAATTTCAAAAATTTTTAAAAGCGGCGCAAAAGCCTGGTATAGCGCAAGCAAGCACAAAATGAAAGGACATAAATGATAGAGTGGATACAAAATTTTTTTAGCGGAACGATTCCGAAGCTGCTGCTAAACGCGACGCTGGAGACGCTGTATATGACCTTCGTAAGCACGGCTTTGGCGT
>CAUSEA010000021.1:0-34372 GCA_963530525.1 uncultured Campylobacter sp.
AGGCAGCATTTGCCCCGTAAAATTTTAACTTTCGCGCGCCGGACGACGGCTAGGCGCTATTGTTCGCGCGTTGCGCGAAGCCGCTTCTAAATCGCCGAGCCGAGTTAAATTTTTTAGCGCGCCGAAATTTTAATCTATGTGGCGCGATTTACGAAACGGCGAATTTAGCCCGCCGAAATTTTAGTCTGCATTACGACGCGCCAAAATTTTAATTTGCGCTGCGATTTATAGCGCATTGAAATTTTAACTTTCACGGCACGATCTGCGATGCGCTAGAATTTTAATTAAAATTTTAATTTGCGTGGTGCGATCCGCGATGAACAGGAATTTTAATTTGATGTGATTTATGACGCACTGGAATTCCAACCTGCGCTACGGATCTACGGCTCACAGGCACGCTGCCTAGCTAATCCCTCGCATCGCATCGAGCCGCTTTAAAAATATTTCCACCTTGCACAGCTGTGCCGCATCTAGCGCCCTGCCCGAATAAAAATATTCCACGCTGTTGCCGTTTGGATAATTCACCCGCGAAATGCCCATTCCTTCGCCTCTCGGCTCAAATTCCAAGGACAAATCCGCGCCGCCTCGAGAATAAAGCTTGAGCTGCGAATTCGCATCTACGGCGCGTGGCGACATGCGGCATTTGTCTTCGTCGCACTGCTCTACGCCGTGCGCATCGCCTGCCAGCCTGCCGTCGCGCTCGCGGGCATCAAGTTCGCCCGTTTGCGAATTTGCGCTAAATTTTATATCACCGTCTGCGTCAAATTTATCCGCACAAACCTGCGATTTTACGTCGCGCGAAGTATCCATGCCGAAGCCGCACTCATCCGCGTTAGAAAATTCATCGCACTCATTATACCCCACTGCGCCGTTTTTTCTGGCGCCGCACGGCACTGTACGAAGTCCGCTCATACCTTGCTCTATCATATCGGGCTTGCTCTCGCCGCAACTTTCTGTGTCGCGCCCACCGCCGCTATTATCGCGACCTTCTACGCCCCGCTTGTTCTCGCCTTTTACGCTCTCGCCGTCTGCGTCTCGTCCTTCCGCGCCAAATTTGCCGGCTTGCGCCGACGAATTCGTATCAAATTTTGCGCCGCCACCCGTGTTAAATTTAGCCGTCCGCGAGGGCAAATCCTCGCCGCACGCAAGCTTTAGCCCTCCGCCCAGCTCGCTTGCAAGGCGGTTTAGCGTGCCGTTGATGCCGTCGATGATACGCACGTGAGGCGGCAAAATTTCGCGCAAAACGTCCTTAAAATAGTTAAAATGCGTGCAACCAAGCACGAGCGAGCCAAGGCGCGCAAGCTCAAATTTAGCTAGTTCCTCCCGCAGATAAGCCCTAACCGCAGGCGAATCAAACTCCAAATCCTGCGCAAACTCCACGAGACGAGGTAGCGGTAGGCTCCACGTCTCGCACTCCAGCCGCCCCACGAGGCGTGCGAGCTTCTCGCCCGCGATCGTTAGTGGCGTGGCGATGAGCAGCGTCGGGCGCGCGCCGAAGCTATCCGCGGCGAGCTTGACGGCGGGCTCCATGCCGATAACCGGCACGCTAAATGCGCCGCGAAGCTCCGAGATAGCCGCGCTCGTGGCGGTATTGCAAGCAACGACGACCCCGTTCGCGCCGCGCGAGACCAAAAACCCCACCGCATCAAGGCTTAGCCGCACGATTTCGGTCCTACTTTTCGTGCCGTAGGGGACGTGATCCTCGTCGGCAAAATACAAAAACTCCGCTCCGCTAAACCGCCGCAGAGCCTCGGCTAGCACGCTAAGCCCGCCGATACCCGAGTCAAAAAAAGCTATTTTCAAATTCTTAGTCCAAGGTTAAAATTTCAAAAAAAGGATTATAGCCCAATTCGGGTAAAATTTAAATTTTGAGCGGGCTTGGCGGATCCGCGGCCGTTAAATTCTCACTACTCTATTAAAATTCGCGGTAAATTTAATTAATTTCTCAGGGGGGGGGGGGGGGGTAGAATTAGCCAAATTTTACCCGGAAAGGATACTAAATGAGAAAATCGCTATTTGTGTTGGCGCTCGCCGCTTGCTTTGCGTTCGGCACATCTGAGTTTGAGGCGCTAGAAAAAGAGTGCAATGACGGTAATATGAAATCTTGCGCCGAGGCAGGATTGCAATGTAAGGATAACGCAAAAAAGCTAAAACTATTTGAAAAGGCTTGTAACGGCGGAAATAGGCTCGGTTGTCTCGGGGTCTCGGGCGTAATGATGCAAGAAGATCCAAAAAAAGCCGTCGAGTATTTTGAAAAAAATGCGACTCTGGAGACGCTCTTGATTGCGCATTATTAGGGGCCATGTATAAGGACGGAGACGGAGTCGAAAAAGATATATCAAAAGCGGTAATTTATTATGACAAAGCTTGCGACAGAGGAAATGGACTAGCATGCGCTATGTTGGCAGAGATGTACGGCAATGGAGATGGCGTTAAAATGGATGCGGTAAGACAGCAGGTTTATTATAAAAAAGGTTGCGACATAGCAGGCGAATTACTGGATTGCTACAATTTTGCGTTTTTTAACCATTATATCGAAAAAGATAAAAGTAAAGCCGCGCAATATTACAAGAAAGCTTGTAATTCAGGCAAAAATAGTTCCTATCTTGATCTTCCTAATATGACGGAGTTGAAGAATATTTGGCAAAAATCCTTCGATATGTATGAGCTACTAAAATAGCACGCCGAGTTGCAGCCGGTACAATACGCGTCGGCTGCGGCTCAAAATCCCCCGCATCTAAATTTAAATCGTGGCGGTAGGTTGCTAAGCTCAACGATAAAGTTTCAAACATTTTCTGCAAAGGCATCATTGAGCCGATCGCCATCCGTTGCTAAGCTCAACGATAAAGTTTCAAACAGATTGAGCGGTTTTGCGGCAGAATTTAGCTAAATTTACACGGATCCTGCATAGATTTTGGCGCAAGCAAAGCGCTAAAATAAATAGGCAGGTTTGTTACAAGCAAAGGCGCGCCAAAAGCATAGATTGGTACGCAGCAAAATTTTAAGTTAGAATTTATGAAATCTTATGCGCTTTCGCTTCCGCACGGATCGAGCGAAAGTGGAATTGCAAGATTGGAATTTACGCAGTCGCGCGTATAAAGCTTTGCGCCGATTTTTTGATGTGGAATTTAGAATTTTAAAATTCCTAGAGCTTCGAATCTGGCGCTGAGCCTTAAAATCTCGTAGCGATAGAATTTTAAAATTTGCCGCCGCATCGCTTTAAAAATCTTGCTTAAAAATTTTAATTATGCAGCGTAAAATTTTTCATTTCTGCTGCGGCACTGCGTTTTTCTATAAAAATTTTGCTCTTTTGCTATGACGATGTGTTTTTAGTCGTAGAATTTCGTGCCTTTTTACGGCGCAGAATTTTTAGCGCGAAGTTCCTCATTATTTTTGCTTGTTAAAATTTAAGCGATAAATCTCGCGATGTAAATGCACAGCATAAGGCTCTTATCGCTAGGCGCCACTTTGAAGCGAAATGAGATAAATTCTACGTGGCGCAAAAGGCGCCCGATTAGGCCTTTCGGCCTCCTTGCATACTTCGTAAAAGTGCGATCTCCTCCGCCCAGAGGCTATCGTCGATCGTTTCTAAAATCAGCGGGATCTCGTCGATGTTCGGGTCGTTCATGATGTTTTCAAACGCCGCGAGCCCCAAAAATCCGCGCCCGAGGCTCTCGTGCCGATCCTTACGCATGCTAAGCTCGTTTTTCGTGTCGTTTAGGTGCATGCCGCTTAAAAATTTATAGCCGATCGCGCGGTCAAACTCGCTCATCGTGCGCTCGTAAGCCTGCCGGCTGCGCAGGTCGTATCCTGCGGCGAACGCGTGACAGGTGTCGATACAGACGCCGATGCGATCTTTGTTTGAAATTTTATCGATCACGTAAGCAAGCTGAGCGAAATCATAGCCGAGATTGGAGCCCTGGCCGGCGGTATTTTCGAGCACGAGCTTGACGCCACTAGTGTTTGCGATGGCGAAATTTAGCGACCCTGCGATATTATCCAGGCACACTTGAGCTGAAATTTCATTTAGATGTGAGCCTGGATGAAAGTTCAAAAGCCTAAGCCCGAGCGCCTCGCAGCGGCGGATCTCGTCCACAAAGGCGTTTAGGGATTTCTCGCGCTCCGCCTCGCGTGGATGGCCCAAATTTATGAGGTAGCTGTCGTGCACCAAGACATGCTCCGCGCTGATGCCGCTTTGCTTCAACGCGTCCTTAAACGCGACGATCTCCTCCGCGCTAAGCGGTGGCACGTCCCATCTGCGCTGATTTTTGACGAACATCGCAAACGCGTCCGCCCCGATCTTTGCGGCATTTAACGGCGCGTTGGAAACCCCGCCGTTAGCACTCACGTGCGCTCCGATCCGTTTCATTTTACCTCCTCAATTTTATTTTACGCCGCGTGCGGCGAAATTTCATAAACCCGAGCTGCGCGCGAATTTTTAAATTTAAATGCGCGCTTTTCTTTCGGACATACGCGCTGCTTAGTAAATTTCGCCGCGAAGAGCCGGCGCAGAGCGTCAATAAAATCGCGCCGTTTGCAAAGCTTGAGCGACTATCCCGCCGAGTAATGGAATTTTGACCGCTCGCGCCGTTGTTTTGGGCGGCTGCTAGAGAGCAGTATTCCCGCGCGTTTATATACACCCGCTGCGCGAAATTTTGTTCGTTCGCAATTTATTCGGGCCGCCCGCGGAATTGCATCTCACGCGCCACAAACATTGATCGCACGAGATTTTACTGCAGCTCGCGGATTTTGATCTTTACGCCGCGTTTTGCGTCGGCGAAGCTTATGGATCTTCCGCCGCCGTCCTTGTCGCGGCAAACCTTATAATCGATAGAGCCATCTTGCAGGCTTTGCGTGAGGCAACGGCGCTCGCCTGCGTCGCTGCCGCCAAAGATCGGCTTACCGTCTAGGATTTCGCCCAGAAGCCCGCGGTAGTGCTCGGTGCCGAAGAATTTTTTATTGAAAACGAGTTCGTCGTCGCACGCGCCGTTCATGCAAATTTTATCGCCTTTTAAAACCAGGCTCAGCACGCTGATGCCGCTTGCGTAAATTTGAACCTCGGTTTGGTTTTTAAATTTACGCATAAAGCCCGCGTCGCTGGTGCGAGTAAGCGGCGAAATGACGGTGAAATTTACAGCTTGCGTAGAAGCGGGCTTGAGCGCGGTGGTAGCGCAGCCTGCGAGCAGAAGCGAAAGTGCAAGCGGCGCCAGAAAAGAGCATTTCATAAATAATCCTTAATTTAAGTTGGGTTTAAGTGCGTCTTGAGTAGAATACCGCCTTTAATCTTAATACCAGATTAAGTGGCCCCTTCGTCTAACGGTTAGGACATCGCCCTTTCACGGCGGTAAAACGAGTTCGAATCTCGTAGGGGTCGCCACTTCTAGTTTTAAAATTTTTTGACGCAAACCTTAGTTTTTGTAAAATTCTGAAATTATGCGCTTTTGCTGCTTCCTGCGCTACAAAATTCCAAGACTTCAATAAAAATTCTACCTGATAATTTTAAAATTTAGCCCTGCCGAATTTATGTAATAAATTTTATGCGGACAGATGAAACTTAATAAAATAAAACTCGCGAATTTAGCTCTTTCTAAAAAAAATTCGCTAAATTTATCGAATGCAAAATTTTAAAGAATACGTAAATGAAATTCTAAAAAATCATCCTGGCGAGCGCGTCACGAGCTTTAGTTTCGAGGGCGAGAAATACTGGCTCAAGCAGCCGGAGCTGCGCATCCGCGGTGGATTGCTTACGAAAATATTCAAAGCTAATCCGAAAGCCGCTTTCGATTACGAAGCGCTAAAATGCGAGAGCCTGTACGCAGCCGGCGCGCCTGTGCCGCAGCCGGTGCTGCGAGACGAGAGCTTTTTCGTACTCAAAGACGGCGGCACGCCGGTGGACGAGGTGCTAAAAAGCTCGGATGAGGCGGCTTGCGTAGCGCTTATTGAGGGCTACGCTGCAGCGTTAGCACAGCTGCATTCGCGCGGCTTCATACACGGCAGACCCGCGCTGCGCGACGTTTTAGTAAAAAACGGCGAGATGAAATTTATAGATTTTGAAAATCGCGGCGAGCGCGGTGATCTGCAAAAAGCCAAAATGCGAGATTTTTTGCTGTTTGTCTATGATCTTTGTCGCGAAGGGCTGAACGAAGGTTTGGTGCGCGCAGGCATCCGCGCCTACGACTTAAACGGCGGGCAGGACGTAGTGCAAAGTGCGTGGGCTACGGTACTTGCGCTGCGTCCGATATATTTTATCGCTAGGCTTTTGCCGCAAAAATTTAAAGATCTAAACGCGCTCGTGCGCACGTTTGAGCTCTGTCTAAAAATAATTGAGGAAAACGATGGTCAAACAAAGTAAATTCGCCAAATTTAAGCTGGTGATTATACTCGCCTATATGTCCGCTCTGGCGCCCTTGTCTACCGATATGTATCTGCCCGCGCTGGAAAAGGTAAAGGCGAGCTTTGCTACGAGCGAGTTTTACACTCAGCTATCGGTTGCGAGCTTTTTCATCGCTTTTGCGCTAGGACAGCTCGTTTATGGGCCGCTAAGCGATAAATTTGGTCGTAAAAAGCCGTTATACGCGGGCATTTTGCTTTTTATATGTGCGTCGCTTGCTTGCGTAAGCTTTGATAGCGTTTATGCGTTTATATTTTTTAGATTTTTGCAAGCTTTGGGCGGTTGCGCGGGAGTGGTACTTGCGCGAGCCGTTATTAATGATAAATTTGAGCTTCATGAGGCTGCGGCGATGTTTGCGCTGATGATGGTCGTGGGCTCGCTAGCACCGATGCTGGCACCAACTCTAGGTGGATTTGTGCTAGATTTTTTCTCATGGCAAGCGATTTTTGCGATTTTGTTCGCACTTGGAATTTTGCTTTTTGCATTTATATTTTTCGGACTTGACGAGAGCGCGCAGATAGACGGGACTGCTACACTTAGCGTAAAAGGCGTGCTTGGCGAATACAGCATAATCTTGCGAAATAAAGAATTTATGCGCTATACGCTAGGATTTGCAGTTGCGATGAGCGCGCTTTTTGCTTATATCACGGGCTCTAGCTTCATATTTTTGGGCTATTATGGGCTGGGCGAGCATGCCTTTGGCGTAATATTTGGCATCAACGCTCTTGGGATGACCCTCGTTTCGGCACTAAATGCCAAACTCGTGCAAAATCGCGAACCCGCAGCTTTATTAAATTTCGGCCTAATAGCTATGCTTGTGACGAGCCTGATTTTGCTCGCATGCTCTATGCTTGACCTTCCTTTCATCTGCTTTGAGGCTTCGCTTTTTGTATTGCTTTCGTCCCTTGGCTTTGTTGCGCCTAACGCCACAACGCTTGCGATGGCGCTGTATAAGGACGGCAACTCGGGCGCAGCTTCGGCGGTACTGGGGACTGCACAGTTTGCTATTGCCGGGGCTATTTCGTTTATCGTGGGTGCAGTGGGAGCGAATAAGCCGTTTTTGCTCGCAAGTGTGATGGCGATTTGTGCTCTTTGCGCGAACGCCGTGTATTTTTTATTGCGAGAAAAGAATCAAAAATTTTAATTTTAATATTTTTTAAATTTATCGTTAAGGATTGATTAGCTAAAATTAGCTCTCGTTCTTTCAGTGTAAGAAAGACAATTCGGTAAAAAAGGAAACAAGCCAATGAGCGATATTATCGCGTATAAATTTAACGGTGAAATTTACGATACTCAAAGTATCGGCGAGCACACAAGCGAGGCGCAGCCGATATATTTCGATAACTCCGAGGACGCGCTTAAAATTCTGCGCCACTCCTGTGCGCACCTTTTGGCGCAGGCGGTGCGCGAGCTTTATCCGAGCGCTAAATTTTTCGTGGGACCCGCGATCGAGGATGGGTTTTACTACGACATCCGCGTCAGCAAAGATAACGGCGAAAAGCTCGGCGAAGAGGATCTAAAGACGATCGAAAAAAAGATGCGCGCGCTCGCCGAGGCAAATTTAGAGATTAAAAAGATAGCTTCCATTAAAGAGGCGGTCGCGAAAAAATATGCAAACGACGATCTTAAGCAGGAAGTTTTAAAGCGTATCCCCGACGGCCCGGTTAGCTTATACGCGCAGGGTGAGTTTGAGGATATCTGCCGCGGCCCGCATGTGCAAAATACGAAATTTTTGAAAAATTTCGCCCTTACGCGCGTCGCGGGGGCGTATCTCGGCGGCGACGAGAAACGCGAGATGCTAACGCGCATCTACGGCGTCGTATTTGCCGATAAAGATAGCCTTAAAAAACACCTTACGATGCTAGAAGAAGCTAAGAAGCGCGATCACCGAAAGCTCGGAGCCGAGATGAAATTTTTCACCTTCGACGAGCAGATCGGCGCGGGACTTCCGATCTGGCTTCCTGCCGGCACGAGGATGCGTATAAAGCTCGAGGAGCGCCTTTATAGGCAGCTTCGCAAGCGCGGCTACGAGCCGGTGCGCGGCCCTGAAATTTTAAAATCCGACGCGTGGAAGATCAGCGGACACTACAGCAATTACAAAGAGAATATGTATTTTACGACGATCGAGGAGCAAGAATATGGCATCAAGCCGATGAACTGCGTCGGTCATATCAAGGTTTATCAAAGCGAAATCCGCTCATATCGCGATCTGCCGCTTAAATTTTGCGAGTACGGCGTCGTGCACCGCCATGAAAAAAGCGGCGTATTGCACGGACTTTTCCGCGTGCGCGAGTTTACGCAGGACGACGCGCATCTGTTTGTGATGCCGAGTCAGATCAAAGAAAATGTCTATGAAATTTTAGATTTCGTTGAGCTTCTGATGAAGGCTTTCGGTTTTGAATACGAGCTTGAAATTTCGACCAAACCGCAAAAGGCGGTCGGCGACGACGAGGTTTGGGAGATCGCTACGAAGGCCTTAAAAGACGCGCTTGACGAAAAGGGCTTAAAGTACGGCCTAGACGAGGGCGGCGGCGCTTTTTACGGACCTAAGATCGACATCAAAATTACCGACGCGCTCGGCCGAAAATGGCAGTGCGGCACGGTGCAGGTTGATTTTAACCTGCCTGCACGCTTCGAGCTTGGCTACATCGACGAAAATAATGAAAAAAAGCAGCCCGTGATGCTACATCGCGCGATTTTGGGAAGCTTCGAGCGCTTCGTGGGGATTTTGCTCGAGCACACCGCGGGCGAGCTTCCGTTTTGGATCTGTCCTACACAGGTATCGATCGTGCCGATCGGCGAGGCGCACGCAAACTATGCGAAAGAAATTTTAAATTTGCTGCGCGAAGCAGGCATTGACGGCGAAATTTTAGATAAAAACGAAACGTTAAACAAACGAATCAGAACGGCTGAAAAGCAGAAGGTGCCGCTCATCATCGTCCTAGGCGATAATGAAGTTGCGGCTCGTAGCGTGGCCTTGCGCGATCGCAGGGCGCGCGAACAGCGAAATTTAGGGCTGGATGAGTTTTTAAATTTCGTAAAAGCTAAATTAAACGAGGTGAATTTTTGAGCAGAGGCAAAGAGGTTTTTCTAAACGAGGACATTCCGGCTAGCGAAGTCAGGTGCATAGGCGACAACGGCGAGGTTTACGGCATAATTTCAAAGGCGCAGGCGCTGCAAATCGCCGAGCGAGAGGGTGTGGATCTGGTTTTGATAGCGCCCGATGCAAAGCCGCCCGTTTGCAAGGTCATGAACTACAGCAAATTTCGCTATCAGCAGGAAAAAAAGCTCAAAGAGGCGAAAAAAAAGCAAAAAATCATCGAGGTCAAAGAGATCAAGCTGTCCGCCAAAATCGCTCAAAACGACATTAATTACAAAGTAAAACATGCGAAAGAATTCCTTAGTAGCGGCAAACACGTCAAGCTTCGCGTATTTTTAAAAGGGCGCGAGATGTCAAGCCCGGAAATCGGCGTAAATTTGCTCAATAAAATTTGGGACGAATTTTTCGCAGAAGTGGCCGATCGCGATAAGGCGCCAGCGCTGGAGGGTCGCTACGTAAATATGCTGATTACGCCGAAAAAGGCGTAGCGTAAATTTAGCGGTATTTTGCGCCGCGTGCGGCAAAATTTTAAAATTTACGCGCTGTTTTTTCCCGCGGTACAGCGCGTAAATTTAAACTAAACAGCGAAATTTTAAAATTTATACAGGCTAAGTTTATCTCTAAATTTAGCCCTTTAAATTTGTATAAAATTTTTCAAATTAAGCCAAACCGAATCTTAAGCGAGCGGCAAAATTTAACTTTAAATTTATCTTGCGTCAATTTAAGCTATAAAATTCCTTAAATTCAAATTTTTCAAAGAAATTTTATTATATACTTCCCATTCACTTTAAAAAAAGGACGACCATGCCAAAGATGAAAAGCGTGCGCGGTGCCGTCAAGCGTTTTAAAGCGGGCAAAAACAAGATCAAAAGAGGCTCGGCGTTTCGCAGCCACATTTTGACGAAGATGTCTCAAAAACGCAAGAGGAATTTGCGCGAGGCCCAATACGTCGATTCTACGAACGTATCTGCGGTTAAAAAAATGCTTTGCAAATAGTGCGAAGTTAGTTTTTGACGAAAGTCATTCAAACTCCCCTAAATTTATGGATTTTAGGGCAAGATCCCCAAGGGACGCCGATTAAGAAAGGATTAATATGGCAAGAGTAAAAACGGGCATCGTTAGACGCCGCCGTCACAACAAGGTGCTAAAGCTTGCGCGCGGATTTTATAGCGCAAGACGCAAACATTTCAGAAAGGCCAAAGAGCAGCTAGAAAGAAGCCTCGTTTACGCCTTCCGTGACAGACGCGCGAAAAAACGCGATTTCCGCAGACTTTGGATAGTGCGCATCAATGCAGCTTGCAGGCTAAACGACATCAGCTATTCTAAATTTATAAACGGACTTAGAAAAGCGGGCATCGAGCTTGATAGAAAAATTTTAGCAAATATGGCTATGAACGACCCCGAAGCTTTCGCAACCGTCGCGAAGAAGGCAAAAGCGGCATTAAAATAAGCTTTAAAATTTGGCCGTCTTAAGGCGGCTAAATTCTTAAATTTCGACAAAGCTTTTAATTGTTAAAAGCGCGTCCGCAAATTTGTCGAAATTTAAGAATTTGGGTAATTTTATTTGAGGCGGTGCAGAATGCTAAAGTCTTTGAAAAAAATCGTATCTCTTGCGCTTATCGGTGCAGCAGGGTTCGGCTATGCGAGCGAGCAGAATTCCTGGAGCTATGCAAACGCGCAAAAATCACCTTCCAACAACACTTCCCGTTCCGATGTAATGAACGCTGCGGATAGCTTGGGTGCGAAATTAAGCAGGCGCGACGCAGCTAGCGATAGCTCCGTGAGCGACGAGTATGAAAACTCATTTCGTATCAAGCTCGAGTATGCAAGGGGCTTTGCCAAAAAGGGCTCATATTCGGGCAGGCTTAATAATCAGCGCGTTATGATGCCTGCATTTCGCTGGACGGGCAATAGCGGCGTAAATGCCGAGTTTTGGAACGGCATTACCAATATAGGCGGCGCGCTGGTTCCTTATGTGGCTTTCGGCTCATACGAAAAGCGCCCAGGAGGAGATTCTCACTCACAATATTTGGTGCGAAGAGACGAGGATTTGGCTCAAATGCAGCGCAATAAAGCCGCGGGTATCAAAAATCTCGCCTATACTTATACGGGCACTACCGGTCCTATCGGTCCTGACGGTCGTCCTACTGCCATTGGTTCAAGTAGAAATTTAAGCCTAGTATATGCCGATATCGATAATTTTGTAAATTTCTACGGCAGAGAAAACATCGCGGGATACTTCATCGACGAGGTCAATACCGAGGATAACCCTTCCAATATCGCTTATATGGCTAGCATTTATAATTACATTAAATCCAAATATCCGGAGATGCTCGTTTTGGCGAATAACGGCTGGGGGGTACGCGATGCCATAGCCCCTTACGCGGACGTCTGGATGCTGCAAGAAGTAAGCGCGGACGAGTATATCAACCGCTATCGCGCCAGAACCTCGGAATTTGAAAAAGACCCCGCAAATTCCTCTAAAATTTTGCACGTGATATACAACGCAAGACCCGATCAATACGACGAGATCATAAGATTATCTCGCGAGCGCAATGCGGCGAATTTATTCATCACTTCCGATACGAACCGCTATCCTGGCGGATACGACGATCTGTCGAGCTATTTTGAGGCGCTGATGCTAGCGATCAATAACTTCACGCCTAAAAACGGCAGCCTGTTTTCGCAGGCCGCAAGAAGCGGCGATCGCATAGGCATCGAGATGCCGCGCTCAAAGGTCGATTTGGATCTTACTAAGCTTGCAAGAAATTCCGCTTATAAAAATTTAACCGATACCGACGGGCAGGAGTTTAACGTAAATGTAAGCACGATAGGAAACTACGGCGGAGATTACAAAGACCGATCGGGCGGCGTCAAATACGATCACAAGAGCGACGGAATTTTACTCGGAGCCTCCAAGAGAGTGGATGATCTTACGCTGGGCGTGATCTTTGGGTACCAAAAATCGGACGCTTGGTATGAGGGTAAATTCGACGGCGTGAAAGAAAACATCAAATCCTACGAGCTCGGTTTGGCGGGTAGATACGATTTTAACGAGAACGTGGATCTAGCGGTAAATTTAACATATTCGACAAACGATCATAAATTTGAAACCAACAACGGATTCGGCGCTATCCACGGCGCGAAATACAAGTCGCAAATTTGGGATTTCAGCACGAGAGCAGGGTATAAATTTTTATTTGAAAACGGCTATATAAAGCCGTATTTGGGGCTTGGAGCGATTATGGTGAACGAGGATGCGATCTCCAGGCTTAAATTTAGCTCCGCTTCAAAAACCGCGCCGAACGGCACCGCGGGAATTTACGCGATCAAGGCTTTCGGCGATCTGCAGATATTCGCAAATGCGGAGTATGAGCATCGATTTAGCGGCGATTCGTATCATGCAAGCAGAAAGTATTCGGACAGGTACGACGTCGAGGGGCTTGATTATTCTAGCGGCGTATTTAACGGCGCAATCGGGCTGAAATATAAGATCCTTCAAAGCGTCGCACTTAGCGCGTCGTACGAGCTAAGCGAGAGCAAAAATAGCCTGGCAAGAGCCGCTTTTGACGTGGAGTTTTGATTTTAATCGGACGCAGCCCAAGATAGGCAGCTTGAAGCACGATTACAAATTCCTCTTTGCCGCAAAGCGAAAATTTTATGAAATTTGCGGCTAAATTTTACCTGGGCTTTGCTGCGAAATTTTAAAATTTCGGCCGTAAGATTTTTACTCGCATAATTTCTACTTTGAAATTCCATGTAAGATCATTTTTTGCGTCGTTATGGATGCGAAGTGACGAGATGGAATCACTGCCGCAGAATTTTGCGCGGACGCTGAGGGGGTTTTAAAATTATAAGATTTTGCCCGTTTAAGACTTTGTGGATCGCATTTCATCCGTAAGAGATTTTAAAATTCTATACTAGGTGCAACTGCGGAATTTTTAAAAGCAGCGGAATTGCAAGAACTCCAAAGGGGCAGTATTCATAATTCGAGGCAAAATTTAGATTGATTGAAAGCTACCAAAATTGGGTGAAAGAAGCGAAATTTTGCGGATCGCTCCGCAAAATTTAAAAGAGATTATTTTAGCTTGTCTAGTTCGATGATGTAAGGCACCGAGTTTACCCCCGCACCGAAGTATTTGGCAGCTAGGGCTTTTGCAGCATTTAGCTCGGCAGCGCTTACGTCTTTGGCGCCTGCTTTGTTATCTTCAGCGTAATATTTTTTAAAAACCGCTATCTTTTGCTCGTCGGTTTTAGCATTTTTGATCTCTTTGTAGATGAGCGCGGATTTTGCGTGGCCGTCATCGCCGTGAACGGAGGTCATGACGATATCGACATTGTTATTTTTTAGAGTTTCTTCGATCCTTGCCATCTCTTTGCGGCAGAATGGACACAAGGCGTCCGTCAGCATCAAAATCGTAGGCTTTTTAGGATCGTTTCCTAGCTTGATGATATTGTCTTTGCTTTCTGCTTTGAAGACCTTACTTAGCTGTCCTGCAATGCGGTCTTGTTTGATCTGCTCCTTATAGACTACGCGTTTTTTAGGATCGATGATATCGGTAAAGATCAGATCGCCTTGAGTGAAAATGATCTCCTCTTGCGACATATTGCCTTGAGAGATTTTTAAAACGACCGCTTCAACGCCCTTCGGCTCGCTAAGCGGGATGCGCTCGGCGACCTTTATTTCGATGCCTTGTGGCGCGCCACCGTAGATAGATAAAATTTCGCTGTCGCTTAAAGCCGCGTTTAGGCTCGCTGCGAGTGCAACTGAAGTTAAAATAGCTTTTTTCATTTTTTTCCTTTGCAAAAAATTCTGCGCATTGTAGTGCAAAATTTTAAATTTTTACTTTTTCAAATTCAAATAGCGTTTATTGTCGATCGTCGTGATATTTCCCATCTTATCGAGGTATTCGAGGTAGCAGATGACGAATTTTCTGCTAAGTCCAAGCTCTTCTTTGGCGTTCGTGACGTTTACGAAGCCCTCTTTTTCGATGATTGCGTAGAGGCGCTTGATCGCCAGGGCTAAATTTTCGGCCTCGACGAAGAGATTATGTGCGAGACGGACGACCTTTTTGGCGTATGTTAGCTTCTTTAGCGCGTCATCGCCACTTTCGCGGTCGATCTCTAGCTCGTCGTAAATGTTATACGGCGCGAGAGGCGCGATGCCGCCTTTTTTGATGAGATCAAAAATTTTACTCTCCAGGCCCTGCTTAAGCGCGTCAAAATCCACTCCGGATTTTACGTAAACTCCGCCCTTTTTGGAGACGATGCCGCCTCGCTCAAGCTCGCTAAGCGCGCGCGCGGCAAGATCTTCGCTGGCCCACGAGAGCTTTAGGGCGATCGAGGCGGGCGAAAAGATCGCGTAGTCGTTTTTTGAGACGATAAATTTTATGAGGTTTTTTACGTCCTCGATCGCGCTTAGATCGTAAACGCATAAATTTGCTTCGTCAAAATACGTCCCTTCTATGCCACGCGCGATCTTTGCCGCTTCGTCGTACTCCATTCCGAAGCGCTGATACGCCGAAAATAGCCCGAATCCATGCTTGTGAAAGCCGCTTAAAATTTTAAACGCTTCGGTGAAATTTCGCTTCAAAAGCGCGGTTAAAAGCACGGCTTTGTTCTGCTTTTTTAGTGGCTCGACTACGGCATTTAGCACGCGTCCGCCGCCGATTACGCGCGAGTTTGCCAAGCAGACGAAGGGCTCGTCAAATTTCAAAAACATCGTTTTGTCAAATTTAAAGCTTACGAGCTTCTCGCCGCTAGGAAGTTCTTTTAAAATGAGCGCTTTTGCCGCGCTTTGCTTGCTTCCGACGCAAAACAGCACATCTTGGTTGTGCGAAATTTCGCCGCTAAAGGTGCAGTCGGCTTCATTAAAGCCGCGGAAAAACCCCTTTTTGCTTAGGATTTGCCCCTTCTCAAGTTCACTCGTTTTGGCGTCAAGACTTAGCGCGACGCGGTTTGGAGCCTGTGCAAGCGGTGTATCTTCGTCGTGTATCTGCACGCTTTTGACGTTAAAAGCTTTGCCCAGATCGCAGTTGTAAAGCTTCTCGCCCTTTGAAATAGCACCGTTAATGAGGCTGCCCGTTACGATGGTGCCGAGCCCCTTCAGCGAAAAGACGCGGTCGATATAGTAGTGCACGACGCCGCCTCCTTGGCGCTGCGCGGGCTTGATATTAAAGAGATAGTTTTTCAGCTCGGCGATGCTTGCGGGATCTTTTATGCTGATAAAAAAGGTATTTAAAATTTGCAAATCCTTAAATTTGCCGATGTATTCCCTGCACTGCGTCGCGACCTCAGATCTGCGCGCGTCGTCAGCTAGATCGCACTTGCTGATACACAGGATCACGCTTTTTACCCCAAGCAGCGATAAAATTTGAATATGCTCTTTGCTTTGCGGCATCAGCCCGTCGTCTGCGGCGACTACTAGCATCGCAGCGTCGAAGGCATACGCGCCGCTAATCATCGTCTTTACTAGATTTTCATGCCCAGGAACGTCGATGAAAGCGACGTTGGTATCTCCCGAGCGCAGATGCGAAAAGCTAAGATCGATCGTGATGCCACGCTGCTTTTCGCTCGGCATCCGGTCTCCTTCAAAGCCGTTTAGCGCCTTGATTAACGCGGTCTTTCCATGATCGATATGGCCTGCGGTGCCGATGATTACGCTATTCATAAATTTCTCCGATCTTTTTTATTAAATCTTGCAAGTCGCTTTTTAAAATCGATCTGAAATCGAGCAAAAATTTATCATCCTCGATCCGCCCGATTATGCCAGCAGCGCGAAATTTTGCCTGCGTGCTTTGCGGGTCTGCGCCATCTAAGATCGCAAGCGCGACGCTAGGGTAGGATGCGCTCGGCATCGTGCCGCCGCCTACGAAGGTGGTAGTAGGCACGATCTGCGATTTTACGCTGATGCGAGATTGAACTAGCTCCGCTCGCTCACGCAGCTCGTCCAGGCTCAGATGGATCTGATCTATCGTCGTGATGAGGTGAAATTCTTTATTTATATACGCTTTGATCGTCTCGGCAAGCAGGCTTAGCGTGATCTTATCCACGCGCAGCATTCGCAGTAGCTGGTTTTTTCGCAGGCGCGCGATGAGCTGCCGATCTCCTAGGATGATGCCGCACTGCACGGAGCCGAAAAGCTTGTCGCCGCTAAAGCTAAGCAGCCGCACGCCGCTTTTTAAAAGCTCAAAAATAGATGGCTCACTTTTGCCTAGCCCAAATCCCAGCTCGCTCGCGTAGCCGCTTCCAAGATCGTAATAATCGATGATCTCGTTAAAATTGTCCTCTTTTTTCATGCTAAATTTTGCAGGAGCAATTTTAGAAGCTTGAGCGAAAATTCCGTTCTCGCCGTCTTCATGAAAGCACTCGCTCTTTTCGGACGGCTCGCCGCTATTTAAATTTAGAGCATTCGCAGAACTATCTGCCAAGCTTAAATCATTCGCCGCGGAATTTAAAATTTCGCCCGTCGCATCCGAAGAGCCGCCGCAAAGATCCGCTAAATTTTTAAAGCTTGCCGCTCTGAGCGCTAAAAATTCCTCTTTTTTGCGCGTCGCTTTTCGTGCCAAGGCCGCAATTTCCGCAGCGCTTACGCTCGAGCTGAAGCCTGAAATTTTAAAATTTGAGCGGTGCACCTTCATCAAGATCGCCGTGTTTTCATTGATCGCTTCCTCGTAATCGTCTAGCTTGGTTTTGTTCGTAGTACCGATCTCCACAAGCTTTGCGCCAGAGTTTGCCATCACTTCGCTTACCCGAAAGCTCCCGCCGATCTCGACTAGCTCGCCGCGGCTTACCACGACTTCGCGTCTGCGCGCGAAAGTATTTAGCACCAAAAATACCGCCGCAGCGTTGTTATTGACCACAAGCGCGTCCTGCGCGCCGAAGAGCTCGCTGCACAAAAGCGCTATGTAATCGTATCTGTTGCCGCGCGCGCCCTCGGATAGGTCGTATTCTAAATTTGAATATGAGGTGATGATCTTTTGCGCGCGGGCTAAAATTTCGGCGCTGATGACGCTGCGGCCGAGGTTTGTGTGTAGCACGACGCCGGTTGCGTTAATGAGCGGTTTGAGGCTTAAGCTTTGAAATTTTTCGTAGCGCGATTTGATGCGTGCGATGATCTCGCTTTCGCTTGCGAGCTCGCCTCCTTGCAGCACCTTCCTGCGTGCTTCTTCGATGAGCTCTTGCGCGATTTTGATGATTTGCGGGCGGAGGCAGTTTTGAAACTCCTGCGCATTTGCGATTTTGTCGATTTTGGGTAGTTTGATTCGTTGCATTGCGACCCCGATGCCTTAAAATTTAGGCGATTTTATCATTTAAAGCTTTGATTTTGCTTTATCTATAAAATTATTAATTTAAATTCGATTTACTTTAAGTGCAGAATTTAAAAGCTGTTTAGAAAATAAGAGTAAAACCCGCCTAATTATCAATTTAGGATAGATTATGAAAGAACATGGATTTTACGCCGCGGGGCTAAAAGATGTCGTCTTAAGCGATGATATCGAAATTTGCGGCGATGAAGAGGGGGCGAAAAATGAGGAATTTATCGTCGCCAATTCGCCGAAACTAAAAGCGCAAATTTATGCGCCCGAGATAAATTTTTATATAGAAAATTCCGCAGATGAGCCGCTGCAAATCGCTAAAAACGTAGATATTTTGTATCGCGCCAAGGATATCGCCTTCGACGGTGCGCTAGATAGTGACTATCAAAAGCCCGTCGGCAAAAACGTGATTCTCGCCTGTGACGAGCCGCGAGAGGAGCTTGTGGGGCTACTTAGGCAGCATGGATTTAAGGTGATCACGTTAAGCAGAGCCGAGATTAAGTTCGTCTACGGCGAGATTGGCGATCTCGCGGTTACGATTTTAAGCGAGCGGGATGAGGTTGAGACTGAGGCGGATTTTTTCTTGATTAGCGGCGCAGCGCCATATCAGCTACGACAAAGCGGCTGCTACGAGATCTCGGGGCTAAAAAACGATGAAATTTTAAAAATTTTAAATTCCAAAAGCCCAGTTTATCATTATAAGAATTCCACGATCTTAGATCCTGCGATCTGCCAGTATCAAGGTAGGCGAAATGAGCTGCGCGCGCCATGCGTGGAGGTTTGCCCTACAGTGGCGATTTTGAAAAACGACGAAAAGCGCGAGCTAGTGTTTTCGCATATCGACTGCATCGGTTGCGGCGCGTGCGTAAGCGTCTGCCCTAGCGGCGCGCTGAAATTTGCCAAGCTGCCCCAAAGCGTATTTGGCGAGATCGTAAAGCTCTATGCAGGCAAAATTCCGCTTCTCATCGCAGAGAGCGAAATCGCGTCCGTACCCGCAGCGCAGCTTCCGTGCGGCGTGCTACCGTTTGGAATTTTTGGAAGCAGGCAAATAGATGAGGTAAATCTGCTAAGCGCGATGCAAGAAAGCGGCTCGAGTGTGATCATTTACGGCACGGACGTGGGCGAGGGCGCGCGCGAAGCAGCGGAGCTCATCAATGGAATTTCGCGCGCGATCTACGGCAAGGACGCGGTATTTTTAGCGCGAAATTTAACCGAGCTACAAGAGGCGCTAAAGTGGGCGCAAAGCTCTCAGCCCTGGGCGTTTAGCTTAAACGAACAGGGCCTTAGCAAGAAAGAAATTTTTTCCAAACGCGTAAGCGCAATGGTTGGCGATGGTAGCTTTGGCGCCGTAAAAAGCGGAGAGTTGCTAAAATTTGGCAAAGTAAGCATAAACGAAGCAAGCTGCACGCTCTGCCTTAGCTGCGTGGGCGCCTGTAATACCGGCGCGCTGTATGCCGACAACAGCGACAATTCGATTAAGTTCAACGCTTCGCTTTGCACGACGTGCAACTACTGCGTTCTAAGCTGCGCCGAAAAGGATACGATCGAGCTTAAGCCTTGCGGCGTGGAGCTTGAGCCGGGATTTTTTAATTACAAAATGCTAGCTAAAGACGAGCTTTTTAAGTGCATCGAGTGCGGTAAGGAATTCGCGACGAGCAAAGCCGTGATGAAGATCGCGGATATGATGGGCGCGCATTTTGCAAACGAGCCTGAAAAAATGAAGACTCTTTTTTGCTGCGGCGATTGCAAGGCGAAAATAATGATAAAAAAGCAGATAGAAGATGCTAGAAAAGGGGCAATGTAATGGATGCGAATCTACTTCAAGCAAGAAGCTACTACTACGAATTTTTTGCAATTCCGTTTTTTTTCTATGAAACGGATACGAAATTTAAGCGCTGGAAGGAGCAGCTGGAGTTTTTACGTAGCTCGCCCATCGTGTCTAGCGATGAGGCGAAATTTCAAAATTTAGCGAAATTCGACTTTTCTGCGTTTAAAAGCGAGCAAAATTCCGTGCTTTTTGATTTTTCATACGCCAATGTGCCGATGAGTGCGAGCTTCTACGACGAAGGACGCGACGACGGGCGTATGCGTGTCGCGGTAATCGACGTGCTAAAAAAGAGTAAATTTCGCCGCAATATGGAGCTTTGCAAAGAGTGCGAGGACTATGTGGGATTTATTTTTTACCTGCATTCGACTCTGCTGCGCGACGCGGCTGCAAAACACAGCGCGGTTTTAAATGGACAAAATTCTGTGACAAACGAGCAAAATTCCACAAATAGCGCGAGCTTAACGGCGCAAGACGGAAAAAATTCTGTAGATTCGCATGGCAGTAAAAATTTTACGGACTCGCAGGATGGCAAAAATGCTGCGAGCGCGCAATGCGCTAAAAATTTCATCGGCGCACAAGACGGCGAAGCGCTGGCTTTAGAGCTTTTTACGAATGTCACCAACAGCTTTGTGGATGAGTTTAGCGAGCTTTTGTGCGGGCATGTGCGGGCGGATTTTTTCAAATCATTAGGCGCATTAATGAGAAGCTTTTTTGCGCTTGAACGCTCGCTTTTAGCGCTTGCTGCTCCGCAAAAGAAAGATCGCAGCGTCGTTAAAGAAGCGATCAAAAAAGGTGGCTATCAAAATAAATTTACCAATCCGGAAGATATTTTTGATCTGGATTGATAAATAAAATTTTTAACCAAAATCTTAACGCGAAAGCAGAATTTCGGTTAAATTTTAAACTCGCAAACTCTAGTTTTGCGAGTAGTTTTTTAGTTAGAACTTTATATTTTGAATTTTAAATAAAATTTAAAAAGTAACTTAAAATTTAATTTCCATCTCACTGCCTTTTCGTTATAATTCATTAGACTTAAATCCTGTAACAGGCGTTACTACAATAAAAGATTTAAAGCGATTTCTTCACAAAGGAAAACCATGGAGAACAAACGCAGAGATTTTCTTAAAAAATCTCTAAAAATCGGCGCAGTAGGTGCCGTGGGCGTTGCCGCATCTCAGGCTCTAGCAAAAAATGAGCAGGATTATGGCGATACCGTTCGTGGCAAATCACCGAAAAAAGAGGTGCTTTACTGGGAGAGTGAAGCGTGGAAAAAATACTATAAAGTAGCTTACTAGGAGAATTTTCATGAGTGAGAATGCGATCGGAAGGAGATCGTTTTTGAAACTCGCCGCTTTAGGAGCGAGCAGCGTAGCTGCGTTTGGCGAAAATAATACGCTAAGAGCTGCTACTGAGCAAGAGATCAAAAACCCATTTCCAGGTTCCGTTATGAAGCGAACGATATGTTCGATCTGTTCCGTAGGCTGCGGTATTGAGGCTCAAGTGGATGAGAGCACCAATACCTGGATTCGCCAAGATATGGCAGTAGATCACCCGATCTCGCAGGGCAGTCACTGCTGTAAGGGAATCGATCAAATCGATCTAACCAAATCTAAAATGCGTCTTAAATATCCACTCAAAAAGGTTGGTGGCAAGTGGGAGCGCATAAGTTGGGAACAAGCCGTTAACGAAATCGGCGATAAAATGCTTCAAGTTCGCAAAGAGGACGGCCCCGATAGTGTAGTATTTTTGGGTTCGGCTAAATTTTGTAACGAGCAGGCATATTATTTTAGAAAATTTGCAGCCTTCTGGGGTACGAACAGCAACGACCACGTAGCCAGAATTTGACATAGCGCAACAGTCGCCGGTGTGGCGAATACTTGGGGTTATGGAGCTATGACAAATCACGTAGGTGATATGGCGAAAAATTCTAAAATGATCCTTTTTATAGGTGCGAATTCCGCGGTTGCAAATCCCGTGGGGGCTATGAAGCACGCTCTTCAAGCTCGCGATAGAAACGGCGCAAAAATCGTTGTAGTTGATCCAAATTTTACTAGAACTGCGGCTAAGGCTGATATGTATATTAGAATTCGTCCGGGAACTGATATAGCGTTTGTGTACGGAATGCTGCATCTAATCTTCAAAAACGGCTGGGAGGACAAAGAGCTAATAAAAACCAGAACCTACGCTGTAGATGAGATCAAGGCGGAAGCTGAGAAGTGGGATCCTAAAGAGGTAGCCAATGTTACCGGTTGCAAAGAAGAGGAACTGAAAGAATTTACGAGGATGTTTGCTACCACAAAGCCCGCTACTTTATGCTGGGCGCTCGGTATCACGCAGCACTCGATCGGTAGCTCAAATACTAGAATTTTAGCTCTTTTGCAGCTCATACTAGGCAATATGGGCAAACCTGGCGGCGGCTGCAATATCCTTAGAGGCCATGATAATGTTCAGGGCGCTACCGATATGTGCAATCTCTCCGATAGCTTACCTGCGTATTACGGGCTAGCCGATAACGCTTGGAAGCACTTCTGCAAGGGCTGGGGCGTAGATTACGAACAGTTTATTAAAAGATTTGCCGTCTCTACTAAGCAGCCGCACGAAAAGCAGGGTGAAAAAGTGCCTGGTACGAATTTTACCGAGTATTTTCACTACGATTCGAGCATCGAGCAAGATGTGATAAACTGGCGCAACGAAAAGGGTTTTTCGCTATCTAAATGGTGGCAGGGCGTTTTGAAAAACGAGCCCGTTTTAAGTAGTGGTAACGTCCGCGTCCTTTGGGTGCAAGGCACAGGAATTACTTCTATGGCTCACGTTCGCGAGACTCAAGAAGCATTAGGTAAGATCGATATGCTGGTAGTCGCCGAGCCGTTCTTAAACGAAGTAGCGATTCTAAACGATAGACCGGATGGAATTTATGTTTTGCCGGTAGCTACGCAGTTTGAAAGTGAAGGTCATCTAAGCGCTACAAACCGCAGCGGTCAGTGGAGAACTCAGATCGTTAAGCCTCTATTTGAGAGCAAAGAGGATCAAGAGGTAATGTTTTTATTCGCGAAAAAATTCGGCTTTTACGACGAATATGTTCGCGGCATGAAGATGGGCATCGTTGATGGTGAGCTTAAGCAGGTTAAAGACGATTTTGTTTGGCCTGACGACGCTACCGATGAGATTGCACGCAATACTCAAAGTATTGGAAATAACGGACGCACCGCAGCTAGATTTCGTAGACAGCAGAAAAACTGGCATCTATTTGATCCCGATACTTTGCGCGGCATAGGCGGCGAGGTCGAGGGCGAATACTACGGGCTTCCGTGGCCTTGCTGGGATACGCAACACCCGGGCACGCCGATCCTTTATGACGTAACTAGACCTTATGCAGATGGGGGCATGGGATTTAGAAACCGCTTTGGCTTAGAGCACGACGGCGTTTCGCAGCTAGCTGACGAGAGCATTACACTTCCGGGATCAAAAATTCAAGGCGGTCATGCAGAGATTACTAAGGCAAATATCGAACAGGTTTTAGGCATCACACTAAGCGAGGATGAAAAAGCCAAGATGGGGCCTACGTGGAGTACCGATTATAGTGGCATTATCGCTAAGAAATGTCGCGAGTTTGGAATTTGCCCTTGCGGAAACGCAAGAGCAAGAGCGAAGGTTTGGCAGTTTGCGGATCAAATTCCAAAGCATCGCGAGCCGATCCACTCGCCTAGATGGGATTTGGTGGAGAAATATCCGACCTTTGCGGATCAAAAACGAAATTTCCGTGTATTTACTAGATTTATCTCCGAGCAGAAAAAGCAGGATTGGAGCAAGGACTTCCCTACTATCGTAAGCTCGCTAAGGCTCGTAAATTTAAGCGGTGCAGGCATGATCGAGCGCACGAGCAAGTATCTTTCGGCGATTACTCCGGAGATGTTCGCGCACGTAAACCCTAAGCTTGCCGCTGATAAAGGTATCAAAGATGGCGAGATGATGTGGATTCATTCGCCGCAAGGCACGAAGATCAAAGTCAAGTGCATCTATTCGCACGCCGTAACGCCTGATCGTATTGTTATGCCGTATAACTTCGCGGGAATTTTCCAGGGCGAGGATCTAAGCGAGCGCTATCCTGAGGGTACTAAGCCATATATCAGAGGCGAGAGCTCAAATACGATTACCAACTACGGCTTTGACATAAATACGCAAATTTCGGAATTTAACGCCGGTCTTTGCAGACTAGAAAGAGCATAAGGAGATAAAATGCCGGCAAGATTAAAATTTTACGTCGACGTCGAGCGTTGCATCGCTTGCTATGGTTGCCAGGTAGCCTGCAGCTCGGCGCACGAGGTTCCCGTGCAGATCAATAGGCGCAAGGTTATCACTCTAAACGAGGGCATAGAGGGGCAGGAGGTTTCAAGCTCTATCGCTTGTCAGCACTGCACCGATGCGCCTTGCGCGCAGGTTTGCCCGGTTCAATGCTTCTATATCAGAACCGACGGCGTCGTTTTGCACGACAAAGATAAATGTATCGGCTGCGGATATTGCCTCTACGCGTGTCCGTTCGGCGCTCCGCAATTCCCTAGAGACGGAGCTTTCGGTATTAAAGGTGCGATGGATAAGTGTACTATGTGCGCGGGTGGACCGGAGCCTACGTTTTCGCACGAAGAGCTACATAAATACGGCCAAAACCGCATCGCAGAGGGCAAGGTTCCGATTTGTGCGGCGATCTGTTGCACGAACGCTCTAATCGTGGGCGACGCGAGCAGAGTTTCGGATGTTTATCGCAAGCGCGTACTTACGCGCGGCGTGAGCCTATAAGATTGTGGAATTTTAAACGCCTACGATTTAAAATTCCGCCTCTTTTACAGAAATTTCAACCGAGCGACGGCTTTAAATTTAGCGGTCGCTCGGCGCAAAATTTTATTTAAAAATTCCACTCTTGCCCATTCGCCACTAGATTATTTCAAAAAATCGCTTCTTGCTGACATTAAAATTTTAAATTTATGCTACAATCACTCAAATTTAGGATTTGAAATCTTAAGCGAAAGGATCCGTCTTGAAAAATAAAATTTCACTTTTTTTGGTCATTTCGGCGTTTTTGATTTTTACGGGCTGCTCTAAAAATGTACCCGTAAATAGCGGCATCGTGCGCACTTCCGAGCCGCTTCACATTATGGAATTTCCGCAGGATAAACTCATAAGCGTAAATTTTACCAACACCTCGACGACGGATTCAAATTTAACCCAAGTGGTGATCCAGCATCTGCGTGCGGACGGATTTAAGGTCGTCAATAAAAGCGCGGCGAACGTCCAAATCGGCGGCAATCTCAACTACTTCCGCAAGGCGGATTTTTCGCGCAGATCGTGGGATAATCCGAGATTTAGCTTCGGAATGGGCTTTGGCAGGTATTATAGATATACGGGCGTGGGTGTAGGCTGGGGGATGCCGTTCGGATACGATCCTTGGGACGACGACGATTATTACAGAGACTACTTCTACGACTCGCAGATTAGTCTCTACATAAGCGTTAAAAACAAGGGCGCGTGGAAGGATTACGTAACGAACCTCAACTACCAAAGCATCAAAAATCCGGGCTCTAAAGACTCGGTAATGGATGCGCTAAATTTTAAAATTTACGAATATATAAGACAACTGATTAAGCAGGGAAGATGATAGTAAAAGAGAATAAAAAGCCCGTAGCGATGACGCTGGCGGGATCGACGATTTTGGCGCTCGCTAGCGGATATTACTACCACGCGGGCTTTGGCGGCGCGGCGCTTTTTGCTTCCGTAGCGGCGGCATTTTGCGCGTTTTTTTGCGCGCTCAGACTCGGCGCTAAAAATTATTTGCAGATCGGCGAGGATGCTTTTACGATCGTGCGCGGCGCAAATTCCGAGAGCTTCGAATACAAAGATATCGCAAATTTAGGCACAAAAACCTTCGTCGCGGGCAGAAACAAAACGGAGCTTTTAAATTTTGTATTCAAAAAAACGCCGCAGGCGCAGGACCGCTTTAATTTTTTGCGATTTTACAGCGACACGGAGGCCACGCTGCCGGGCTCGTTTGAAATCTCGATCTACGAGCTGAGTAAAATTTTGCGCGAGAAAGCGGGTCTTTCGCAAAGCCCTGAGGAAGAACAAACCGCCTTAAAAACTCGCAAGGGCGCCAAAGGCTCTAAAAAAAGCGCGAGTAGCGGTAAAAATTTTAAAGCTAAAAACCTCCGCGATGAAAATTCCGCTTCGCAAAATTCCGATACGCAAAATTCCTGTGGCGCACAAAATTTAGATGAAAATTTAGGCGCGCAGAATTTCGCCGTGCAAAATTCTAATGGCGCCGCCGATTTAAACAGCGCGCATAATTCAGAGGGCGCTTCAAATTTAAACGAACAAAGCCCCGCCGCACCGAATAATGCCGCTTCCTCAAATAGCGCCGTCGCAGGCGAAAATTTCATAGGCGCCGAGAATTCCGCCTCGAAAATTTCCGCTAGCGATAATGAGCCTGACGCTGCGCCCGAAAGTGCGGCGGCAGACGGCTCCGATACTACCGATACGGCGATGCAAAGCTCCGCCTGCGAAAGTAAAATAAAGTAGGCAGGTGCAGCCTTGAACTCTTTGCCGATCGGAATTTTCTTACAAGGAGCCGCGCTGATGCTCTCGCTCATCGTCGCGATCGGCGCGCAAAATATCTTCGTCATCTCCCAAGGCCTTGCGAAAAACCATGTTGCGGCGGTTTGTACGGTCTGTGCGCTAAGCGATGCCGTATTTACGGCCGTAGGGATATTTTTAATCGGCGGCGCTCTTAAGCAAGGCTCGCTTTTTACCCAAATTTTAGGCATAGGCGGGGTCATATTTCTGCTCTGCTACGCGCTAAGCTCGTTTTTTAGCGCCTATAAGGGCTCGCATTTTGCCAGGATTCAAAACTCGGCAAATAGCCCGCTGGCGCCCGTCGTAGCCAAAGCCCTTGCGGTGACGCTTCTAAATCCGCACGTGTATTTAGACACTGTCGTGGTCGTGGGCTCGCTCGGCGCTACGATTGCGGATGCCCACAAGTTGTGGTTTTATGCGGGAGTTATGTTCGTATCGTTTGCGTGGTTTTTCGGCTTAGGATATGGCTCGGGGACGCTTTCGAAGCTTTTTGCAAGCAGTAGGGCATGGCGTATAATCGACGTGCTCGTGGGAGTTTTGATGCTTTATATGGCGTATCTGATCGCGAAGTTTGTCTTTAAAATTTAAAATTTCACGCTAAAATTCCGCATTCTTGATAAAGGATCTATGATGAAAATTGAAATTGAAAGCGGGCTCGAGCTAAAAGAGGCCTTGTGGCGCGTAGAGAAAGCTCTGCGACTAGTGACCGACAAGGACGGCAAAATCACATCGAGCGCGACGCTTTACGTGGGCAAACATTCACTTTTAAATTTACTCGATACCGATCAGATCGAAAATATCCAAAACGCCTATGCGCGCGCCAGGACGGAATTTCGCGCCGAGATGCTGGGCGTGCTGGAGGGCTTTTTATCCCAAGAGGATGCCGAGAAAGATCCGGAATATGCGCTATTTAATCAGCTCTACCAAATGGCGATGACCGCGGGCAGAAAGAGCGATATTTTTATCCATGTCCAAGGCATCAGCGAAAACGAGGTCGTGCTGCGCGTGTATCAGCGCTTTGAGCTGGAGAGCGGCGAGACAATCTATTACGCAGGCGGCGAGTTTAGCTACAATCTGGATGAAAATTTCGGTAAAATTTATCGCTACGAAATCTGATTTTAACGCTGCGGCGCGAGATCGGTGCCGCCTCTATCCTAAATATAGCACTACGCTTTTTTGCTGCAGCGCGTAAATTTAGACGCTCAAAACACGTGACAAGTTAAATTTAGACAAACTTTCTGCAACGATAAAATTCCGCTCGGTTAAATTTATTGTAATTCCAAATTTAAAGCTACATGTAAATTTTTATCCTTCGATACGCAAATTTTACCCTACTGCCCGCCTGCATTCGAGTTTGCGCCTTGTTTTACGCTTGCCGAAATTTTTAAATCGAGCTCGCATAAAATTTTATTTCTTAGGCACATAAATTTTGTCGGATCGCACTTTTATGCAAAAGAAAAGATAATTAAACGAAGCTAAATTTAACCAAGGCGTGTATATAGGAAGGCGGGCTCAAAGATGGTACGCTAGGTGGCGGCTTGCTGCCATTGCTTACTTTAAAAATTTTAAGCATTAATACGTGCAAAATGTAAAAACAAAGAAGTGAAAACGCAATGTTAAGTAAAAAACTAGGATAATAAGAGCGCTGGTCGGACTCGTGCCCTTTATCGTGGGCGTCACGGGATTTTGTCCCGCTTGCTACTTTTTAAACCGCTGTTCGCTAAAGCGCTAAATTTAGCCGCGGTATGCGGTTTTATCGCGTGCTTGGGGCAAGAGGCGCGATAAATTTTAGCGGCGAAGCGAACGAGCTTTAAATTTTAAATTCTCCACGCTTCGCCGGGAGGGAGGGGGGGAATGTTAAATTTAAACTAGCTCTTTAAAGCTTAAAATTTTATCGCGCGATGTAAGGCGGTAAATTTAATGTGGTAAATTTAATCTCATGCCGCCGTCAATCGGCATGCTGCTATCCGCGTAAATTTTAGCGCGTGCCGCTTTCGGCGCTCTTGTTGGAGCTGGCTTGCGCTCCGCGCCCGCCATAGCCAACTTTATGATTAATTGCGCCCGCCTCTTAAAATTCATCTTAAATTTGCTAAAATTGCAGCAAAATTTAAAATTTAAAGGAGCATAAATGTCAAATATCTTAATCATAGGCGCGGGCGGCGTGAGCCAAGTCGCGACCGTAAAATGCGCGATGAACGCGGACGTTTTTAACAAGATCACCCTTGCTAGCCGCACCAAAAGCAAGTGCGACGCGATCGCCAAATTTATCAAAGACCGCCTAGGCATGCAGATTGACACCGCCCAGATCGACGCGGACGATACCGACGCCGTGGTCGCGCTCATCAAAAAAACGGGCGCCGAGCTACTGCTAAACGTCGCGCTGCCGTATCAAGACCTAACCCTCATGGACGCGTGCTCTCGCGCCGGCATCCCCTACATCGACACCGCAAACTACGAGCATCCAGACACCGCTAAATTTGAATACAAACTGCAGTGGGCGAAGGACGGCGAGTTTAAAGCCGCAAACACGATGGCGCTGCTGGGAAGCGGCTTTGATCCGGGCGTGACCAATGTATTTTGCGCTTATGCACAGCAAAATCTCTTTGACGAGATCCATGAGATCGATATCTTAGACTGCAACGCGGGCGATCACGGATATCCGTTTGCGACGAATTTTAACCCCGAAATCAACCTTCGCGAAGTGAGCGCAAAGGGCCGCTACTGGGAGCGCGGCGAGTGGAAAGAAACGGGGCCGATGGAAATAATGTTCAAGTGGGACTATCCAAAAGTAGGCGTCAAAGACAGCTACCTGCTCTATCACGAGGAGTTAGAAAGCTTAGTAAAAAACATCAAAGGGCTAAAACGAATCCGCTTTTTCATGACCTTCGGACAGAGCTACCTCACGCATATGAAATGCCTAGAAAACGTCGGCATGCTGCGTATCGACGAGGTAGAACATAACGGCGTCAAGATCGTGCCGATACAGTTTCTAAAAACTCTACTGCCGGATCCTGCGTCGCTAGGCCCTCGTACGAAGGGCAAAACCAACATCGGCTGCGTGATCCGCGGGCTCAAGGACGGCAAAGAACGCCAGGTCTATATCTACAACGTCTGCGACCATGAGGCTTGCTACGCCGAGACGGGTGCACAGGCTGTTAGCTACACGACGGGCGTACCAGCGATGATCGGCTCGATGATGGTCGCAAAGGGCATTTGGAGCGGAAAAGGCGTCTTTAACATGGAAAATTTCGACGCCAAGCCTTTCATAGATGAGCTAAATAAGCAGGGCTTGCCGTGGGAGATAATCGAAATGAAGCCCGGCGAGAGGTATGAGGTGTGAGCATGGGATTTATCCAAGAAATTATAAATAAAATATTAAATCTTTTAAAGCCTAAGCTTGAAAGTCTTGAAGCTAAATTTTATTTTTTTGGTATTCCTATAATATCCGTTTCAGGATTAATGTTTAAAATACAAAATAATATATTTATTATTATTTTATTCTCAATTGGTATATTATTATTATGCGCAGGAGTTTTGGTCTGGTGTTTTAGTTTATTGAAAAGGAAATGGGTTGTAAACTTAGTGAAAGTTTTCTTAGTTTTACTAAATGTTCCAACTTATTTTTTGGCAGAATTTATATCTAGAAATTTAATTGCTGAAACAATATATTTGCCCGTAAGGGATTTTGATTTTACTTTAAAAATTTTAACTTCTATTTTTTATATACCTATAGCTATTTACTTATCTTGTATTTTTTTAATAGTAATGGCTTTTTTGGCGATGATTGTTGGTATGATAATAGATATGGTAAGCTCTAATTTGGCTAAATTTAAACATAAATATGAATTACAACTAATACACTTTTGTAGAATAGCAGGGATATTTTTAATTGCATCAATTGCACATTCTGTTTCTAGCAGTGTTATTATTTATAGTATTTCCAGCAACCCACTTGTATCAAAAACTATAAAATATATAGCCTTTTATGGTGATTATCAATTAATGAAAAATTATCCTGATGCAAAAGAGGAAGAGCGTATAATATTACATGAAAATGGCGTAATTTCATCTGCAAGTCAAGATAATGACGAAATAGTAATAAAGATAAGAAAATTTGAGGAATAGAATTCTGTGTAATCTTTATGCCATTAAGACTATGAAAGAGCTTTGTAAAAATTATTATTACTTTCTTGTGCGATGCTTGCAGCGTTTTCTACGGGTACGCCGCGAGTGATGTCTTGGATCATAGCGCTGTTTGTTTGGTTAAGCGCGCTCGCGGCGTATTTTAATAAGTAAATTTTAAATTGCGGCGAAATTTTATAATTTGCCATCTAGTTCGGCTCTGTTTTAAACAGACGGGCGGTTTCTTAAATTTAAACTCTAGCTAAATTTAGACCGAAATTTTTAAGTAAACTTTGCTATAATCGCCGCAATTTTGAAAAAACCGAGGAGAAAATATGAAACTAATTTACGCCGCTTGCGTGCTAGCCGCGTTTGCTTCGGCTCAGACCGAAACTTTGCAGGTGCCGGACTTTGCTAAAAGCTCGATGAAGACGCATGAGCAAGCCGAAGAAAAACTAATCGCAAATGCTCTAAAGGGCGATCTAAGCCAGATTGCAAGCGACCTGAAGATCGATAAAATGCTAAAAGGCGGCGAGTCGCTTGTCATTAACGGCGCGCATTACAGGACGATCGAGGGCGACAGCACGCAGTGGAAAGAGGGCGATGCCGTGCGCCTGCTAAGCGGCAACAAGGACGGCAGATGCCTAAGCTCGATCATGCTTAATCTGCGCACGAAAACCGTCTGTAAATTTATGTGCGACGCGTATTAGACGAGAATTTCGTCTAAACCACAAAAATCCACCGGCTCGGCGCAAGCTTCTTGCAACGACCGGTTGTTTCTGCTATCAAGCCCTAGCATAAATCGCTAAATATATGCCTATGAATAAAACGTTATTATATATTTTTTTTAAAAGCGTTCGTTATGTTTATTGTCCTATATTTGTTCATTCCACACCCAGAAGATGGAATTTATAATATGCTAGATATACGCATGTTTATTGGCTTAGTGTTGTTTTGTATCTGCCTTATATTGGATATTTAGTTTACATCTTAATCTCTATCTTTACGTATGTATTTTTTGATGGTTGCCAAAATTGCACATCACAAATTTAAATTCTAAATGGCTTAACTTGAGTTGTTTTTAAAATTTTGCTTTTAATATCGATAAATTCTGCTATAATAAATGCAAATTAAACAATGTCGTTAAAATTTAGCGCGGGCGTGATAAAGCAAGTAAAATTTGTAGAGGCAAATTTTAACCCTGCCGCTCGGTACTTCAAACGGCAAATCAAGGAAAAAGATGCAAAAATTTAAAATTACAAACGGCGAATGTTCGCGCATGGATATTTTTTTGATCATGACGCTGGTTTATATATTCGGCGTGGCGTGCAGGTTTTTTTGGATATATTGGGCCAGCGGGATTGAGCAGTTTTCTTTCGACGGCGAGCTCATTATGACCACAAACGACGCCTTTGCGAATGCCGAGGGCGCGCGCGATATGATAGCGGGCTTTCACCAACCGGGCGATCTTAGCCCGTACGGCGCGTCGATCCCAACTCTGGCATTTTTGCTTAGTAAAATTTTACCAGTCAGCCTAAATAGCATTACGATCTATATGAGCGTGTTTTTCGCGCCGCTGGTGGCCGTACCGATTATTTTGATAGCAAGAGAATATAAGATCCTAGGCGCAGGCATCATCGCGGCGCTACTTGCCACCATATTGCCGGGATATTATATGAGGACGTTAGGCGGATATTTCGATAGCGATATGTTAAATGTTGCTCTGCCGCTGCTAACGCTATGGGCTTTGATTAGGCTTATAGGGCGAAGTGAGCAGAGCAGCTTTGCTTTACCTGCCGTTTTTACGGTGATTTATGATTGGTGGTATCCTAGCTCGTATTCTCTAAATATGGCGATTATAGTGATATTTTTAATCTATACTTTGATTTTTAATAGACACAATGAGGAAAATTACAAAGCGATTATTCTTATGGTCGTTGCAGTTATAAATTTTGGCGCGTATTACGAAGGCGAGACAATAATTGTAAATTATATTTTATTGTTTAAAATCTCACTGATTGCATTGCTATATTTTTTAATGATTAAAATTCCAAGTCATAAAAGTAAAAAGGCTCTTTGGATCTTGGGTGCGATCGTCGCAATTACGTTCGTCATATTCGGCGGACTTACGCCCATAGCAGTGCAGCTTAAAGCTTACATCTTAAAGGATGTAAGCAAAGAGGAAATTTTCTACTTCTATGGCGTTAGAAGTACGGTTAATGAGGTAGAAAACGCTAATTTCATGAAATTTGTGCTTGAATCTAGTGGGCATCTATTTATATTTATATGCGCCGTAGGAGGGCTGGCTCTATTGCTGATAAAATTCCGTTCGTTTATCTTAACACTGCCGATGATAGCGCTTGGAATTTTAGCACTTTTTGGTGGAACTCGCTTTACAATGTACGCTACACCGATGATAGCGCTCGGATTTGCTTATTTTATATATTTCACGCTGAATTACTTTGAAATACGCACTTGGCTTAGAAGTACTTTGTTAGCTATTTTAACTTGTTTAGCGATAATACCTAGCATGGATTTTATTTATGAATTCCGAGTTGCGCCAACGCTTACGAAAGACTCCATAATGCCTCTTGCGGAGCTAAAAAATAAGGCTAGCAGGGAGGATTATGTGCTATCGTGGTGGGATTACGGATATTTAATCAGATATTACTCCGATGTAAAAGTAGTAGCTGATCCCGGAGGTAGACAGGCAGGAGAATATACTTTTATGAGTGCATTTTCCTTTAATAAAGATGAGGTAAGCTCTGCTAATATGGCAAGGCTTAATGTCGAATATATACAAAAGTTGCAAGGTAAAAAATTTGATCCTAAACTGGAAGATAAATTTAAACTAAACCTATATCAAATTCAAAAAGATTATGGCAAAGCGGATATCAATAAATTCTTAAGTTCTTTAAGCGATAAGAATTTCAAGCTTCCACAGAAAACTAGGGATATATATTATTATTTTGTACCGCACATGATAGATATATTGCCCAATATTTTAAAATTTTCTACCGTAGATATAGAAACAGGTAAAGAGTTTCGGAATCCACTGGCTGTTATAGGCTATGATATTGAAATCGGTGAGGATGGGAAAAGTGCTAGCATAAATGGCGAGTATATGTTACCTAGTGCCGATCCCGAATATCTGATTCATAACGGCAAAAAGATACCGATCAACACATATTATCAAGTGAGCGAGGTAAACGGTAAGCTCGTTAAATTATCTAAGCAATTAGATAAAAATTCCGATCTTTATGTGATATTCTTACCGGACTATGAAAGAATATTGATTTTAGATGAAAAAGTCTTTGAATCAACTTTCATTCAGCTCTTCGTGCTAGAAAATTACGACAAAGACTTATTTGAGCCGATTTATCTAAGCAATTCGGCGCGGATTTATAAGCTACTAAGATAGCGTAGTCTAAAATTATATATGAAGTTAAACTAAAAATTCTACGCCTGAGCCTCGTATCTAAAAGCCAAGAAGAATTATTCGCGAAGTTAAGAGGCGGTTTTGTATTGCGTAAAATTTGTCATATATTAGAAAGAGAAATCGTTCTAATAATTTTAAATTCATTTGATGCTCATATCTCAGTGCATTTACCTTAAATTTACACGCGGTTTCGCTCTAGCTCGCTACTATTGCGTTACTTTTTTAAAAGGAGTAAAAATGAGAAATTTAGTTGCAAAAGTGGCGCTTCTTAGCTCTTTAGCTGCAGTAAGCGCGATGGCGGAGGGACTTTTCATAGGCGGCGAGGGCGGATACAATTTCAAAAACCAAGCTGCAGGTTTTGATGATGGACAGCCGCAGATCGGCGTTAAAGCCGGATACGACTTCGGCACGTTTAGAGCTTACGGCGGATATTTTTATGGATTTAAGGGCGAGGATTCCAGCTCGAATGCCAATTCGAAAAGAAAGGTTAAATGGAGTACGCACGATTTCGTAGCCGGTGCGGATTTTACGCCGGAGCTTTTCGGTAGATTTA
>CAUSEA010000022.1:0-31965 GCA_963530525.1 uncultured Campylobacter sp.
TGTTTGCAAAAAGCCCGCACATCTCGCATTTTTGCGCAAGCAGCGCTATGGCTTCATTCACGCCCGAGGGTTTGAAAAACCTCACTTCGTTTCGTTCAAATTCCTTTATAAAATCCGCGCTCACAGAAATTTCACTATCGTTTAGTTCGTAGATCAGATGGTTATTCGCGTCCGACTTACACAGCGCGATGAGCCTTCGCAGCTCCTCTTTTTTGATGAGCGAGGCCGTTTTGATGTGAAGCGTGTTGCTACCGCCGAAAAGCGAGGGCTCCAAGAAGCTTCGCGCCGCGTCAAAATCATACTCCAAAAAATACAAACTCAAAAAATTTTCCGCGGCGTAAATTTGCTTCAGGCGCTGCGCGTAAAGCTCGTTTGAAAAATCGTCTCCGCCGCGCAAAAGCACGAAATTCGGCACCCTGCCGCTTGCGATAAGCCCGTCAAATTCTTTCTTATACATCAGATCTTCTTTACCACCCTGCCTAAGATCACTCCGCTAGCGATGTTTGCGTCCGTAAGCTCGACTAGCACGGGCGTTAAAATGTCGCCGGCGAAATTTGAAACTAAAATTTTAGCCCCCTTTAGCTTATCGTCTAGCTTTGCGGTGACGGAATTTCCGTTTTCGTCGATGTAGCAGCGAAATTTTTTGCCCAAATTTTCCGCGGCCCAGCGCGCAAATTTTCGGTCCATAAAATCAAACGCGACCTTATCCGCCTCGCGCTCGAGCTCGTTTAGTCGCGCGCACGTAGCGTCGATGTTTAAAAGTAGGTAATTATAAAATTTTTCATCTCCCCTCATCTGCGCCTTTAGCAGGCGGTGCAAAATGAGATCGGAATAGCGCCTGATCGGGCTTGTGAAGTGTGTGTAGTTATCAAATCCGAGCCCGAAATGCCCGCGCGATTCGGACGCGTACTCGGCGCGCTTTTGAGCCTTAATGATGAGCTTATCGACCTCCTCGCGGATCCCCATAGTGTCGGCCTGCGCTTGGATCTCGCCGATCATCTTAGCAAGGTTGCTCTGATACGGCGCGTCGATGCCAAACAGCGCCAGATCGTCAAGCAGCGCATAAATTTTTTTAAGCTCCGCCGAGCCGTGATTTCTAAAAACGCCCCGCTCGATGCGCGCCGCAGCGGCTTTGTTGGCTAGCAGCATACAATCCTCGATGAGTTTGTGCGACGGAGTGTCGGTCTCAAAGCGAGTGGAGCTTATAAAACCGCGCTCATCAAGCGTGATGCGAAGCTCCTTGGTGCGAAAATCAAATCCGCGCTTTAGCCTCACGCGGCGTAGGCGCTCGCAAATTTCATTAAGCGGCAAGAGCCAGCTTAAAATTTCAGATTCGCTCGCTTTGCGGGTGCGTAAAATTTCATCGACCTCGTCGTAATCGTAGCGGCGTTTTGATCTTATAATTGCTTCAAAAAGCTCCTCTTTTTGCGGGTTTAAATTTTCATCCAAAGAGATTTTAAAAACGAAGGCCAGTCTCGGTAGATTCGGCATCAGCGAGCAGATATTTTCGCTAAGCTCGCGCGGCAGCATCGGCACGGATCTGTGCGGGAAATAGATCGAAAAGCCGCGAAATTTCGCCTCCTTATCGATCGGCGAGTATTCACTCACGTATTCGCTCACGTCGGCGATCGCAACGTAAAGCGTGCGCTCCTTTACGTCAAAATAGATCGCGTCGTCGAAGTCCTTGGCGTCGATGGGATCGATGGTGCAAAAGGGCAGATACTGCAAATCCACGCGCTGCGGATACAGCGCCTCGTCCACTTCGCTGCCGAAGCTCGCGGCTTGCTGCTTGCACGCTTCGTTAAATTCGTCGTTTTTATCGTAGATCGCTAAAGAAATTTTCTCATCGACGAAGGGATCGGATAAGCTTCCGATCACCTCGGTGATTTCGTTCGTTAGATTATCAATCTTTAAAAGGGTGCCTGACGGCAGCTGCTTGAGCGATTTTTGCGTGGCTTTGAGCGGATTTGCGAGGCCGGTTTTAACGTTCACGCCTAAAATTTCGCGCCCGAAGCTTTTGGTATAAACCACGCTCGTTAAAAATGCGGGCTTGACGCACATCAGCACTTTTGCGTGCAGGCGGGACTTTCTTGAGCTTAAAATTTTTGCTAGGATCAGATCGCCCAGATGCACGCCGCTTAGATATCTGTTTTCGATGATGAGATCTGCCTTGAAGCGATCGTCGAAGCTTTGTAGATAGCCCGTGCCGTCGCGCGCGATGTCGAGCCTGCCGAAAACATAGCCGTCGTTTAGGTAGAGCTTGCCCTTGTGCGCGCTGATAGCACCGATATTTAAGAGGTTGCGCACGAGCTCCTTTTGCTCGCCGCTGAGATCCCTTTCAAATACGCCCGAGTTAAAGGCGCGCAGGAACTCTCTCATATCGAAATTTCGTCTTTCGCCTCTAAAAACGCTTCCTGCTCGAAGCCGAACTCGACTAGTAAATTCAAAGCGTTGTCGATACTAAGCTCGTCGAAATGATGGTAGATATTGACCGCGGTTTTGGCGATCTTTAGCATCGCGTAGCGGGATTTGTTCTCAAAAGGCGCGTCATCCGGGGCGTTTGAATACAGTGCGTCCTGCGCGATCTGCTCTAGCCCGAAATGCGCAAATAGCGCGTGCGAGACGCTCTCGCGGTTCGTGCCGCAAAATTTCATCTCCACATCGGTAAAATCCTGCGGAAAGATCGAACCCTTGATGGCGTGGTAAAATTCCTCCGCCTTGCCCGTAGCACACACCTGCTCGTCGATAAAAACCCGCCCGAACTCCACCAAAATTACGCTTGAAAGGATGTTTTGCTCGATCTGCGGGTAGGATTTGATCCACGAAAACATAAGCAGATTTCGCAGCAGCGAGACCTGCGTGAGCTTTTCGCGATCGATGCGATACGCCTGCAGGCTCGGCCTTAGCATCTCGTCAAATACGGCGAATAGAAAAAACGCCCGCATCTGCTCGCGCCCATAAAGCTCAAAAGCTCGCTGTAAATTTAGCGTCTTTAATGCCGCGGTGCCCTGCTCTTGCCCTCGCTCCTGCGCTCTGCCCCATTCTTGTTCCTGTTTTTGCTGCTGCGCTTGCCCCTGCTCCTGCTCTCGTTCTTGCTGTTGCGTTTGTGCGGCTTGCGTAGAGATGCTCGAACCTAGCGCGCAATCAGCTCTCGCAGCGGCGTGCTGATTTTGCCGCTGTGTATCGCTCGCTGATTGAGATGGGTTAAATTTAAAATTCTCGTCGCTGCAGTTCGCGCCGTTTGCGTCATTTGAATAATTAAATTTAGGACTGTCGCCCTGCCCTGCTAAGTCTGCACCTTTTTGCTCGCTCGAGGCGTCTTGCAAGCCGCATCCTATGGACTTCACAGGCTCCATGCTTTGGAGATCGCACCGCTCATCCGCGGCACCGAAATTTTGCCTCGCGAGCCCTTCGGCGCTAAATTTAGACAAACCGCAAAAGGCTAAATCTAAAATTTTATCCGCAAGAGGGGCGTTTTTTGAAATTTGCAAAGCGAGCCTGACATCCGAAACATCCGCGTCAAACGATGCTAAAATTTTTAAAATTTTATCGCTAAAGCCCGCGAGCGCGCCTATTTTCTGGGTTATAAATTTATTCATTTTAAAAAGCCGTTCAATAGAAATTTCGCACAATCATATCAAATTTTAACTCAAATTGCAAAGCAAAACGCCGCCGTTGCGCCCAAATTCTGCTTCGGCTCGCGGGCTTTTGAAGCGCTCTTTTTACCCCTGAAAATCGCGGATCAAACAGCCCGTTTATCGTGACGGCAAAACCGAAATTTCAAGCGCCGTTTTATAAAATTTTAATCCCCTTTCGTATAGAATGCATCGAAATTCCGTTTATAAAGAGCTTGATTTGGATAAATTTGAAGTCAGCACTGCGCTAAGAAAAGAAAGGACTAGAGACTACGACAAAGAGCCGCTAGTTTTGCGGGATTATTCTGGTTTTCCTTTAATTTTACACTATTTGATTATTTTAATATTTTGGATTACTGCTTCTGGGTTTTGCATTAGTTGCTTAGACGATTTTGAAAGCGGTATTTTAGATTTTGATGACACAACACAAACGATAATAAAATTTGGCTTTGCAATAGTTGTATTTTTGATATTTGATTGTTTTAATATTATAAATTTAAAGAAAAAATATACCTATTTTTATAATTCAAAAGTTGCATATTATGATCAAAATTTTAAAGAAATCAGCAGTGAAGATATAATATTTAACAACAAAACAACTTTTAAGGCAATTTTGTTTTTAGATATGATATTTTCAAGTATTTTTGGTAAGGTATTTTTGGTTAGTTTTTTCATAATTAGCTTTATTAAAGGAACTTTTGGTATATCTTTAATAGGTGTATTACTTTTAATATTTATATTATTGTTTGTGGAATTTTTAGAAATTATAGTTTTTTTGGTAATTTATAGATATGAAAATAAAAGTTTTAAAAATTTTTGGAAAATATTTCCAAAATTTCAAATAAATCTTGAATATATAGAAGAAATACACTGGTCTGATTATAGGTGGAAGAATCAAGGACTTTATTCTATACATATATTTTCTTTCAATGAAAAAAATTACAATAAGGTAAGAGATTATATTTTTACGGTCTTTAATATAGATATAAATAAAAATTTAAGTAAATAACATTTTTTTTGATAAAGGATAAAAAATGAGAAAGTTTGAGGCGCTAAAAACATATGCAGAGCCAGCATGGGCGGGGTATAGGGGATTGAACAATTAACAAGCTGCGGTATAAAAAAGTGCTATGTTCTTTGGGTTTAACTGAGGGCTAATTCAGATCAAACAGATCCAAATATCAAATTTGCAAATTTAAATTTACTAATTGTGTGGATTTGTAAAGTAAGTTTAAATTTGTAAATTTAATAAATTCGGTATCAAACGATACTGACCGAATTTAAATTCGCAAGTTGAACTTTAAATTTGAAAGGAAAATATGAAAAAAGTATTTAAAATTTTATTTATAATATTTATTTTCTTTATTTTGTGTCTTATTGTTTCATTTGCTTATCAACTTTATAAAGAAGACAAAAGGCATACTACCGAATTAGAAGCTATATTTGACAAATACGATAAAGTAAAATATTTGGAAAACAAGATAGATTTTAAAACAGCAACCCAGCATGAAAAAATTAATTTTCACATAAAAGATTTTCTACAAAAAATTCATTATTTAGACAATTATCCAGCAAAAGATATAAAAAAGATGAAAAATATCCATAGAGATATAAATGACTTTGCTGAAATAAGATTTTATCTTTGCAATGGAAACAAATACCCTGATGACAAATGCGAATTTTTCAAGCTTGATAAAAGATTAAATTTAGAATATTTACTAAATTTAGGTTCTAAAATTTGTAATGCCGACACGCCTATGCAAAACGCACAAGAGATAATTGATAATGATGAAATTTTAAAAATAGAACCTTTTTATCCGTTCAATGAAAAATACATTATTGATGAAAATGGTAAATTTTTGGAAAATTTCGTTTATATTGGCGAAAATAAGCATATACTTTTTTCAGATTTTATATTTATAAATAAAAAAGTCTTAAAATATCACGATACAAAAAACAACATAGTCATTGTATCAAATATTATGTTTTCTTGGCTTTTAGCAAATGCTATTGTCAATAAAGAAATATCAGAATTTTGCGTTACCCATAATCTACTGACAACGAACAAAAAAAGATTTTTTGAAAAAACATATGGGAGAGAATATTATTTTAAATATATTCCTACTAATAGACCTACGCTCCAAAATATCGTTTTTAATGATTTTTCATATAATGGCGATTACTATTATAATGTGATTTTAGAGCAATACCAAACTTTAAAAAACAACAATTTCAATAAAAATCTAAATTTACAAGGAGACGGCAATGCCAAAAATTGACTTAAACGGCGACGGAATAAAAACAATATCAAGAAAAAACAGTAAAACATACTTCGATCTGGATAATAACAAATTCGCAGAAAATACCTCTTGGATAGATAAAAATGACGGAATTTTAATCAATAAAACCTTAATCACAAATAGCATAACAAACGGAAGCGAACTATTTGGAAATCATACTTTACTAAGAGATGGAGGCTTAGCTAATAACGGATTTGAAGCCTTAAAAGAATTTGCAAATTTAAATTTACTTGTTGCGTAAGTTTAAATTTATAAATTTAAGAATTTTGTATCGTATTTAAACGATATGACTTTGAATTTACAAAAATAGCTAATTTAAGGTTAAAACAAAATCAAATTTAAGATTGATTTGTTGTATAATGCAGACTCGCAAAAAGGAAGTAAAATTGGAAAATTTAAATTTTAAAAACGATATTTTTGATAAAAACAAAAACCAACGAGATTATGATAAAGAACCATTAATTTTACGGAATTATACTAGTTGGGCTTTATTTATCCATTTTTTATTAATTTTTGCATTTTGGGTGATTGTTTCAGCATTCGTTTTGAATAAATTTGATGAATTTGAAGATGGAAATTTAGAAATCGGAATAGCTATACAAACAGCCCTTTCTTTTGGTTTTATAACAACTCTTATTTTAATATTAGATTTTAAAAATATTTTATCAATAAAGCCACATTATACTCATTTTTACAATTCAAAAGTTGTGTTTTATAATCATAACAATAAAATTGATGAAACAATACATTTCCAAGTTATGGGAGATAGAATTGTGCTTCATAATCCATCTGACAATCCAATTGGTTACGATATTTCGCATGTAAAAAAAGAAGGCAAAATGGTTTTTTGTTCTTTTATGCGAATAATTACAACAACAGGTTTTGGTTGGGCATTTTTGAGCGCATTTACGATAATAAATCTTGGTTCTAGGCATAGTTTCGGACTATTCTTGTTGTGTGTACTTATTACAATATTTACATTATTTTTAGCCGAATTTTTAGAAATTTTAGTTTTCATGGGAATTTATAAAAAATCAAACAAAACTCTTAAAAATTTTTGGAAATATGCTAGAAAATTTCGAATAAATATAGAGTGGGCTTCGATTGAAAGGTGGAAAATTACTCCGACTATTAATATGTTTTATTTCAATCAAAAAGACCACGACGAGTTGAGGCAGTATATTTTAACTATATTTAACAGAGATATTGACAATAATTTAAAATAAAATTTTTCTAATAAGGAGATAAAAAAATGAGTAATTCAAGTAGAATTAACAAGGCAACAAACGAGTTGGATAAAGCAGAAAAAAGACTGCTATATTCTTTGGATTTAACTGAGGGTTAATTCAGATCAAATGGATCCAAATATCAAATTTACAAATTTAAATTTACTTGTTGCTTGAATTTAAAAGCAATAGCGAGTTTAAATTTGTAAATTCATAAAATTCAGTATCAAACGATACTGACCGAGATTTGAATTTTGTATTAAAATGTCATTGCGAAACAGAGAAACCGTTTATTAAGGCGAATTTGCAAATTCAAAACGCCTCATTGCTGGATTGTTTCGACCACTTCGTGGTCTCGCAATGACAAGGTTGTGGGCATTGTGGGAATTTAAATAAATTCTTGCAATAAGAGAAATTTTTTAAAAAGGATTAAAATGAGAGATTATGGTAAAGCTCCACTCATCATTAAAAATAACTTTATAATGATAATGTATGGTTTTACATTTTTGCTTGCATGTAACACTATAATGATTTATATTATATTTTTTACTGGTATTGTCGATTGGAATAGTGGCGGGTTTTTTGAAATTTTAAAAAATGAAATGAGAAATCCAAGATTTAGTAGTTGTGTTATATCGTTTCCGATAGTTAATATTTGGGCTTTTATTGATTTCATTAGAAAACTTAGAAAGCCTGAGAAAGTATATTTATATAATGATAAAGTTTATTGGGATAAACAAGATACGACGGTAGCAAAACAAAATATTGTTTGGGTTAAAAAAAGTATTTATCCTATGATTGGTAAGATACCAGATAACTCGGTTCAAAAAATTTTTGTACTATTTGGTTTTGTTATTGCGGGATTTTTTTTGATTTTATCAAATTTGTTTGCTTGTTTAGTAAAATTATTTGCCTTGTTAATTAACAAAGATTATAAATTTATACTATTTTGCACCATAGTTTTTTATGACAATCAAAAAAATGCCGTAAATGTCTATTTAATGACAAAGCAAGACTATAAACTAGTAAATGAATATTTACTACAAAATTTTAATTTACAAATCGAAAATTTAGATAAAAACTACAAATTCTATAAATAGGAGAAAAAATCATGCCAGAAGATAACAATACTTCTAACAATTCAAATCAAGGTGTTGCTTGGTATGTCAAGCCTACTTCGGATACAATCGATTTCATAAAAGGAATTCCTGTAAATTGTTTTAGCCGACCCTGATAATGTCAAGGTTTTTGATAACTATGTAAAAATCAAATCAGGTGGGCTAAATATGGTTATTCCTATCGTTGATGCGGCTGCTGGGAAAAAAGAGTGGGACGAAGCTATCGCAAGGGAAGCCGGCGACGTAGTACAAGACCTTGCGGTTGGTTCTGCAACAACTGCTTTATATGTTTGGGTTTTTGGTTCAAATCCTGTCGGTTGGGGCGCAGTGGCTGTAGGCGTTATAGCATTAGGTATTACTTGGGCTAAGAGCCTTGACAAGCGTTGCCTCTCTTAAAACGTTTCCTTCCGTATTTACAAAAAATAAAGAAGACTTTGTTTTATGCTCTCTAGCCACTTACCTACTTTTTTTTGGAAGACCCAAATATTCATCACTGTTACTTTTTACCTTATTCTCATATTGTGGAAATAGTAAGTAGTATTCTCCATCATCACTTATTTTTAAATGCTCATGGGTTAAATTTCTTACATTTGAGCTTCTTAGCCCGGTAAGTAGTCCGAATATTAAAGCGTTTTTAACGCCGATTTGATGAGGGTAGTTCATGATAAATTTTATCAACAACTTCAAATCCGCATTCGCGGAAATATATGAATAGCCCCTGGATTTAGGTATCTTATATAGGTTTTTTAATTGCGTATCGCAAAATAAAAGATTATCGCTTATACCTCTATCTCGCGCGAACCTGAATAAAGAACGGATAATAAAAACAGATCTTTTAAAAGTGCAAATTTCCATTCTTGTAAATAGGGTCTAATATCTGCATTATCTCTTTTTTAGTAATCTTTCCGATATCCTTATCGCTAACGCACTTTAGCATCGATTGAAATCTAAATCGTAATTTCCTTAACGTCTTCTCGGCAAAAGCGTTATATTCGCAGTAAATTTTAAAAACGCTCGCTAGCGTATTCTTTAGAGACGCCGCACCATTAGTATGGCTATTTGATATTAATTTCTTTAACAATATTCTAGCCTCTTCGAATGTTATTTCGTCGGCATTGCCTAGAGCCTTAATTAGCTTGCCGCCTTGCGTATAATGATAGTGCCTGTGTGTTTTAACCGCTCCGTCTCTAGCCGGTGAGCTATAAAATTTAACGGCTATAAAATCATCCAATACTTCGACCATAGTGCGCTTATATTGCGGCAAGATAAAATTCCTGACTACTTTATCAGGATCTGATTTAAAAATTGGATTATCCTTAATTTTGGTAAAAACTGCTGTCATCTTTCTTCCTTTATATAGTAATTTTAGGCAGATTATAGAATTTCCTCAAAGGATTAACAAGGCAAGAGCGCAAAAAAAGCTACTATACAATTTTTTAATATATAGTAGTTTTTCTTAAAATATATGTATGAATCGATGATTTTCGGTGCTAAGAATTTTTTAAGAACAATTTTAAAATTCCCAAAACTAGGGCTTAAAAAATTATCTAAAAATTCAAAAAACGAAAAAATAGGGAAAATTTTGATAGATGGTGCGACCGACGAGATTTGAACTCGTACACCTTGCGGCACTACCCCCTCAAGATAGCGTGTCTACCAATTCCACCACGGTCGCATAAATTTTAAAGCTTGATCTCAAGCCTTGAATTATATAAGTTTGAAGCCCGATTTCTCGGGCTTTTGATTAATTTGCAGCAGCCTTTAAACCCGCTGTCAAAAAAGGATTTACGAAAAGCAAGATAAATGAAATAACTAATGCATAGATAACCTGCGCTTCGATCATCGCAAGCGAAATATACATCGTATTCGATAGCTTGCTAGCTACGCTCGGATTTCTAGCGATGCCGTTAAGCGTTGCACTAGCGGCATTTCCCATGCCTAATGCGCCACCCAAAGCGGCTAGACCTAAAACGACTGCAACGGTAATTGCAGAAAAAGAAACAATCTGAGTGTAAGCACTTAGCTGCTCGCTAGCGAAAGCCGCGCCGCAAAGCGCAAATAACAATACAAGAACTTTTTTCATAAAAGTCTCCATAAATAAATTTTAAAACGAGTTTCGGCTCAATACCCCCTACTCCAACGTTTTAAGTGTGGAATATTATTAAAATTTTGCTTTTGATTTGTTTAATCTGGCGGAATTTGAGTTAAATTTAACAAATCCCGCCAAGCAATCTAACGCTTAGCGTCCAGATATGTATTTAGCGCCGCAACGTAGGCCTTTGCGGACGCTAGCATCGTATCTACGTCAAGTCCTCTGCCGATGATGGCGCCCTCGCCCGCAAATTCCACCTTGACGGTTACTTTCGCCAGCGCGTCTTTGCCCTGTGAGACCGCTTTTACTTGGTATTCTTTCAAGCTACCACTGATGCCGCTGATACGATCTATCGCTTTAAATATCGCATCCACGCCGCCGTTTCCAAGCGCGCTGTCGCTTAAAATTTCATCCTTATACCTTAGCGTAAGTGCGGTGCTAGCGTGTCCTTTGTTGCAGCTATTGGAGCTTAAAACTAGCACTTCATAGGTCTTTTCGGCTCCCACGAACTCGTCGTTTACAAGCTCTCTAATATCCTCGTCGAAAACGTCCTTTTTGCTATCTGCGAGCGCTTTAAATTTATTAAACGCGATCTCGATCTGCTCGTTACTAAGCTCATAGCCCAAAGATACCAGCTTGTCTTTGAAGGCGTGACGTCCGCTGTGTTTGCCCAGCACGAGCGAGTTTTTATCAAGCCCGATATCCTCGGCGTGCATGATCTCGTAAGTTTCTTTGTGTTTTAGCACGCCGTCTTGGTGGATGCCGCTTTCATGCGCGAAGGCGTTTTTGCCCACGATCGCTTTATTAGGCTGCGGCTCGATGCCGGTGATGCTCGCGACTAGGCGGCTGGATGGATAAATTTCTTTCAAATTTATATCGGTATAAAGCGGCGCAAATTTATCCCTGCGCGTCTTTATCGCCATTACGATCTCCTCTAGCGCCGCATTGCCCGCGCGCTCGCCGATGCCGTTTATCGTGCACTCGACCTGTCTGGCTCCTGCCAAGATAGCGGCTAAGGAATTTACGGTAGCCATCCCCAAGTCGTTGTGGTTATGCACCGAAACTACGGCGCGCCCGTCGATAAGCTTAACGATCTCGCCTATGCGCGCAGTGATCTCATCCGGATAGAGATAGCCCACCGTATCGGGGATATTTATGGTGGAGGCCCCTGCGCTTATCGCGGCGTCGCAGATCTCTTTTAAAAAACCCATATCGCTTCTGCACGCATCCTCGCAACTAAACTCCACGTCATCGCATAGGCTTTTGGCGTATTGCACAGACTCTACGGCGCGCTTTATGACCTCTTGCGGCTGCATTTTGAGTTTAAATTCCATATGAATAGGGCTTGTAGCGATGAAGGTGTGGATGCGTCCGAGCTTCGCGCCCTTTATCGCTTCGCCTGCGGCTTTGATATCTTTTTCTAAAGCGCGCGCAAGCGAACAGACGCGAGCCTTGCTAACGGCATCCGCGATCTTTTCTATCGCGTCAAAGTCCCCGGGACTCGCCGCCGCAAAACCCGCCTCGATAACATCTACGCCCAGCTTTTCAAGCTGTAACGCAAGATGGATCTTTTCGTCCGTATTCATCGATGCTCCGGGGCTTTGCTCGCCGTCACGAAGCGTCGTATCGAAGATTATGATTTTATTTTTGTCCATTGCTTGTCCTTTCAAATCGTTAAAATTTGGCAAAATTATAGCCGCGCAAGCTTAAAACAATCGCGGCGATAAACATATTCGAGATTATTTCGCCGTTTCCTCGGGTTTGTCTTTTTTATGAAATTTAGCTGCGCTTAAATTTAAAGCTCCGCGAACCAAACCGTAAACGATATAAACCAAAGTGAGCACCGCCGGGAATTCCAGCCTGAAAAGATATAAAAGCGAGAAAAATACGACGATTAGAAGCACTAAAATTTTAATCGCGTTGGGGCGTTTTAGGCTGATCTTTTTAAAGCTCGGAAAGCGGATGTTGCTTACCATCAAAAACGATAGCGCCGCCATTGCGATGATCAAAAATACCCCAAACCCTTTGGAGAGCTCATATTTTAGATAAATTCCGATCCAAAACGCCATCGTAATCGCAGCCGTCGGTATCGGCAGCCCGATAAAAACGCTAGGCTCGTAAGTGCCCGTAGTGACGTTGAATCGCGCTAGTCTGATCGCGCCGAAAACCACGTAAAGTGCGGCTACGAGCGAGCCAACCTTACCGTAATCGTGCCCGACCGCGCAATAAAACAGCAGCGCTGGCGCGACGCCGAAAGCCACAATATCCGCAAGGCTATCGAATTCCACGCCGAATTTCGATGTCGCATGCGTTAGCCGCGCCACGCGGCCGTCAAGCCCGTCGCAGATCAAGGATAAAATGATATAAAAGATCGCAGCGCTGAAGTTGCCCTTGATCGTAGAAATTATGCTAATAACCGCCAAAAATGCACTTGCCGCCGTGAAAAAATTCGGCAATATATAGATTAGTTTTCCCTTTTCCTCTTCCATCTCTTACTCTTTAAATTTTATTTTCGCACCGCTTTTCATTCGGTGCCGCGGATCGCGCGTAAAGCATTTTAGCGCGACTTTCTTAAAATTTAGCGCTAAGTTCTTGCCCTACGCTAGGCTTTAAATTTAAGCCTCGCTCTTTGCGCTTTCGATATCATCGTTAGCGCCTAAATTTCGCACCAGACGGGTAGGCATGCCATTATCTTTTTCAAATTTAGAGATGATCTCTACGATCTGTTCTCCGGAGACCGTCTCCTTCTCATACAGCGCCTTCACCATCTCCTCGATCGCCGGAGCATAGGTCCTTAGCGTCTCTTTTACCGCTGCATAGCGCTCATCCAGCGTCTTGCGAACATATTCGTCGATCTTGACCGCCGTTACCTCGCTGTAATCCTTGATGCTCTGTCCGCCGTTTAGGAAGGAATACTGCTGTTTTTCGAGCACCGCAAGCCCAAGCGCTTCGGTCATTCCGACCTGAGTAGCCATAAATTTAAGCATATCGGTAGCGCGCTGCAAATCGTTGCCCGCTCCGTCGGTGATCTCGCCTAAAAACACATCCTCCGCCGCGCGCCCCGCCAAAAATGTATCGATCTCGGCAAAAATTTCATGACGCTGGTGCAGGTATCTATTTTCAAACGGCGAATTTAGCGTGTATCCCGCAGCGCTCAATCCGCGCGGCACGATAGTTACTTTAGATACGGGCATCGCGCCTTTAGTAACCTCGGCGATGAGCGCATGACCGCTTTCGTGGTAGGCGACGATCCGCTTTTCGATTGGGCTTACGCGGCGCGATTTTTTAGCCAGTCCGATACCGACGCGTTCGATCGCTTCGAGCAGGTCTTTTTGCTCGACCTCCGCCTTTGCCTCGCGACCCGCTAAAAGCGCGGCTTCGTTGATGATATTTGCAAGATCGGCTCCCGCAAAGCCAACGGTAAGGCGCGCGATCTCTTCGATATCGATATCGCGAGCAAATTTAACGTCACGCATATGCACCTTCAAAATCGCCATTCTGCCGTCAAAATCAGGTCTATCGACTAAAACCTGCCTATCGAATCTGCCCGGACGCAGAAGCGCCGCATCAAGCGTCTCCGGGCGGTTGGTAGCCGCAAGGACGATTACCGGGCTTGATTCCGAGCCAAAGCCGTCCATCTCAGCAAGCAGCTGATTTAGCGTCTGCTCACGCTCGTCGTTGCCTCCGCCGATACCGCCTGCGGTTCTGCTTTTACCGATCGCATCGATCTCGTCGATGAAAACGATCGCTGGAGCCTGCTTTTTAGCGTTATCAAATAGATCGCGCACCCTGCTGGCGCCCACGCCTACGAACATCTCGATGAAGCTGGAGCCCGATACCGAAAAAAACGGCACGTCCGCTTCGCCCGCAACCGCCTTGGCTAGCAGCGTCTTGCCCGTGCCCGGAGGCCCCACCAAGAGCACGCCTTTTGGAATTTTAGCCCCGAGGCTTATATATCGCTCGGGGTTTTTTAAGAAATCTACGATCTCTTTAACCTCCTCTTTCGCCTCTTCGACACCCGCGACATCGCTAAATTTAACCTTCGGCTTTTCGGCGCTTACCAGGTTTTTAGAGCTTCCGATGCCGAGCACGCCGCCGCCCATATTGCGCTGCATGCGGTTGGCTAAAAACATCCAAATTCCAAAGAAAATCACGAGCGGCAAAACCCAGCTAAAGAGCAGATCGGTCAAAAAATTGCTTTCGTTATACGCGCCGTATGGAATTTTGCGCGATTCTAAAATTTGAACTAGCTCGGGATCATCCACGCGCTTGGCGGTGTAGATTACGTTGCCTACTTGCGCTTTAATCGTGGAGCTTCCGATGGAAACCATGCTTACTTGAGAGTTTTTGATTTGCGATTTTAGCTCGGAGTAAGTTACGTTTCTACTCTCGCCCGAGACGGAGCTCAGCACTCCACCGCTATCAAATCCGCCACTTGGGGATATCACTTTAAACACCACTATCAAAATAAGCGCGAAAATAATAAAAACGCCGATCGGATTTTTATTAAAAAAATTGTTTCCGCCACCGTTTTGAGGGGGTTGATTATTTGGGTTGTTATTCATATTTTCCTTTCATAAACGAAGCTGAGCCATTCGTTTTCTTGTTTCATACAGATGAAGCTTAGATCCGAAAAGGCCTGCTCAATCCTATCTTTATATTTTTCTAAAATTCCCGACAGCACGAGCCTGCCGCCCGGTTTTAGCGCTTTTTTCAGATCCGCGCTTAGGATCAAAATCACGTCGGCGATTATATTTGCGACGATTAGATCAAACTGCGGCTGCGCGCTTTTGCTTGAACTTTGCTCGTTTAAGCTTGAAACGCTGCCGAGCCAAATTTTATCGATCCGCACGCCGTTTTTCTCGGCGTTTTGCTGCGTAGCGGTCACCGCCTGCTCGTCGGTATCGCAGGCGCTTACCTTTGCGCCCAGTTTTTTCATCGCGATACTTAAAATTCCACTGCCGCAGCCCACGTCAAGCGCGCTCATGCCATCGCGAGTAAGCTCGCTAAGCAGCGCCAGGCACATATTGGTGCTTTCGTGATGACCCGAGCCGAACGCCAGCGCAGGATCGATTAGCAGATCGATTAGCGCGCTATCTTGCGATCTTTCGCACCAACTCGGACGGACGTAAAATTTACCGACCGCTACGGGCGCGACGCCTTTTTTATACTGCTCGATCCAATCGACGTTAGGCTTTTTTAAAATTTCGATCTGCAGATCGGCGTCTAAATTGAGAGATCGCGCGAGCGCCTTTTTAAACTCTTCAAACGCAAATTTTAAATTTTGCAGATCCTCTTCATCGCGGATTATGAAACGCTCGCCATCCTCTTCGACGCAGGTAACGTCGAGCTCAAACGCAAAGTTTTTAAAAAGCTCGCTTGCATTCGCGCTTTTTACGATCATCTCATAAAAAAAATCTTTCATCGCCTCACATAGCCTTTAAATTTTAAAATTTGCATATTACTAAAATTTAGTTCAAACTTTGCTTACGCTCGGGCGTTTTTATAGAGCTTCAAACGCCTTTTTAAGATCAAGCGTGCCTTCGTAATACGCCTTGCCGACGATGACGCCCGCGATGAGCTCTGCGTTTTTAAGCGCAATTATGTCATTTATATCTTTCACGCCGCCGCTTGCGATAGTATCGATGCCGCAAGCTTTCGCGATAGAGCGGCTAAATTCTACGTTCACGCCGCTTAGCATCCCGTCGCGCGATATGTCGGTGCAGATGATTGCGCAAACGCCCGCGTCCGCGTAGTCTTGCGCCAGATCGGTTGCTTTTACGCGGCTTAGCTCCGCCCAGCCCTCGGTCGCTACTAGCCCCTCTTTTGCGTCTATGCCCACGACGATGCGGTAAAGCTTCGCCATTTTCTTTACGAAATCTCTATTTTTAAGCGCCGCCGAGCCCAGGATAAATCTATCGACGCCCAAGCTCAAATACTCCTTTATGCGCGCTTCATCGCGGATACCGCCGCCCACTTCTACGCGCAGACGCGTGCTTTTTACGATCCGCTCGATCGCTTTGAAATTTACCGCCTCGCCCGCAAACGCGCCGTCCAGATCAACCAGATGCAGCCGCTTAGCGCCGAGATCTTCAAATTTTTTGGCTAGTTCACAGGGGTCTTTGGAATAAATTTTTGCGCTTTGCATCTCGCCCTTGCTAAGGCGCACGGCGCATCCTTGTTTCAGATCGATCGCAGGGAAAATCTCCATCACAGCTCCGTAAAATTTTTAATGATTTTTATGCCCACATCGTGGCTTTTTTCAGGATGCGGCTGAAAGGCAAATACATTTTCGCGCCAGATCGCGCTTGCAAACTCATAGCCGTAAAACGTGGTCGCAAGCGTGATCTCGCGCGCGCAAAGGACATGGTAGGAGTGCACGAAATACAGATACTCAAACTCGCCCAAGCCCATGTTTACCGGCGAGCGCTTGATAAAATGCGCGCTGTTCCAGCCGACGTGCGGGATCTTTAGGCTTTCGGCACAGGTAGAATTTTGTCCGCAGCGCTCGCCAGGCTCTGCCCCGTCTGGATTAAATTCCGCCTCGCCTGATCTAAATTTCATATCCTCGGACCCAGATTCCGCTCCCCGAATATTAAATTTCGTTTTGTCAAATTTCACGACATGACCGGGTAAAATTCCAAGCCCGCTGCGCGCGCCAAATTCCTCGCTTTGCTCGAATAGAAGCTGCATCCCTAGGCAGATACCTAAAAAATATCTGCCGCTTGCGACGAACTCTTTAATCGCGGCGTCCATACCGCTTGCGCGAAGCCTATCCATCGCCTCGCCGAATGCGCCCACGCCCGGAAGTAGAGCCTTATCGCAGCTCAAAAGCTCCTCGGGGCTGCGCGCGAGGCAAAATTTAGCGCCGCAAAAACTAAGCGCGTTCATCACGCTTCGGATATTGCCCGCGCCGTAATCCACAATACCGATCAAGCCGTGCCCTTCATATCGTTTAATCGGTGCGAAAACTCGGGCACGATGCGCTTTAGTTTATCCGCGACCTGCGCGTCCTCACACTCCGAAAGCTCCTCGATCTGCGAGCTTAGCTCTTGCAGGTCGTATTTTGCGGAGTGGGTTACGAATATGGATTGGTACTTCGTGCTCTTGTCGTTTTCGTCGATCAAAAGCTCCTCATAAAGCTTTTCGCCGGGGCGCAGACCGACAAATTTAATGCCAAGCTCCTCCTTGCCGGCAAGCTGCAACATTCGCTTGGCAAGATCGGCGATCTTTACGGGCTCGCCCATATCCAGCACGAAAAGCTCGCCGCCTCGCGCGATGGAGGCTGCTTGAAGCACAAGCTGACACGCCTCGCTAACGAGCATAAAATATCTCGTAATCTCGGGGTGCGTAACGGTAAGCGGCTCGTTCGCTTCGATCTGGCGTTTAAATTTAGGAATGACGCTGCCGCTTGAGCCGAGCACGTTTCCGAAGCGCACCGCGACGATCTGCGTTTCGCTTGCCGCGTCGTTGGAATTTAGCGCGTAAAGCTCGCAGATACGCTTCGTCGTGCCCATAATGTTCGTCGGTCGCACCGCCTTATCGGTCGAGATCAAAACAACCTTTTTCGCGCCGTATTTTTTGGACAGATCGATTACGTTTTTTGTGCCGATGACATTGTTCTTGACCGCTAGATGCGGATTAAATTCGCATAGCGGCACGTGCTTATACGCCGCTGCGTGCACGACTACTTCGGGATGAAATTCTGCAAAAACCTCCTCCAGCTCATGGCGATAAACGACGTTTATCATCTTTAACTCGTTGCGCGCATCTGCGCCGGTGGCTTCGTTAATCGAGTAGAGGTTAAACTCGCTGTGTTCGACCATGATAAGACGCTTTGCGCCGAATTTCAAGCATTGCTTGCAAATTTCGCTTCCTATTGTGCCGCCCGCGCCCGTTACCAGCACGATCTTGTCTTTGATAAAATTTTCAATCGCCTTGGTGTCGAGATCCTTGGGCTTGCGCGCGAGCAGATCCTCGATCGATATGTCGCGGATCTTTTTGCTCTCATCCTCCAAAAGCGAAAAGAGCTTGATATCCTTTAACCCGTACGCAAAAAGCTCGTCGTAGAGCTGCTTTAGCTCGTCCGGATACAGCGCCAACGCGATGATTGCGGTTTTGGCGCCGCTATCTTTGATCATCTGCGGAATTTCGCCCTTGGCTCTGACGACGTAGTTTTCGCAATACGTTCCCACAAGCTCGGGCCGCCCGTCCACGACGCCTACGGGGTAGTAGTTGATATATTTTTGCCGCATACCTTTTAGGACGTGAAAGGTCTTGCTCGTAGCGCCTACGACGATGCAGGGCTCGTTATTCGTGATGTTTTTCTTCTCGCTTAGAAACATCCGCTTTGAAATTCTAATCCCACCGATTAAAATAAACGAGATCGCCGCATCGATGATGATGACCGAGCGCGGGAATGGGTTAAAAATTTTACTCGCTAGAAAAAATAGGATCAAAAAGGTAAGTGCTGCCATCACGTGCGCGTAGAAGAGCTTTCTTGCTTCGTATAGCCCGAAAAATCTCCACGGAACTAAATAGATCCGCAAAAACCAAAAATAGAAAATTTTAATCGCAGTAAGGCTCGAGGCGCTAAGCAGCGCGCCTTTATAAAATTCGTTCGGTATATCTCCGCTAAATCGCAGCAAAAACGCGATGTAAACGGAGAGGATCGAGATAAAAATATCTCCTAGCAAAAAAAACGCGAAGCGGCTAAATTTAGTGGGTTTTAACAACATCAGATGTTTTCTTTTACGATTTTTACAACGCGCTCGATCGTCTCGTCGCTCATATCGGTGCCGCTAGGAAGGCAGATGCCGCGACTGAACATATCCTCGCTCGTGCCGTCAACTATGCTAAGCGCGCCTGCGAAGATGCTCTGCAGATGCATAGGCTTCCAAAGCGGGCGAGATTCGATGTCGGCTTTGTTTAGAGCGTCGATAACCTTTAGATGGGCATCCTTTTTCTTAAATAGAAGCGTCGTAAGCCATCTGTTGCCCTTGCCGCCTTCTACTTCGGGCATAAACTCCACGTCGGTGCCTCTAAACAGATCCTCGTAAATTTTAAAAATTTCACGCTTTCTCTTTACGCGCTGCGGCAAGACCTCCATCTGACCTACGCCGATAGCGCCTAAGACGTTGCTTAAGCGGTAGTTGTAGCCGTAGTCCTTGTGCTCGTAGTGAAGTAGCGGCTCGCGCGCCTGGGTGCTTAAAAATCTAGCCTTAGCCACTAGCTCTTCATCGTTTGAGATCAGCATTCCGCCGCCTGAGGTAGTGATGATTTTATTGCCATTGAAGCTTAGTGCGCCGCATTTTCCGATTCCGCCAAGTGCTTTGCCCTTATAAAATCCCCCCAGCGCCTCTGCGGCATCCTCGATAACATCAATACCTTCGTTCGCGCAAATTTCGCATATCTCATCCATCTTCGCAGCCTGTCCGTAAAGATGCGTAACGACGAGCACCTTTGGCTTTTTCGGCGATTTTTTGATCGCTTCTTTAAGCAGCTTCGGACTTAAATTCCAACTCTCGTCGCTGTCTATCAGCACCGGCACGCAGCGCTCGTAAAATATCGGATTTAGCGACGCCATAAAGGTAAACGTGGAGCCAAGCACCACGTCGCCGTCCTTTACGCCGCTGCAGCGAAGCGCTAGATGAAGTGCCGCCGTGCCTGCATTTAGCGCCAGCGCGCCGCGCGTGCCAGTATAGGACTTCACTGCGTCTTCAAAGCGATTGACATATTCGCCCAAAGGCGCGATATAGTTGCTTTCAAATACCTTTTTTATATACTCAAGCTCATCGCCGCCCATATTCGGTGGGCTTAAAAATACTCTTGCCATCTTCATCCTTCCTTGATCTTTAAATTTAACCTCGCGCGGAGCAAGGCTAAATTTAGCTTTCGGTATAAAATTTAAATGCTCGGATTTTATCACTTTTAATGCTATAAATTTTAAATTCAGCCATTTTTTTTAATCACGCGAGCGGGCACGCCTACGGCTACGCTGTCGCTAGCTATGTCGCGCACTACCGCAGCGCCCGCGCCGATGATGCAGCGCTGCCCGATACTTAGCCTCTGAATGACGCTAGCGCCGATGCCGATGTGCGAAAACGCCCCCACCTTCACGCCGCCCGCAAGCGCCGCGTTTGGGCTAATGTGCGAGAATTCGCCGATCTCGCACTCGTGCTCGATTACGACGCCTGAATTGATTATCGCGCCGCGACCGATTTTAGCTCGCGCGTTTATCACGGCGCCGGGCATTACGACCGCGCCCTCGCCGATAGCGGCGCTTGGGCTAACGATGGCGCTTTGATGAATTAGCGTCGCTATCTCAAAACCGGCGCACGCTACCCTCTCCTGGATCTTTGCGCGAGTTTTATTATCGCCGATTGCGATTATGACGGGGTGCTTCGGCAGACCCTCGCTAAATTTCAGCCCCGCCGCGTCGTCTAAAAAAACGACCTCGCTAAATTTAGCCCCGCGCGCAGCTAGCGCCACGTCCGCAACCACCAGCCCGTGTCCGCTCGCGCCGTAAACGTAAATTTTAGTTGTGCCCATTGAATTTCTCCGTCGTCGCCATACCCTCTTTATTCACACCCTCTTTTGCAAGCACCTTTTTAATCGTTAAAAGCGCAATCTTAAGATCGAGCGCGAAGCTTAAATTTTGCGCGTAATACGTGTCGAACTCAAATTTTTTCTCCCAGCTGATCGCGTTGCGACCGTTTACCTGCGCAAGCCCCGTGATGCCAGGGCGCACGCTGTGCCTAAGGCGCTGCTGCGGCGAATAAAGCGGCAAGTATTCGATCAGCAACGGTCGCGGCCCGATGAAGCTCATATCGCCCTTTAGCACGTTGAAAAGCTGCGGCAGCTCATCCAGGCTTAGCGCGCGGATCTTTTTGCCGTAATCATTGAGCCGCTCTTCGTCTGGCAGAAGCTCGCCGTCAGCGCCGCGCTCGTCGCTCATCGTTTTAAATTTGTAAATTTTAAAAATTTGCTCATCAAATCCCGGGCGAGATTGCGTAAAAATCGTGCTTTTGCTAATGTGCTTGCGGATCAAGAACCACGTAAGCGCCATCACGGGCGAAACCAAAATAATCAAAATCAAAGCCGCCGTAAAATCAAGCGCGCGTTTTAAAAAGCCCCTATACATCGATAAATTTCCTATAAACCTCTAAATATTTTTTCGCAATGATCTTTTCGTCGTAATTTGCAAGCACCAGCTCGCGCCCGTTTCGTCCAAGCCTTTCGCAAAGCGCGGGATCGTCTAATAAAATTTCGATCTTTCGCGCGAGATCCTCCGCGTCGCGAGTGCGGCAGATTAAGCCGTTGACGCCTTCTTGCACCGCCTCGACGCAGCCGCTGCAGTCGCTCACCACGCAGGCTCGCGCCATGCTCATCGCCTCTAAAACCGTGCGCGGAAAGCCCTCCTTGTAGCTAGGCAGTGCCAGCAAGTAACTAGCCTTCAAAAGCTCAGGCACATCGTTTCTGGCACCTAGATAATGCACCGCACCACTTCGCAAAAACGTAGGATCAGCGGTGCTTTTATTGCCCGCAAAACCCTCGCCCACAAAGACAAATTTTGCATCCGATCGATCTTTTAAAATTTTTGCCGCTTCGTAGAATTCTCTTACGCCCTTATGCCACATCGCGCGAGCTATCATCAGTACAATCTTTTTGCCGTGCAAATCCTCGCCCAGATCCGCTGCACTAACGATTTGGGGGTTGAACCTTTCAGCATTTACGCCTACGCTTTTAATCCTTATGACTTTTTGCTTCGCAATAAGCCCGCGAGATAGCATATAATCAGGATCGGCATCGTTTACAAATACGCAAGCATCCGCCTGCGAAAATGAAAATTTATAAAGTTTCTCCAATACCGCTCGCACGAGCCTTGTTTTAATATCTTCGTCGATATAAAAGCTGCCCAGCCCCTCGACTAAGTTTATCACATATTTTATACCTGCCTCTCGAGCCGCCAGTGTACCAAACACGTTTGATTTGTGCGCGGCTGTTTGCAGCAGGTCCAAATTTAGCCTCTTTAGCTCGCGCGCAAGGGCTTTGGTGTTGCTAAATACGGTAAACGGATTTAGGCTCGCTCGATCAAGATCGTAAGTTACGGCATTAAAATCCCGTGCCAAATCCTGCGTATAAGCGCCGAGAGGAGCAATTGCGAAAACCTCGTGCCCGCGCTCTTTTAAAGCCTGCATTATCGGGCGGCGAAAGAAATGTAAGCTCATATCGGCATGGCTTAAAAACCCTATGCGAGCCATCTGTTGCATTCCTTGCTTGGCGTTGCGAGATTAAATTTCATAAATTTCTCCTTAGCTTGCGGCAAAAATTTTATCTAGCGCTTTAATTTATAAACTTTCACAGCAGGGCTTAAGATCACAGGCTCGAATAGCTCAGGCCTATATCTTTCAAATACAAAAAGCTGAATGTAGCTTGAGTTTAGCATCGTCTTATCTAGCAGCAAAAATCGCCCGTAATCACGCATGAAAATCACGTAAAATTGCGCGCTGCTGTCCATATTAAACTCTTTTACCGAAAGCTTGCCGTTCGCGTCGTAGCTCGTTTCATAAAAGGTATTGATCGCGAATTTTCTGCCGCTATACTCTAAATTTAAAAGGCTCGGCGAGATCGAAAAGCCGTTGTCCATATGCACGCCGCTTTGATCCTGAACGAACCTATCGCTCGTTATGAAAAACAGCTCACTTAGCTGCTTGCCGTCGGTGATGTCGATATTTGAAAACTGCGTAACGACGGGGAAGATATTCATCATGCGATCGGGCAGGATGTAGTAGATGTCGCGCGTAGGCTTTGGCGGCTTAAAATCAGCCAGTCCCAAGCTTAAGATAAAATCATTTACATCGGTCGCGTTGTAATCTTTTAAAATTTGCTTTAGCTTGTTTGGAATTTTTTCGCTATATCCGCGCTCGGTGTATTCGACATCCAGGCGCGCCATATTTGCAGAGCTCATCTGATCTCTAAAAAGCGCAAAGCTAACGGGAAAATTATCGTTGCCGAGGTGTTTGCCGCCGTCGATGAGGGTTTTTACGTCGCTGTAATAGCGTATGCCGTATCCGTAGTCCCACCACGAAAGCGCGTAATCCTCGCGCTGCGCCTTATCTTTGAGCTCGTCAAGCACCCGCACCTCACTTTGATAAAAGACCGTATCGACCTTGTACGAGACGATGTGCTGCCACGCGGGATAGATCGCAAGCGCCGTCAAAATCAGTAGTATCGCGCGCCCTGCGATCTTTGGCAGATCCAAGCGCTTTACGCAAAAATACAAAATATATCCGAAACTTAGCCCCATCACGCCCACGGCGTAGATCGTAAATCTAAGGCCTGCTTTGTTTGCCGCAAAGCCCAAAAGCAAAAGCGGGATCGAGAGCAAAAATTCCTTATGTCTAAAGCAAAGCACCAAATATCCGATCGCCGCGATCACAAAAACCGCGACGTGCGAGCTGATGCGCTCCATAAAGATATTAGTTGGCACGATGCCTGATTCTTGGATTGTTTGATTGACGTTGAAAAAATGAAATGCCGTATCGGCGTTGTCCGCGAAGGAGCGGAAGATATAAAATTTCGCCTGAAAGATGATCGGACTAAGACCTCCGTTTGCGATGAAAAAGACTACGGCAAGTGCGCCGATAATCGCTAAAATTTTAAAATTTAATAGCCTTCCTCTAAACGCAAAGAGCCAAAATAGCGTAAGCGAGATTAAAATTTTAGCTACCAAAGGCGTGGAGCAAAGCGCGATCAAAAAGATAATCATCGCTTCGTAATTTACCGCACTTTTTCGCTTAAAAATCAGCGTGTAGGCGAAAAATACGGCGAGCATCATGGAATTTAGCGAGAAGCTTGAGGGATACCACCACATATAAAATATCACAAACGCGCCCAGCCAAAACAGCGTGCTGCGCGAACCGCGCGTGCAGATACGGATGAGCGCCCACAAAATGCACATCGCAAGCACGATATTTAGCATATCGGTGTCGTAATACCCAGCCATAGTGCGGTTATAGTAGCTATTCGCCACGCTCGCGACAAGCGCGCCGATGAAGCCCGCACGCATGCAGCGAAACTCGCTTGAGATCAGCAAGATCGGCACTACGATGAGCGAGCTAAACAAAGCCGGCAGATAAACGAATATCGTCTCGATTTTAAAGGGCAAAATTTCAGCCAAAAACGCCGTCACGATCGAAAGCGGCGCGCTAAAGTAGCTAAGATCGTTGGGCTGATGAAAGCCGGCGAGGCGGTCGCGCGCGCCCTCTGCAAAGGCGTAACCGTCGTTGGTGTTTATCATCAGCTCGCCGTTCCAAAAAAAGTAATTCGGAAAACCGCTCGCCCAGTGTACCCACCACATGCGAAACGCCACGCTAAAGGCAAATGCAAACAAAATCATCAGCAAAATATGCTTTGAAAACTCATAATTTTTTATGAAGCCAAAAATTCTACGCCTGGCAGGAAGCGCGCCAGCTGACTGATTTTTAGAATTTTGGGAATTTTCTGTTGTGGGGCTTTTAGAATTATCAGAATTTATGCCGTTTGTAGAATTTAAAGCACTTGCAGAATTCGCATTTTTAAATTTAGCCAAATTAGCGGCTTTTGCGGAATTTTTATTTGTAGAGTTTGCAGTACCAGCGGAATTTTTATTTGTAAAATTTTTGCTCGTGGAATTCGCAGTGCCTTTCAAATTTGAGTTTGTAGAATTTGCGCCTGCGGAATTTTTAGAATTTACCGAGGCAGAATTTGGTCCGCTTGATTTTTTAGCCTTTTTGGATTTTTTTTGTGCTCGCATTTTTGCAGAAACAGCGCGCGCTTGATCGTCGCTTAAATTTTTAACGCCGGCGTGCGCGGAATTTTTGCTCGCAGAATTTTTTGCATCAAGCGCGGAATTTTTATCGCTCTGAGGCGCGGTATCCTCGCTACCCTTAAGCTCGGCATTTTCGCCGCTAAAATTCTCTCCGCCGCTTGCGGAATACTCTGCGTCAAAATTTCCCTCACTAGCGAAATTTTCGCTTAAGGCAGCTTTGTCCGCACCCATTGATTGCGCGCCTTTTTGATCGTCCGATCCTTCGTCGATCTCTCTGACGCTAAAAGCCTTTTTTTCTTCACCCACGCCTATTTTCCTTCGTCGATTTGTTCTATTTTTGCGATCAGCTCGCTTGCTATCCGTTTTTTATCGAAAAACGAGGCTCTAATTTTAGCCTTTTTCTCATAAAATTTTACATAATTTTCATCATCCAGCGCTTTTTGCATCGCCGCTTGGGTGCTTTCTAGATCGTTTACGCCCACCAGCACGCCCCATTCGCTCTGTCCCATAAGCTCGCGCGCGCCGCTTTGATGATCGCTTGAAATCACGAGCTTGCCGCACGCAAGAGCCTCGATGAGTGCGTTTGAAAAGCCCTCAAAAAGGCTTACAAAAACAAACGCGTAGCATCTGGCCATATATTTATACGGGTTTGCGTCAAAGCCCAAAAGCTTCACGCGACCGCCTAAGCCCAGCTCCTCTATCAGAGCCTCAAGCTCGGCTCGCAGCACGCCATCGCCTAATATCAGCAGGTCTTTATCGTTATTTTTTAAATTTGCATACGCGCGGATCAAAAGTGCGTGGTTTTTTCCCGCATCGAGCCTGCCGACACTTAAGAAAAACGGTCGCTCCTGCGCGACCTGCTCGCTTGCTTTGCGACCGATCTCATCAAGATCGATCGCGTTGTATAGCACGCTCATCTTGCGCTCGTCAATTCCGAAATTATCCGCCAGATCGCGCAAATTTCCAAGCGAATTGGGGAAGATAAAATCGGCCTTCGGATAGAGCTTACGCAGCAAAAGCTTTGAAATTTTAGATTTGAAGCTCGCATTTTTATACAGCACCGACGGCGTCGAACATTCGTTAAAAATCATCGCTCCGCGCAGCCCGTAAACTCGCGCCAGCGCCGCCACGTAACAAGGGCGGTTCATCCAAACGAAGTGGATGTCGATACCCAGCCTCTCGCATAGTTTTTTGTACCTAAGCGCCAAAAACGGCAGCTTTGCAAGCTTCAGCAGTCCATTTTCAAAAGGGGCTGATTTTTCGATGAAATGGATCTGCACGCCGCTTGGAATTTCATAAAAAATCCTCTCGTTCATCAGCACCAGATGCACTTCGTAGCGTGCCGTAAGCTCGCCCAAGAGGTTGCTTACGACGCGCTCGGCGCCGCCACCGCCCATCGAATAGATAAAAACGCTTAATTTCTTCATCCCTTTACCTTTTAAATATCGCTGCCGCGCCCTAAATTTAAGCTTTGCTCACGCCTTTTTATCTGAGCATGCACCGCCCCGTTTAAATTTAGCGTATTTTGCACTGCCTAAAGCGGCTAAATTTCATCGTACGATGCGGCTTTATAAATTTAAACGCGCCGTTTTGCTCGGGCGCAAGATGCTATCTTAGCACACCGAAGTTTAAATTTAATCCCTGCGCGCTGCTGCAACGTAATAAGCGCCGCACTATTTGCGCGCGAACCGATCGATCAAGCCCTGCCAGAGCTTAATGATGCGCTCCTGCGAAAACTCGTCTAAATTTTTATTTGCATTTTGCACGAGAGCGTCTCGCAGCGCCTCATCACGCATTAAATTTTCAAGCTTGCTCGCAAGCTCATTCGCATCACCGCATTTAAACAAAATGCCGCTAAGGCCGTCCTTTATGAGCTCTTTTGCGCCCGCCGTATCGCTGCTAAGCCGTGCGCAGCCGTAAAACGCAGACTCGATCAGCACGTTCGGAAGCCCCTCACTAAGCGAGCTTAGCACAAAAATTTTGGCTTCTTTATACAGCTCGCTCACGTCCTGCTTATGCCCTAAAAATCGCACTTCAAGCCCGAGCCGCGCCACGAGCTCGCGCAAGCTTTCGCACAATGAGCCGTCCCCCGCGATTAAAATTTCCCACTTCGTAAGCAGGCTTTTATCGATTCTGCTTAGCGCGTCAAAGTAAATTTCATACCCCTTTACGGGCTCGAGCCTGCCGACGCTTAAGATCACGTTTCGCTTAGCGCCATTGGTATTGCAAATCTCGCCGAAAAAGGGGTTGTGCACGACGAAGCAGTTTTTGACAAATCGCGAATAGTACTCAAAGTCCGAGCGCGTAAGCACCGTAAGCGCATCTGCTTTTTTGTAGCACAGATTGCGCACGCGGCTAAAAAGCCCGCTTGACAGATAATCGTGCGCGTTGTGTTCGGTCGCGATGAGTGGAATTTTAAGTCCGAAATTTGCGATCACGCACGCTACGTTCGTCCAGTCCATAAAGCTGATGATGACGCTTGGGCGCTCGCGCTTGAAACACTCGCGCAAAATTCTGTATTTATCGAACCTGCCGCCGTTTTTATAAACGTCTAGATGCAAAAATTTTATCTTTTCGCTAAATTTATACCTACCCTCGTCGTTTTCCAAAATCGCGATCGTAACGTCGTTTGCGCGCGCAAAATGGTTCGCTAAAACCTGCAACACGCGCTCTGCGCCGCCGTTTCTAAGAGCCGCGATGACGAATAAAATTTTCATTTTAGCTTCCGATAAATTTTATAAAATAGCCGCAAAAGCGCGGGGCTAGCGTAAAACAAGACCATCATCAGCATCTGCGTGCGGCTTGCATGCGCTGCGAAAAATCCAAAATCCAGCCGCTCGCGCACCAAAGCGTGCAGTGAGCGGATCTGCTGCGCAGCTTCTGCAGCGCTTAAAGGAGAGCGGAGATCTACGATCTTTCTTTGCGACGCGGAATTCTGCTCGGAATTTTGCATATAATTTTGCTTGGCGGAATTTTTAACTGCAGAATTTTTACCGCATGCGCAAGATAAACTACCAGCGCCATGCAAATCCGCTTCGTTTGCCAAGCTGCACGTATTAGCCTTGGAAGGAGAAGTCGCACCCCCATCCGAGCCTGCAGCATCAAAGCTCGATTTAATGATTAAAAACGCCGTATTCAGCGCGGATTCGCAGCGAGTAAAATTAGCCTCACGCGCCAAGCTTGGATAATTCGCAGCGATCGCCTCAGTATAGCGGCGCACCGCAGCGATGACCGCCAGATGCCTGCGAGCGAATGAGTTTACGGTCGAGCCCGCCCTTACGCGATAAAAATATAAAATTTCATCCGTGCACGCCGCAATAGAAGCATTAAAAATATCAAAAAATATCGCTACATCCTCATAGATTTGCCCTGCAGGAAAGCGCAAAGCAGCAAAAATTTCGCGAGCAAACAGCGCGCGCCAAACCGCGGTGCTAAAATACGGATCCTGCGTGCAGCTGCGTCTAAAAAGCTCTTGCGGCGATATTTTATATTCACCTGCGTTGGCATTTGAATTTGCAACCCCTCCTGGATCGCTAACCTCTTTAGAATTTTGATTTTCTTTAGAATTCAAAGCCGCCTTGAAATTATTTATTTCGCTCTCGTCGCTAAATGCTGCGTAGCCGCACATAGCAATCTTGGTGCAAAATTTCTGCGTCAGGCGAAAAAGCGTCTCAATCAAATCAAAGCTTATCAAATCATCGCTGTCTACAAAACTGATAAACTCCCCGCGAGCGATATCTAAAGCAGCGTTTCGTGCGCTAGCTTGCCCGCCGTTTGGTTTATGCAGCACACACACACGGGGATCGCGCGCGGCGTATTCGTCGCAAATCGCCTCGCTGCCATCATTTGAGCCATCATCTACGAGCAAAATTTCTAAGTTCGTATAGGTCTGAGCCGTGATGCGCTCCACGCAAGCGCGCAGGAATTCTTTGACATTATAAACGGGAATGATGACCGAGATTAGGGGATTTTCGCTCATTATTCCTCCCTGTGTATCGTAGCGGCTATGAAATCCAGCCAGCGTCGCCCGATCGTTTCAATTTTAAAGCTCTCCTCGCGTTTGGAGGCGTTTTGCACGAGTCGCTCGCGTAGCTTCTCGTCGCTCATTAGAATTTCAAGCTTTTTAGCGATACTTGCGCTATCGCCTACAGGGCACAAAAACCCATCCACGCCGTCGCTTATAAGCTCGCTAGGACCTGCGATGCAATCTGTAGAAATTCTAGCGGTACCAAAAAATATACTCTCCATCAAGATATTGCAAAAGCCCTCCATCTTGGAGGTTACGACTACGATTTTAGCGCGTTCATATAAGCTTTCGATATCGCGCACAAAGCCGATGAATTGCACATTTAAGCGCAGCTTCGCAGCTAGGCTCTCAAGGCTCTTTCGCTCCTCTCCGTCGCCTGCAATCACCACCTTCCACTCTTTTAAAAGATTGAAATCTATAAGCGCAAGCGCCTTAAGAAGGACATCAAAGCCCTTATAGACATTGAGTCGGCCGGCTGCTAGGATGATATTTTCTTTAGGCGGGCGAGCCTCTTTAGCATGGCTGATCTCAAACATCGGATTAGGCATAATCACGCGATTTTGCACATATGTGTAATGATCCAGATCAAATTTACTAAGCACGCTAAGACCTGCAGCTCGCGGATAAAAGATCCGCTTGAGCGTGCGCCAGATCGGACTTTTTAAAAAGCGATGATTGGTGTGTTCGGAGACGATGATTTTCTGCCCAACTCCTAGATTTGCGATAAGCGTAAGGACATTGGTATTATCTAAAAACGAGATCACTACGTCAAATTTACGACTTTTTAGAAGCCTATGCAAGGCTAAAATTTTATCGTAGCGCTTTTTTATATTGCCAAAAACCCCTAAATCGCCCACTCCCAAATCCAAGCTAAGAAGCTCGATCTTAGGATCCAGCGCGTAAAACGGCTCGTCTGCGTCAAATTTTATCACGCAGACTTCATTCTCGCGGCAGAAAAAATTTGCCAGCACGCTTAGCACACGCTCGGCACCGCCCTTGCCTAAAGCAGAAATTACCATAGCTATTTTCATTTTATGAGCCTAAACTTGTTTTTAAAAATTTCATCGAGTCCTCTCTTTTACGGCGCAACGCCTCATTTACGCCATCCCAATCGATAGTCGCGTCCAAGCGCGCGTCTTTGGGATCTTGCAAAGCCCTATCCTCAAGCCCGAACGAGCTCAAAAGCGAGCTAAAGCGCGACGCACCGCGACTAGCATTAACGAGCACAAAAAACGGCTTATTAAAGATTATAGAAAATACGCAGCCGTGAAATGAGTCGGTTAGCACGAACTCCGCGCCCGCAATAGCGCTTAGCCACGCTTTTATGCCGATGCGGTTGCCGCTATCGTTTACCTCATCTATCTCTAGGCCGCTTTGCTTCTTTAATAGCTCCATCGCCGCTTCTGAGTGAGGCGATGGATCTAGGATATAGGCAAAACCCTTGCGCTGCGGCACATGGCTTAAAAATTTATCGTAAATCTCTTTGTTAGCCAAAAGCGTAGGATCTAGCACCCAGCTCGCATCTACGCCAAAGCATTCGCGCGCAAGCTTTACGCCGTCGCGCTCGCGCACCGAAATAGCTTTAAATTTAGCCAAATTTGCAGTGTGAGCTTTTAAATCCGCGGGATTTTTAAGCCCACAGAGCCTATCTCCGCCGAAGCTTGCAGCATAGGCGATCCGCGTGCAGTTAGGCGGCAAAAATCCAAGGCTAAAGCAATCTGCAAAATCCGTAAAATAGCTAGGGCGAAAAACCTGATCGCTTCCTAAAATCACCGCTTCAAAGCGCTCTTTCTCGCACAGCGCCTTTAAATCCGCAGGCGTGCAAACAGGCGCGGTTAAAGGAATATTTTCCGCCACAAACCCGCTAGTATCGCGCTCGTAAGAGGGATTAAATTTCGCGCCGCAAAGCTCCTTTTTAAGCGCGCATGCCACTAAAAATTTAATATACGCAATCGATAGTTTACTTCTTTGCAGGCGCAAGTTTATGAGCCACGGCTCATGCCCAAGCTCCACTAGCACGCGGCTTAGCGCGTAAGCTTGTAAAATTCCGCCGTAATTATTTACTAGCGGCAGGGTAAAAATCCCGATCTTCATGCAAACTTCCTATAAATTTTATATGCCGCGATCTTTGGTAGCGCCAAAAGCGCTAGCGCTTTATTCGCAGCGGCAATTTTTTTAAGCCTAGCAGCGATAAAATCATCACAATCAAAATGCGTAGCGCTATATCGCTGGATCTGAAGCTTCTGGCGCAAGATGTAACGCCTAAGCGGGTTTTTCGCGCCATAGAAAATTTCGTTTTTGCACTCCACCTGGCTTTGCTGCGAGTGCTGCGCCTCTGCTGCGGATATCCGCTCGCAAAAAATCGCCTCGCGTGCCTGCTTCGTAGGCTGCGAAAACAGCGCGTCGATCTGAGCTGCGCGCGTAATTACGAGCGACGTGCCGCGCCACTCGCTCATTTCACTTTGCAGCCACGCATCCATCAGCACGACGTCGGCGCATTTAGCAAAAACGTCGGTGCAGGCGTTGCACGCAAGTGGGGTAAAAGCGCGCGAACTCCAGTACGCAAAGGCGCTACTACTGCGATCATCTATTGCCTCGCTGCCGTCTGCAGCACGAAATTTAAAGCCAAAGCTCATCGCGCTTTTGCCCGCGATTTTATATCTGTAATTAGCTGCCGCGAGCTGCTTACGCTCTTTAAACGCAAGATCTGCCAGCTTATGCGTGAAACCAGCACCCTTGCCCTGTCCGCAAACCA
>CAUSEA010000023.1:0-28926 GCA_963530525.1 uncultured Campylobacter sp.
TGGTAGAAAAGGCTATCAAGCGCGCGCGCCAAGCAGCCCTTATACCTTACATCGTTGATCGCAAAGACGTGGTCGTAAATCCATTCGAAAATCTTTAAATTTTAGCGGCGTAGAGCCGCTAAAATTCCTACTTTTTAAATCCAATTTTTAAAATTTTTAAGCCTGTTCTTATATATATATAATTTCATCCATATTTTTTCAAAGGAGAAATTATGGAAGAGAATGAACAAGAGGAATATTTGGAATGTCCTTTTTGCGGCAAAGACGACATCAAATACGGTGCGGTCGTATGTAGCGGATGTCAGGCGGAGATCTCTTATAGTAGAGCATGGTTCTTGAAATTTTTAATAGGCGTGGTATGTCTTGTTTTTGGAATACGTGTCCTTATAAGAGCTGGTTTTATAATTCAAGATGTTTTTCTCATCTCTATCGGTACGATTTTGGTTTTATATTCTTTTGCGCTAGCAAGAGATCATAGCCCGGAATTTACTAGGACTATGAAGCACGTTAAGTAGCCTATGTTCCATCGTCTATTGGCGGGGATAAATTTTGTAATTCTCCGATTAAATTTAAATTTGGAGAATTGCACTACTTAAATTTTTAAAAGATAAATTATGAATTTTTTCCTAGGCTTTCTTGCCGGTAGCGGTTTGGGTGAGAGGCTTGTAGCTATTATTTTAGTCTGTATGCTCGTATACGTGATAGGTGGTGGCTTCAATGCTGTTCTCGCTTTTATTCCTGGTTTTATAGTGTTTTGCATTGCAAAGGCATTTTTAGAAGGCTTGACTTCTAGCGTAAATAATAGATTTATTGCGTCTGTCGTACCAATTTTGGGAGGTTTAGTTCTAGGGTATTTAGCGGGTGCTTCCGTATATGAAAGTGAGCAGGCAAAAGATGCTGAGCGCGAAGTGCAGAAGCAACAAAATATGACGCAGCAAGATAAAGTCTATTATATCCAGCGAAGTTTGATGTTTAGCGGCTACGGCGTGACGATCGACGGTAAATGGGGCAAAAAGACCATGCAAGCGGCGCAGAAATACTCTGGCTCGTCCGCAACCTCGATCGACGAACTTTATGAGGCAGTCAAGGCTAAAAAAGAGGGCAAAAGATAAAATTTAAATTGCGAGCAAAGTTCGTCTGGCTAAATTTTAAAATTTGCTAGTTTTTTATATCTCTTATCGGGCGCGCCTTTAAATGCAACGTAGTGATTGTCAAAATTTCTTTAGGTTCGTTTGGAAGCTCAAATTTTAATATGATTTGAATGCTTTAAGGGTAGAAGGAAATCTGCTTGCATATGATGTCCAGAACTTAAATTTAGAGATTTTGCCTTAGAGGGTTTGGCGAATGACACTGCCGCCGAATGACTCTGGCTTAAATTTAGCGGATTTCAACTACAAGCGCAGCGAAATTTACGTTACTTTGGGCCTTTTCTAAAAGCATAATGCCTCAGCACTCGAGCGAGCAAAATTTTATCTCACATCGCTACGCTTTGACCTGAAGTACGCGACACATTCTAAGTCACGAAGAACTAAAATTTTTATACCTCCGAAGCTCGCATCGTTTGTCAAAAAGCTCGTGCCTAAATCAAAATCCATACCTCCCAAAACTTCGCTAGCTAATATTTTTAATTTTGGATTGTAAATGAGATAAATACCGAGGTGGCAATCTTTAGCGGATGAAATTTTATACGTAAAAAACCGAGGTTTGGATTCGCTATGAAAGTTTCAATTTCTTAAACTCGCGACTATATTTTTTCTGCGAAATCGCGTTAAATTTAAAGCTATCTATACTGGAGAAATTAACGGCGTATTCCTTCAAGCAAGCGAGGATGAAAGAGAAGCGGTAATTGCCATTTTCGTAAAATATCTCGCTCGTTATTATTTCGCTGGGCGCCGCGTCGCATCTTTGATCCGAGCTCATAACGCATTTTAGTTCATAATATCCATTTTGCAAATCTCCGATGTAAAATTTCAAATGCAACTTTTCATTAATTTGCTTTTTGGGTAGCAATAGCGCATCGTTGAAGCTTATGCCCGCAAAAATTCTTTCTAGCGTATGCATATTTTTATGTAGCCCTGCTAAATACGCCTCGTACCGCCGCTGCCTTAAGGCATATTCGCTATCTTTTATATTGCCCTTGATCCAATCTAGGTCGAAATATAGCACTTCAGTCTCTTCGGTTTTAAATTTATCGCTGCCTGTTCGCTACAGCCCTAAGAAATTCTCATCGTTTTTGATCTTTTCGATGAGATCAAGCGTGGCGTAAAACTCGTCGTAGAAATATGGCATCTCGAGCTTAAAAAATTTGAAATTTAGCCCCTCCAGCACCTTGAGCGAGTGTTTGTTTTTAAGTAAAAATATGAAAAATACCCCATCTTTTTCCAGCGCGTTGAGGTAGTTTATTTCGCTTATATTTGCGCGCAGGATCTCGGCGTCAAGGATGACGACGTCGGCTACGTAGATGAAGTCGTTTAGGTGCCTCTTTGCGCTCTCCCAGTTGGAGTTTGGCATCACGTCGCAGCCAAGCCCGCTTAAAAAATCTCGCAGCTCCTCAAAGATCGCGCGGTTTTTATGCGTGATTATGACGTTGTAGTCGTATTTTTTGGTGCTAAAGCTCTGCTGCGCGAAGCAGCTAAGCACTGCATCCATTTTGATAAAGGTTCCGCGCCCGTCGGCTCCAATACTCGGATGCGAACCGAGTGCACGCAAATGGGTCTGCGCCGAAGTAAGATACTCATCATCCGTGCTAGCGGCGCTTTCTAGTGCACTTTTAAGCGCATAGGTGCGCGGATCCTTTAGCTCGCGATCGATACCTACTCGCACGTCGAGCTTGATAGAGCTCATATTCGCTCTAAGTTCCTTACTGCTAAATTCCACGCTTACGCGGATTGGTTCAGCGATATTTTGTAGAAAAAACTCGCACGCGTCAAAGACTGCGCTAGTGAGATTTAGCACCTCGCCGCCGTAGATACGCGGTAGCTGCGGCGGGAAGCTAAGATAGAGCGTGCTATCGTATTTCGTGCACTCCTCAAATAAAATTTCGCTTTGGAATTTTAAAATTTTTAAAATATCGATCTGCGCGATATCCTCGCGTCTAGGCACGACGGAATCGCTTTCTTTGGCTTTAGGCGCAGCGGAGAAAATTTTGCCGCTTACGGCGGGCTTTTTAGCAAAAAGTTTTCTTGCCACAAAGCCTGCCGTCGCAGCCAATATTGCTAGCGCGCCTAAAACCACGGCTTTCATAGCACAAGCATCCCATCGCCATAGGAGTAGAAGCGGTATCTTTTCTCCACTGCGATGCGGTAGAGCTCAAGCGTGCGCTCAAGGCCGATGAAGCTCGCCACGAGCATTATCAGCGTGGATTTGGGCAGGTGAAAGTTCGTAAGCAAAAAATTCTGTCTTATCGGCGGATTGCCCGGGTGCAAAAACAGCTCGCAGATCCCGCTGCTTTGCCCATTGCGCGCAAAATTTTCGATCGTTCTCGTCACCGTCGTACCCACGCCTAAAATTTTTCGTTCGCTTTTTAGAATTTGCGCGGTCTGCGGCGGGATGGAATAGAGCTCGCCGTGCATCTTGTGCTCGCGCAGATCCGCTACTTCCACGGGCTTGAAGGTGCCCGCGCCCACATGCAGCGTGATAAAATAAATTTCGTGGTTTTTGCGCAGATCGTTTAGCATCGCATCGTTAAAATGAAGGCTCGCGGTGGGTGCGGCGACGGCGCCTTGCTCGCGCGCGAAGATGCTTTGATACCAGCTCACATCCTCCTTCGTATCGGCGCGCTTGATATACGGCGGCAGCGGCACGTGACCGATACGTTCGCAAATTTCAAAAACATCGTGGGTGTTTAAAGCTTTGCCGCCCCGCTCAAACTGCACGATGCGAAGCCCGCCTTCCATCAGCTCGCAAACGCGCGCTTCAAGACCCGCCTCAAAGCTAAGCTCGCTGCCCGCTTTGACGCTGCCGCGAATATATGCGCTAAATTTATTGCCCGCAAGCGGCGAGTTTAGCAGAAGCTCGATCTTACCGCCGCTGTTTTTATGGCCGAAGAGACGCGCCTTAATTACCTTTGTGTCGTTGAAAATAATATCGCAGGGCGGCAGGGCGTCCGCCAGATCGCCGAAGCGCGCGTGAGTGATCTGCTCTTTGGCGCGATCATAGATCAGCAGGCGCGCGCTTTGTTTGGGCATCGCAGGCGCGCTTGCGATGAGCTCGCTAGGAAGCTCGTAATCGTAGCTACCGACTAAATTTAGATCCGCCATCTCACGCCTGCGCTACGTCCGTGGAATTTTCGCTTTCATCATCCTCAGGCTTATACGGATTTATCATTTTGGCGATAAAGATCGAAAGCAGATAAAGCGCAATTAGCGGAGTTGCGAGCATAAACTGACTAAGCACGTCCGGCGGCGTCATGACCGCTGCAAAGATGAAAATAATGACGATTGCGTAGCGGAAAAAATCGCTTAGGCTTTTATTGGTTACAAGCCCGATTTTAGCGAGGAAAAATGTCACCACCGGAAGCTCGAAGCTAATGCCGAATGCGACGACGAGCTTAGCGAAAAAGCCTACATATTCGCCGATTGTAGGCATCGCAGTAAATTGCTTGGCGCCAAAATTTACCAAGAAATTAAACGCGACTGGGATTACGAAAAAATAGCAAAACGCCGCGCCTAAAAAGAACATAATGCTCGCTCCGCTAACGAAGGGAATGACGTATTTTTTCTCGTTGTCGTAAAGCCCAGGCGCTACGAAAAGCCACGCTTGCCAGAAAATTATCGGCATCGCTAGAAGTAACGAAGTGAAAAACGATACCTTCATCGCGGTAAAAAACGTCTCGCCAAGCTGGGTAAAGATGATCTCACTGCCTTTAGGAAGCACGCGCACTAGCGGGCGGGTCATAAAGCCTAAAATATCTTCCCAAAAGCCGAAGCACGCGATAAAAAGGACGATGACGGACAGAACGCAGATAACTAGGCGCTTGCGAAGCTCGGCTAGATGGGGTTTTAGCTCTTCAAACATTAAATTTCTCTCTCATTATGATTTTTGCGTATCGTTATTTTGCGCGAAATTTTGCATAGAATTTTGCGCATCGCCGTTTAAATTTACATTTGCATTTTGCGCGCCGTTTTTCGCTTCGCCGCTTACGTTTGTATTTTGCGCGGAATTTCCCGCACTGCCGCCCGTGCTCGGCATGGAATTTTCACTTTCGCTTTCGGCGCTAGAATTTTTGTCTTTGTCTCCGGCGCTAGAATTTGTTGCGCCGCCGGCGGAGCCTTGCGCAGAGTTTGCGGCGCGGGTAGAGCTTTGCGCGGAATTTCCGCCGCTCGAATTTGCTTTTAAATTTGCCGTCTCGCTCTGCTTTTGCGCCGAGACTTCCGCGGAATTTAGCGTGTCTTTGGCGGCGTCCGAGCTAAGCGTTTCTTTAAGCGAGCTTTCCGCGCCTTTTAGCCCCGCATTTAGCGTCTCTTTGACCGAGTCTATGCCGCCTTTTATCTCGTCGAGCTCCTCAAACGTGAGCTTTTTGCGTACGCCTTCGCTTGCTTGCGTGATGCTCTCTTTATATTTTTTGGCGTCCTCTTTGAGCTCGGCGATGCGAAGCTCCTGATCGAAGCTAGATTTTGCGTCGTTGATTGTTTTTTTGATGACTTTGAAGTATTTCGCGAGCTCGACCAGGACTTTTGGAAGCCTTTCGGGCCCCAGCACGATTATCGCGATGATTAAAATGACCGTAATTTCAGGCATACTGATACCAAACATAAAATTTCCTAACGTAAAAAGTGGCGTATTGTAACTAAAATTTCATTAATCTTAAATTTAGCGCCCGCGGCGGCTTTCTTGCGTGATAAAAAGCGCGATCTCGTCGGCGAGCAAAAAGTTGGGATTATAAAATTTGCCCTCGGCAAATTTCAGCTTTTTTTCGCGCACGAGCAGCTGCGCGTTGCTTAGCTCCGCAGCGTCTAAAATCTGCGCCTCAAATCCTAAAATACAGCGCAGCCCGAGAAATATGCGCTCAAGCTTTTTATCCTGCGCGCTTAGAACTTCGCGCTGTTTTTGCAGCGGATCTGCAATGTAATCTCGCAAATTTTTAGGCGAGCTAAGGCGCACCTGAGCGCTAGTTCCGACCGCAAATGCCCCAAATCCCGCGTAATCCTCGCCGCGCCAGTAGGCGAGATTGTGCTTACAGCGCAGTCCGCGCGCGGCAAAATTTGAAATTTCATACTGGCTAAAGCCGCTATCAGCTGCCAAAGCAAAGAGAAATTTAGCTAGAGCCGCGCTTTCCTTTTTAAAGCTTTCGCGCCCGAAAAACGGCGTGTTTTCCTCAAGGCTTAGCGCATAGGCGCTTAGATGCGGCACCTCGCAGCGCACAAGCTCATCCATTTCAAATTTTAAATTCCTTTTATCGTCAAATTTGCTCGCGTAGATTAGATCTAAGCTTATATTATCAAAGCCCGCTGCTTTGGCATTTTGCACCGCGAGAAAAATCTGCGCTGCACTGTGCGCGCGACCGAGAAACTTTAGCTTGGCATCGTTGAAGCTCTGCGCGCCGAAGCTGATACGGTTTACGCCGAGCTTGCGCATCACCCTAAGCCAAGCGGGGCTAGCGGAGTTTGGATTAGCTTCCGAGCTGATTTCGGCTTTGGTGGTAAAATGCGGCGCAAGCAGCGCAAAAATTTCATCATAAAGCCCTGCATCTACGGCGCTTGGCGTGCCTCCTCCGATAAAAAGCGTCGAAATTTGCGCGTGCGGATTTTTCGCCAAAAAGTCGCGCACTTCAAGCTCTAGCGCGTGAAAGTAGCTTTTTGCGAGGCTAAACTTATCGCTGAAGGAGCCAAAGGCGCAATACGGGCATTTGGAGGTGCAAAACGGCACGTGGATATAGATGTGCAAGGGCAGTCCTATGGGCTAAATTTATGTCGCAAAATTTAGCGAATTAATTTGAAAATTTATATAAATTTTAAGCCTCTTAACGCAAATTTTAATATTTTTAGGTAGAATTTTGAGAAATTTTTTGTGAGAAAACGAGAATGGAAAAAGAGAAAAATTACAGACCGAATGTCGCTGCAATAGTACTTTCGCCCTCGTATCCGTTTAATTGCGAAATTTTGATCGCGCAACGAAGCGACATCAAAGGCGCTTGGCAGTTTCCTCAAGGCGGTATCGACGATGGTGAGACGCCTAAGATGGCGATTCGCAGAGAGCTAGGTGAGGAGATCGGAACAAGCAAAGTCGATATCATCGCTGAGTGCCCGAAGTGGCTTAGCTACGACTTTCCCGATGGGGTAGCCCAAAAGATGCGCCCATACGACGGGCAAATTCAAAGGTATTTTTTGGTGAGATTGCGAAGCTTAGCCGATATAAACATCAATACTAAACTTCCGGAGTTCGACGCATTTAAATTCGTAGGTGCGAATGAGGTTTTAAGGCACGTAAATCACTTCAAAAAGCCGATTTACGCGACGGTTTTAAAATATTTTAAGGAGGAGGGTTACATTTAATGCTGATCGTTCAAAAATACGGCGGTACGAGCGTCGGTACGCTAGAGCGGATCGAGGCGGTCGCGCAGCGCGTGATAAAGACTAAAAACGAAGGGCACGATGTCGCGGTAATCGTCTCTGCGATGAGCGGCGTTACTAATCAGCTCATCGAGCAGGCGGAATTTTTTACGAAAACCCCTGTAGGCAGAGAGATGGATGTGTTGCTAAGTTCGGGCGAGCGCGTCACGAGCGCACTTTTGGCTATCGCGCTAAATGCCAAGGGCTATGCTGCGATCGCATTTAGCGGGCGTGGTGCGGGCATCGTAACGGATAATTTTCACACCAAAGCTCGCATCGTCTCTATCGATCCAAAAAGTATGCAAGAGGCGCTAAAGCAAGGCAAAATCGTCGTCGTCGCGGGCTTTCAAGGTATCAGCACCGCAGGCGAAGTAACTACGCTCGGGCGAGGCGGAAGCGATCTTAGCGCAGTCGCCGTCGCAGGAGCGCTGAATGCCGATCTGTGCGAAATTTACACCGACGTAGACGGCGTATATACGACCGATCCGCGCATCGAGCCCAAAGCTAAGAAGCTTGATCGCATCAGCTACGACGAGATGCTTGAGCTTGCAAGCTTGGGGGCGAAGGTTTTGCAAAATCGAAGCGTCGAGCTTGCGAAGAAATTAAACGTAAATTTAGTGACGCGAAGCAGTTTTAACGATCATGAAGGAACACTCATAACAGGAGAAGAAAAGATGGAAGATGCGGTAATTAGCGGCATTGCACTGGATAAAAATCAAGCAAGAATTACGATTAGAAACGTAGAGGATCGCCCCGGCGTCGCGGCTGAAATTTTCTCCGCGCTTGCGAGCAAGGAGATCAACGTCGATATGATCGTGCAAAATATCGGACGAAACGGCGAGACGAATTTGGGCTTTACCGTGCCGCAAAACGAGCTAGAGACGGCCTATAGGGTAATGAAAGAGGTAAATCCTAATCCGAATTCCATCATCGAATCGGATGCCGATATCGTAAAGGTTTCTTTGGTAGGCGTTGGTATGAAAAGCCACAGCGGCATAGCCAGCAAGGCGTTTAAGACGCTTGCGGATGAAGGGATAAATATCCAGATGATCTCTACGAGCGAGATTAAAATTTCGATGATCGTAGAGGCTAAATACGGCGAGCTTGCCGTGCGCGCGCTGCATAAAGCCTACGATTTGGATAAATAATGCAGGATCTGCATACTTGGAGCGTTACGGCGATGCGCTCCGAGCCCGGACTTGAGTGGCTTGAGGATCGCAAGGAGGACTGGACGCCGCTTTTAGCATCAAAGCTAAAATTTCTCCACGACGGCTTTGCTTTCATCGTCATCTGCGACGATGAGCGAAGCTGGTTTAGCGAATACATCATCAAAAAGATCAACTCCTCTACCAACTCCCGCCCGCTACTGCCGTTTTTTTCGCTGCGCTCGCTCTATCGCGGCGGCGTAAATAGCCTGGAGGACGCGCTGCTGCTAAACGATATGCTAAGCCTCGCGTTTGCCAACGGCTTTATATATTTTTACATCGGCAACGGCAACCATCCGCTAGCCAAGATCGCCAAAAGCCACGAGGACAGCTATCTGTGGCTCATCGACGAGAGGCTACAAAACAGCTTCTACATGAGTGAGAGCGATCCGAGCTTGGATCTCAAACTTATCCAACTTTTTAAAATTTTAGACAAAAGCATCGACGCCGTGCTTTTTGACGAAGTGGTGCTTTGAAAATCATAAATCAGATCGTTTTAACCAGCGATTATGAGGGCTTTAAAGATAAAATTTTAGCTGAAATTCCGCGCAAAAATTTGCGCTTTTTCGAAAGCGTCGAGCTTAAAATCGACGAGGCGCGAAAGATCATAGATGAAGCCTACGTCGCCGAGCGCGAGGATAAGATCATCGTCATCGCCGCTACGAAATTCGGCGAGGAGGCGCAAAACGCTCTGCTTAAAATTTTAGAGGAGCCGCCCAAAAATACGGTGTTTTTCCTGATCACTCCCTTCATCAACGCCCTGTTGCCTACCATTCGCTCGCGCCTGATAGTGCAAAACCTCTGCGTGCGAAAGTCCAGATACCGCACCGGACTAAACTTAACCAGGCTAAGCCTAAAGGAAGCGGTGGAGTTTATCGACGCGCAGATCGCGCTGGAGCGCAAGGGCGAGCTAGACAAAACGGCGCTAAAAGCGCTCATCGGCGAGATCGCGCTGGAGTGCTTCGAAGCGGGCGTCAGGCTAAGCGGCGATGAGCTGCAGCGAATAGATCGCTTAAGCTACCTCGCCGAGCACAACGCCAAAGCCCACGCCGTGCTTACTCCGCTACTGTTGATGATCGAGGAGAAAAGATGAAAATTTATAAAATTTCAAACGAAGCTGATTTTGCGCTGATTTGCGAGCGCATCGGCGTGCGAAATGCGGGGCGGGCGATAATGCAGAAAAAATCGCGCCTAAACTTTTTCTATCTAAAAGATCTGCGAGCGCCTGCGGCGAATATTTTAAAGCAAGATGCCCTTAGTATCGGCGCCGAGCTTGTGTGCAATGAAGGAGTGGTCCTAGGGCGCGATGATACGGATGCGGTTTTGATCGCAAACGACCGTCAGATCGAGGCTTTGGCGCAAAAGGAAGCTCTGCAGGATTTTGGGCTAAAAGAGGTCGCGAAATTTCTAAGCGAGAAATTCGCTAAGCCACAAAGCTGCGAAATAATGGGCGTAGTAAACATCAACTCTGATAGCTTTAACCCCGCAAGTCGTGCGGCAAGCTTAAAAGAGGCGACCAATAAGATCGAAAAGATGATCGAGCAGGGCGCCACTATCATCGACATCGGTGGCGTGAGCTCGCGCCCAGGTAGCCAGTACTGCGGCAGGGATGAGGAGTTTGCGCGCATAAAGGACATCGTGAACGAAATTTATCGCCTGTGTCTGTACGAAAGGGCTAAATTTAGCCTCGATAGCTTCGATGAGTATTGCTTGGAATTTGCGCTAGATCGGGGCTTTAGCATCATCAACGACATTAGCGCAAACCTTACTCTTGCCCCGCTTGCGCTTCGCTACGACGCCGCTTACGTGCTGATGCACATGCAAGGAAAGCCGCAAAATATGCAGCTTGCGCCCAAATATGACGATCTGATGGGTGAGATCGATGAGTTTTTTGCGCAGAATTTGCAGCAGCTGCAAAGCGAAGGACTTAAAAAGATCATCCTTGACGTGGGCATCGGCTTTGGCAAGACTGCCGAGCAAAATTTGGTGTTGATCAAAAATTTGCAGCATTTCTTGCACTTCGGCTGCTCGCTGCTCGTGGGCGCTAGTAGAAAGAGCGTTATCGATTTTTACAGCCCCTCCGCGGTCGAGGATAGGCTCGCAGGCTCGCTGTATCTGCACCAGATCGCCGCTTTAAACGGCGCCGCGATCATCCGCACGCACGATGTTTTCGAACACGTTCAAATGCTACGGCTAATGCGCGCGATGGACGCCGCTGCGGTAAAATTTTAAAATTTTGCGAAATTTTCACGAAATTCCATATTTTTCACGAGATTTTTGTAAATTTGCCTTATGCGGAATTCTAAAATTCCTCAAGGAAATATTTTAATTCTTTTAAAATTTTGCAAAAGAGCTTTTGCGGAATTTCATCTATATTTTATTTTGCTTCTAAGCTTTCGTGCGCTTGCTCGTTGAAACTTATAAAAATTTATAAAATTTCGCTCGATTTATGAGGCGCGTCAAAACAGCGAAGTAAAGAGGGATAAATTCTAGCGACGATTTGCACGGATTATTTGCTGCGCGAGCCGAGTTATTTCATTTTTGGGCGAAACGAGCGCTTTGCGTCAAAGCCCTTGCTAGCGATTTTTATATCATTTGGTATCGTGCCTGCCGGAGCAGAGGCGTCCTTTTTGGCGGATAAAAACTCGACTAAGCTTTGCCAGACGAAATCGGCATCAAAATAAAGCCCTATCGCGCTAAGCTGCGGGTTTATCGCTACGGTGTGAATGTCCTGTGTGAGCTTAAAAAATACGATGAGTGCGTTTAAAATTTCATCTTTGCTTATAATTTTATCGTCGCGAACAATATTTTTTAGTGTCGTTTGCGGTCGCCCTCTAGCGCCACGAGCTGCAAAATTTCATCGCGCGTAGCCTGCTCCGCCGACCTTGCTGAGCCATGAGACGATATGGGCGCGAAATCCATCGCTAAAGCCCAAGTTTCTGTCGTTGCAATACTGCCTTTTAGCTCCGTCTCGTCAAACTCTAGGCTTGTGTAAATTTTACCCTGAGAGGCGAAAATATGGATCAAATTTTACCCACGAAAATCACGGAGTGAAGCGGGCGCGGAAGTTTATTTACATCGGTTTTTCTCCAATCTATAAATTTGCCGCCGATGAAGCGATACCCGCTAATCTCTTTTTCAAACTCCTTTTTATCGCCCTCGCCAAGCTTCCACAGCTCGTCAGAGTTAATGAAGGCAGAGTTTCTGCGGTCATAGACCAAAGTCTCGTCAAGCCCGTATTTTGAGACCATAAAATCATAATTGTCTTTAAATTTAGAGATGATTTTCACGTCGTTCCCTAAAATTTTATCTTTCAAAAGCTCCTGAATCGGCGCGCTTTGTACTGAAACCGAAGCAAAATTTTATCGCTGCAAATTTACGCTGTGAACCTCGCAAATTTTACCAAAATTTACTGCTAAATCGCCAAAATTTATATTGCAAGCTCACGGTTCGCTCAATTTTACCGCGTGTCGGCGAAATGGTAAAGCCGAACGAAAAGCGTGCGGCGTGGCAAATTTTAAATTTATTTTACGCGGCGACGTAGAATTTTAAATTTATTTTCCGCGATGGCGCAAAATTTCAAATTTATCTGCCGCAAAAACAGAGGCCGCTACCGCTTAAAGTCGTGGATTTGTATATTCGCGCCATATTTTTTGCAAAGCTCGCTTACTTTTTCTTTCAGCCTTTCCTCGTCATAGCAGATGAGATCGATGTATGCGCGCTTCTGCCCGGTTGCGCCGCCGATTATCTCCAGAAACGAGCCGCAGCTCTCTAGCTCCTCGTCCTCGATCTTGTTTCGCAGATCAAAGCCCGCCTGCACGTCGCCGCCGTTATCAATGCTCAGAAAGCAAAATTTGATGCCGAGCTCGAAGGCTTCGTTATAGATGTCGCGCTTGCCGCCTAGGTACTCGCCTATGAGATTTCGCAGGCAGGTGGTGCCCACGATTACGTCCTCGCGCACCTCGCTTCCGCGCGGCTCCATCTTGTAACTGAAAAAATTCTTTAACGGCTCGCGCGCGGCTTTTTCGCCGAATTTCTCATCGATCAGATCGGCAAATTCGCTTAGCGGCACGCCGTTTTCCTGCGGCTTATCAAGCACCTCAAGCATGCCCAAGGTGTTAATGACCGTCGTCTCGCCGATAATGTTATCAAGTAGGATGAAGCTCAGATTGCCCGCTTTGCCCTCATCCTGCGCGAGCAGAGCCGCTAAGTTTTCGTTGTAAATTTTAATATCCACGTCGCTTTCGTTAAACTGCGCGTAGATCATCGACTCCTCGGCGTTTACGCGCGTATCGTACATCTCGATCCCGCCGATACCTCGCGGAGCACGCGGCTTTCCGAGCGTGCAGCGCATTTTGGATTCGAGCTGCTTGGGCATAGCGTTTTTGATAAAGCTTAGCCAAAATAATCGGTGCCTCATACCCTCCGGAGTCAGCACCAGATCGAGCTGCTCGCCCACGAGCCCCGTCATAAAATAAGGCTCTGCAAGGCAGATACGAAGCTTCTCGTCGGTCTTTTGCATCGCCTTTTCAAACTCCTTCGCCGCCAAATCGGCCTTGATCTCGTCTACCATGCCGCTAAATTCCGCCCAAAATTTATCTACTCTGCCCGCAAAAGTGCTTGGGATTTGCGCCTTCTCAGCCTTTTTGCCAAAACCGAATAACCCCATTTTTTCTCCTTAAATCAAATTTTGCTTGCATTATAGCTAATTAATTTGCCTCACGTGCACTGAAAGCAGCCGCCCAAAACCTCGCATTTCTCGCAGATCTGCACGTATATGACCCCCTCGCCCTGCACCAGCTCGCCGAATGGGATCTGCGCTAGATGCTTCATCGTCCCGCCGCAGCTAGGGCAGCTCAGATACGCGGCATCCTGCACCCACTGCGGATAGCCGCCTACTGTCACGTCAAGCTCGTCGAAGCAGCCGTAAAATGGCGATACTTCGCCACCTAGTTTAAATTTTATACCGCTCAGCCGCGCCATATCCTGCTGCGAAAAGTAGCTCTTCTCCATCCCTTCGCCCTCGCAGCGCATCTGCGGCTCGCCGTCCGTGCCGCGTTTACAAAAATATCTGACCGAACCGACGCAAGTCGGGCAGCAGCGAAAGATTGCGTCGTGCTTTAAATTCAGAAACGCAAGCCGCGGCTCATCGGCCTTCAGGCGCAGCATATCGAGCATCTCGCAGCCGCAAAACTCGCACTTTTGCCCCGTAGGCCTACCGATCTGAACGGGCTCATCCGCGTTTTGGTCTGTGCCTTCGCAGCAGGCATCCTTTGCATTTTCGCTTAAATTTAAACCGCTACTAGCGTCTTTTTGCGCGTATGATTTGAAATTCGCGCGCTCGTTCTGCAAGATCGCGTCTTCGTCCATGCCTGTGCGAGCACTCTGCGCGCTCGCGTGTAAATTTGAAATTTCGTCCGCGCCGTTTTGCGCATTTTGTTCGGAATTTGCGCCGCCCACGCCGCCTTTGAAATTTAAAATTTCGCTCGCGCTTTCATCTCCGCGCCCGCTCGCGCAGCCGCCGTTTTTCTCCGCGCCATCTCTTACGTGCACCGCTATGAGGCATTTATCAAAAACGAGCGATTTGCGCTCGCCCATCCGATCAAAGCTCCAGCCGCCGATTTGCGCGTAAATTTCAGTGCCTGCGTAGAGCTTTTGGCGCCACGGCCTGGGGTTTTTATACAGCTCGTAAAATAGCTCCGTCGTTTTTTCGTCGCCCTGCCACGCAAGCGAGCACAGAAGGTCGTTTAGAGTGTTTTTGGCATTGTCCTGCAGCGAGGCGAGCTTGCGGACGAGCGCGTCTCTTACGTCCTTAGGCGCGCCGAAGTAGAGTTCGGGCGGATAGTAGATCTGCTTCGCCGCCGCAGCTCGCGCGATCCTTGGATCGTGGATATCCAGCAGGCTAAAAAGCGCCCAAAAATCGTTGTAAATCTCATCCCATTTTTCGATCTCGTCGATTCGGTCTACGATTTTTAGGATCATCGCCTCCACTTCGTCCGCGCTTAGGTTTAAAATCTCCTCCCGCCTCTGCCTTTGGCGACACGAGTGGCAAATGCCGTCGAAATAGATCCTGTTTTCGCCGCATTTTGGGCATAGATGGGCTTTGCTTTGCATCTTATCTCCTTAAATTTGGATTTAAATTTCGTCAAATTTTAGCTAAATTTTGCTGATTTTCGGTGAGTAGGCGCGGTTTAGAATTTAATGTCGCATTGAACGAGAGACTTTATAATACAGCTAAATGCGTCATTTATAAATGGAATTCAAGCTGAAAGAGATGTAAATTTTAAATTACGATAGAAATAGGGCGGGTTTGCGAGATCAAGTGGAATTCATCTTCGAAAAGATAAATTCCACTTTTATGCTCTTAGGCGCAAATCACTTTTCAATGTGATGTTTGACTAGATACTCGATGATATTTACCGCATTATCGATGCCGCAATACGACGTATCAATGCAGATATTGTAGTTTGCGGACGCGCCCCAGACTTGGTTGGTGTAGTATTGATGAAAGCTCATCCTGCCTGCGTCGCTGTTTTCCATATATTCTCGCGCGTCGGTGTGACCCTCTTTTTCCAATCTAGCGAGCTTAAACTCATCGCTCGCGCGCAAAAATACCGTCAGCAGATCCGGATGTCCGCGCAAGAAAAACCCCGCGCAGCGTCCAAGCACTATAACGTTGCCGCCCGAGACGATCTTTTCGTAGATTGCTACGATGCGATCGCGTTTTTGCTCATTGGCTAGCTCGTTGTGCGATATTGCCTGAAGTAGCGTATTTACGGGCATTTCGTTGTAGAACTCATACATCTGCTCGAAGCAGCCAAGCTCGTCTGCTTTGCGGAGCAGATCCGCCTTGGCTAGATAGGTGTAGCCTAAGCGCTCGGCTAGTTTGCGCGCGGTTTCGCGCCCGCCTGCGCCCGTTTGTCTAGCGATCGAGATTATCATATTTTCTCCTTAGATGAAATGTGCAAATATACCGGCACCGATGACGGTAAGAAGTCCCGTAACTGCCATTGCTAAAGACGCCATCGCGCCCTCTACGTCACCGATCTCAAGAGCGCGCGCCGTTCCCATCGCGTGGCTCGCGCAGCCTAGGGCGATACCTTTTGCCATCGCCTTTTTGATGCCAAAAATTTTAAGTAGTGCCTCGCCAAATACGCTACCGATGATGCCCGTAGCGATGATGCAGGCCACCGTTAGTGTCACGATGCCGCCTAAGCTTTCGCTGATACCCATACCGATTGGCGCCGTGACAGATTTCGGTAGTAGCGTGACATACATTGTGTGATTTAGCCCAAATATCACCGACATCGCATAGATGCTGCCTAGCCCTGCGATCATACCTGAAATCAGTCCTGCGAAAATAGCTAAAAAATTACTTCGCAAAAGCGCCAGCTGCTCGTATAGCGGCACGGCTAGACAGACGGTGATCGGCGTTAAGAAAAAGCTAATGTGCGAGGCGCTGGCATTAAATTTTTCGTATGGAATTTTAAAGATTAAAAGCACGCAGACGGTAAGCACGATACCGATTAGAAGCGGGTTGAAAATAGTTAGCTTAAAGCGCTTTTTTAGATAAAGCCCCAGCTCAAACGAGCCCAGGCACAAAAACACGCCGAAAAAAGCGGAGTTCATTAAAATTTCTCTCATTTTTTGTCGTCTCCGGATAAAATTTCGCGTTCCAGCTTCGCATCCACGCCCTTTGTATTCACGCCGTCTTGTTCGTGCGCGGCTTCGTAAAGCCTGCGCTTAACGCGGGCGAGGGCAATTTTATAAAAAATTTGCGTTACCGCGCCACTTGCACCGATAACTACTACCGTAGAGACTGCCGTAATCGCGATGATTGCGAAAAGATGCTGGCGTAGCGCGTCGCCTGCGATGATGATCGCAGCGCCCGCCGGGATAAAGATCACCGGCATAATCTGCATAAAAAACGACACGGTTTCTCTAATCTGCGATACTTTGATGAGTTTGAAGATCAGGGCTAAAAGCATAATGACTAGCCCATAGATGCTAGCGGGGATTGGCACAGGCACGAGCGCCGCCAAAATCTCCGCAACAAAAGATATTCCTAAAATCACACTAAATTGGATTAAGTAGTTCAAAGCTTACCTCGGATTAAAATTTAGCGCTAAATTTAGCACTTTGCAGTTAAAATAGATATTAATCTTGCGGATTTTGGGCGAAATTTTGCGGCAAAATTTAAAATTTTGATCGCAAGCAGGAGCGCGGGATTTCACTTCTAAAATTTCAAATTTTAATCGCTAATTTGTCGCCGCTTGAGTGAATTTTGATTGGGATTTAAAATTTTAAGCGGTTAGAATAAATTTTGATCGGAGTTCAGAATTTGGAGCCGCCGGTTAAGCTATCTGAGAGCCAGCTGCGTAAATGAAATTTTATACACAATTCTGCGCCGAACTCTACTCCCGACTTCAAGGCGCAAAAACACATCGCGTGGAGTAGCCAGGCGCACATTGGGTAGTACGAGTCGTGTGGAAGCTGCGCGAGCTGATGCAATCGTGCGGTAAATTTTAAAATTCCTGCGAGCGAGCAGTTAACTTTTGGATCAAATTTTGATGCAGGCAAGCCGGCGTTTAAATTTTAAAATTTGCGCTCCTTGCGTTTAAATTTCACGATCCATGCCGCGTAAATTCAAACATCGTCATCGATAAATTTCACGGCGTCGTTAAAATTCCATACCCAGCAAGACGCGGCGCGCAGTGTATTTTAAAAAACAATCTAAAGTCGCGGCACAAAGCCATGCTAAATAAAATTTCAAAACCCAAATTTGACCGCCGCCCGAGCAAAAAGCGTAGGCAAATCCTGCGCGAAGCTTAGCCTAGCTCGATTTTGACGTCTAGAACCTTGCAAACTAAATCAAAAATTTCGATATCGACGTTGGGCGCGTATTCGTCCAAAACCGTGTAAACTTCGGCGCGCATATCCTCGTCGTGGCCCGGGTGCGAGCGCGAATACAGCTCGTCCGTGCGCCGCACGAGCGCGAGATTATCGATATCTCGCTCGCGCATCGCCTGCTTGAGCCGCTTTGAAATTTGCCATTTGAAACTTTGCATTTTCTCCCCTTTAAATTTGCGCGATACTAGCCAAAAGAGCTTTAAAGTTTAATTTCTTAAATCCGGTGGCGCGTTTCGGCGCGATCAGCGGGCCTGCGCCGTACGGTCTTGCGCTTGTAAATATAAACGAGCCGGGTTTAGATTAAGGCTTTACCGGCTAAATAGAAAATTATCTTTGCGTAAATAGCGCTAAATCTTGCAAAGCCAATGGGATTGCTTCGCCGTGTGAAGCGCCTTCGTAGAGCCTAAACTCGCAAGAAAGCCCCTTTGTTTTTAAAATTTCAGCTAGATCGGCCGCTTTTAAAATTCCCGCTTTATCGGTTTTTCCTTTACGCATTTCACGCGAGCCAGCAACGAGCATTATGAATTTCGCTTTTAAATTTGATCTAAGCTTTCCCTCGTCTAGGGCATCTCTGATCAGCTGTGATTCGCCCCACCACAACGAAGGCGAGGCGATAAAAAACTCGTCGAAAATCCCATCGTCGCGCAGCAAAGCATAAATCCCGAATAGCCCGCCAAAAGAATGTCCGAAGTAAATTTTATCGCTTTTTGCCGTAGAGTATTTTTTATCCACGAGCGGAAATAATTCATCTTTTACGAAATCGTAAAATTCTGCTGCGCCGCCGCCGTTTGCATATTCTTCGCCGCTCGCCGCGGGTGTTAAATCCCTCGTGCGACGCTTAGTATCATACGCTAGCGGGCTGTCGTATCCGATGCCTACTATAAGGACGGTTTTATTTAATTTAGGCCCGGTTTCGGCGTTTTCTTTCGCGCTATTTCGACCTGCGTAAATTTGCGCATAAGAGTTTAAAAACATAGCAACTTGCGCGTTCGCATCAACCATAAAAACTACCCTATCGTAGCGAGCGACATTTTTTTGGCGAGCTATAAAAATTTTATATTTTTCGCCGCTCTTACTTTTTAGAATAAAATCGTTCACGTTAAACATTTCACGCGCAGCCTCGCTTATCCGCTCAATCTTTTGCGGCGGTTTTGCCCCCAGATCGCAAGCAAATAAGCACGTTAAAAAGAGCGCGTCAAATACCGCAATAAAGCTCTTTAGGCTTACCATTTAGCGTTTACCTTAAACCAAAACCTCCTGCCCTCCTCGGGATACCAATAGTAATTGCCGTCGTCCGCGAGACCCTCGTCGTATCGGACGTTATCAAAGATATTGTAGGCGGTTAAATTTAGACTCAGATTATCGTTTAAATCGTATTGTGCGCCCAAATCCGCAGTAAAAAGCTTTTTGTCGTTTTTGCTGACTCTATTGCCCGGACCGAATTGTACGCTTGTAAGCTCGCTTTCGTAATTAAGGCCAATAAAGGTAGAAAGCGGAGCGATCGGCCTATAGCTAAGCGTCGCATGTGCGGCATGCTTCGGAGTAGCGGTCAGGGATTTGCCATCTAGCCTACTAAGATTGGTTTGGCTAAATTTAACGGCGCCGTTTGGCGTATAGATCGTAGGATCCCCGGTTTCGATCTCGGAGTGGCTATAGGTGTAGTTCGCCTTGAAATTTAGCCTCTTAGTAATATCGTAATCACCACTCAGCTCAACGCCGTAAACCTCGGCTCCTTCTATATTAAAATACGTTCCCCAACCCGGGCAATTAACGCTCGGTGCGCCGGCGCAGCCTCCGTAGGCGGGAATCCTATTGATATTGCTGCCATCAGTATCTAAAATTTTATCTTTGAAGTCGTTTTTAAATAGCGTGATATTGCCGCGCAGATCGTCTGCATTGTCGTAATAAAGCCCGATCTCGTAGGTCGTGCTTTTCTCGGGCTTTAAATCCTTGTTACCAAAATCTATAATCCTCCAGCCGCCCTGAATCGTGCCCACTTCCAGCGAAATTTGATTGACGTCGGGAGTTTTATAACCGGTTGCAACGCCGCCTTTGATCGTCCAAGTATCGCCTATATTAAACGTCGCGTAGGCTCTAGGAGAAAAGTGGTTGCCGAAGTATTCGTTGTGCGTGAGTCTACCGCCGAGCGTTAAAAATAGCGTATTTTCCAAAATTTCGATCTCATCCTCTAAAAATCCCGCATGCTCGTTCATAGAAAATCGCTGCGGAGAGCGTAAATTTTGCCTATTCGCGTTTGAAACGATGAAAGTCGTTTGCACATCCTGTTTGCTAAAATCGTAACCGAAGGTAAGCGTATTTATACCGAGATAAGTCGTAAATTTGGAATTAAAATTTCTATTTTTTACGATTGCGGGCGAAAGGCTATCAAAAATGCTCGTACGGCGAGTCTTGTCCCAAAAATAACTTATATCAGCGCTTAAGCTTTCAAACTCGCCCAAATATCCGACGCCGTGATTTTCTCTTTTATATTTATAGTGATTTAATCCGCGCGCGTTGGGATAAACGGCGGTTTTACCAAGAGTCCTTGAATAATCGTGATTTTGCCTTCCGGTTTGAACGTAAAATTTATTATTTTCATCCGGCGTTAGCCAAAGCTTGGCGTTAGAATCCGATTTATCGCTCTTTTGATAGCCTCCTTTATAGCCGTCCTCGTCGCGCAGCTTTTTATATCCCCACAGCTGAAGCGCCGCATACTGCCCGAAGGGAATATTGACGTAGGCTTCGCCCATCTTACCGTTTCCGATACCCTCGTGATCTTGGATAGTCGTAGATATGGCGGCGCTTCCGCTAAATTTAGAAAAATTCTTTTTCGTAATGATATTTATCACGCCGCCTACCGCATCGCTCCCGTAAAGCGAGCTCATCGGTCCTCTAATCACCTCGATACGCTCTATCGCTCCTGCGGGCGGGATAAAATTCGAGTTCATATCGCCCGCTCCGCCTTTTGGATTCGCCGCCGCGGAACTTACACGTTTGCCGTCGATAAGCACAAGGGTTTGGGAGCTTTCCATTCCTCTGATGGATATCCCGCTTGCCGGGCCGTCATCGCCTGCAATAACGCTGACGCCCGGCATTTTATTCGCAATATCGTGTAGCGAAGTGAATCTGCCGCTTGATATCTCTTTATTATCCAAGGTGGAGATGGAGGCCGGCGCCTGCCTGATATCTTGGCGAAAGCCGCTCGCACTTACTACGATCTCGCCAAGATTCGTGCTATTTGCGTCACTGCTTAGGTGTGAGCCTTCGACGCCGCATAAAATTGAAACGCTCGTGCATATCGATAATGCAATAAATTTCGCCTTTTTAAAATACATATCTTTTTGCATTTTTGTTCCTCTATTTTGAAATTTAATCGCGGATTATAACTCAAAGCGGATAAATTTAATATTAATTATTAAAGTATTTTTATAGAATTAAATTTGACTAATAATTCCCCATTCCATCGATATTTTTATAAAAATTATTTTAAATAAAGTACAACATATAATCAAGAAATTGTTGTAAATAAGTAAAATTTTATAACGCCCGGCCTTAATTATCAAATCGTTTTGAAGAAATTTTGCACAGTTTTGATTTTATCTGCTCTAAGAATCATTTTCGCTTTTGTGTATGTGTATATTTTAAACTATCGAAGGCATTACAAGCGGCAACGCGAAAACGACTTTACTCTATTGATTTCGTGCATCCTGCGCTTGGGATAATTATAGACTTGGGATTAATATGCGACGTTTTTTAACACAGTAGCTTCGTATGAATAAATTTATCTTACTAAGGGGCATAACCGCTTCGGCGCAATTTAAAATTTTGAGTAGTTTATATAGGCGGATTTAAATTTAAACTAGATTTATCAGCATGGCACAATCTGTCGAGGTTTTAAATTTAGAGCAAAGAGTCAATCCAAATTTGAAATCCTGGCGCAAAAAGACAAAGTAAGAAGATAAATTTAATAAGACCCCGCAAATTTTAAAATTTAGCGGGATCAAATTTGAATTTACGCCGCAGGTGCGCTATTTTCGGCGTGCGTATCGCCAGAGTCTTTAGGTCTTAAAAGCCACTGTTTTGTAAAGATCAGCACGTAGATCGTAGCGCCGATAGCGTAGCTTGCGTATTCACTTGGGATAAATTCTATGAATTTCGCGCATATATTAGGTACCAGCATTAGCGGCGTTACTAGCAGCAATAGCAGGCGCTCTAGTGGATTACATTTTGTTACAAACCAGCCTTGTAGCGAGGAGCTGAAGGCAAACATACCCACGATCGCCGTGGCAAAAATCAGCACGATTTGCAGTGGATCGCTGATCCAAACGATGCTTTTTGAATCCATCGGATCGCCGATGCTTTGGATCAAAAGCAGCTTATTGTTGAAGAAAAACGCAAACGGAAGTACGGCGGTGCGCAGATCATACACGAAGCCCTGAAGTCCCACGGTTACCGGATTTGCCTTTGCGATGCCCGCCGCAGCGTATGCTGCGATACCCACTGGCGGGGTATCGTCGGCTAAAATTCCAAAATAAAAGACAAAAAGATGCACCGCGATCGCAGGGATCAAAAAGCCGTTTTTGCCCGCTAGTATCAAAATCACTGGCGCAATCAGGCTTGAAACGACGATATAATTCGCCGTCGTAGGAAGCCCCATGCCCAAAATCAGGCTCATTATCGCAGTCATCAGAAGTATCAGCACTATGCTGTTTCCTGCGACTGCTTCTACGAGCTCTGAAAGAACCTGTCCCAGCCCGGTAAGCGAGATCGAGCCGATGATGATGCCCGCTAGCGCGGTGGCAACGGCTACCGTGACCATATTTTTAGCAGCGCCCACCATAGCCCAAAAGATATCTACGAAACCTACGATAAAATCGGACTTGCCAACCTTTTCGCCAAATATCGTTTTTTTAGCGGGCTCTTGTACGATCATTATCAAAAACAGCACGCAGATCGAGTTAAACGCCGCAGAGATCGCGCTTTCTTTCAGAATCAATAGAGTGAAAAGAAGCACCAAAATCGGTATTATGTAATGAATGCCGCTAAATATAATTTTTAGCTTTGAAACCTTGGCGTAATCGCGGCTGCCGTGAAGCCCCAACTTGCAGCTTTCCAGATGCACGATGAAAAATAACCCCGCATAGCAGACGAAGGCTGGAATCACCGCTGCGATCATTACGTTGGTGTAGCTCATACCTAAAAATTCTGCGATGATAAACGCCGCAGCGCCCATGATAGGCGGCATAAGCTGCCCGTTTACGCCGGCGGCGACCTCGATAGCGCCCGCTTTAGTGGCGGTAAGACCTGCTTTTTTCATTAGCGGGATCGTAAAGGTGCCCACCGTCACGACGTTTGCAGTCGAGCTGCCGCTTACCATGCCGGTTAGCCCGCTGGCGATTACGCTAGCCTTGGCGGGTCCTCCGCGGAAGCGACCTAAAATCGCAAACGCTACGTTTATAAAATACTGCCCCGCTCCGGCTCGCTCCAAAAGCGCGCCGAATAACACGAACAGATAGATGAAGCTGGTACTGACCCCTACCGGCACGCCAAATACGCCCTCTGTAGTTAAAAACATATGCCCTGCAAGCAGTTCAAAGCTTGCGCCGCGGTGCGCGATGATATCTGGCATATAGGGGCCGAAGTAACAATACAGAAGAAAGGTAAAAGCGATAATGCCAAGCGCTGGTCCCATCATACGACGACCCGCTTCAAAGAGTATGAAAATTCCGATAAACGATGCTACGATATCTCTGGTTAGATAATTTCCCGGGCGCTGCGCTAGCCCGTTAAATTCTATCGCAGGATACAAGATCGCGGCGACTCCGACGATTAATAAAATATAATCGTAAAACGGGATATAAAAATGCGCCTTAGAGCGCGGGCGAAACGGAAAAAGCGAAAAAATTATAAAAATGGCGAACGCCAAGTGGATCGAGCGCGCGATATTTGTATTTAGCGTAAAATACGCGATATAAAGCTGAAAGACCGACCACGCGAAGCAGACCAGCGTCACGAGCCAGAAGAGCTTTTTAGAGGTAAATTCTCTACTTTTTACCTCTAAAACCTGCTCGTCGTTTTGTGTAGATTTCTCCATCAACTAGCCTATTTCAGCAGCCCGGCTTCTTTATACACCGCCTCTGCCGCAGGATGAAGCGGCGCACTAAGCCCCTCTAAAAGAGATTCTTTGCTTACCAAATTTAACGCAGGGTGTAGCTTTTTATATTCGTCAAAATTATCAAGTATAGCCTTAACTACCGCTCTAACCGCCTCGTCGCTTTGGCTAGCGTCGGTTACTAGCACGGCCTTTACGCCGATAGTCTGCGTATCGTGATCTACGCCGTCATACATTTTTGCAGGGATTACGCCTTTGGCAAAATACGGATATTTTTCTAGAATCTTTTTAATATGCTCATCGTCGATGCTAACTAAGTCGATAGGAAGCGAAGTAGCCGCATCGGTGATATTTGCGGTCGGATGTCCTACGACGTAGAAGTATCCGTCGATTTTCTTATCTTTTAGCGCCATAGGGCATTCTTGCGCGGTTAGGACGCCGTGCTGGGCGAGCTTTTTAAGATCGAAGTCGTAGTTTTCAAAAACTATCGTGCTGGTTAGCTCGTTGCCGCTGCCCGGGTTTCCAATATTGATCTTTTTGCCAGCAGCGTCGCCGTAGGCTTTGATGCCGCTCTCTTTAGAGACGACGAAAGCCAAAAGCTCCGGATAGATCGAAATTACGGAGCGTAAATTTTTATCCGCCGCGCCTTGAAATTTGCCCGTACCGTTGTATTTATCATAGACGACGTCGCTTTGAACGAAGCCGAAATTTAACTCCTTTTTAAGCACGTTATTGACGTTATACGTCGAGCCGCCCGTCGATTGCACGGAACATTTCATATTTTTATCCATATTTACCAAGCGGCAAATCGCGCCGCCCACGGGATAATAGGTGCCGGTCATACCGCCGGTGCCGATATTGATGAACTCCTTAGCGCCCGAAACGCTAGCTAGTAAGGCCAAACCGGCCAAAGCAACAGAAAATTTTTTCATCTTTGCTCCTTTTTGAGTTAAAAGTTTGAAAGTATTGCTAAATTTCTATAAAATTCTAATAAAAACAGATCGAATTTCGCGCAAATTTACGATTTTACACATCGCGGCGCAAGTGATTTAATATCAAAGTAGGACGGCGATCTGCTCTGATATGCAGAATTTTACCGCGATAAAATTCTAAGCTCGAAATCCAAACGCCCGTGGATAAAAAATTTAAAGTCTTAATAACTTACGCTGCTAAGATACAGCCCGTTTGGCGGAAAGGGGATTCTGCTAAGCGCTCGCGATAAGCTAATCTTGCGCCCGCTCTGCACGGATTTTAGGGCGTTTGCGACCATCAGCCGCACCTGCGCTCGCAAAAATCCATTGGCTTTAAAATTTATTAAGGTTAAATTTCTAAAAGAGTAGGCGCGCGCGACGTAGAGCTCGCGTACTGGGCTTTTTATGTCGCTGCCGCTTTTCATAAACTCGCTAAAATCGTGCTCGCCGATAAAATTTGCAAGCGCAGCATTGAGCGCGGCAAGATCTACGCGCGGATAAAACACGCAAAAATCGCTAAGAAAGGGGCTGGGACGTCCGTGGTTTAAAACGTAGCGATAACAGCGCGCCACGGCGTCGTAACGCGGATGAAAATCGCGCGGCACCGGGCTGATGTGGCGTACAAAAATATAGGGCGCGCAGTGGCGGTTTATGAGCTCTTTTAGACGCGGCAGCTCCCAGTGCACGGCGCATTCGACGCAGCTTACCTGGCGCAGCGCGTGCACTCCTTTATCTGTGCGCGAGCTGCTGATTAGCGGCGCAAAGATCCCTACTCGCCCCAAAGCCGCGCGTAGCACGTCCTCGACGCCGCGCCCGTGAGGCTGAGACTGCGAGCCGCTAAATTTCGAGCCGTCATAGGAATAGACGAGCTTGAGCTTTACGCGCTCGGAGTTTACGCTCGCTTCGAAGGTACACGCATCTGCGGGAGTATTTGGCAGAGTGCTTATTTTGCCGATGTGCTCAAGTTCATTCGCTACAAAGTCGCTTGCGGGCGCGCTTTCAATAATATTTTTGAGTTCGGACGCGCTTGCGAGGGTGTTTGCGGAAATACCCGCTTTGTAGGCGGCGTTTGCCTTGCGGGAGTCTGCGGTGCGGGCGGACGCGGGAAGGGTAGTGTAAAATTTTGCTACGGACAACGTATAGATTTTTAAAGCGTCGTCACTCGACCCATTAGCTTTCGCAGCGTTTGCCGCGCAAATATCCGAAGTGGCGACATTGACGGAATTTTTGCAAGCGGAATTTAAATCCGCCCCGCTCGCGGTCTTTTTGGTGCAAACGGCGCTAGAGCTTTGCTTAGCTCTTTCGTGATTCAAACCGCAATCGGGCGCAGTATAGATGGCCGTATCGCTTGCCGAGCTTGCGAGAGTGGAATTTTTAAAATTTAAAATTTTATCGTTTAATATCAAAGCTTGCTCGCCGTTTTGCGCTTCGTGTTCTAAATTTACGCCATGCAAAATTTCAGAGGTGCTAGCCTTGCTCGCCGAAATTTTATCCGCTAAATTTCGAGCGGACGAGCTTTTGTTTAAAATTTTGCCGCCGCAGAGCTCGGAGCTTTTTTCAGTACCTCGGGGCAATTTTGATCCTGTAGTAAAGCAGCGATGCGATAAGCGTAACGCCAAATGTCACTGGAAGCGCGATGCTCGGATGTTTGGAGAGCAGCATGATCAGCGCGAAGTAGCTAAAAAGCACGCCGAAGATCCCCGCGTAAACGAAGCCCTTTTCGTAGCGATAGGTCACGATACCGAGGCTTAGCGCAAACAGAAAGCTCGCCAGCGGAAAGAGCGAGACGAGGGTGTAGATGCTAAATTCTTTCCTGCGCTTTTCGCTGCCGCTCATATCGCTCCAGTATCCGATCACGCCGCCTCCGCCGCGAATATTGCGGTCGCTTTGCGTGCGCAGGGTTAGGCTTTCAAACTCGCTTACGTGCCACTGCTCGCCGCCCATCGTGTAAATTTTGCCGTCGTGCAGCATCGCCGAAAAGCTCGCATTTTCGTTTTTAAACTCGCCGCTGCGCGCTACAATCATCCGCTCGTGATCCTGCGAGCCACCTGGATTATACAGCACTAGATCCTTATACAGCGTGCTTGTGCCGTTGTTTTCCTGCGAATCGATAAAAACGAGCCAGTCGGAGAATTTCTGTCCGAATTCGTTGGATTTGATATTCAGCGTCGCGCTAATTTTTTTGTAATCGATGAAATTGTCCTTTAAATTTTCGGCTATCGGCATCATAAAAAGCGATACGAAAAGTAGCGCCAAGGAGCACAGCGCGGCGCTTATGCCGAAAAATAGCGCGATCTTGCGCGTGGCGTAACCGATGGTGAAGATGACGATGGTTTCATTTTCTTTAGATAGCCTAAAAAGCGAGATGCTAAGCGCTACAAAAAACGCGATCGGCACCGTAAATATGAGGATGCGCGGCAGCATGAAAAGATAGAGCTTGACTAGCTCTGAAAAATTTATCTCGATAAACGACGTAATGCGCGCGATCTGAAGGAAAAAGACGATCGACATTATGATAAAAAGCGTGCTAAAAAGCGACGCGAAGGAGCCGACGAAATTGCTAAATAAATAGCGCTGCACCCTATCCATAAATGACGTCCAAAAGCCTTAAAATTTGATCTTTGAAGATAAAGGTAAGAAGCAGCCCCATCGATAAAAACGGCACGAACGGCAGCTCGTAGCCTTTTTTGTTCGCGATGAGATACGCAGGCAGCGTCAAAATCGCGCCGATGTAGATCGAGATACCGCCCAGCTTCCAGCCCAAAATCGCCCCCATAACGCCCGCGATAAAAATATCCGCGCTTCCCATCGCTTCGCGCTTTAGCACGAAGGTGACGATGAGGCGCAGCACGAAAAATATCGCCGCGTATCCCGCTGCCGCGCCCACGCCGCTGAGATCAAAATCATACATCAGCGTGTAAGCAAGCGAAAGCGCTGTAACTACGTAAAGAAGGCTCTCAGGTACGGCTTTATACTCAAAATCGATCGCCGAAAGCGCCATAAGCAAGATAAAACAAAGCCCAAGCACCGCGGCTTTTGCAAGATCGGGCTCGCCGAAATACGCCGCAAGCGCAAGCGCGCCGCCTAAAAGCTCGACGATCGGGTAGCGGATCGAAATTTTAGTTTTGCAAAAGGCGCATTTGCCGCCCAAAAAGAGCCACGAAAGCAGCGGAATGTTGTGGTAAAATTTCAGAGCGTGAGAGCACTTGGGACAGTGCGATGCGGGGAAATTTACGCTCTGTCCGCGCGGCAGGCGGTAGATCAGGACGTTACAAAACGAACCTACGCAGGTGCCGAATACCGCAAAAATCACGCCGTAAACGATATTTAAATCCATCTTTTTCCTTTGGAGCTTTAACTTTTTAAAATTTAATCAAACGCTCTATGGTAGCGAGAAATTTCTTAGTTTTCATTGATTTTTTGCCTCTCATAGGGGAAAAATGTTACAAAAATCGCCGCCGCGCCTACGCAAAATAAAATGGCTATGAGCCCGGCGATTAGCGGTTCGCCCCATGCCCCATATAATCCGCCGAAAATCAAAAATCCCGCCACTAGTATCACGGCGTCCAAAAGATCGAAGTTCAAAGTATCTACGATCCATAAAAACATAATATATGCGCCTATCCCGCTGCCTGCGGATGCTAAAATCCCCATTTTGTCGGGGATGAGAGCAAACGCTAGCACAAAAAACACAAGCAGGCAAATATAGACCGCCAGTATAAATTTCTTTGGTTTTTTATACACGCTGCCGCATCTTGGGCATCTTAGAGTTTTCATCGGCTTTTTGGTAAGCTTTTTGCCGCAACCACATTGTATGTAGTAGCTCATAGCCCTCCTTGTCGGTTTTAGCGTGAACGGACGGCGATTTTAAATTCCTGCCGCGTTAAATTTACCGCACCTCGTAACACGGCTCGCGCTAGAGCTTTAAATTTAAAAGGGCGAAATTTTAAAATTTCTATAGCGCCGCGCGCCTACATATTAAAATTTTAAATTTTACGATGCCGTAAATTAAAATCCTGAAATTTCAAAATTTCATAGTGTCGCGAGCGCCCGCGGATTAAATTTTAAAATTTACCGCGTCGCAGGCGGTTCTTGCAAATTAAAATTTTAAAATTTAAAGCGGCCGTTAGAGCGACTGCGCCGCAGCTTAAAGACCGCCGAAGCGGCGCTGTTTGCGG
>CAUSEA010000024.1:0-28864 GCA_963530525.1 uncultured Campylobacter sp.
TAAACTCTTTATACTTATACGGGTAGATGCCATTATGAAGTTTTTAATCTAAAAATTTTATGTTTTTGTAACATTGTTTTTATGAACTTAAATCCTTTAATAGATCTAAATCCATAGGCTCAATCGATCACTTGTTTAGATTTCAAAGATTGACTAAAGATATTTGTTTTTAACAGTTAAAATTTTAAAAAACGCGTTCGCTAAAAGGCTAAAACTACTAGGACTTAAGAGTTAAGAAAGCAGGTTTGGCTCGGTGCGAAACAGAATTGTAATTATACAAGAGCGATGCTTAAAGGGGGCTGAATAATTAAGAGAAATTTTAAAAAACGAATTGGAAAATTTCGAATTTCATAAATGAAATTTATGTTTAGCATACCTGGCACAAATTCATTTTCGCCCCCTGTCTGTAACAATTTTATAAATTTAGCAGGTATCCGCATCCAAAAACTTAAAATCGAGTCATACCGTGATATGCCGCAATATCGCGACTGCCGACCGCTCCCATTCGCCCATAAAACCCGCTTGCAAAACGCTTAAGCGCACGATTATAAGATTTCGCTATAATCACGTCCGATTTAAAATTTATCAAAATTTAAAAGGACCTTTATGCGCGCAATTTTTTCTATCTATATCTTTATCATCGCAGCCCTTATCGGCATCGAGCTCTCGCTCGGCGCACTCGTCGCGCCCGTGGTATTTTTCCCGCAGCAGATTATCGGAGATGGCATGCTATCGCACTTTCAAAGCGGCAAGCTAATGAGCGAGATCTTCGTAAAATACGGCGGCATCCTCATCGCAGTCTCGGTCATCTGCCTCGTTTTTGAGATGATAAATTTCAACAACAACAAATCGCAATCTTTTCGCTTGCGCCTTTCGACCCTAATGCTGACGCTCATAAATATAATACTTGCCCTACTTTTCGTGCTTTACTTTACCGACTACGTCATAAACGCCCAAAAGATCGGTGCAGAAGCGACGATGACGCCGGAATTTGCCCAAATCCACGCGGCTAGCGAGTGGTGCATGAAACTCATCATCGTGTTTCAAACGGTGCTGTTTTTCGCAAAAATCCTCCCCGCCCTCGCCGCAAAAAAGGCAACACCGGAGCAAAGCGCAGCCGATGCAGATTAAAATTTACTACGAAGATACCGACGCGCAGGGCATCGTGTATCACGCCAACTACATTAAATTTTGCGAGCGGGCGCGCAGCGAAGCGCTTATGCAGGCAGGAGTGGACTTCGCGCGCGCGGACGCACACTTCGTAGTTAGCGAGCTTTGCGCTAAATTCTTCCGCCCCGCGCGCCTCGGCGATACGCTTGAAATTCGCACGAGCCTAGCCGCGCTCAAAAATGCCAGCGCCCTTTTGCGACAAGAAATTTACAAGATCAAGGATATTAAAAACGTGGATTTTAGCGAGCTTTTATACGTGCAGGACGTAAAAATCGCCTTCGTAAAAGACGGCAGGCCGATCAAATTTAGCGCCGAAATTTTAGAATTTTTTAAATCTTTGAGATAAATTTATTTCGCGAATTCAAATTTACCTAGTCGTGCGGTGCAAACATAGCGCAGATCGGCTTTTTGGCGTAAAATTTAAGGATATACAGAGCTCTTAGGCGAAATAAAATTTGCGAGCTTAGTAAAATTTTACGACATAGAATTTCGCTCTGCGTTAAGGTTTAAATTTTAATGCTACGCCGCGACATAAACCCCTTACGCACCCGAGATAGAAAACAAAATTTAAAATATCGGAATTTTGCGATGGCGTTAAATTTTGCCCTACTCTGCCGCTTTATGAAATTTCTCGCCATTAAATTTCAACCCGCGCAGATCGAGTCTGTGCTTTGCCTCGCTAAAATCCCGCTAGTCCGTGAAATTTAAGCAGGTTAATTCGCCCCGTCCGCTCGCACGCTGCAATAAAAATCGCGGCGCCCGCGCAAAAAGCTGCGCGCAAAATTAAAACGGCGCGCAAAACGAGCGCTAAATGCGCCTCACAACAGCCCTTTTATCTTTTGCAGATCCTCTTTGAAAAGCTCCACCTTGCTCGGATTTTGCGCGATGAATGCGGGATCGAAGCTCGGCACGAAGCTGATGCCGCCCTCGTTAAAGACCGAGCCGTGCAGCACGTCCATGCCCGCTAGATCGCCATTTCGCAGCACGATTTTGCAGCAGAGCTCGCCCAAGCAAAGCACGACTTTGGGCTTTAAAATTTTGATCTCGTCGGTCAGATAGGGCGCGCATTTTAAAATTATTTCCGAGCTTATGCGCCTATTTTGCGGCACCGCGCACCTTATCAAAAAGCTAAAATAAATTTCTTCCGGCGCGCAAATTTGATCTAGCGCCGCTTCAATCTCGGCCTCCAAGCCGCCGCCAAAACCTTCGTTAGCGCCCGGTGCGAGAGCTACGATCATAAGTTTTACGTTCGCGGGGGTTTTAGAATTTTTAAAATTTTTGATAGTTTTGAAATTTTTAAAATTTTGCTCGCCGCTTCCAGCGCGCGTTTTGGCGAGCTCGCAGAGATTGCACTCGGCGGTAGCGGATTTTAGCGCGTCCAGCGCCTTGAAAAATCGCGCGCCGCCGCTTAAAATTTCGGCGCCTACGTAGCGGTAGCCGAACGCTTTGTAGTAAAGCAGCCTGCGTAGTTGCGAGCTTTGCACGGCGCGCCTACGATCTGTTTAAATTTCGCGCGACGAATCCGCGATCAAACTGCGCCAAATCTTTGTAAAATTCCGCCCTAAAGCCATGCTCGCGCAAAAACGCCGCTAAGCTCTGTTTTTGATCGTAGCCCATCTCGCAGGCTAGAAATTTTGCGCGCCGTGCGGCGATCAGCACGATGCGTTTTAAAATTTCATCCCCTCTCTCGCCTCCAAACAGCGCCTGTTTCGGCTCCTGCAGCACGCGCGCGTCCAATGCGTAGGAGTTTGCGATGTAGGGCGGATTTGAGACGATGAGATCAAACTCGCCCGCTATCTCATCCGCGTAGGCGCAGTGCACAAACTCGATGTCTGCGCCCAAGCTTGCGGCGTTTGCGCGCGCCACCTCAAGCGCATCCGCGCTGATGTCGCCGGCCGTGATGCGGCAAGCGGGAAGTAGCTTTTTTAAGCAGATAGCGATTATGCCGCTGCCCGTGCCGATCTCGCAAATGCGCGGCTCGCCCAAGCTCTGCGCCAAAGTAAGCGCCTTTTTCACTAAAATTTCGGTCTCGCAGCGCGGTATCAGAACCCGCTCGTCGACGTAAAATTTAAAGCCCATAAACTCGCAGCTTTGCGTGATGTATTCAAGCGGCCGACCGTCTTTGAACTCGGCTATCTTGGCGCGAAAATCCGCTTCATGCGCGAGCTCTTCCGAGCATCTTAGCACGAGCTCTTCGCTGCTAAGTCGCTCGCAAAGCTTTAAAATTTCGCGTGCGACGTATTTTGAGCCGCACTGCCCCAAGCCCCATCTTAGCGCCTCAGCGATCCTCATCAAGCTCTCTTATGCGCTCATACAGGCTCGGGTGCGAATGATACACCGCGGCGTAAATTTTATGAGCGAGCGGAAACGCCTTGTTTTCGCTGCCCAGCTTCTTTAGCGCGCCGATCATGCTCTTTTTATCCTGCATGCTAGCGCCATGCCGGTCCGCGCTAAATTCGTGCATGCGGCTAAGCTTGGAGATCACCGGCTCAAAAAACGCATGCAAGATCGGCGCAAACAAAATCATAAAAACTAGCGTCGCACCGCCGTCCGCGTTAAGTCCTAGCGCGCTAAATACGCCTGCGGGGAGGTTTCCGAATACCGCAAACGTCGCACCCAAAAGCACGAAGCTAAGCGCTAAACCTTTCAAAATGTCGCCGTGTTTGAAATGCCCGAGCTCGTGCCCTAAAACGGCTAAGATTTCATCCTCGCTAAGCTTCTCTATGAGCGTGTCGAAAAGCACGACCTTTTTCGTCGCTCCGAAGCCGCCGAAATAGGCGTTTAGGCGCTTGTCGCGCTTGCTCGCGTCGATCGTAAAAACGCCGCTACTTTTAAAGCCGCAGCGCTGCAAAAGCCCCTCTATGCGCTCTTTTAGCTCGCCGTGCTCTAGCGGCTGCATCTTATTAAACAGCGGCGCGATAACGGTCGGATAGATCAGATTTATAAGTAAAACTATGCCGAAGCTTAGCAGAAAGCCCCAGACCCACCAGTGCGCGCCCAGGCTATTTACGCAAAAAACGAGCGCAGAGGCTACCGCAAAGCCAAAAACCAGCGTGAGCGCAAGCGATTTTAGCGCGTCTTTTACGAAAATGGCGGGCGTTATCGTGGAAAAGCCTAGGCGTCTGTCTTTGACGAAGGTTTTGTAAATCTCAAGCGGAAGCGATATCGCGCCGCCGATGATTAAAAACGCCGTTACAAAGCAGCTCCCCGCCAAAATTCCATCGCCCGCTAGATCATATATCGCACGCTGTAACGCGCCAGCGCCCGCAAGTATCCAAATAAGCGCCACCGCAAAAGAGAAGCAGTGCGAAAATATATTAAATTTTAAATTTACCGCGCCGACCTCGCCCGCCTTGCGATAATCATCCTCGCTAAGCACCACCGCAGGCTCTTTTAGTTTGGCGCGGATGAAGCTTAGCTCGAGCAGATCGAGCGAAATTTTATAAATCGTGTAAAGCGCGTATAAAAAGATCAAAAACCAAACCATCGCGCCTACTTTAGGCTCTCGGCAAGCGAAAGCACTTCGTAATATTCATTTTCCATACTGTTTAACGTTCCTTTTTTTTCTTCAAGTTCTTCAAAAAGCCCTTGCATACCGAGCTTTTGATAAATTTCAGGCGTCGAGAGCGCGTGATTTAGCTCCTTTATGCGCGCCTCGATAGCCTCTATTTTAGCGGGATACTCCTCTAAAATTTTATTCTGTTTGTAGCTAAGCTTCGCGGCGCTCGTTTTCTCCTTTTTATTTTCGCGACCGCTTTCCTCCGCGCTCGCGCTCGTGCCAGCGTCGGCCTCGATCTGATCAATCTCCGCCATCTCGTCTTCAAACTCCAAATACTGCGAATAGGGCATTTGAATTTGATCGATGACGCCGTTTTTCTCAAAAACCCAAAGCTTATTCGTGATCTTATCGATGAAATAGCGATCGTGGCTTACGATGATTACCGCACCTTCGAAACTTAGCAGATAATCCTCCAAAATATTGATCGTCGCGATATCAAGATCATTCGTCGGCTCGTCCAAGATCAGGCAATCGTACTGCTCGGTAAAGAGCTTAGCGAGCGCCAGGCGGTTCTTTTCGCCGCCGCTAAGCACGCCTACGGGTTTATCCAAAAATTCCTTCGGAAACAAGAAATTTTTCAAATACCCATAGACGTGCATGTAGCTGCCTCGGACGCTTATGTGATCGCCGCCGTTGGGACAGAAAATTTCGATTATGCTTTTATCATCCGTGATACCGCTGCGGGTCTGATCGAAGTAGCCGATCCTGATCTCGCCGCGTTTGATCTCGCCCGCATCGATCTTACTGCGACCGAGTAAAATTTTAAGCAGAGTGCTTTTGCCCGCGCCGTTAGCGCCTACGATGCCGATACGCTCGCCCTGCAAAACCCGCGCCGAAAAGCCCTTGAAAAGCACCTTACCGTTTAAAATTTTACCGATATTCGTGCATTCAAAGAGCATTTTTTTGCGATTGTCGCCGCCCGTGCCGTTAAAGCTCCTGCTCGCGCGCTCCAGCTCGAGCCGCACGCGACGGATCGCGCCCGGATTTTTCTTCGCATCCTGCCTCATCTGCATGATACGCGCCTTGCGCCCTTCGTTGCGCTTTAGGCGCGCCTTTACGCCGCGGTGCAGCCACTCCTCCTCGGCACGCAGCTGTTTAAGCAGCGTCTCGTGGGACTTTTCGAGCGAAGCAAGCATCTCCTGCTTGCGCCTCAGATAGTTCTCGTATCCGCCGTCAAAATTTGAAATTTTACCCTCTTCGATCTCGATACTGCGCGTCGCCAAGCGGTCGATGAAGTAGCGATCGTGGCTGATAAAAACAATCGTCTGCTTCGAGCTAAGCAGCATATCCTCTAGAAATTTCACCATATAGACGTCGAGGTGGTTCGTGGGCTCGTCCAGCAGCAGCACGTCGGGCTTTTTAAGCACCAGCGCGCCTAGCGCCACGCGACGAATTTCGCCGCCGCTAAGCGTACAGACGGAGCGGTTTTCGTAAATCTTAAGCCCAAAATTTTGCAGCACCTGCTCGATCTTATTGTCGATCTGCCAGCCGTCCTTGGCCTCGATAAATTTAATCAGCTCGTCTTGGCGCGCCAAAAGTTCCTTGTTTTCGGGCTGTGCGGCGATTTCGCTCGAGATCGCGTCGTATTCGCTAAGGGCGGCGTAAATTTCGGCTAGCTCCCGTCGCAGTGCGTCTTTGACTGAGAGATTTTCGTCAAATTTAGGCGTTTGAGCGAGCATCTGGATATTTAGCCCGTTTTGAGTGATCACGCGTCCCTCGTCGATCTCGCACAGCCCCGCGACGATCTTCATCAGCGTGGACTTGCCGCCGCCGTTTTTGCCGATCACGGCGACGCGCTCGTTAGCGTCCAGTGCGAAATTTACGCCGTCTAAAACGACGTGGGAGCCGAATTTTTTCGTAACATCGATAAGCTCGATCAAAGCCAATTTTAAGTTCCTCTAGTGTTAAATTTGATGATTTTACACAAAATTCTATTAAATTTTAATAACTTTTAAGGCTTTAGCGATGCAAAGTTTGGAATCCAGCGGCTTGCGCGTAGAAATTTTCGCCCCGCACGCGCCGTCTTTTGGGACAGCTACGCACGCACAGTCTATCAAATCCACGTCGGATACCCTGCCCGACACCTCTGCATCCGCGCAATTTGTCTCATCTGAGCTTCTACCGTCTCCCTCATCCGCACGGGATGATCCGCCCGCCGTTCCGTTCGGTCTGTCCGCGCAGGCTACTTCATCTGAGCCTCCCGTGTCTGCAGCACCGAATACACCGCTCGTTACGTCCATCGCGCCCGCTTTTCCCTCCTCTCTCGCCGCGCCTAAGGCACAAGCCATTCAGCCCGATGCGTCATCCGTGCTAGATAATAGACCAGAATTTACGGCGGCTACCGACTCGATTTCGTCCGCGTCATCGATGCCTAATACAGTGCCAGCCGCGCCCGCACAAATCGCCCCGCCCCGCTTGAGTGCCGTGCCGATCATCTACCTGCACGCCTTGGAGTTTGGCGCGGCTAGCATGGGCGAAATTTACGAGCTCGTCTCGCGACAAAGCGGCGCGGATTTTGTGCTCGCGGCGATCTATCTAAACGAGGCGCAGTGGGGCGATAAACTTAGCCCGTGGGCGGCAAAGTCGCCGTTTAAGGGGGTGCGCGATTTCGCAGGCGGCGGCGCGGCGCACTTAGAAAAATTTACGAACGAGCTGATCCCACGTATCGAGCGGCAGGTATTCGGCGCGAGAAAGCCTGTGTGGCGAGCGTGCGCGGGATACTCGCTGGCTGGACTTTTTAGCGCGTATGCGGCGTTTGCGAGCGATAAATTTCAAAAAATCGCCTGCGTCTCGGCGTCGTTTTGGTTTAGCGGCTTTGATGCCTTTGTCGCCGCGCACTCGCCGCAAAGGGGGCTGGCGCACGTCTACGCGTCCTTGGGCGAGGCCGAGATGAACCCGAAAAATCTGCGCAGAGCACTCTGCGGCGAGACTGCACGAAATTTCATCGCAAAATGCCGCAGTACGGGCACGAGGGCGGAGTTTGAACAAAATCCGGGCGGGCATATGCAAGATGAGATCACAAGAATTTCAAAGGCGATTTTAAGCCTCATAAATTCCTAAAATTAGAGTAAATTTTAAAATTTAGCGGGACGGGCAATTAAACGGCAGGCGCGACAAATAGGCGCGGCGATAGATTGAAATAGACGAGCCGAAAAGCGACACGAAGCGTAAATTTAAAGCGAGCCGCCGCTAGAATTTCTCGCCATCGGTTTTTTGTGCGATATCGTTTGAGCGTGAATCATACAATGCGGTACAGGCGGCGCGGTACAATGCAAATTTTAGGCGGGCGCCGATAAATTTTTGCAGGTTGCACTAATGGTTTAAAATTTAAAGCGAGCTGTCGTTGTAAAATTTAAAGCAAATCATGTCGCGGCTAGGATTTAGCACACCTGCAAGCTAAATTTAAACGGCAGCGCGCGCCGTGTATGATCTCACTGTTTCATTTAGTGTAACTGCTAGCTAAATTTAAACCGCTGAAATTTCAAAATTTGCGCTGTGCTGAAGAACGCTTTGACGCTACGATACACGCCGCTCGGTTTAAATTTTAAATTTAACGTCGAGTGAATGCACTCAGCCGATATCTGCCGAATTTGCGGCGGCGGAATATGCGGAATTTTGCGAATTACCGTTTGCGGAATTCGTCCTGTGAAATTTTGCGGAGCATGCTTCATCTGAGCGCTTTGCCCAACACACGCTTCGCCTTCTTTCTCGCTATACAGACGGCGCCGACTGCCACATTTCACGCGCCCACTACGTCATTCACTGTACCCACGCGGAGGCAACTATAAAAAGTTGTAAACGCCCAAATTCTAACCGCACGCCCCGAATTTCGCCGTCTATGCAAAGGGCAAAATTTTTTTGTAATTGCTCCACAGCTCGCTATCCTCGCCGAAATACGCGAGCAGCCCGCGCGCGTTGCGATCGAAAGGGTTGGGCTCTTTATGCAGCGCGATACGCTGCGACAGGCGCAGATCGTAAGTGTTGTATATCGCAGAATACGGCACCGGAAAGTCCGAAGCGTAAAGCAGGCGCGGGTGCACGTCCGTTTGGCTCGCCAGATGCGGTAGAGCCTTGGCGCGCACCGGCGTCATAAGCGCGGAAACGTCGGCGTAGAGGTTTTTGTGCGTGCGCAGAAGCGCCAAAAGCGCGAAATAATCGTGTCCGAAATTTCGCGGGCGGCGCGAGAGCGCACGAAAAATATGCGAATATTCGTAGTTAATCGCCATGTGCGCACACACCGTCGTAACGCCCAGCTCAAGCGGCGCATAAATCATCTCCAGCGCCTCGCAGCGACGAGTGCTCGGCACCGAGCTTTCGTTGCCGACGTGGATCACCAGCGGCAAGCCGAGCTTGGCGAGCTTTTCAAAATATGGCACATATCGAGGCAGCCTCGTATCCAGATCCCAATAGTTTTGTAAAAATTTCGCCCCCTTAAATCCGAGCTCGAAGCAGCGATCGATCTCATCTAGCGCATCCGCCCTTTTTGGATTGATGCTAAAAAACGGCACGATGAGACCTGGGTTTTTTTGATAAATTTCAAACACGCTGTCGTTGTCCGCGCAGACGGTCTTATCGCGATGGATTAGCTCGCCCGCGTCGCTAAATTTAGCATCCACGCCGAAAAGCACCGCCTTTTTAACGTATTTCGAAGCTTTAAGCCCGCCTAGCAGAGCGTCCACATAGGCCTCGTATGGTTCTTTGATCGCGCGCGATACGTCTATGCCGAAGCGTCTGCCGAAAAGGCGCAACGCGAGCCTGTCGTAAGGGCGATCGAAGCGCACCTCCTTACTTAGCAGATGGACGTGAAAATCAAGCGTTTGCATCGGGGATCCTTGGGAAAATTTTGCCGAGTTTATATCAAATTGCGGTAAATGGTTAGAATTTTAAATTTGGGTTTAAATTTGCGCTCCGCGCCCTGCCGCGCATAGAATTTAGCGCGGACGTAGTCCGCCCCTTATAAAGCGTCGTCGGGGGTTAGGTGGGGGTTTGGGGGCGGAAAGGGGAGCGACCTCGCAATTCAAGCCTCCTTTCCGCCCCCAAGATATTTCATCTATACGTAAACGCAATAGTACATTCAACAAAATCAGGATTTACACAACTAGAGTTTTAAACAAAATTTTACAATGTAAAATTGCAAAATTCTACTAATTGAAATTTATAACTTTACAGCCAAATTAATAGAATTATGCAGCGAAAGTTTAGCACTCCATGTTATCGAACTTGCCGTACGAATATTTTTTTGTGGATGGAATATTTAAGGAAAAATAGGCAAAGGGCAAAGTATGTAAAAGAGCGATTACGCACAAAATAGCCGATGTTGATACAAAAGCAAACCTAAAAGAATTTTCGGCTACAATTTCCCCCAAATAAAGGCAAAATATGAAAGAAATCTCGCTACTAAGGCTCTCGCTCGCAATCTACATCGATATGTTTTTGCGCCTAGTAACTACGTTTATCAACACCTACATGATCTCGCGCGTGGACGTCTCGCTAGTAGGCGCGCTGGGGGCGGGCAACGAGATATTTTTGCTCTTCGTCACCGTTTTCGGTTTTCTGGCCGTGGGCTGCTCTGTGCTCGTAGCGCAGGCGCTGGGGGCAAAAAACAAAGTCCTAGCCATGCGCGCGATCCACACGAGCATCGCATTTAACGCGCTTGTGGGGCTTTGTAGCGGCGTTTTCGTCTTTAGCTGCGCGCCGTTTTTGCTACACGCGCTACAAGTGCCCGCCGAGCTTTTGAGCGAAAGCGCGATCTATCTTAAGGTTATCAGCATCGTCTTTGCGATAGACGCCGTCGCGATCGTGCTTAGCGCCATCGTGCGCGTTTACGGATACGCAAATTTTATCATCGCGGTATCCATGGTTATGAATTTAGTAACTCTCGCGGGCAACTACGTCGTGCTATTTAGGCCGTTCGGACTGCCGTACTACGGGCTTGAGGGCATCGGCGTGAGCACGATCGCGGGGCGTATGATCGGCGTATGTTTATTCTTACTCATCATCACGAAGGTGCTAAAGATAAAATTTTACCTTACGATGTTTTTAAAAATCAAGCTCGCCACGCTGTACAAAATTCTATCCGTAGGGCTTCCGAGCGCGGGCGAAAACATGCTGTGGATCGTGCAGTATCTAGTCGCCTTCGCCTTCGTAGCGAGCATGGGCGAGGCGAGCCTTACCGTGCAGACGATCTATTTTCAAATTTCATCATTCATCTTCTTCGGCGGAAGCGCGATCAGCATGGCAAACGAAGTGATCGTAGGTCGCCTCGTAGGCGCCGCCAAGCCGCAGGAGGCGTACCGGCACACTTTTACCGCGCTGCGCTTCGGGCTTGGGGCGACGGCGCTTTTCGTCGCGATCGTGTTTTTAGCGCGCGAGCAGATTATGGAGATGTTAAGCCTAAGCGAGGCGCACAAGCAGGTCATGCGGCCGCTTTTTTACCTCACTCTGGGGCTTGAGTTCGGACGGACGCTTAATATCGTCTTCGTAAACGCCCTGCGCGCAAGCGGCGACGCGAGGTTCCCCTTTGCGATGGGCGTGATCTTTATGTGGGGCGTCTCGATCCCCGTGGGCTGGCTTTTGGGTATTCATCTGGGATATGGAATTTTGGGCGTTTGGATCGGGTTTTTCTGTGACGAGTGGCTGCGCGGCAGCGCGAATACGGCGCGATGGATAAGTAAAAAATGGCAGAGCAAAAAGTTAGTCTAAATTTGCTAGGCTTACCGATCAGTCTGCGTTTTAAGCGGATGAAATACGCGCGCATCCGCATCAATAAAGAGTGTGAAATCAGCGTCAGCGTGCCGCGCTCCTACACCGCAGCGCAGGCGAAAGACTTCATCCTAAAGCACGAAAGCTGGATCCGCCAAACGCTAGAGCGGCTGCAAAGCAAGCTACTAGCGAGCGATCAGGTTAGAATTTTAGGCAAAATTTATAAGCTAAAATTTAGCCGCGAGGTCGAGCTGGGCACAAACTGCGGCGCAGATGAAAGTTTAGGCGATAGCGGTGTGCGGGGCTGCGTGAACTGGGCGAATGGCGATACGAGTAGTGGCGCAGGCGGCATAAATTTGGCTCATTTACAAAGTGGTGCAGGCATGGGCGGTAGTGGCGTCGATGTGAGCGGCAGCGCAAATAATGCTATGGGCGGCATGAATGACGGTGCGTGCAGCGGCACGGCGAGTGAAATTTTAAAATTTCACTCGGGCGGGCGCACCTCGCAAAGTGGCACGGCGGGCGAGAATTTGAAATTTGACCTACCGGACGATGCTGTGCAAGGGCTCTCGCAACAGAGCAAAATGCGGCAAAGCGGCGGGTTTATAGATACAGCGGCGCAAAATGTTTTCGAGCAATCCTGCGGCGAAAATTTAAAAATTCACTTGGGCAGGCGCGTTCCGCAAAACAATGATGCGGACAAATTTAACTCCGCCTCAAGCGACGAAATTTTAAAATTTAATCCTGCCACAAGAGGCGAAATTTTAAAATTTAAACCTATCGCGGGCGAAGGAATTTCAAAATTTAGACCTGCCGAGAGCGGAGAAATTTTAAATTTTAGCTCTGTCGTGGGCGAAGGAATTTCGGTCGCTAGCGAAAAAATTTCAAAATCTGCGAGCAAAAACGCGCCGCAAAATGTAGCACAAGGCGCGCAAGCGGCGGAGCACGACGAGCCGGATTTTACGATCAAAAATTTTATCCAAAGCTCTAAATTTAAAGATAAGATTTTCATGTCACAAGACGCGATCTTTTGCGAGAGCGAGGGCGAGTTTGCGGCGTTTAAAAAGGCCTTCGCGCTTGAGCTTTACCTACACTATATCGCGAAGCTTTCGCCGCGAATAGGCCGCAAGATCGCGCGGGTGCGGGTGCGCAAAATGCAGACGCGCTGGGGTAGCTGTAACCACGCAAAGGGCTATCTCAACTTCTCGCTAAGCCTGATAGAGCGGGATCCGCGCTTCGTCGAATACGTCGTGCTGCACGAGCTCGCGCACCTCATCCATGCAAACCACGGAGCGGATTTTTACGCGCTCATCGCGCAGATCATGCCCGATTTTAGGGCACGTATCAAGCTAGGCAAGGGCTAGTTCGCGAACGAGGCGCCCGTTTAAATTTCACGCCGCTGCGGCACAATCTTTGCGGTCGATAAATTTCAACCAATCTTTTACTCCTCTTTCGCTCCACGCCGTAGCAGGTCGCAGCTTTCACCAACTCGCGCGGCACAGGCGGCGAAATCTTGCAAATTTTCGCGGGCGCAAACGCTAATCCAAAGCCGCAAATTCCACGTATTTCTCCATCGCAACCAGCAGAAGCCAGCGCGCGGTAGGGCTGAAAAAATAGTGGTGTTCGGGAACTTGCTCCATTATAAATTTTAAAAAATCGTAAAAATATTCGGGCACAAATTTAACCTCGGCGCTCGTTAAGCTATCGCCCAGATAGCAGATTTCGCCGCCTAAAATCCTCGCTTTTACCGCAGGATTTGCGTCTATGAAGCTTCTGGCGCCGGCAAAGCTCAGGCAGTCCGCGGTCGCATAATCTTTCAAACCCCGCAAGACGGGCTTGGAGCCGATGAAGGCGAAATTTTCCTCTATAAAGCGCGCTCCGCCCTCGCTTACCCGCCAGCGATCGCCCAAGCTCGATAAAAACGCAAACATCTCATCGTCTGCGGATCTGAAATTTGCAGGTCCGTTCTTGCGATCCATTTTCGTCCTTTTTAAATTTGTAGTCGCTTGCGGTGCGCGAACCGCTCCGAGCCGTCGTTTAATGCCGCAGTAACATTCAAAGACCGTCGCAGACACAGATAAAATTCTACTCGCAAGCATTGCCCTATAAAGCCGCCGCGCAGTGTTTGTGACGATCAGACAGAGAGCGCTTAGCAAACAGCGGCTAAACGATAGGCGCTAATCACATGAAGCAGTGAGCGAAGATCAAGCAAGCTACGATCAAATGAACTACGCCTAGCGAGCGGCCAAACAAGCAGCGGAGGAGACCAAACAGGCAGCGGCTAAATTTAAAATTCCGCAGCCCGCCAAGCTAGAGCTTAAATAATCGCCGCGTAAGGCAAATCAAGGCAGTTTACTTGAAAAAATTCTTGATCTTATCGAGTATCCCCTCGTCGTCTCCGCCCTTGCTGCCGAAGCTTTCTTGAAGCTCGCGCAAAAGCGCCTCTTGCTTCTCGTTCAATTTTTTAGGCGTCTGGATGTTTACCTGCACGATCAGATCGCCGTTTTTCTTGGTGCGGATATTCGGCGCGCCCTCGCCGTAGATCGTGAAGCGCTGCTTGTCTTTCGTGCCTACTTTGAGCTTCAGCTCCGCCTTGCCGCGCGGCGTCGGCACCTCGATGCTCTCGCCCAAGATCGCCTGCGTGAAAAACACCGGCACCTCGATATACAGATCATCTCCGTCGCGCAGGAAGTGGCTGTCCTCCTTCACGCGCACTATCACGTACAGATCCCCGATTTCGCCGGTTTTAGAGACGTTGCCCTTGCCGCTTAGGCGCACGCGCTGTCCGTCGTCTATGCCTGCGGGGATGTCAAATTTAAGGCTCACGTCCTCTTCGGTAAATCCCCTGCCGCTGCAATCCTTGCATCTGTCTTTTACGATCTCGCCCGTGCCGCCGCATTCGGAACAGCTTTGGATGAAGCTCATATATCCGCGTCTGACCGCGACGCGCCCCGTGCCGCCGCAAGCGGAGCAAGTATGTCTTTTTTTATCCTTCGAGCCGGTGGCGTCGCAAGTAGGGCACGGCTTTTTGATCTTGTATTTTATCTCCTTGTGAACGCCTTCCAAAGCCTCTTTAAACTCCAGCGTTACGGCTAGCTCGGTATCTATGCCGTATGGATCGCTAGGACGAGTCGAGCGAGCGCCGCCGCCGAATGCCTGCTCAAAAAAATCGCCGAAAATGGAGCTAAAATCAAATCCTCCGCCGCCCGCGCCGCCGTATGCGCCGCTGATGCCCTCTTTGCCGTAGCGATCATACATCCTGCGCTTTTGATCGTCGCTTAAAATTTGATACGCTTCATTGATCTTTTTAAATTTCTCCTCCGACTCCTTGTCGCCTTGGTTGCGGTCGGGATGGAATTCCAAAGCGAGCTTTCGGAACGCCTTTTTTATCGTCTCGGCGTCCGCATCGCGCGCCACGCCTAAAATTTCATAATAATCTTCTTCCACGAAATTCTCCTTGAACTATACAAAAGGGGCAATTTTATCCAAATTTAATAAAACGCAAGTTAAGACTTAACTATTTTTATGTATAATGCAATATTTAAAATTTCAAATCAACGATGCAAAGGATAAAAAATGATAAATGTATTGATGATAGAAGACGACAGCGAGTTCGCACAGCTTCTAACCGAATATCTGGCCAAATTTAACATCCAAGTTACAAACTTTGAAGACCCGTATCTGGGCATTAGCGCTGGGATCAAAAACTACGATCTGCTGATTTTGGATCTTACGCTTCCGGGGATGGACGGACTTGAAGTCTGCAAAGAGATCCGCGAGAAATACGACATCCCGATCATCATCAGCTCGGCTAGAAGCGACGTGAGCGATCGCGTCGTGGGTCTTCAGATCGGTGCGGACGATTATCTACCCAAGCCTTATGATCCAAAAGAGATGCACGCGCGCATCATGAGTTTAATTCGTCGCTATAAAAAAGCTAGCGAGAAGGAAGAAACCGCCACCGATAGCGTATTTCGTATCGATGATAAGCGCCATGAAATTTACTTCGGCGAGGAGTCGCTCGTGCTAACGCCTGCGGAGTATGAAATTTTAGAATACCTAATCAAGCAGCATAGCTTTTCGGTATCCCGCGAGCAGCTCGTATACCATTGCAAGAGTCTAAAAGATAAGGATTCAAAGAGCCTAGACGTCATCATCGGACGCCTACGCACCAAAATCGGCGACAGCTCCAAAGCGCCTAAGCATATCTTTTCGGTTCGCGGTATCGGCTACAAGCTTATAGGATGAAGCACTCCTTAATCACTAAAATTTCGGTTTTTTTTGTAATCGCGATCATCTTAGTCTGCGTGCTTTTTATCACGTTCGCACGGATGCAGATGAATAGAGCCCTAGGCAGCATGCAGGCTAATCAAATAAACGCGGTCAATAATCTACTTGAGCTATACAGGCGTAATGCCCCTCCCAGCGATATTGAGCGCTACTTCTCCAGCTATGGCTTGGAGCTTGTAAAAGACAAAAATATCATCCAAAACATCATCACGAGTGGTAAAATTTTTTTCGTCCAAGACACCTCTATCGGCGAGTTTAGCTCGGTCGAGTATAATAATTCACTGTTTTTAAATATCAAAAACAACTCTTTTGTCGTGGTTTTCGAAAGCCTCGGCACGAAGAATTTAAACGATCCGCTTTGGGTCGGGTTTTTGCTTACGATGGCGGTTTTGATCTCGCTTTATTTATCGATCGTGCGAAGTTTTACGCCGCTAAAAAAGCTAAGCAAAAATATCAAAAAATTCGCCCAGGGCAACTTGGACGTAAATTTAGCCGCCACGCATAGCGAGGATGAGATCGGGCAGGTCGCGCAGGAATTTAACAACGCGATTGCTAAAATTCAAGAGCTGATCCGCTCGCGCCAGCTGTTTTTACGCACCATCATGCATGAGCTTAAAACCCCGATCGGCAAGGGCAGGCTCATCACCGAAATGCTAGATGACGAAACACAAAAAGAGCGGCTCGTCAATGTCTTTGAGCGGCTTGAAATTTTAATCAACGAGTTTGCCAAGATCGAGCAACTGCTCTCAAAAAGCTACTCGCTAAATTATCAGGATTATCATTTCAGCCTCATTTTAGAGCAGGTCAAAGATATGTCGATGCTCGATAACTGGGATGAGCTCATTAGCACGGATATCGAGTGCGATGCGGTGATAAACGTGGATTTCGGGCTATTTGCGCTGGCGATTAAAAATTTAATCGATAACGCCCTAAAATACTCCAGCGATAAAAAAGTCCGCATCATCTGCGACGAAAACAAAGTAAGCGTCGCCAACCGCGGCGCAGCGCTTGCAAAATCATTCGAGCACTATAAGCAAGCCTTTATCAGAAATAAAGACGAGAAAGCCACTGGCATGGGGCTTGGGCTTTACATCATCGATAAAATTTGCGAGCTACACAAATTCCGCTTCGAGTACAATTACAGCGACGGCACACACTACTTCTCGATCGTCTTTTCGCCGAAGGGCGCCATATGAGCGGCGGAGACAGGTTCGAAGAGCTCGTCGCGAGCTTTGAAAAGCTTCCCGGCGTGGGCAAAAAATCCGCCCTGCGCTTTGCCTACTACGTAAGCGTGCAAAACTCTTTTCTGGGGCTAAATTTAGCGCACAATATCGAAGAGGCGGTGCGCGGACTGCACAGATGCCGCATCTGCGGAGCGGTATGCGAGGGCGAGATCTGCGAATACTGCGCCGACGACGAGCGCGAAAGCGATAAAATTTGCATCGTCGAAAATCCAAAAGATATCTTTATTTTAGAGAGTAATAAAATTTACAACGGTCGCTACTTCGTGCTAGACGCCGCTGACGAAGATAAAATCGCGGCGCTGCGCGAGATGGTGAGCCGAAACGGCACGCGCGAGCTGATATTTGCGCTGACGCCGGGCATCAACTCCGACGGCATCATGCTCTACGTCGAGGACAAGCTCGCGGATCTGGGTTTGAAATTTACTAAGCTTGCCCAAGGCGTGCCTACGGGCGTGAGCCTAGATAACGTCGATATGCTCTCGCTAATAAAGGCGATCAACGGGCGCACCGATATTTAAAATTTCGACGAAATTTTAAATTTATGCGGATAAATTTATAGGCTAAATTTAAAGCATAAAACGGCGAATAAGTTTTGCCGCGGAGCCTAAGCGACGAAAATTTGAGGCGTTAAATTTAAATAGTAGGCGCGCGATGAACGCGATGAAATTTACCGAAATTTACGCGGCTTCGGTGCACGATACGATGCGGCAGGCACGGCGGCGCCCCGCTCGCCGCGAGGCTTTAACGGCGAGTTTGAGCCATAAAATTTTAAGCGCTTCCGTTTCAAAGCGGAGTTTTGAGCGCGGAATTTCGGACGCTCAAATTTTAAAAGACGAAATTCTAAAGGTAAATTTAGATCGCTAAATTTTAAAAGCGGATTTGGAAGTAGCAAGACGGGGTTGCACGACGCTGCGAGCTAGTAAAAATTTAAAGGCGCTTTTCAAGGCGCCAAATGGTTTAAATTTTTAAATTTCGCAGACGTGGGATTTAAAAATTTAAACGTAATTTTCTATTATAATATTTAAGGACAAAGGTGAAAAAGGTTCATTTTATCGGCATCGGCGGTATAGGCATCTCCGCGCTAGCGAGATTTTTACACGAGAAAAATTTTATCATTTCGGGTTCGGATATCAAAGAGAGCGAGACGACCTACAAGCTAAGAGCGGATGGCATGGAGATCATCACTCCGCACGACGCTTCGGCGATCAAAGATCAGGAGATCGTCATCTACTCCGCCGCGATCAAAGAGGACAACGTCGAGCTGCAAGCCGCGCGCAAAAAGGGTATCGTCTGCCTCTCGCGCAAGGAGGCCCTGCCCTTCGTGCTAAAAGACAAGCGCGTCTTCGCAGTCGCCGGCGCGCACGGCAAAAGCACCACGAGCGCGATAACCTCGGCGCTGATAGATGGCTCGGTTATCATCGGCGCGATCTCCAAGCAGTTCGGCTCGAATATGAAATACGAAAACAGCGAAAACATCATCTTTGAAGCCGACGAGAGCGATTCGAGCTTTTTAAATTCCAACCCCTACGTCGCGGTCGTGACCAACGCCGAGCCCGAGCATATGGATCATTACGACAACGATTTGGATAAATTTCACGCGGCGTATCGCGGCTTTTTGGAGCGCGCCAAGATCCGCGTGATAAACGCCGAGGATGAGTTTTTAAGCTCCATCAAGCTCGGCTGTATCAAGCTCTTTCCTTCGCGCGATATAACGGATCTAAAGGTGCTACTGCGCGATCATCAGCCGTTTATGAGCTTTAATCTTAAAGAGCTCGGACGCTTCGAGGTTTACGGGCTCGGAAGGCACATCGCGATCGATGCGTCGCTAGCGATTCTAGCCGCGGCGTGCGAGACGGGACTAGAGCAGATCCGCAAAAATTTGCTAAATTACAAAGGCATAAAAAAGCGCTTCGACATCCTGTGCGCCACCCCAAACTTCGTGCTCATCGACGACTACGGCCACCATCCCACCGAGATCAGAGCGACTCTGCAAAGCGCGCGCGAATACGCTAGCCTGCTAGGGCTCAGCAAGATCACGGCGATCTTTCAGCCGCACCGTTTCAGCAGGCTCAAGGCGAATTTAAACGCTTTCAAAGAGTGCTTTGCGGGCGTGGAGGAGTTAGTCGTACTGCCCGTTTACGCCGCTGGCGAGCCTAGTAACGGCATCGATCTGAAAGAGGAATTTAAGGGGCTCGGAGCGCTATTTACCGAGAGGGTCTTTAGAAACGGTGAGAAAATAGAATTTAGCGATATTTTCGGCGTCCGCCACATTATAAACGACGGGCTCGTGATCGGATTTGGCGCAGGCGACATCACCTATCAGCTGCGCGGAGAATTTTAAGCTTGAAAACTCTCGCCGAATTTATTAGACAAACTCCGCTGCGGGCGAGCAAGGATAAAATTTGAGATTTTTGGTGTTTATTTTCGCATTTTTATTTATCGCGGCGATCTTTTTCGTGCGGGACGAAATTTTAAGCAAAAGGGCTAAAATCATCGCTACGATGCTAATCGTGCTGCTGTGTGCGGGAGCGTATCTTTACGAAAGCGCGAGTGAGCGCTCTGCCAAGCTTGAGGAGGAGATGGTTTTTAAATTTAACGCGGGCGCGCGGTTAAGATGCGGCGGCGCGATAAATTTCACTTCCGAAACGCGCGGCTCTATAAATTCCTCTCCCGAAAAACACGGCGCAGATGCGAAAAATTTGGGCGTGCAAGCGGATGAAGTAAATTTAAACGCGCAGGACAGAACCATTTCCGCTGCACAAAGTTCAACCACGCAAACGAACGAGCAGGCTTCCGCTGAGCAAAACTATTCCCCGCAAACTAGCGGCGCTGTCTCGGGCGGGCAAAATCCTGCACAAAGCCCTACTTCACAAAATTCTACGCAGCAGAACGATACGCAGAGCCTCACGCCGCAAAATTCCGCGAGCCAAGAAAGTATGCGAAACTCCGCTTCACAAAATTCCGTGCAACTAGGCAACACGCAAATCTCCGATCCCCAAGGCTCTGCGCAGAATTTTAACGCAGCCGAGCAAAATTCCATGCAAGGCTCCGCGCAAAATTCTAAAGCTACGCAAAATTTCGCCGCAGACAAAGAGCAAGGCTCCGCGCAGATCGTAACGCGAGAGAGCTTCACCTACTCCTTTTCACTGGGCGCTTTCATCGCCAAAAAAAGCGCAGGCGCGGAGTTTAAAGGCAAAACCTACAAGATCAAAGAGTGCGTTTATGATCAGTGACGAACTCTTTACGCGCCTCGATTTGAGCGAGTATCTAGCCAAATTTAAAAGCTTTTTAGCGCGCGAAAAGCCGCTGTTTTTAAGCGGCGATAGCAAGCTAAATTTTGAAAAAATTTCAGAGCTTACGAAATTTGATCTCGCGCAGTGCGAGAGCGTCGCAAACCTAGACGACGCGCTGATGCGCATCTCAAAGCACGGCGTGCTTCATATCAGCGAAATTTACGAGTTTAGCAAGATCGTCCGATATTTTCTGTATCTCAAAAAGCAGCCTTTTGAGGGCAAACTCGCCGCTTGGTTTGCAAAGATCGAAATTCCTGCGCCCATCGCGCAATTAAAGGATTATTTCGACGATCAGGGCGGCTTTCGCGACGCGATAGACGAGCGCTTCGGCGCGCTAAATGAGGCGTTTAAGATAAAAAAGGGCGAGATCGAGCAGACGCTAAAAAGGCTGATCTATTCCAAAGCTCTTTCGCCCTATCTCGCCGACACGCAGATCCACTACATAAGCGACACCGAGGCTCTGCTGGTGCGCGGCGGCTTTAATCACGTGCTAAAAGGCAGCGTCGTAGCGCGCTCAAGCGGAGGCTATTTTTACGTGCTTCCAGACGCGATCGCGGCTCTGAAGTCCGCTCAAAGCGCGATTTTGGATAAGAAAGAGCAGATCGTTTTCGAGCACTGCAAGCAGATTAGCGCGGTTTTTAATAAAAGCTTAGCCTTTCTGAAATTTATAAACGCCGCCTTCGATCAAATCGATGCGCTGATTGCGCGCGCGGCGATGGCAAGAGCGAGCGATTATGAGTTCATCCTGCCTGAGCCCTCGCGCGACATCGTATTAGACAGCTTCGCCCACCCCGCGCTTAAAAATCCAAAGCGCGTGAGCGTGGAGTTTAGCGGCAAAATTCTACTCATCACCGGCGTGAATGCGGGCGGAAAATCGATGCTTTTAAAAAGCATTCTAAGCGCGGCGCTGCTAGCTAAGTACCTCCTTCCTATGCCTATTCGCGCAAGCGGCAGCCGCATCGGCACCTTTAAGGAGTTCGAGCTCATAATGGAGGATCCGCAAAACTCCAAAAACGACATCTCGACCTTTGCGGGCAGGATGGTTGCCTTTAGCAAGCTGTTTGGGCGCAAAGAGATTCTAATCGGCGTCGATGAGATCGAGCTGGGTACCGATTTTGAGGAGGCTGCGAGCCTATACGGCGCGATGATCGAGCAGCTGATAAGCGGCGACGTGAAGATTATCATCACCACGCATCACAAGCGCCTGGCGATGCTGCTTGCAAAGGATCCGTGCGTGGAGCTGCTAGCGGCGCTTTACGACGAGAAAAACAGCGCGCCGAAATATGAGTTTTTAAAGGGCACGATCGGCAAATCTTACGCCTTTGAAACCGCGCTGCGCTACGGCATAGCGCAAAATTTGATCGCCGCAGCGCGCAAAAACTACGGCGAAAACAAAGAGAACCTAAACGAAGCGATCTCAAAAGCGATAAATTTGGAGCTTGAGCTAAAACAAAAGCTGGCGCAGACGCAACAAAAAGAGGAGAAGTTGGATGCGCTGAGCGAAGCGCTAAAAGATCAGCGCGAGCGCGCGCAAAGCGAGCTGAAGGCGGAGCTTTCAAGGCTGCAAAACGAATACTACCGCGCGATTTCGGAGGCCAAACGCAGCGTGAGCCTAGGCGACATGCGCGAAAAGCAGCGCGCCATAAACCGCGCAAACGAGCTTGCACGGGCCGTGCAGCAGCCCGAATTTAGCGCGCCCGAGCCGCAAAGCTTCAAGGTGGGCGATCGCGTCAAATACGGCAAGATCAAGGGCGAAATTTTATCGCTTAGCAAAACCCAAGCGCTGATGCTAAGCGACGGCATCAGGCTGCGCGTGCCGCTTAGCGAGCTAAAGCGCAGCGGTGCAGCGCCCGCGCCCGTAAAAAACATCAGCATCAAGGTGCAAAAGCCCGCCTCCGCGTCGCTGAGCCTCGATCTGCACGGCCTACGCGCCGAGGAAGCGATCAGCAGGCTTGATAAATTTATCAGCCAAAGCCTCGTGATGGGCTTTGATGAGATCATCGTCAAGCACGGCATCGGCACGGGCAAGCTTGCGTTCGCGGTCAAGGAATTTTTAAAATCGCACCCCAGCGTCAAGGGCTTTCGCGACGGCACGCCCGCAGAAGGGGGCTTCGGCTCAAAGGTCGTATCGCTTTAGGATTTAGTTTAAAGACTCGTTTAGCTCTAAGCTTCGACTCAAAAGTTTTTCGCCTCAGACGCGAGCGCGAACGATGCGGAATTAGCCCCATTTCATCTATGCTTTCGCCAAGGTTTTGCAAAAGCACGGGTGCTTTTAACGTAGAATTTCGCCGCGAGATTTTAAATTTTACGCCCGCGAAGCTATAAAGCTTTTAAATTTAAACTTAGGATTTTAAAAATTTAAAACGCAAGAGCTCAATTTGAAATTCTAAAATTTTATGCGGCGCAAGCCGCAATAAAAAGAATTTAACGCGAGCCGCGAGGCTCGCCCCTTGAGCGTGCCAGGGGTTGGGGGATTTTAAGGGGGAAGGGGAGCGCCTCGCAAGTAGCGCCCCTTCCCCCTTAAGAGAAAACGCCGCCACGCCCCAAATTCTAAAGGTAAATTCTACATAGAGAAATTTTAAATTTGTTACAAAATGAAATTCCGTTTAAATTTTAATCCGTGATATGTTTCTATTGGGGCGGAAAGGGGGGGGCTCAATTGCGAGGTCACACTTCTCGCAGAGGCGGCGTTGTCCCACAGCACCGCATTGCTCTGCTCGCCCACAAGCCCCCACCCATCCCCCTACAACGCTTTAAGCGGTGCGGACTGCGTCCGCGTTAAATTTGAATTGCGACTGCACCGCATAAAATTCCACCAATAATAAAATCCTTTCGTGCTTAAAATTTTAAAATTCCAAGCGCAAAAGAATTTTGAAATTCCAAATACGATAAAATTTAAATGGCGGCGGAATTTTAGAATTCCTATTAGCGGCGAAATTTCAGAATTCTGATCGGCAGCAGAATTTCAAAATTCCGTAAATTTGAGCGGAATTCTGAAATTTCGTAAATTTAAAACGATTGAATAAGGAGGCCTCATTGAACCCGATTACCGAAAAGCGCAGCGTTTCGGGCTACTACTACGCCGAGGATCGCGAGTATGTATATTTCGTAACGGACGCACCGCGCGAGCAAAACTACCGCTTTATTTTCGACGCGGGCGCAATCTATTTGCAAGAGGGTGCCACCGAGGTGCGGCTTAGCAGCGAGGCGGAGTTTTTCGCAGTCGTCAAAAAAATCCTAGCACAGTATCGCGATAAAATTTTAGAGCACTCCGCAGAGCTTGAGAATTACGAAAAAATTTACACGCGCCGCGGCGATTTTTCAAAATTTATGAAAAAGCACTCGATCCTAAAATATGAAATCCGCAAATTTCAAAACAAAATTTCGCATTTTTACGAGGCGCTGCTCATCTGCGCAAACGAGCAAGCAGCCCTTAAAAAGCGACTGAAAAACTACGCCTACGAAGCGGGCGTTTTCAAAGGCGTGATGAGCGAATACGCCGTCAGGATCGAGGATATCTATCAGTTCATCCAAGGCCTCAAAAACGACAAAATTAGCCGCAACATCTACATTCTCACGATCATCTCGTCGCTACTTTTGCCGCTAAATTTCATTACGAGCTTTTTCGGGATGAACACGACGGGGCTGTTTTTAAGCGGCTCGGCGCACGGCACGCTCATCGTGACGCTTGTAATGTGCATAATTTTCGTAGTGATGCTCGGCTTTTTTATGTTTTACGTCAAAAAGCGAAACTAAAGCGGAGGAGTTAAATTTTGAACAAAAACGAGCTAAAAAATATCCTAGGCGGATACTTCGGTAGGGAGATTGCAGGCTATTTTAGAGTGCTGAAAGAGCATGAGATCGCGCACTGTAACGACGCGGCAAAATTTCCTTTTGAGGGCGATAGCGGGCTACTGCGCGAGTTTTGTATCTTTGCAGATAGCGGCACCGGCGATCTTTGGTTGCTAAGCTCTAGCGGCAAGATCGCGTTTTACGACCATGATCTGGAGTTTTTATCCGAGGCAAATTTGAAAAAATTCGATCTAAATCTTGCGGGCTGGCTAAAAATCGCGGAGCTTTTTTGCAAATTTGAAGCCGTTAGCGACCCGAGTAGCGCGCAAAAGGCGAAGTTTAAGCAAAGCGTAGCTAAAATCTGTCCGCAAATTTTAGAAATTTGGGAAATTTAGGCGCTATTTGCGGCGCCTAAATTTAATCGCAAAATAGGAGCAACGATGAAATTTATCGCATATTACGACTCGCCGCTTGGTAAAATCACGCTCGCGGGCGATGGAGCGGGGCTTTGCGGGCTATGGTTCGAGGGCGAGAAATCTACGCGCACGCTCTTACGGTAAGCGGCGCGGACAGCAAATTCTGCGCGCGCGATATTGCGGCAAAAACAGATGCCGCCGCGAGAGAGGGTTGCTACGAGAGAGGCCGTGCGCTAGAGGTGAAAAGCGGTGCGGATAAAAAGCGGGGTAGCGCCGATCTACTCGCAAAAGAGCAGTGCGCCGCGAGCGAAACACAGCGCGATTTTGCGGCGCTGAAAAAGAGCAAAAAGAGCGATATTGCGGCAGAAGCGGCAAGCGGCGCGGACGTAGAATTCTGTGCAAACGTACTTATAGCGAGCGAAAAATTCTTCACGCGCGATTTTGCGGCTCAGGATGCGGGCAAAAAATCTCACGCGACAAATCTTTCGGTGCAAGGCGGGAGCGGAAGGTCGATTTTTCGGTAAAAATTTCGAACGATGTGGGCAAAAAATTCGATACGAATAGCCTTGTCGCGCGATTTAAAAATTTACCGGTCCAAACAGAGCCGAAATCCGGCGCGGATGTTTTGGCTGCAAACGCTCTGATTGCGCATTTTTAGGAGAAAAACTTAGCCGTTTTCGATCAAACTAGGCGCTGGCTCGATCTGTATTTTAGCGGACGCGAGCTGGGTTTTACGCCCGCTCTAAATCCCGCGGGCTCGGCGTTTAGACGCGCCGTGTGGGAAATTTTGCTTAAAATTCCTTACGGCAAAACCACGACCTACGGGCAGATCGCGCGCGAAATTGCCGCAGCGCGCGGGCTAGCGAAGATGTCCGCGCAAGCCGTGGACGGCGCCGTAGGGCACAACGAAATCTCGATCATAATCCCCTGCCATCGCGTCGTAGGCACGCACGGCAGCCTCACGGGCTATGCAGGCGGCATCGATAGAAAAATAAAGCTGCTGCAGCTCGAAGGCGTCGATATGCGAGGGCTTTTCACGCCCGCCAAAGGCACCGCTTTATGAGGCGGCGCGGCAAAATTTGAAAGATTGCAAATTTTAATGCTTGCGCAAGTCGCGATAGAAGCGATCAAATTTAAACGATCCGTCCATGCCGCGCGCAAAATAGACGCAAGCGGCGATAAAATTTAAACCCGAGGACTGGTAGCACCCTAAATTTTAACCATAGCATAAGCAGCATACGTATCCTGCGGGGCGTAAATAATGCTATGCCGCCTTAAAATTTCAACTGCGACGCCGCAAGCATTAAATTTATGCAGCGATACCCGGCTCATCGATACCGAAACAAGTGAAAGTCGCGATTAAATTTAAAACCGAAGCGAGTTTCGGTCATCAAATTTCAACCGTAACTTAGCGCGATAAATTTAAACCGAGATTCGCGTACAAAGCTCGCAAGCGCCAAGCACAAAACTTGCGTCTCTAAATTTTAAAAGGCAGCTCGGCTTGCCGAAGCGGCGCGACGCCGTAAAATTTCAATCTCAATGCGTCGCTCTAAACGAATCGGTAAAATTTCGCCGATCTATCGAATCATAAATTTTAAAGCTCAAGCTAACCGAGCTTTTAAATAAAATTTTGCGGCTCATGCGGCTTTCATTAATAGTTCTGTTTGAGCGGAGTAAATTTAAAATTTCGCCCATTAGCCGTTCAATAAAATTTTATCGCGAAACCCACCTAAAAATGGGGAAAACCCGCTATAATCTTGAAAAAATTATGGAGCGCTTTTTGGAAAAATTTCTACTCTTCGCCGCGATCTTACTCATCGCAAGCATCGTGCTTAATAAGATCTCGGGCAAATTCGGACTTCCTTCACTCATCGTATTTTTGGCAGTGGGGATGCTCGCGGGCTCGGACGGGCTTTTACGCATCGATTTTACGAGCCACCGCATCACTCAAGACGTCGGCATGATCGCGCTTATTTATATTTTATATGCAGGCGGGCTCGATACGAATTTAAAATCGATCCGCCCTGTAATGGCTAGCGGCATCATCTTAGCGACGCTTGGGGTGGTGGTCACTGCATGCGCAACGGCGGTTTTGGTTAAAATTCTACTCGGCTTCAGCTGGCTTGAAGCGCTACTTTTAGGCGCTATCATCTCTTCTACAGACGCTGCTGCGGTCTTTGCGATACTGCGCGCCAAAGGTATTTCGCTAAAAAACAATCTCGGCCCGCTGTTAGAGCTCGAATCCGGCAGCAACGATCCGATGGCGATCTTTTTGACCGTCACGATCATTCAGATCATCTCGCTAAATCAAAGCCCGAGCGCGATCGATATGCTGACGCTGCTAATCAAGCAGTTTTTCATCGGCGGGCTTATGGGTTACGCCTTTGGCAGAGCGCTGCCGTCGATTTTCAATAGATTAAGGCTCGAGCATTGGGGGTTGTATCCGGTGTTTTCAATGGCGTGGGTGGCGCTACTTTTTACGCTGTGTATGAAGCTCGGCGGCAACGGCTACATCGCCGTTTACGTCGCGGGAATGTTCGTCAATAAGCGAGAATTTGCACACAAGAAAAACCTCATCGGCTTTCACGACGGCATAGCATGGACGATGCAGATCACGGTATTTATCACGCTGGGGCTTTTGGTTTTCCCGTCCGAGCTGCCCGCCGTCGCGCTTATGGGCTTTGTAACGGCGCTGTGGCTGATGTTTGTCGCGCGACCTTTAGGGGTATTCATATCGCTTGCGTTCTCTAAATACAGCAAGAAAGAGAAGGTTTTTATCTCGTGGGTCGGGCTTCGCGGCGTCGTGCCTATCGTGCTTGCAACCTACCCGTATGCCGCGGGGATCGAGCACGCGGGGCTTATCTTCAACACCGTCTTTTTCATGGTTCTAATCTCGGTGCTGATACAGGGAATGAGCCTGGAGCGCGCCGCGGATAAATGCGGCGTACGCGAGCCGCCGGAGCCGGAGATCGCGGAGCCGAATTCGAATATGCCGATCTTTTATCGCACGCTGCGCCAATACACAGTGGACCCAGGCTGCATGCTGATCGATAAAATTTTAGCCGAGCTTGAGCTGCCGGAGGATTTCCTCGTCATCCTGATCAGGCGGCACGGCGAATACATCAAACCTACCGGCTCGACGGTGCTGCAAGAGGGCGATCTGCTGCTCGTCCACTGCGATGAGGAGAGCTTATACAACGCGGTTTTGAAGGGCTTTGAGGCGCCTAAAGCGTGAGTGGCTCGGAATTTCGGCGCAAAATTTTAGTTTGACGCTCCTTTTACCGCTCGTAACGGCTTGATTATCCGCGCCCAAATTTACGCCCTCAATAAAGATCTCTGGCCGCAAAGGCGTAATTTTAAATTTTGTAGAGGCTTCTAGGCTTATGAGATTTAAAATTCCAGCCGCACGAATTTTACCCAAAAGCATCATGTATTAACGGAGTGCCGATCCGTTTTGAAATTTAACCGCGCAAATTTTAAATTTTCTAAATTTCGTAAATTTCAAAAAGGTTTAAATTTGGCGGATTCCAAACGGATGAAATTTTGAACCCGCCTGCCGAGACGCTAGGTCCTTGACGATCGATTTTAAAATTTTAAATTTATCTGGCAAATTTACGCGTGATTACGGTTCCGAAATTACGTAAAAACTGCAAATTTGAAACTCCAACGGAGTAAATTTTAACCGATGAGAATGGGCGAGTTTCCAAATACAGGGCGTTTCAAACTCCAACGGAGTAAATTTTAACAAAAAGTGTGGAACTACATACTTGTAGGGATCAGTTTCAAACTCCAACGGAGAAATTTAAATTTCACTGCTCTTACGACGCAATATCGAAATGTCGTGTTTCAAATCGCTACGACCCCAAGAGCTTGTAGCCTTTAAATTTAGCGCTTTTTTTAAGCAGTCCGCTCACCACTCTCAGCGGTGCTTTTTCATACGGGCGCGCTCGCCTCTAAATTTCACGCCTTCGGCCTCTAGCAGTTCGCGCTGAGCCGCAAAGCTCGCCGCCAAGGCGCCCGCATGATAAAGGGCGCGATGGCACGGGTAGTCGCCGTAGAGCTCTGCTTGCGAGAGCACGCGCCCCACGAGCCGCGAGCAAGCGGGCAGCCCGATCAGGCGCGCGATCTGTCCGTAGCTAACGACCCTGCCCGCGGGGATCTCCCCCACAAGGGTAAAATTTCATAGATCAAATTTTTCGTCAAAACCATGGCGCGATTATACTCTTTCGCGTTTAAATTCAGACCTAAATGTAGCCGCTTTGCGCCGCTAAATTCGATATAATTTCTAAAATTTAGCGCTTTAAAAGGAGCGAGCTGTGGACGAGAAATTTCAATCAGACACAAAAGAGCTGGACGAGAAATTTGCCGCTATCCCTGAAAATTTAAAGAAGCGATACG
>CAUSEA010000025.1:0-27339 GCA_963530525.1 uncultured Campylobacter sp.
GGATGCCGTAGCTAAATTTTTTAACGAATAAAAAATCGCCCTCCAAAAGCGTAGTACGCATCGATCCACTGGGGATCACGAAGGCCTGCGCCACAAAAAGAATGACAAATAAAACGACGATGACCGTCCCCGTCCAACTCGATAAAAAGTGATAAATTTTACTTAGTATTTTCATTTAAGCTCTTTGTTTTAAGCGATTTTTCGCCGATTTTATCGTATTGCTAAGAAGCATAGCAATCGTCATCGGTCCCACGCCCCCGGGTACGGGAGTAATTAGCGAGCATTTCGGCGCAACCGCGTCAAAATCAACGTCGCCTCTTAGCTTGCCGTCCTCGCCGCGATTGATCCCCACGTCGATTACCACCGCACCCTCTTTTACCATATCTGCGCTCACAAAATGCGCCCTACCGACCGCCGCTACCAAAATATCGGCGTTCGCGCAAAGCCGCTTTAAGTCTTTCGTCTTGCTATGAGTGATAGTGACGGTGGCGTCGGCATTTAGAAGCAGGCTCGCCATCGGCTTTCCGACGATATTGCTGCGACCCAGCACGACGGCATTTTTGCCCGCGATCTGCACGCCGTATTCCTCAAGCAAGCGCATCACGCCAAGCGGAGTGCAAGGCACAAAACCGTCCGCAAGCCCGCTAGTAAGCTTTCCTACGTTTATTGCACTAAATCCGTCCACGTCCTTTTGCGGGCTTATTTTTTCTAAAATTTTATTCGTATCAATGTGCTTTGGAAGCGGCAGCTGTACCAAGATGCCGTCGATACTTTCGTCTTCGTTTAAATTTTCTATCAGTTCTAAAAGCGCCGCCTCGCCCACGTCGGAGTTCAAGTGGTGCGCTACGGATCGGATCCCACAGGCGGCGCAGGCTTTTTCCTTGCTCGCGACATAGGTCTTGCTAGCCGCGTCCTCGCCTACCAAAATTACCGCCAGCGCGGGCTCTACGCCCTTTGCGGCAAGGTTTGAAGCGGCCGATTTGATCTCCTCTTTTACCTTCGCGCTTATGCTTTTGCCGTCGATTAAAGTCATTTAAAGCCTTTTTGAGAAATAGGGAATGTTACCCTAAAATTTATAAAATTTAGATTTATTCAGCGGGATTTTATGGGAATTTGAAAGAATTTTAAAAAGAATTTCGTCCTGAATTTATGCCTGCTCAAATAAGCCTAAATTTTATCGTCATTATAGATGGATGGACGCCTTGTCGCCGCTACATTCAGGCCGAGACGCTGCTAAGGCTCGTATTGCAGGCTTGAGAGCTTTTGTCCACGAACGAGCAAGAACTACAATGTTTCCATTTTCTCGCCGTTAAACGTCTCGTATCGTCGCCCGCTGCTCAATATACGCTATGCGTAATAGTAGCCTGTATAATGGTGGCTCGGTGCCTTATTTTGCTCTGGCTCTGGGACATCTTGCGGTCCGCTCCTAGAGCAGCCGCATAGAAACAGCGCCGCACACAGAAATAAAACGATCTTTTGCACCATAGCTCCTTTCAAAATTTTTACGATTTCATCTTTGATTGGTTGCAAAATTTCATAAAATTTTTCAAAGCACTCATAAAAATTTTATCCCCTTTGAAATTTAAAATTTTTGGCGAATTCTAACAACACAAATTTCGTCAAAATTTAGGCTTCGCGCAAGTTAGAATCTCGCGAAAAAATCAAAATTCTAGCGATACAAATCCTATTTAATGCGACATTTACGCAACGCGCGCCGCGTAAGATCGCGCAACCTCCGCCCGCTCGCCGAAATAGCGCGCTAAATATAGCCACGCCGCTCTAAATTTCAAAATTTCGCCGAATTTTTAAAGCGCCGCGTTTAAATTTACTCGTTGCGCAGTGTTTGCAGCACGTCGATCTGCGTGGCTTTTTTGGCTGGGTACCACGACGATAGCGCCACGATAAGCACCGCGCCGATTAAAATCATCGCCAAATCGCCTAGCGAGAGCTCCATCGGCAGCTTCGAGCTTCCGTAAACATCGGCCGGTAGATTTACGATGTCGAAGCTTCCGAGCAGCCACACGCCGAATAAGCCCAAAATAAGCCCGAATATGATGCCGCCGCCGCCGATCGTGGCTCCGAGCGCGAAAAAGGTCCTTTTAACCTCCTTTTTGCTGGCACCCAGGCTAAGTAAAAGCGCGATCTCTTGGCGGCGGTTCATCACGGTCATCAGAAGCGAGCTTACGATATTTAGGCTCGCGACCAGAATTATCAGCATCAGTACGATGAAAAGCGCGCGCTTTTCAAGCGCAAGGGCGCTGAAAAAATTGCCGTTTTGCTGCCACCAGCCCACGGCGCTAGCACCGCTGGGGAGGCTTTTTTTGATGCGCTCCAGATCCTTAAACGGATCGTTTGAAAAAACATGCACGCCGTCGAATGTCCCCTCGTCGTAGCCTAAAATTTTGGCTAGATCGCTCGCGTCTGCGTAGGAATACGCCTTGTCGTAGGCGATCAGTCCGGAGCTGAAATCCGCGCGCACGTCAAAGCGCTTCATCTTGGGGATTAGCGCAAAGCCGCCCGGATCGCTCTTCGTAAAGATCATCGTGATCTTGCTGCCCTCATCCAGCATAAACTCGTCCTTGATCCCGCGCCCTATCATGATGCCGTAGTCCGTTAGATTGGCGTCTTTGGCGCCTGCTGCGACGACGGAGTTGATGCGCTTTTCGTCGTTTAAATTTACGCCGAAAATCAGCCCACCCTCGAGCTTCTCGCCGCTTTTGGCGATGACTTGCGAGCTGATGTAAGGGCTAAAGATCAGATCGGGAAAGTCCGCCCGCAGCCCCTCCACGTCGTCTTTTGAAATGCCGCCGCGAAAGTGGCTGTGGATCGTGATCGGGTAGTTCATCGTAAAGAGCTTGCGCTCGAATTCCTTATCGAAACCGTTCATTATCGCCATCGCGACGATGAGCACCGTAAGCCCCACGCCGACGCCTAAGAACGCAAGCAGCGCCGAAAGCGTAATGAAGGGCTGAGAGCGGTCGAATCTAAGATATTTGAATAATAAATACTTTACCAAAAAGCCGTCCTTGTAAAATTTCACATAAAATTTAGCGCTAAATTATATGTGAAATTTTAAGTATTTTGGAATTTTAAAATTCCAAAAACAGGCTTCACACCTTGGAATACTAAGTTTTAACTAAATAGAATTTTACCTAGGTGTGAACTATAATTTTAAACACTCTTGAAATATTTCAAATCCCAACGGGACAAAATTGAAGTTAAATTTAAAGATAGTGAAAGATGAGCTTTAACTCCCAACGGGATAGAATTTTACTCTATTGCTTCTTGCACTTTGCTTGATTGGTAGCCGGTTTCAAACCCCAGCGAGTTTTAAAAATTTAAAATCGCGCCAATATCTCTTATACGCAATAAAATTTGTTCCAAGAGATATCGGGCACGGCAAACCAAACAGGCCTCTTTACCAAAACTTTGAAATTTTAAACCTAAATTTTAAAGTTTAAAATTTCGAACGCCTCAAAATTTTAAAATTTTTAGAAATTTAAAACTCTTTAGAATTTTGAAATTCTTAAAATTTAAAAAGCGGATTTCGCTTAAAAAGTTCTCCCATAATCGCATAAATTTAAAATTTCAAATGCCGCGCAGTATCTTAGCCGCACGCTAAATTTAAGTATCACGCGCTGATTGGCTTGCGTTTTGTCGCATAGGGCGCAACGCAACGGCGCTGCGAAAACAAGTAGCCAAAGGCACCCCAAATGTGTTTTGAAATTTTAAAATTTCAAAATTAAAATTCCGCCCCATCGCGCAAGCTTTACACGCCGTTCATGCCGCCTCGCGATCAAGCCTCTTTTAAAATTTTATGACGCTCCGCCCTCGACCGATCCGCTAAATACAAAAGCAAGATAAGATCGAAAAGCGCCGATCGCGCGATACTCGCAATCGAGATCACCGATCGCGCGATACTTACGACCGATCGCCGCGCCTACCTTGCAAAGCCGCCTTTTTTCGGACCGCCCTTGCCGTGGCAGTCTTTGTATTTTTTGCCGCTGCCGCAAGGGCAAGGATCGTTTCGCTTAGGCTTTTTGTCGCCAAACTCTTCTGCGCCCTTTAGCTGCGCTTCATTCGTGCTTGCGGCGGCGAGCTCTTTGGCGTTTGAGCTCTCCATGCGCTCCTGCATCGCACGCTGCTCGGCTTCGATCTCCTCCCTAGATTTGAACTGAATCGAATGCAGCAAGCGGATGCTATCGGATTTGAGGCGCATCACAAGCTCCATAAAGAGATTGTAGCTCTCCTTTTTATACTCCGTAAGCGGGTCTTTGTGGTTGTAGCCGCGAAGTCCGATGCCTGCCTTTAGGATATCCATCTGATACAGATGCTCTCTCCAGTCGCGATCGACGATCTGCAGATAAAGCATCTTTTCGATACTTTTGCGCTGCTGCGGATCGATCGGCGCCATCTTGTTTTCATACGAAACGGCAAGCGCGCCGATGATCTTTTCTTTTAGCTCTTTGAAATCATCGACCTTCTCAAGCTCGCTGTTTTCGAGCACCTCGCCCGTTTCTTGAGCGATTTTGGCGACGATCGGGAATTTATCGACCTCTTTGATATTTGCGCCGTCGAAAATTTCAAGCTCCTCAAGCACGCTAGAGATGTACTCCTCGCGGTTTTGAATGATTTTATCTTTCAGATCGTAGTCGGGATCCAAAAGCTCGTTGCGGTATTTATAGATCGTTTTGCGCTGCTCGTTTGCGACGTCGTCGTATTCTAGGATATTTTTACGCGCTTCAAAATGTAAGCTCTCGACCTTTTTCTGTGCATTTTCTACGGCGCGCGAAACCATGCCTGATTCGATATGTTCGCCGTCTTTTAAACCCAAGCGATCCATGATATTTTTGATCTTGTCGCTGCCAAAAATTCTAAGCAGATTATCCTCCAAGCTTAAGAAAAACCTACTCTCGCCCGGATCACCTTGGCGTCCGCTTCGACCGCGGAGCTGATTATCGATACGGCGACTTTCGTGACGCTCGGTACCTAAAATATACAGCCCGCCCAAAGCGCGCACTTCATCGTCTATGCGGATATCCACGCCGCGTCCCGCCATATTCGTAGCGATCGTAACTGCGCCCTTTACGCCCGCGTCTTTGATGATCTGCGCTTCACGCTCGTGATTTTTGGCGTTTAGCACGGAGTGCGCGATGTTTTCTTTGACCAAAAGCTCGTGCAGCTTCTCGCTTTTTTCGATCGACGCCGTACCCACTAGTACGGGCTGTCCTTTGGAATTTAGCCGCTTGATCTCATTTATGACGGCGTTAAATTTCTCGCGCTCGGTTTTGTAGATAAGATCGTTTTGATCCTTTCTGATGACCGGTACATTCGTAGGAATAGAGACTACTTCGAGTTTGTAAATTTGAGAAAATTCCGTTGCCTCCGTCTGCGCCGTACCCGTCATACCGGCGAGCTTTTCGTAAAGACGAAAGTAGTTTTGAAAGGTAATGTCGGCAAGAGTTTGGCTCTCCTCCTGGATCTGCACGCCCTCTTTAGCTTCAAGAGCCTGGTGCAAGCCTTCGCTGAATCTGCGGCCCTCGCTAAGACGACCCGTAAATTCATCCACGATTATGACCTGCCCGTCGCGCACGACGTAGTGCACATCCTTTTCAAATAGATAATTTGCCTTAAGTGCTTGATCAAGGTAGTGGCTAAGCACGGCATTTTCGAGACTATAGAGATTATCGACGCCAAAAAGCTTCTCGGCTTTTGAAATTCCTGCCTCCGTGATCAAAACGGCGCGGTTTTTCTCATCGACGGTAAAATCGCCCGTCGCCTTGCCTTTCGGATCTGCAGGCGCCTCGCCGCGGATCATGGCGCGCGCCACTTCGTTTGCCTTGATGTAGCCGTCTAGGGTGCGGTTCGTAGGGCCCGAGATGATGAGCGGCGTCCTGGCTTCGTCGATTAAAATACTATCAACTTCATCGACGATTACGAAATGATGCCCGCGCTGCACCTTTTCATCCGCGCTAAATTTCATATTATCGCGCAGATAGTCAAAGCCGAACTCGTTGTTTGTGCCGTAGGTGATGTCGCACGCGTATGCAGCCTTGCGCTTGGCGTCATCGTATTCGCCGCCTACGATTACGCCAGTGCTAAGCCCTAAAAATTCATATAGCTCGCCCATCTGCGCGGCATCGCGCTTAGCTAGGTAGTCGTTTACGGTTACGACATGCACACCCTTGCCCTCCATCGCATTTAGCACTACTGCCAAGGTCGCTACGAGGGTCTTTCCTTCGCCCGTTTTCATCTCGGCAATCGCGCCGTCGTTTAGCACCAAACCGCCTATCAGCTGAACGTCGAAGTGGCGCATATTTAGCACTCTTTTGCCCGCCTCTCGCACGATAGCAAACACTTCGTTAAGCACGTCATCCGTGCTCTTTTCGCCTGCGCGAACTTGCGCTCTTAACGCTTCAAATTCCGCCTTAAGTGTCGCATCGTCCATCGCCGCGTAGTTTTCTTCAAGCGCACTGATCTGCGCTGCGCGCTTGGCGTATTGTTTGACGATCCTATCGTTTTTAGTACCGAAAATCCCGTGGATGACCTTTTTAAACATCTCAAACCTTAGTTTTAAAATTTTAACCGCGCATATTAACATATTTTTAGTTTCTATTTAATTAAATCCTAGAAAAACGGCTATAATACGCGCAAATTTTCAAAAATAAAGGCAAAATTTATGAAAAAAACTCTTATTTCTTTAGCGGCAAGCTGCGTTTTTGCGTTTGCGGGCGGAATAGAATTTAACACGCTGAGCGCAAATTTTTCGCAAACCGTGCAGAGCGACGATGCGAAAATCAGCTACGGCGGCGATTTTAGTGCCACGAAAGAGCACGCCGTGTGGCATTACAAGACCCCTACGATAAAAAATATATTTTTTAGCTTCACAAAGGTCGTCGTAATCGAGCCCGAACTCGAGCAAGCTATCATCACAAATATCAAAGAAACGCCGAATTTAACGGCGATCCTAGCGAACGCAAAACCCAATAAAAACGGCGTTTATGAGGCGAGCTTCGACGACGTGAAATATCTAATCGAGCTAAAAGGTGATCTGCCGAGCAAAATCAGCTACACCGACAAAATGGACAATAAAGTAGTCATCGATCTAAGCAACGTCCGCAAAAACGCGCCGGTAAATGAGGCGATCTTTAAGCCCGTAATCCCGAAAAACTACGATATCATCACGCAGTAGGCGTGCGTGAGGCTACTTTTCGTCTGTCACGGCAACATCTGCCGCTCGCCGATGGCGCAATCCGTGATGCAAAATTTTATTAATCAAAGCGGCCTAAGTGCGCGCGTGAGTGTGGATTCTGCGGCGACGCACACCGACGAGATCGGCTCGCCGCCTTACTATGAGACGCAGCGCGTGCTAAAAGAGCAAAAGGTGCCGCTCGTAGCGCATCGCGCCGTGCAGGTCACGCCCGCAGACTACGAGCGCTACGATCTCATACTTTGCATGGACGATGAAAATATGCGCTCGCTGGGGCGAATTTTTCGCGGCAAGGATATGGCTAAGGTAAAATTTCTTTTAGAATTTGAAGAGGGAAATTTTACAAGCTATACCGCGCAAAATTTTAAAGGCGCGCTAAAACAAACCGACTTAAATTTAAAAGACGCCGGTTCAAATTTAACCGCCTCCGAATGCCTACAAATCGCCGATCCCTACTACACGCGCGATTTTGAGCGCTGCTACGCAGATATCAAGCGCGGCTGCGAGGGGCTCTTGCGATACATTAAAAATTCAGACGGAATTTGCTAAAATCCGCGATTAAATTTTAGCGTCTTTAAAGAGGCGCGATTTAAAGCGATAATTCAAGGAAAAATATGTTTAGGCTTTTGATCGTTCCATATCTGATAATTGAAGCATTTACGACCTATTATTTCGTAAGCGCAAACGGCTTTGCGGCGTATGCGGTGGAGATCGTCATAAGCGCGATTTTAGGCGGTTACGTCGTAGCGAACCGCTCGTGGATGGGCTTTTTTAATCTAATGAAAATCTCGCCGAAAGAAATTTTAAGCGGCGTAGGCTTCGTCGTAGGCGGCGTTTTTCTCATTGCACCTGGCATTTTCGGCGATATTTTGGGCGTTTGCGTAATCACCGCGTCGTTTTACTGCGTCACCAGCGACGTGCCTAAATTTAACACTAGCAGCGAAAATTCCGAAAAAAGAGAGCGAAAATTTTGGCGACGCAGCCGCACAAGCGATGACGTAATCGACGTAGAGGTGATCGAAGAGAACGAAATCGAGATTCGAAAAAGCATAGGAGAGAAAAAATGAAAAATTTGATCATCGCTACGCGCGGCAGCGTGCTTGCGCTGTGGCAGAGCGAACACATCGCATCGCTGCTTAACGCCCGCGGCATCCAAGCGCAGCTAAAAAGCATGAAAACCAAAGGCGATAAAATTTTAGACACGCCGCTTGCAAAGATCGGCGGCAAGGGGCTTTTTACGAAGGAACTTGAGGAGAGCATGCTTCGCGGCGAAGCTCACATCGCCGTGCATAGCCTAAAAGACGTGCCCGTGGAGTTTCCGCAGGGGCTCGTGCTAGCAGCGATCTGCGCGCGCGAGGACGCGCGCGATGCGATGATTAGCGAAAAATACTCTAAATTCGGCGAGCTACCTCGCGGCGCAAAAGTCGGTACCACGAGCCTTCGCCGCAAGATGCAGCTGCTTAGCATGCGCCCCGATTTAGAGGTTATATCCTTGCGCGGCAACGTCCAAACCCGCCTGCGAAGGCTAAAAGACGGGGAATTTGACGCGATCATCTTAGCGATGGCGGGCATCAACCGATTAAATTTACGCGCCGAGATAAAGCACGTAGCGCCCTTTGAGGTCTCGCAGATGATCCCTGCGATGGGTCAAGGAGCGCTTGGCATCGAGACGGTGGACGAGCCGCAAATCCTGCGCGCAATAGAATTTTTAAAAGATGAGCGCGCGATCATTGAAACGACCGTGGAACGGGATTTCGTCAGGGTTTTGGAGGGCGGCTGCCAAGTGCCGATCGGCATCAACGCGCGCCTTGAGGGCGAAAATATCCACATCAGCGCGATAGTGGGCCTGCCCGACGGCAGCGAGAGTATCCGTCAAAGCATCGTCGCGCAAAAATCGCAATACCAAAGCGTAGGTGTAGAGCTAGCACGCGTTTTTATCGAAAAGGGCGCAAAGCAGCTTCTTGCGCGCGCTGAAGAGATGGCGAGCCTATAAGAAGCCCTAATGCAAAAAGAGCAAATGCCGCTTTTTATAATCAAAGATTATTGGATCAGGATTTATATCGATCTGGGCGCTACTTCGTCCATCGTCATGCTTGTTTTTGAACTCGTCACTAGGGGTATTCACTGGCATTACTGGGTTGGAGTTTGGATTTTAACCTTAATAGGTCTTTTGGGGATAAATAAAAACAAATTTTTAAGCTTCTATCCCGGCAGAATAGAATATAACAAATCCTCTGCAAACTATCAAGAAACGATAGTTACAAAAAAATCTATCGACATAGCGCGTATTGATAAGGTAGCGATTTATAAATTCGTAGATTTTGCGGTAGAAGAATTTAGCTATGATAAAAATATTGGCACCTTTAAAAAGCTTATTTTAATGGCTTTTTCGTGGATATTGTATTTGATGGATTTGATATGCTTTGCCGTTTTGCGGCTAAGGGGTAGGATAAAAAGTATAAATTTATATGTCTTGATATTTTTAGACAGCGAAAATGGGGTATTCGTCAGTATCCCACTTGCGATGTTAAGCGATTTTGAACGAAAAAATTTAGAAAAATATTTAAAAGATGAACTCGATCTAAACCTGGAGGATATCGAGGTTAGAGATAGGCTTTTGAATATAAATTTTATGTAACGCCGCTAGCTTACGTGAAGAATTTTACATCAATATGAAATTTCTAAGATTTATGTGACAAGATGCTAGACAGATCTAAAAGCAGCGAAGTAGCGTATAAATTCTGTGAAATTTATACGGTAATAATGCAAAAATTTAATGCTGCTCATCGGCGGGATCACCGATAACTCCGTGGGCTTTTTGCGGGTACAAGACGAGGCGGACCTGCCGCAAATGAGTCCTAGCGAGTTTATAATGATAGAAAAAATTGCGCCGAATTGGTATCTTTTTAAAACCACATAAAAAGCCGCGCCGCAAGCGAGTTTGAAGCTTCGCGGCAATCTAAATTTAAAAGCGTTACCCGCAGCTTAACCGCACCGCCGATCAAAAATCGCGCGAATTTTAAATTTAAAAAGACGATCTGTAAATTCCGCACGCCGTAAATTTTTAAAGAATTTTAAAATTTTTTGAAGTCTAAATTTAAACAAAGCGTCGCCAAAGCACGCCGCGATAAATTTAAACATGGCGGCGAAAGAGGCTTAAACATAGCGCTTAAACGATGCACCTAAAAAACGCCAGTCTGGCTTAGACTTAAACTGCGCAAAAGTCCACTCCCGTCGCGTCCAAAACCGCCCGCGAATAAAAATAGAGGCTGTAAAATAGCTCATCGTCGTAAAAGTACTCCTCCCAGCGCTCCTCGTCATTCTCATCGCTCTGCGGCCACAGATATTTTTCCGCAAGCATATCCGAAAAGTTCGACAGCGGCGCTGCGTGCGAGATCTTATCGGCATCATCGCAAATCTCAATCATAAACGCAAAAAATCCGCCGAGCCGAGCTGCAATAAAGCTCGCCGCTTCGTTTTCGCAGTTTTTGTTTTCGTCGTTTCTACTCGCCGCATCATTTTGCTTTTTGCCCGCTACAGCGCGCGCCCGCATAAAGATGCGCGCCAAAAACAGCAGCGCAAAAGGGGTTGCGTGCCAAAGCGTACTTTGATGCTCTATCTCGTTAAAAATCTTACTAAGCGCGTCCTGGATAGTTTTGGCGCCAAATTTCTCCTGCTCGCTCGCATCTGAGCTCTTATCCGCCGCACTCGTTTTAAATTTACTCGCCTGGCTCGCTTTAAATTTTATCGCCGCGCTATCCGCACTCTTAAATTCCGCCTCACCGCACTTCGCCGCGCCCGTTTTAAGCTCCGTCTCTCCGCCCGCTTTAAATTTCGCAGCCTCGTTATCCGCCTTTTGAAATTTGGACTCGCTCGTTTGCGCCGCGCCGCATCTTGCCGCATCCGTAGAATTTTGCCCGCAACCGGGTTCGCTTTTTAAATTTTGCCCTGCGTCAGGCTCGCTTTTTAAATTTTGCTCGCCGCCCGAACCGCGCGGCGCATCACAAGCTTCGATTGCCCGCGTGAGTTTCTTAAAAATTTCGGGGAATTCGCTCGCCCTGCCGTAAGCTGTCGTGAGCCTACTCCACGGCACGTCCTGCGCTTTTAAATTTGCGATATATTTCAAATTTTGCTCATTCATCCGCGCTCCTTGCAAATATTTTAAATTTAAGCCTCGCGAGCCGCTAAAATCTGCACTCTTGGTTCAAATTTAGCCTCTTTCGCACGCAAATTTAAACCGAGCCCAGGCGCAAATTCTACCTCGTAAGCTCCCTACTTTGCTCGATTAGATCCACGATCTGTTCGCGCGGCACCGCATCGAGGCAGACGCTGATCCAGTGCTTTTTATTCATATGATAGGCTGCAAAAATTCCTTTTTCGTCACTCAAAATTGCCGCCAAATCAGGCTTTATCTTTAAATTTATCACATCGCTTGAGCCAGGAAGTGCGCGACCGAGCTTTTCGTTTGCAAGCCCGCGCATCAAAAGCGCAAACCACTTGCGCTTCCCTCCTGCGTGACGAAAAACCGCAAAATTCGGATATTCATCCCACAGATACTCGCCATCCGCGCCGTAGCGCTGCTTCATTAGTTTTAGGACGCTGCTGAAGTTCATTCTCACTCCTTGATATCGATCTTTTCTTTGCGCAATCGCGCCAGCCACTCATCCAGCGTCTTTTCAAAACCAATCCCCTTGCTTTCGTAAAATTTCGCCGCCTCGCTCATATAGGCTTGCTCGACCCAGCCGCCGAAGTCGTGCGGGTATTTGTAGTCTGCGATCTGCTTGTCGGAGTTGACGAGATAGCGCGGCGTAGGTAGCGGTGCAGCGGAGCGGACGAACTTCAAAGCGGCGTTGATGCCCAAATACGCGGCGTTTGATTTGGGGCTGTGCGCCAGATAGATCGCGCATTGCCCTAAAATAATGCGAGCTTCTGGGTAGCCGATCTTACTGACGGCAGTTAGCGTGCTGGCGGCGATATTTAGGGCGTTTGGATTGGCGTTGCCGATATCCTCGCTAGCTAGGATCACCATCCTGCGCGCGATGAAATCCGCGCTCTCGCCCGCATCTATCAGCCTCGCGACATAATACAGCGCGGCGTCGGCGTCGCTGCCGCGCAGGCTTTTGATCATCGCGCTAGCAAGCTCGTAATGCAGATCGTCGCTGCTAACGCCCGCAGCCACGGCATTTGCGCGAAGCGTGCGAAGCGTATCCAGCGTAATGGCGCTGTCTGCCAAAAGCGCAAATTCCAGCAAATTTAACATACTCCTCGCATCGCCGCTGCTGGAGTTTAGCAGGTATTTTCGCGCCTCCTCGTCCATCTCAAAGCCGATTTCGCCCTGCACCCGCGCCAAAAGCGCCTCCAAATCCTCGTAGCTAAGCGGCTCGAACTCAAAGATCATCGAGCGCGAGCGGATGCCGCTGCTTAGCACGAACTGCGGATTTTCCGTCGTCGCGCCGATGATAATCGCAGCGTAGTTTTCCATCGGGATTAGCAGCACTTCCTGCTGCGTCTTACTGAGGCGGTGGATCTCGTCGATGAAAATGAGCGGCTTGATGAGCGAGCCGGCGTGCGAGGATAGAATTTTACGGATATCCTCGACTTTCAGGCTCGTGGCGTCAAGCTCGTAAAAATCGTAGTTCAACTCGCTTGCGATCACGCGCGCCATCGTCGTTTTACCGCTGCCTGCGGCGCCGAAAAATATACTGTGCGGGATGCTGCCTGCGGCGACGAATTTTTTAAAAACAGCTACGATTTTGCCCTGCCCCACGATCTGCTCTAAGCTTTTGGGGCGAAATTTCAAGCTCAAACTCATTTTGCAACCTTAAAAATTTTGCCCCGATGATAGCGTTTTTATGATTAAATTTTGAAATTCGGCTAAATTTAAAGGGCGATTTGGCTTTACATACGGCGAGGGTTTGAAATTTAAGTAAGGCGTTGGCTTAGAATTTATGCCGCGCTGGTAATTTTAAAATTTCAAGTAGGATTTTAAAATTTTATGTTGCGCGCGCGATGGCGATATATAAAATTTTGCGGCGTACGGATCGCGCAGATTTGGCGAGCTTGGCGGCTTTAAATTTAATGCCCTGCGTTTCGCGGTCGCGCCGTCATACATAGCGCGCCCGAAATCAGCTCGGCGCGTAAGATAAAATTTTAAAATTTAGCCCTATTTATTTTGGGGCTAAATTTTATCTCGCGACGAGCCGCTAAATTAGCAAATCAATAAATCGCAAAATCGACGAAGCTAAAAATCGTCTCGCTCTCATAAAGTCATCGCGCGACCATCGCGACTATCGCCTCGCTCGCGCAGAAACTATCGTATTAATCTCGCGCCTACGCAACGCGAAAAATGTAAAATATAGTCGCACAATCGTCGCAATAACCCGCGCGATCGCGCAAAACTCATCGTGCCAATTTCGGCGCCTGCGTAAAATTTAATCCCGCAAAGCTGCGAGCCCGCGTAAAATGCGTAAAAATTGCTGCGTTAATGCTGCACCAACGCAAAACCGCCGTCTATTTGAAAAGCTCGGTAGAAAGATACCTCTCGCCGGTATCGCAAAGGATCGTAACGATCACTTTGCCCTTGTTTTCGGGCTTGGCAGCGATCTGCGCGGCTGCGTAAACATTCGCACCGCTTGAGATACCCACGAGTAGGCCCTCTTTTTGCGCCAGCTGTCTAGCAGCAGCGAACGCGTCGTCGTTTTCGACCGTCAAAAAGCCGTCGATGACGCTTCTATCGAGATTTTCGGGGATGAAATTCGCGCCGATGCCTTGGATCTTATGCCCGCCCGCGGTGCCGCACGTAAGCAGCGGCGAGCCTGCGGGTTCGACGGCATAGGCTTTTAAATTCGGATTTTTGGATTTTAAAAATTTTGCCGCGCCGCTGATCGTGCCGCCCGTGCCGAAGCCTGCGACTAAAATATCTACCTTGCCGCCGCTTTGCTCCCAAATTTCAGGTCCAGTGCTTTGAAAATGCGCCTTTGGATTGCTCGGGTTATCAAACTGGCTCGGGATGAAGCTATTTGGAGTGTTCGCGGCTAGCTCGTTTGCCCTATCTACCGCGCCTTTCATTCCAAATTTCGGGTCGGTCAGCTCGATTTTAGCGCCGAATGCAGCGATGAGCTTTTGACGCTCGATACTCATCGAGCTTGGCATCGTTAAAATTAGCTTCATACCGAGCTTTGCTGCGATCATCGCAAGCCCCACGCCCGTGTTTCCGCTGGTAGGCTCTATCAAAACGCTATTTTTATCGATTTTGCCCGAGCTTAGCGCGTCTTTTACGATCTGCCACGCGATGCGATCCTTGACCGAGTGGCTTGGGTTTAAAAATTCCGCCTTGGCTAGGATGAGGGCATTTTTGCCAAACGTATTGATTCTAACTAACGGAGTATTGCCGATGAGCTCCGTAACATCGTTTGCTATTTTCATATTTTTCCTTTAAATGCTGAAATTTAAATACTGGACGCTTCGCGCCATCATCTCCTCGTAGCTGCTTAGAGGCTCGTTAAATATCTCTGCCAGCTTAACGTCAAATTTCTCAAAAAACGCCCGCAGTCCGGGATCGCTCATCTGAATGCTAGTCATCCGCAGATCCTTTTCAAGCGCGGTAAAAATTTCACCGAAAGTGATCTCGCTAGCATCTCTGGCTAGGTGATAACCGCCGTTTTTACCTTTGATGCTACACACCAGCTTCTCGTTTCTAAGGGTATTTAGAATTTGTTCCAAATAATTCTTAGAAACTCCCGTACGCTCGGCGATCTCTTTGATACTTATCGGCGCTACTTCGCTAGCTTTGGCGATCTGCAAAATCGCAGCCAGCCCATAAACGCCCTTTGTGCTTAAAAGTGCCATTATTTCAGTGCCTCACTAAGATCGGAAATCAAATCGTTCGCATCCTCTATACCCACGCTTAGGCGGATTAAGCTCGCAGGCACGCCAGCGCGGTTTAGCTGCTCCTCGTTTAGCTGCGAATGCGTCGTGCTCGCAGGATGAGTGATGATCGACTTCGTATCGCCGATATTTGCTACGACGGAGAAAATTTTAACCTTACTAACCGCCTTTAGCGCTGTTTCTTCGCTATCTACGATGAAGCTCATCAGACTGCTTGCATAGCCGTTTTTAAATTTCGCTTTGATCGCGGCATTAAACGGCGAGCTTGCAAGCCCCGGATAATTGACCTGCTTTACCTTTGGATGATTTTGTAAAAATTCTGCGATCTTTAGCGCGTTTTGCGAGTGTTTTTGCATGCGAAGCGGCAATGTTTCAAGCCCCTGGATGAGCTGAAACGCGTTAAACGGCGATAGAGTCGCACCAATATCGCGAAGCAGGGACAAGCGAATTCTAAGCGTGTAAATGTCGAAATTATCTACTAAATCCGCATAAACTAGGCCGTGGTAGCTCTCATCAGGCTCGTTGAAATGTGCGTAACGCGGATTGCCTTTGAGTTTAGAATTTAATCCTTTGCCCGAAACGATCGCACCTGCGATGCTAAGACCTTGCCCACTTATGTATTTGCTAGCGCTGTGAATTACTACATCGGCGCCATCATCAAGCGGATTGTAAAGCGCAGGGCTTGGGATCGTATTATCCGCAATCGTTACTACGCCGTGCTTATTTGCGATTGTAGCGATTTTAGCGGTATTTGCAACTGAAATTTGAGGATTTGAAAGCGTCTCAAAAAAGATCGCTCTAGTCTTATCATCGATTAAACCTTCCAAATTATCTGCCGTTTCGGAGTCAAAAACCCTAGCTTCGATGCCAAAGCGCTTGATCGTGTGCGCTAAAAGCGTGGTCGCGCCGCCGTAAATTTTCTCGGCGATGATAATATTTTCGCCCGCTGCGGCTAAATTTGCCACCGCAAAAAATATTGCTGCCTGCCCGCTAGAGACCGCGATTGCGGCTTTGCCGTTTTCCAGCGCCGCAAGTCGCGCCTCAAAAACATCAGTAGTAGGATTTGTCAAACGCCCATAAATCGGCCCTAAATCACGCAGCGCGAAGCGATCGGCAGCCTTTTTGCTAGAACCGAAGTTAAATGCGGTGCTTTGATAAATGGGAACTGCCATCGTGCCGTAGCCTGCGACGGAGTCGTAACCAAAATGAGTTGCGAGAGTTTCTTTTTGCATTTTCGTCCTTTGTAAAAAATTTGGCGAATAATAGCTAAATTTTAAAATAAAGTCAAGTATTTTTATATGGTTTTAAAATGCCTATAATACGGAATTTATAGAAAAAATGTTATTAAAATATAGTTTTATAATATGCGTAATTTTGCCAAAATTTCGAATTTTGCTATAATGCGCGCTTTAATTAAGGAAAGATCATGCAAATCAAAGAAAAAGATGAGCGCGTTAAATATATCCGCGCGTTAGAACGCTTCGTAAAATCCGCCGTAGCACTGCTAAAGCGCGAGGATTTCGACGCAGAGCTTTTTGCGAAGCGAATAGCTAAAAACTACGAAATTTTATCTAAAGCGGCCGCTACAAATCTCGATAGCCCCTACACCAAAGCGCTTGAGAGCTTTGCTAAAAACGTCCTTGATGCTAGCGAGGCAGGACAGACCAGCGATGCCGCGTTTAGATCGGCGCTACAGCATGAAGCAAACGCTTTGCAAAAGCTCAAAAACAATAAGAGTTATAAAAAAGACAAGCACAAAATCGATTTTTTAAAGGATTATTAGATGAAAACCGTGATTTTTGATATGGATGGCACGCTGCTCGACTCTTCGCGCGCGATCGAAATCAGCGTCAATAACACTCGCCGCGAGCTCTACGGTCTAGCGCCGCTACAAAAGAATTTCATCGTCCACACCATCAACGATCCAAGCAAAAACGCCTTTTTGGAATTTTACGGCAAAACCGAAGCGAGCGCCGAAGAACTTGCGTTTTTTGAAAAAGAATTCGTAAGCAATTACCGCGATTTCGCCGTGCTTTACGAGGGTATCGAGGATCTTTTGCACTCGTGCAAAAAAGCAGGATTTTTTCTCGCAGTCGCTTCTAATGCGCCTTCCTATACCCTAAGCGCGATCTTAGAAAAAACGGGCGTGCGCAGGCTATTTGATCTGGTCGTAGGCGCGAACGAGCAGATGCCATCAAAGCCCAACCCTGCGATGCTGCTACACGTAATCGCACGCTCGCCGCACAAAAACGCGATTTTTTTGGGCGACAGCAAAAAAGATGAACTAGCTGCACTCCGTGGCGCGGAATTTTTACAAAATTTAAAATTTCAAGGCGGCAATAACGGCAAGAGCTTAAATGCTAGCCGCGACACGAGTAGAAAGAATTTCAGCGTTAGCAGCGGAAGCTTAAGCTCTTGCGGCGAAAATCTTAACGCGGATGAAAAAATCCGCCCTAACGACACAGGTGCTGACGGGGCGGCAACGCTAAGCTTTAAAGGCGCCAAAATTTCCGCAAAAGCAGAAGCGACGGAAAGTGCACAAGCTGCGGCAGTACGATGCTTTCAAGCAAATTTGGCAGATCTAAGAGGCGCAAAACTTGAGTATTTGCAGGTATGCTGGGGATTTGGCGAGCCTAGCGAACTAAGCCGCAATGCCCTAAGTATCGCGCAGGCGCGCGAAATCATCGGCGGAATTTAAGCAGCCTGTTTTTTAGGCATAGCTAATTAAAAGTAGTATTGCAGCAGGGTAAAATCGCGTTTTAGGCTCTTAAAACGGAGTAAATTCCATCCTCACGCACAACGCAAGCGAGGTTAAATTTAAAAATAATCCTTGCGCGAAAATTCCGCCAGCACAAAAACCGAAATTTCATCTGCGCGAATGGAATTTAAAATTTTAAAAATAGCTCTTGTGGTGCGCGATTTTATCTGCGCTAAAAATGAAATTCTATCTGTAAAAGGTGGCGGAATTTTAAAAATTTAAAGACGCCCTCTCGCGGCTTAATTTAAAATTTGCCTCGAAAGCCAGACTTAAAATTTAATGCCAAACGCGATTTTAGCATTCTACTGTGTCTATGAAATTTCAAATTCTCGCAAAGCGGCGGAATTTTAAAATTTTAAAAAGCCTGATCTGTGTTATGCAAGCGAGTAGATTTTGCATAAGTAGATTTTATCCGCCGCGCAGAAATCAAAATTTTACCGCACAAGCAAAGCGAAAATCCTCTCCGCCTGCGCAAAATCCAAGAATTTTATCGCTCAAACAAAGCGGAATTCTATCCATTCAAGCGAAATCTAAAATTTTACTCGCGCCACGGAATTTTAAAATTTCCGCAAAAATCAAGCCGCTTATCTATAAATGTAAAATTCCGCCTATCTGCAAAGCTTCGCGTTTAATCCGCCACGCTACCAAGATTAAATTTTTAAATTCCACTCGCTCTGCCTATCTCGCAAACAAGTAAAATTTTAAAATTTATAGATTCAAAGCCCAAAATCCCGCGCTTAAGCTTAAAATTTATCACACGCAAGCGCAAAATCTGCGCAATCGCTCCTGTTTAAAAGCCCCGATAGTTTGCCGCGCCCTAACCTAAATTAAATTTTACATTTGCTATAATCGCGAAATTTTAAGGAAGGTAAATGGATATTTTTGAAGGCAGCCCAAGAGAGAAATTTTTTGAAATTTTATCCGCAGCAAGCCCTACTTTAGTGCAAAACGAAATCGAAGAAGCTCTAATCCGCCTAATCGCCTGTGAGCGGCTCTGCGAAGAGCGCGGCATTAGCGAGCGCGAGATCGAAAGCTTCATCGCACAGCAGGATTTACAAGACGAGCTAAACGACAAATTTTTGCAAATGAGCGGAAATATCCTAAGCAATAACGAATAATGCAAGATCAAATCGATTTAATTATGAAAAGCTTCATCGCAGACTGCGGATACGAGCCCGCTAGCGAGATGTTTGACAGGCTAAGCCCCGGCAAAAAACTGCGCTCCAAGCTGCTTCTAAACATCGCGCAAAAAGATGAAAAATCGCTGCGTCTGTGCGCGATCATCGAGCTCATTCAAGCTGCGAGCCTGCTGCACGACGACGTCATCGACGAAAGCTCGGTGCGACGCGGCAAGCCCTCGATAAACGCCACCTACGGCTCCAAAAACGCCGTGATGCTGGGCGACATACTCTATTCCAAGGCATACTTCGAGCTTTCTAAATTTGAAAGCCGCATCGCCGCCGCGCTTTCGGGCGCCGTCACGAAGCTGGCCGTGGGCGAGCTGATGGACGTGAGCTTAAGCAATGATTTCAACGACGATGCGAGCAAATATCTGCAGATGATCTATCTAAAAACCTCGGCTCTCATAGAGGAAGTCGCACGCTGCGGGGCATTTTTGAAATTCGGCGGCGCAGAAAATCGCGGCGAAATTTCAGATATGAGCCGCACAGAAAACGAGGATGAAATTCCAAACGCCGCGAAAGATCATGATAAAATTTCAAGCGCGAGCGCAAAATTTGGCGAATACGGCAAAAATTTAGGGCTTGCGTTTCAGATCATCGACGACATCTTAGACGTCACGCAAAGCTCAGAAGCGCTCGGTAAGCCGAGCCTGAGCGATTTTGCGGAGGGCAAAACCACCCTGCCCTACATCTATTTATACGAAAATTTAAATGATTCCGAGCGGCAAAAGCTAAAATCGTTTTTTAAAAAACAGCTGCGCCAGAGCGAAATTTCATGGATCAAAGCGAAGCTTAGCGAGCACGGCATCATCGAGCGCTGTATAAACGAAGCTCGCGCCTACGGGCAAAAGGCGCTTGAAGCCGTGGCGGAATTTAAAAACGACAAGCTAGAGCAAATCGTGCGAGATATGATAGATAGGGAGTTTTGATGGCGTATATGAGCGTGAGCTTCACCCACAAAAACACGGACATCACGGTGCGCGAGAAGCTGTCGTTTTCAAACGACGTGCGCAAGAAAGAAATTTTGCGCCTTTTAGCTTCAAACTCCGCAATAGAGGAGTGTTTGGTGCTTAGCACCTGCAACCGCGTAGAAATTTTTACCGTCGTAAGCGACTTTGACGAAGCGCAAAAATTCGTGCTTTTGGCACTTTCGCGCATTAGCGGCGTGAGCTTTGAAGAGCTGCAAAACCTAGCCGATATATATGAGGATCGCGGCGCGATACACCACCTTTTCGCCGTCGCAGCATCTCTTGATAGCCTCGTAGTGGGCGAAACGCAGATCGTAGGCCAGCTCAAAGACGCCTATAAATTCGCGATGCAAAACGCTCGCGCCGGCGCCCAAATCGCAAAAGCCATAGATGAAGCGCTAAAGTGCGCGGCGCGCATCCGCAACCAAACCGAAATTTCAAAAAATCCAATCTCGGTCTCAAGCGTCGCCGTGGCGATGGCAAAAGACAGGCTGGGCTCCTTGCAAGGCGCGGACGCCGTAGTAGTGGGCGCGGGAGAGATGAGCGAGCTGGCGTGCAAGCACCTACTCGCAAGCGGCGCGAATATCACGATCTTAAATCGAAATTTAGCCGGCGCGCAGAGGCTAGCCGCCTCGCTACTTGGCGAGAATTCCTTGGATGCGAAAGATTGCGCGGATGAAAATCCCGGCACAGGCAAGAATTCAGACGACTTGAATTCCGAAAATGTCGCGAATTTCGCGGACGAAAATGTCGCGCAAAAACAAAATTCCAAAGACGGCGTAAATTTTAATAAAAAGATTTTCACAGACGGCAATGAATCTCACATAGCAGGCGAAAATCCCAAGGACGATAAAAATTCCACCGCCTGCGCAAATTCCTCCGCGCAGGCACAATCCCGCATTAAAATCGATAGTCTTGATAATCTCAAAAAATATCTAAACGTAAATAGCCTATTTTTCAGCGCTACTGGCTCGCAAGAGCCGATCATTACCGATAGCTTGCTTGAGCCCAAAAGCTTTAAGCGATATTTTTTCGATATAGCTGTGCCGCGCGACGTGGAGCTTAGCCAGAGTGAGGACGTCGAGGTTTACAGCGTCGATGATCTGGAGGAGATCGTAAAGAAAAATTTACTGCTTCGCGAGGAGCAGGCGCAGATCGCTTACTCGATCGTAGCAAAATGCACGAATGAATTTTTCAAATGGCTCAAGGCGGCGGCATCCACGCCGATCATCAAGGCTTTGCGCCAAAGCGCGAAGCAAGTAGCCGAGATAGAGCTAGCCAAAGCGCTTAAAAAGGGCTATCTAAAGCACAGCGATGCAGAGGAGGCGCGCAAGCTTATCCATCAGGTTTTTAAAGCGTTCCTGCACGCTCCGACGGTAAATTTAAAAAACCTTGGCGACGCGGACGATGCTGACGGCACGGTAAATGCGCTGGTCGAAATTTTTGAACTGCAAGAAAACTACGAAAAATTTTTAAATCAAGAAAACGAGAAAAAGGACAGACAGAATGAAATTTAGCAAGCTTTTCGCTCCAAGCCTAAAAGAGGCCCCCAGAGACGCGGTACTACCTAGCCACGCGCTTTTGATCCGCGCGGGATTTATCGAGCAGCTAGGCAGCGGGCTTTATAATTTTTTGCCGCTAGGAAAGATGGTGCTAGCGCGGATCTGCGCCGTCATCAGGCAGGAGATGGACGCTGCGGGCGCGCAGGAGGTCTCTTTTAGCATCGTGACGTCCGCTGATGCGTGGAAAAAAAGCGGCCGCTACGCCAAATACGGCAAGGAGCTGTTGCGCTTCAAAGACCGCAAGGATAACGACTTCGTGCTAAGCCCAACTAACGAGGAAGCGGCGGTTTTGATGGTAGCGGATAAGATCACGAGCTACAAGCAGCTGCCGCTAAATATCTATCAGATCAATACGAAATTCCGCGACGAGGCGCGCCCTCGCTTCGGGCTTCTGCGCGGACGTGAGTTTACGATGAAGGACGCCTATAGCTTCCACGCGGACGCTGCGGATATGAAGCGCGAGTTTGAGGTGATGAGACGGGCGTACTCGCGGATCTTTACGCGACTGGGGTTAAATTTCCGCGCGGTCGATGCGGACAGCGGCGCGATCGGCGGCAGCGGCAGCAAGGAGTTTATGGTACTAGCGGATAACGGCGAGGACGATATCGTCGTGTGCAAGCGCTGCGAGTATGCCGCAAACATCGAGGCTGCGCGCCGTGCGCCCAAAACCACGAACGACGCCGCGCCCGAGACCGACGGCATGATGAAATTTAAAACCTCCGCGATGAAAACGATCGACGCGGTGGCGGAATTTTTTAAAGTGGATAAATTCTACACCATCAAGGCCGTGATCAAAAAAGCGCTATACGAGGATCGCAGCGAGATCGTAGCGTTTTTTATCCGCGGCTGCGACGAGCTGCAAGAGACCAAGGCGCAAAACGCCTGCGGCGCGCTAGAGTTAGTCGATGCTAGCGAGGAGGAGATCGCGCGAGCTGGCTTTACGGCGGGCTTTTGCGGACCTTTCGGGCTCGGCGAAGGAGCGAAATTTTATATCGATGCCGAGCTAAAAGGAGCGCGCGAGATGATCGCGGGCGCGAACGAGCCGGATTACCACTATGTGGGCGCTAGCGTGATAAATTTTAACGAATCGCGCTTTGCGGATCTTACCGCCGTGAGCGAAGGCGACGCGTGTCCGTGCTGCGGCGGCGAGCTTGGCATCACGAAAGGCATCGAGGTGGGCCATATCTTTCAGCTCGGCACGCGCTATTCAGAGCCGATGGGAGCGCGATTTTTGGACGCAAACGGCAAGGCTCGTGCGTTTTTTATGGGCTGCTACGGCATCGGCGCAAGCCGTCTCATCGCCGTGGCGATCGAAAGCAGCCATGACGAGCGAGGCTGCATCTGGCCGCGCGAGCTGGCGCCTTTCGAGCTTGAGATCATCATCTCAAATCACAAAGACGCCGCGGCGGTAGAATTTGCCTCGCAGCTATACGAGCAGTGCCGCGAGCGCGGTATCCGCGTGCTACTGGACGATCGCGCGGAGCGCTTCGGCGTGAAGATGAACGACTTCGAGCTGATGGGCTTTCCGTACGCGGTGCTCGTGGGCAAAGCCCTAGCAGAGGGAAGCGTCGAGTTCATCACTCGCGCAGATCTAAAGCGGCAGAGCGTAAGCGCGGATGAAATTTTAAAGCTTATCGAGAAGAAATTAATCGAGAAAAATTAAGAAGCGCGTGAAAAATTAGCCCTAAATTTAAGCTAAATTTTTCCGCCTATTTGAGAAATTTACAGACCGATTTTTCCTACATTGCGCAGCGTGAAATTTAATAAATTTACCGCGCATGACGTCGAAGTAAAACTTAGGCGCAACGATAAAATTTACGCTTAAGCTGCACCACCATTTCACTACAGCTAAATTTTAAAGTATGAGTTTGTGACCAAGATTTCATCGACGGCCAAACCGCCATCCAAAAGCTAGTAAATTTTAAAGTACCAACTTGACCGCACAAGTAAAAAAGTAAAGAGTGCACGCTTCTGTCGCTCCCCGCAGGAGTTACCAAAAACAAAATTCCGTGATAAAACTCTGGTCTCTACCCGCCCTTTTTCAAAACGATTTTAAAAAGTAAAATTTAAACCGCGATTTCGCTTTTCTGATTTCGCTCTTTAAATTAAGATTTAAATTTTGTGGCGCAATTAGCGCGTAAATTTAATCAGCGCGCAAAAGCCGATCAGAAATTTTACCAGGTCAAAATTTTGACTAAATTTATTCGGCGACGACCGATTTTAAATTTTATTCGTAGGTTTTTCGTAGTAGCCCCATTTGGCGCGGTATTTTCTCCTCGCTATCCGAGTCAAAACGATCTGAACGATCAAAAGCGCAAGCGCACCGCCGCTCCATTTCAAATATGTGATTTTATAGGAATCAGATATGGCATTGTAATAAAACCTGGTTACAAAAGCATAATCGTATTTTAAAACCATTTGCCCGTCTTTAAGGGCGATCTGCCGTGCAAGGTCGGTATCGCCCCCGATCCTTTGGTACCAAATTTTTACATCCTTGTCGTATATCGCGACCTTGTATCCGTCTATCTGCGTACCGTAAACATCTAAAGAAAAACGCCTCTGTTTAAACGCGCTATCCACTAAATTTAACTATAGTAACTAGCTCCTCTGCTCTTATTCGTTTGCACATATATGACGCGCCCCTCTATGGTCTGCAAATCCTCTGGACTAGACGGTAGCACCGCGGTGTAGGACATATACAGCGCCGCGCCCGTACCAAGGATAAAAAACAGCAGCACGCATCTTAAAAGCGTATTCATCTGATTAAAGCTAGCGATCTTTTTTTCATCGTATTTTGTATCAAAAAGCATCAAACCTCTTTTGTTTAAATTTTATTTCGGCGCTTCATCCTGGCGCGCCGTAGCGGCAGAAAAGCGGAGCTACGTCGCTCCAAACTTCCGCGATCTTTAAAACTTGTACTTCTGCAGCCAATACGGCTCGGTTTTTTCCAGTGCCGTGAGCGATACAAGGCGCCGCTTTTGCCGAAATTTAGCTTGGATTTTCATTCATTTTCATTCGACGAAGAGTAAATTTAAAAGCTAAATTTAAAAAGCGCGCGAAAGAAATATTTCTCTTTTTAAATTCCACTAAAATTTTATCCAAAATGCGGCAAGCTCGTAGCCGCGGGGCTCGCCCAACCCGCTCAAGCTTTCAAACGCAAGCGTAACGCTGCCGCTTAAGTCTAGCTTCAAACCCTCATCCGTTGCGCGCTCGCGATACTCGATCCGCTCACGATTTAAAGCGCTTTTTACGGCCGCAAGATCGATAGGAGCAGGGCAGCCCGATAATATCCAAGGTTCGATTTCGATTTGCCCCGCCCTTGCGCCGCCGAAATCAAGAGGCTCGCTTCTGAAATGATCCGAAAAAATCATAAAAATTTCGTCCCAAAAAAAGTGAAACTCGAAGGCGCCGTATCTTAAAATTTCAGCCCCAGCGCTCTTAAAGCTCGCGCCCGCAGGGCCGAACATCGCGGCGATCTGCGCGCAACTCAAGCCTCTTCTTACGCCCGCAAACTCGCCCGAGCGAAAGAATTTAAGCATATTGATTTTTGGCATCTCTTCCCCTGTAAACACACATCGCGCCTCTTAAAGCCACTAGCAGCACTGAACGGCACGCTAGTTACACGAGCCAGCCATCGCGCTCATCCATGTTTAGGCACTCGCTGACATGGCACTAACGAGCAACGGCAAGCCAGACGCGTACATCACATAAAAAAGTGCGCCGCGTAAAATTTTATCTCGCACCGAGCCAAAATACAGCGCATTTTCAAAATTAAAAACGATCGCAAAATGCCACGTTGTTTCGCAAGTTTTATTTCGCACAGACTTAAAAGCTGCGACAGCCGTATGAAATTTTATATAGTGTCTGCATAAATCGCGCGCCGCAACACCGCAAATTTCACACCTCCTACACATCACGCAGTGTCAGTCAGCCGAGCAAAGCTCGAATCTCGCGATTTACGAAAACCTCGCGCATCGCAAGCCACACTCGAACAAGTACTGCTTGGCATTATTTTAAAATTTCACAAGCGCCGTAATATCCGGTTTAAGAAGCGATTTTATAATCCGCTTTAGCTCATCTGACGCTGTATTTAGAGCAGATAAACTCGTTTTAGTCCGTTAAAGGCTAGCCGAAAACCCTTTTTAGATGCGCTTCGTAATCTCTTATAAAACGCTCTACGTCCGGGTTTTTAACGACGTCGTTGCACATAAAAGTAGGCAGCCTTTTCGTGCCTAAAAACTCGTTGGCTTTATGAAAATGCAGATAAACGCCGTCCACGCCCGCGCCCTCGAAAAAATCCCCGGGTTTGTCAAACGCCTGAAGCGGCGCATTCCAAGTAACGCTTAGCATGTGCGATTTGCCCTTTATCAGCCCGCCGGTGCCGTATCCGTCGTTTGGATTTGCGCTGTGTCGCCCGTCGTTTGCCACTATCTTGCCTATGCCGCCCATAAACACCTCGTCGATATATTTTTTAACGACCCAAGGCTCGCCCATCCACCACGCGGGCATCTGCCAGATCACGGCGTCCATCCATAGAAATTTCTCGACCTCGCCCTCTAAGTCGTAGCCCTCATGTATCGTAGTTTCGCATATTTCGTGTCCTAGGGACTCTAGCGTCCTTTTTGCTAACTCGTGCAAGGTTTTGTTTAGCTTGCCGCCATTGCCGTTAAACGGCGCTCCGCCGTTGATAAGTAATATTTTCATTTTGATCCTTTTGATTAAATTTATCCGTTAGCGGCTTGCCGCGCCTAAATTTAAATTCTGCCTTGCGCCTTATGCGCGAACGCAAGCGTAAATTTTAATTTCGCGCCGCAGTTTAACGCCCTAAAATTTCAAATTTATCGCCGTGCACCGCGATCGCTTCGGCATTATTTATCGGCACCAAATTTAGCTTGCCGCCGTAAATTTTTAAAATTTCGGCTGCGCTTTGCACGAACGGCTCCTCGCCGTAGTGTACTACTGGATAGAATTTAACAAGATCTAGCCCGGTTTGCGTTGCTACTGATTCACTACCACTCGCATTGTCCATCGCGCTCGCGTACTCCACGCTGGGAGCCGCGATCATCGCGCCTGCCGACTCACCCACGTACACGAGCTCGCCGCTTCGGACGCGATCTGCGATGAGGGCTACCAGATCCTTCTTTTTAAGCTCGCGCAAAAGATAAAAGGTGTTGCCGCCGCTTACGTAAAGCACCTGCGCCGCGCCGATCTTTGCCTTCGCTTCGGCCTCGCTCGCTTTGGAAACGTCTAAAATTTGAAGCGTAAAGCCCATTTTGGCAAACGCCTCTTTCGCCTCGTCCACGTAGTCTCGGTACTCCTCTACGTTTGCGGCGGTCGGGATGAAAAGCACCTCTTTGGCGCGGATATTTTGCTCGGCAAAATCCTCAAAAAGCGTCGCTGCACCTGCAAAATAGGAGCATAAAAACATCTCTATCATCGTTTTTCCTTTAATTAAATTTGCGCTGATTTAAAAGCGCTCGTAAAGCTTTGCCGCAATGACTGCGAGCAATGCAACCCAAACTAGCAGAGTAAATTCTACCGCGCCCACAAAGCAAGCGCACGATGAAAAATGGCGCGGGCAGAATTTTGCCGATAAAAGGGCAAAATTTACCGCCGCAGCGGTTTGCAAACTATACAAAAACCCAAACAGCAACGCAAACCGCTCCACAATCACCAACTGCCTGGCGGTTTCAAACTTCACTAAAACGACGCGAACCTATTAAATCGAGCTGGCTAGAGGAGTCGATCAGAGCGAACGATCAAAACGATCAAA
>CAUSEA010000026.1:0-27127 GCA_963530525.1 uncultured Campylobacter sp.
ACGACGAGCTGACGGCGCAGATAAATTCCGCGCTAAAATCGCTAAAGCAAAAAGGTGTACTGAAAGAAATTTCACTTAAATATTTTGGCAAAGACATTACGGAGTAAATTGATTTGCAAAAGATAAAGCAGTATAAGGACATAAATTTAGACCTTATAAACACTAAGACTATAAACAACATAAAATTTTCATTCATTAAGCCTAGTGATATACACGGGCTGGGCTTATTTACCAACTCAATGATTAAAAAAGGAACAATATTGGGCTTTTTAGATGGACAAGTTATGCCTTGGGCACAATATAATGAGATCATGAAAAATACTGATCTGGGATATTTCAATAGTTATATTTTTATGGAATGGAATGCGCTAGATAAAAACACACTTTTAGTGCGAGCTTTTCGCACTAAATACAGCTATATAAATCATTCGCGTAAACCAAATGTTGCTATAAAATATAACCCTATGCGCGTGGAGGCAATAAAGGATATCACCAAAAATAACGAAATTTTAATCGATTACCGCAAAGAACCACTTAACGATAATTATATAAAAAATTATGGTAAGGAATTTTTATGAGTGTAGAAATAAGAACTCATTGTATACAACCAATAGAAATTAACATTGATATACTTTCCAAGCTATTTGATCTAAAAATAAATGTAGAAAGCCTTGCCAAGTTCAAAACGATAGATAATGAGTCAACACCTATTTGGAAAAAGACTATGGATGAGCTTTATAATCTTTACAGTTCATTTATCGTCTTAAATTTTAAGTACGATTTAGACTATGCTACATTTTTAAAAGAGATAACAAGCACTAGACGAATAAATGCAAAATTTAATCTTAGCCGATATATATCCAATAGAAATTTTAAGCTATTTTTGCTATTTGATTATAGATTATTTCAATTTTGTTTGATATATGAATTAGAGTTAAAAATACCTGATAGCGATATTTTTGAACTCATAAAATTTAGCGAAAAGAACCTTAACCTTTATAATGGTATTAGAAATATTTTTGTGAAAGAAAGCGATGATGCACCTCAAATAAAAAGTATTACTGATATAAAATTCAAGGTAATTTCATTTATAGAAAATTTTATGAATGAAGCATTTGAACTCAAGTTGCCAAAAAATACTTTTAAAATTTTAAACAATAGCGGCAACTTAACAAATATTATAAAACTCTATAAATTCGGAGGCAATATCACTAGATGTCAAGAGATGTTTATTACTTTAAATCGTAAAGCTGATCGTAATTATAGTGATGCTTTACCTTTAAATATAAATCAAGATTTATATTATTTCAGCAGTAGATTTCATACGATAATAATTAAGAATCTAAGCGACGAATATCGATATATACCGATACAATTTCAAATGCAATATCTATGGTTTTACCTTTCTAAGCAAATAAATTTAATCTTAGAACGTAAAAATGATGGAATTTTGGGCGATCGTTCCTTATCAAAAATTACAAAATACAATGATGAGATAGATACAATAATTAATAAAATTGAAAATTTAAATATTTTTAATCAAAAATTTAAACTTTCCATAGAGACCGATAGTAATATCTACTCAATTATTGAAAGTAGGTGGAATATAGAAAGTATGATCAAAAGTTCAAACAACTACGTAGTTTTTTTTAAAGACTACCTCTCTAGGCTTTACATCAAAAAAAACTCAAAAACAGGACAACGTCAAAATCGGATTTTACTTTTTATCAGTATTTTTCAATTTATCGCTTTAATAAGCGTTTGGAATGACTATCTTCAGCTCCTAAATGACGATCTAGCTAAAAAGGCCAAAGGAGTTTTGCCGTTATTCGGATCGGCAGAATTCTTAACAAATTTTAATTTGTTCTTACCATTTGGACTTCTTGTATTTATAATGTTTATGTTTATTTACATTTATAGGAGAAAGGATTAATGAACGAAACAAGCAGAATTTTAGAGCTTGTTAGCAGCTCGCTAGAGCCAATGGCGCTAGCTCTGCTGCAAGTTACGATCCCGCTTACGATAATCTCATTTCTACTCGGGCTTGTGCTTGCGGTGCTGACGGCGGTCGCACGCATCGCAAATTTTAAAATTTTAAAGCAGCTAAGCGAAATTTATATTTGGATTTTTCGCGGCACTCCGCTTTTGGTGCAGCTTTTTATCGTCTATTTCGGGCTTCCAATCATCGGGATTACGCTTGATGTTTGGGCTGCTGCGATCATTACCTTTAGCCTAAATATCGGCGCTTACGCTTCAGAGGCGGTGCGAGCTGCGATCCTATCGGTGCCAAAGGGGCAATGGGAAGCGGCTACTTCGCTAGGCATGAGCTACGCTCAAATTCTGCGCCGCATTATCGCTCCACAAGCCGCTCGCATATCGCTGCCGCCGCTATCAAATATATTTATCTCTACGCTTAAAGACACCTCGCTCGTAGCCTCGATTACGATGGTCGATATGTTTATGGTCGCTCAACGTATCGCCGCGCGGGCATTCGATCCGCTTACGTTATACGTACTGGCGGCGCTATTTTATCTAGCAGTCTGCACCCTTCTTACGTTCTTACAATCCAAGCTAGAGCGACGATTTTCAAGGTTCGTATGATGATAAAATTTACGAACTTAACTAAGCGCTTCGGCGATCACGTCGTGCTAAACGGGCTAAGCTTAGAATTTCGCGATGGGCAAACGACAGTGATTTTAGGAAGCTCCGGCTCTGGCAAATCCACGATGCTGCGCTGCATAAATCTGCTCGAAATTCCAAGCGGCGGCGAGCTACAGCTAGGCGAGTTTAAGATAAATTTCGACGCTCCGCATAAAACAAGCGAGTATCATCCATTCCGCGCGCATACGGGCATGGTTTTTCAAAGCTTCAATCTCTTTCCGCACCTCAACGTTTTACAAAACGTCATCGAAGCGCCCGTACACGTATTAAAACAGCCACGCGAGCTTGCCGAGGCAAATGCAATGGCGCTGCTAAAAAAAGTCGGCATGGCGGATAAAGCTGGCGCATATCCGGCTCGCCTCTCCGGCGGTCAGAGCCAGCGTGTAGCGATCGCGCGAGCACTTGCAATGCAGCCTGAGTTTTTGCTGCTGGATGAGCCTACGAGCGCGCTTGATCCCGAACTTGAGGCGCAGGTGCTAAAGACTATCGCAGAGCTTGCCGCAGAGGATCGCTCGCTCATAATCGTCACGCACAATATGGGCTTTGCACGCAAGATCGCAGATAGAATTTTGTTCTTAGATGGCGGAGTTATCGCATTCGACGGCGACGCAGAGGAATTCTTCGGTAGCAACGACGAGCGCATAGCTAAATTTATCGGAGCGATGAGCTTTTAAATCCATTAAATTTTAAGGAGAAAAGATGAAAATAGATACCCTAATCGTAAAGGGCATAGAGGCTAAGTCCAACCCCCACAACGCGGTGATTCCACCGATATATCTAGCCAGCACCTTCGTGCAAGAAAGCCTGGATGATTTCGGCAAATACGCCTATTCACGCGGCGCAAATCCTACGCGCAACGCCTTCGAGGAACTTTTCGCAAAATTTGAAGGCAGCAAATACGCCTTCGCGCTAGCCTCGGGTATGGCGGCTACGAGCGCTGCATTTGCACTGCTTAAAAGCGGCGATCGCGTGCTGTTAAACAACAATGTCTACGGCGGCACCTATCGCTACGTAAGCGGAATTTTTAAAAATCAAGGGATCAATTACGACTTGGTGGACGATCTGAATTTGATCACCGAAATTCCGAGCGACGTCAAAATGGTCTTCATCGAGACGCCATCAAATCCGCTTTTGCGCGTAACCGATATTGAGCGTATCAGCGAGCTCGCGCATAAAAACGGCGCGCTTGTAGTGATGGATAATACCTTTTTGACCCCATATTATCAGCGCCCGCTAGAGCACGGCGCAGACGTCGTGGTTTATAGCGCAACCAAATACATAGGCGGGCATGCCGATCTGATCGCCGGCATCGTTACGACGAATGACGACGAGCTTGCCGCAAGAATTCAGTTTATGAAAAACACTCTGGGCGCGACGCTATCGCCTACCGACGCGTATTCGCTCATACGTGGGCTTAAAACGCTAAGCGTGCGCTTCGACCGCCAGAGCGAAAATACGCTAAAGATAATAGAATTTTTACGCGGCAATCCTGCGGTAGAGGCGGTAAATTTTGCAGGCTCGCATTCTGAGAGCGAGAAAAAGATACAAAATCGCCAAGCTAGCGGTATTGGAGCGGTCATCTCGCTGGTGCTTAAGCCGCAATACGACTATAAAACCTTTGCGCGCAGCCTTGAGCTATTTGATCTAGCCGTGAGCCTGGGCGGCGTAGAGAGCCTGATCTGTCACCCCGCGTCGATGACGCACGAGAGCTATCCGCGCGAGCTGCAAGAGCGCATCGGCATCAGTCAAAATTTGCTGCGTCTAGCCATAGGCATCGAAAACGCGGACGATCTCATAGCAGACCTTGCCGCCGCGCTAGAAAAATCTAAAAAATAGGCAGCGCGAATTTTGCGCAAGCTCGCGGAATTTGCGCTAGCGCAAGCTTGATATTCTTTGTCTAGAATTTTACTCAGTAAGGATTTTTTGGATTTATAAGCCAAAAACCGTAAGCTTGTAATTTTAAAATTTCGATTTTGAGCTTGCGGCAAGTAAAATTCTAGGATTTTCACCTATCGTGAATGGAAATTGTAATTTATAAAGCTCGCTAAATTTTTATAAAAACATAAAAATTTTCTAACTTTACCTAGTCTTTAAAATTTTAGAGCAAGTAAAATTTCATACAAATTCCCCTTGGAGGCAGAATTCTACTATTAAAATTTACCAAACTTATAAAACCTTGTCGTCCTAAAATTTTAAAATTTCTCTAAAATATGTAGGTATTCTAAAGTGGAGTTTGCCTTATGATTGCGGTTTTGCTCCTTATCGGCACGAAACCTTTGGTACTGCCTCTTTACTAAATCATATCTGCCATATCTGCTTAAAATTTCTCGAATCTGCACCTCGCTCATAAGACCTTCATTGTTGTAGCTTAAAAAAATATATTTAAAATTTGCTTTTTTGATCAAATCCTCAAATACTATCATCACCGTTCGCTTCTTACACCAAAGCGATTTTTTATACTCTCTTAGCCCTGTTTTACCGCGCGGCACGAAGTCGTCGTAGAGCGTAATCGTATTTAGCAAATGGTAATTTGCTCCGTATTCGCGATGATTATACGGCGGGTCAAGATATAAAATATCGCCAGAAATTTTCTCGATTAGTTTATTTGCATCTGCCATATACACTTCATTTTGCCGCAATGGTGGCGTAAATTTTGCCAAACTAAAATTTAGAGGTTTTATGGCCGTTTTTTTAAAAATTTTTAAAAATGCACCGTAAACGGATGCCGTATTCGCCACCATATCGGCGCTTTCAAGCAGGCTCGCAATCATAGCGAAATACTCATTTGAGTCAGGCTTAAGCTCTGAAATTCCTTGTCTAATTGCATCGATTCTGCATGCATTTTCATCACTAAAATATTGTCGTCCATTGCCGCCGCCAGGTGCATAAAATTCAAAAATTTTACCTTTTTTGGGTGGTAAATTAGCGTATTTATTTACTAAATTTTCTAAGTTGTTTTCGTCTAAGTCATTTTTTATATAGTGGTTATTTAAAGCGTAGCTATAAGGCTCTATATCGTTTGCGATTAACTTTTTAACACAATTTTTAAAGTATGTACCGACTACGCCCGTACCCGCGAACATATCACAAAACGTTAAATTAGATAAATCGCCACCCACGACCGAGCTTATACTCTCATCCAAAAAACCGAGCAATGAAAATTTTGAGCCAATATAGTTCATTAATAAGCTATCTCATTAAAAGATATTTGATCATTTAAGATAGTAAATTCTATATATCTTAATTTCAAACTATTTTTGATATTAAAATCCATAAACTCTGATATTAATTTATTGTAACTTGAAGAATTCTTATTTAAAATTTGCCTAGATACTAATACTGGTACTAAATCGGACGGACGATTCGGAAGATAATATTGTTTAATCCAATCAACATATCTTTGAATTTGATGAGTTATACCGTGATAGGCTTCGCTTGATTTCAATTCTATAGGTATACAAATTTTGTTAATACCGTTTATTTTTGATAACATAATATCTATTCGTTGCATACCTACTCCGCAAGAGACTTCATTGCCTATCCATTCAAAATCTGAATCTGAATTAAAAATTTTCTCTATATTCTGTAAAATGTAAGCCTGCAGATGAGCCTCGAACTGTTGCCCTTTCTTGTATTTTGCTAAAAGTCGTGACAAAATACGGATAGGCTCGATTCTACCACTATAAATATTGCATTGTTGAGTTTGAACGATTTGCTGTGCATGCAAATTAAAGGTAAAATTTGAACCGATAAGGGGAACACAATTACTTCTTTCTCTAATAAGCTGTCGCAAACGCTCAAATTCATAAATAGTAATCATCGTATTTCCACGGTTACCTTTTAATTTCCTATATATCAAACTCCAAAGCATTTGATTCGGCGAATGTATATTTTTTATCTCATCAAGCGCCTCCCATTCAGTAACACCATTTGCATAGACCTCCAAAGGTTCAATTAAAATTCTAAAGATAAGCGATTTTTGTAATCTATCCATCAAAAATTGCAATCCATCATTATTATCTAAAAAGCCAAGGCTCTTTACTCTAAAAATGCCATAAAATTTACCCTCATTGATACCTTTGAAATAATTCTGTTGCAAATAGAAAATAACATTATCACCAATACGAATTCTGCTTATATCTGCAATCATTCCAAGCAAATTGTTTTCAGTAGCATAGTGTAAATTTGTAGTACCAACGTTATTAAAATCTATAAAATTACCCCCAGCACCAGTTCCTGCAAACATATATTCAAGGTGATATTTAAATGTATTATAATCAACTATAAAAACATGTGTAGTCATCAATATTCCTTTTTGAAAACTAAAATATACTCATGCTTAAAAATATAATAGTCATTTTTTAATGCACGATACCGCCAAATTCCGCCCACTCCAAGTTTTCCGCGATTACCCTCGATATTTTTTACGATTACACCTTTTAGTCTAGTTTTAAAATTTCTTTTTATCATATCAAGACATAAAAACGATAGCGGTACAACCTCGCTATTTTTGTAAATATCACCGATAATAACGGCAAAGTATCTATCTTTAGCTAGAAAATTTAAAGAATTTTCGCAACTTTTCCTAAATCCAATCAAAAACTCATCTATGCTTTTACAGTTTGATAAGTCCGCCGGATTTTGCGTAAATTTGACAATGTCATGATACGGCGGATGAAAAACCGCGAATGCTACTTGCTTTTGCCCTAAGAAATCAAGCGAATTTTGTATGCAGATTTTAGCTGAGGTGCTGGCATTGTCGCATAAATTTAAAGCAAAAAAATCTTGCGGACTACCGCTCATTTTAGCCTTCACATAGTTTAAAATTTGCTCATTTATATCAAGTCCGACGAACTTTCGTCCTAACTTTTCGCATTCAAAAAGACTTGTTCCACTACCACAAAACGGATCCAGAACCGTTTCGCCTTTTTTAGTATAACGAGAAATCAACTGATACGCTACTTGCGGCACGAAATTTCCATGATAGATATTTTCGTGTTTTCCGCTTTTTTCGCGGCTTTGGATTAGCCACAAATCATCCGTCCACACATCGCTTTCGTGCCAGTTTGATAAATCAATATCGTTAAATTTCATCTTTTACCTTAAATTTTTCACAATATACCTAAATCGCGCTGAAATTTTTACTAATCATCAAGGGCAAAATTTCTCTGCGCTTTAAATTTAGCGGAGTTACTTCAGCTCGCCCCAGCGCTTGGCGATGTTTAGGCTCGTCTTAAGCGGCACGTTCAGGCTCGCGGCGTTTTGCATTATCTCCTGCGCGCGCGCGCCGAAGCTCTGCGCCAAATCGTCCCGCACCTCGAAGATCAGCTCGTCGTGGATCTGCAATATCAGTCGTGCCTCGTCGTTTAGCAGCGGCGAAATCTCAACCATCGCCTTTTTTATGATGTCGGCGGCGGAGCCTTGAAATTTCGTATTCACCGCCTCGCGCTCGTAGCTCGCATAGACCATGTTATTGCGCGCATTTGCGAAGTCGAAGTAGCGCCTGCGCCCAAAAAGCGTGCTTACGTAGCCGTCCGCTTTCGCGTCCGATTTTATACTTTGCAAAAACTCCTTGATCGTGCAAAACGCCGCGAAATAGCGCTCAATATAGCCCTTCGCCTCGGCGCGCGCAATGCCTAGGCTGTCGCTTAGCTTGCCCGCACCCATGCCGTAGATAAGGCCGAAATTTATGCTCTTTGCGATTGTGCGGTGCGCGGGCTGCGCGTCGCCGAAGATGCTAATCGCCGTGCGCGCGTGAATGTCCTCATCCGCCCTAAACGCCGCCAAAAGCGCAGGATCGCGCGAAAAATGCGCTAGCAGGCGCAGCTCGATCTGCGAATAATCAAGCGAGATAAGCGAGTAGCCCTCGCTTGCGAGGAAGCAGTCTCGCACGTCCTTCGCAAACGTGCCGCGCGCGGGGATATTTTGCAGGTTCGGATTTTTGCTCGCTAGCCGCCCGGTGGCCGTTCCGGTCTGCAAGAAATTCGATCTGACGCGGTTTTGCGCATCGGCTAAGGCAAGCTGCAGCAGCGGCTCGCAGTAGGTGCTTTGCAGCTTAAACAGCTCGCGGTAGTCTAAAATTTTACCCACCGCGGGGTGCAGCGCCGTAAGATCCTTCAGCACGCTTTCGTCGGTGCTATAGCCCGTCTTGGTGCGCTTCGCGGCAGGAAGCCCAAGCCGCTCGAAAAGCACGGCGCCGAGCTGAGCGGGAGAGTTTATATTAAACTGCTCGCCGCAAAGCTCATAAATTTCATCCGTGAGCGCTCGCAGGGACTTTTCGTTGCGCCCGATTAAACCCTTTATCATCTCCGCGTCGATCTTGATGCCGCATCTTTGCATCTGCCAAAGCACCCGCACGAATGGAAACTCAAGCTCCTGCGCGAGCTTAAAAAGCGCAGGCTCAAGCAGCCCCTTAAGCTTAAAATACAGCCTCAGCGTCACCCACGCATCCTCGCTCGCATAGATCGTAGCGGCGTCTAGCTCCACGGAGGCGAAGGTCTCGCCCTTTTTGACGATGTCGCCGAAATGCACCGTCTCATACCCCAGATACCGCGGCGAGATAGAGTCCATCCCCACGGCGTTTGCGGGATCGAGCAACCACGCTAGCACCATCGTATCGGCAAAGCGCGCGGGCGGCTCTATATTAAAATTATTTTTCACGATCTCAAAATCGTATTTTAAATTTTGCCCCACTACATATCCGCGAAACAGCGAGCCGATCGCTGCCTTTGCGGCGTCCAAAGAAATTTGAGCCGGAGCGCCCAAATAGCTATGTGCGAGCGGGACGTAGTAAGCGCGCTCCTCATTAAACGCAAACGAAAAGCCCACGATCTTGGCGCTTTTGCTATCGACGCTAGTGGTTTCCGTATCGAAGCTCACCAAGGTCTCGGCGTCGATACTCTCGCACAGCCTCGCAAGCTCCGCTGCATCGGTGATGCAAATAGGCTCAAAGGGCGTTTTAAAAGCGCTCTCGCAGCTTTGTCCGCCGCAAGCGGAGCCGCCCGGGATAGAATTTTGCCCGTCTAGCCCTCCTACGGCAGCGTCCAAAATAGATCCGCCGCGAGACGGCTCTGCGCCCGTGCCCTTCCCGCCCGCGCCCAAAACGGAGCTTTTTGCGCCCACGCCTTTGCCCTCGCCCCAAAGATCAAGTCCGTTCTGCTCCTGCAGGCTTAACGCCGAAAGAAGCCTATTTAGCGCGTAATCTTTTAAAATTTCGCGAATTTTAAAAAGCGGATTTTGCTGCGGAAATTTCGCGTCCTCTAAAGGAGGGATTTCCAGCTCGTCGTAAAGCGTAGCCAGGCGCTTGCTTATGTAGGCGCTCTGCTTCCCTTCTATCAGATACTCGCGCTGTTTGTTTTGCGGCAGGCGGTCTAAATTTGAATAGATCCCATCGAGCGAGCCCCATTCGTCTAAAAGCTTCTTCGCCCCTTTATCGCCGATGCCGCGCACGCCTGGGATATTATCGGCGCTGTCGCCGCAGATTGCTAAAAAATCCACGATCTGCTCGGGATAGACGCCGTAGCGCTGCAAGCACTCCTCCCTTCCGTAAAGCATCTTTTTGCCGTGGCTGTAAATTTTAACGTTTTCGCCGATGAGCTGATACAGGTCCTTATCGGAGGTAACGATGTTGATTTTATGCGTGGCGCCGTGCTTTTTGACGACGCTTGCGATGAGATCGTCCGCCTCGTAGCCCTCGCGTCCGAGCGAGTAAAGCCCCATCTTTTCGATCATCTCGATGCAGACCGGCAGCTGCTGCAAAAGCGCGGGCGGCGGGGCTTGGCGGTTAGTTTTGTAGTTGGGATCGATATCCGAGCGGAAGGTCTTGCCCTTGCTATCCAGAGCGAAAATTATATAATCGCTCTTAAATTCCTTCGAAAGATTTGCGATGAAGCTCGCAAACCCGCTCACCATGCCGCTGGGTTTGCCGTCTTTGGTCTTAAGCCCGCTCATAGCGTAGTAAAGCCTGAAAAAAAAGCCGAACGTATCGATGATCGTGATGGTCTGCATAATGGTCCTCGGATTTAGAATTTTAACGCGTAGTGTATTAAAATTCGGCTAAATTTACAAATTCTAAATAGGACTTGACCTGCCTCATTTCAAAATTTTAAAATTTGCTATATAATCGCGCAAAATTTTAAAAAAGGATCAAGTATGGATTTTTTCACAGACTGGCAGGAGTTCGACGCGGCGGGCGCTACGTTGAAATTTTATAAAAAATCGCAAGGCGGCGTGGAGTACATCGGCTTTGATTCGCGCAAATGCGTCCCGCCCGAGCCGATGGTAAATGCGCTGGTGGCGCTAAATTTCGTAAAAGACGAAACCAAAAAGGTCGTCATGGTCAATCATAAATTCCCGATGGGGCTGATCCCGAAGATCGAGTCTAAATTTGACATTGTCCGAGAGGATCTGGACGGCGACGCGGTCAAGCTCACCATCAGTCTAAAGCCCGGCGCGGTCAATGAGGGCTTTGATACCGACGCGAAGTGCCACGGCTAAAGAACTTTAAAATTTAGATGAATATCACGACCTTTTCGCCGCCGTTTCGCATCGTAGGCGGCTATTTCATCTGCGGCTTTATCTTTTTGCTGCTAAGCGCGGCGAGCTTTTTAAAGGCCGATTTCGGCGCGATCCAGGCGCCGCAGACGGCGAGCTTTTTTCACGTATTTTTGCTCGGATTCGTAATCAGCATAATCATCGGGGCGCTCTATCAGCTTACTTCGGTCATCATTCAAAAGGAATTTTTCACCGTCAAATTTGCGTTTTTAAATCTCTTTGCTTACGGCGCGGGCGTGGCTCTGCTAAGTGCGGGATTGCTGCTTTCAAGCATCCCTTTGATGCACGTAGGCGGCGGCGTTTTGCTGCTTAGTCTCTTTTATTTTACGATCTGCTACGCGCTAAGCTTCATCGGCACGCCCAAATGGAGCTTTCCCGCCGTTGCGCTTGCAATCTCGGCTGCGTTTTTAGCCGTAGGGATCAGCCTTGGCTTCGCGCTCGTGTTAGCGCTTAGCGGCGTGGAGATTTTCGGAGTGTATTTTTCAGAAATTTTATCTTATCACATATACTTCGTGCTGGGCTTCGTATTTTTCGTCATCGTAGGCGCTGCGTGCGTGCTGCTGCCGATGTTTAGCCTGGCGCACGATCTAAGCTTCGCACTAGCAAAAGCTTCGCTGGCGCTGTATCTGCTCGCGGGGCCGTTTTTGTTAAAAGATTTTGGAATTTTCATCGCATTTACTGCGCTTGCGAGCTTTGCGGCTCAGGCGATCTATATCCTAGCCAGGCGGGTGCGAAAAGCGATCGATTATTGGAATTTAAACGTCTACATCTCGCTGGCGGCTTTGGGATTTAGCGCGGCATTTTGGCTCATGGGTCGCGCGGATGCGGCGGCGTTTTGGCTGCTATACGGCTTTTTGTTCGCCTTCATCGTCGCGCACCTTTATAAAATCGCACCCTTTCTCATCTGGTACCACTACGTCTCGCCCTTCGTCGGCAAGCGCAAAATCCCTATGCTCGAGGATATGATAATCAAAAAGATCGCCTACGCAGCCTGCGTGCCGAACGTCTTAGCGCTTGCGTGCGCGGGCTTTGGAGCGCTAACGCCTGCGGTGATCTTGCAAGCGGCAAGCATAATTTTGGTGCTAATCAACACCGTAAATATCTTTAACTACATCAAATTCGGAGAGGAAAAATGAAAGTAACGAAAGAGCAAGTTTACGACGCGCTTCGCGCCGTGGTGGACCCTGAGGTGGGCTTTGACGTCGTGTCGCTGGGACTTATTTACGACGTAGCGGTAGATGAGGCGAACAACGCCAAAGTCACGATGACGCTATCGACTCAGTCGTGCCCGCTGCATGAGATGATGGTGGAGTGGGTACGCGCGGGTGCCGAGAGCGTGGATGGCGTCGGTGAGGTAGAGATTGATCTCGTCTTTGAGCCGATGTGGAATATTGACATGGCGGAGGATCACGTCAAAGAAGCGCTCGGTAGATTTTAAACAGCTTTGCCGCACCCCATAGTTTAAGCTTTGAAATTCTAAAATTAGACTTAAAAATTTATACTTAGGGGCTACTATGAAAAAATTTACCGATGGCGAGAAAGAAATTCTACTTCAAACGCAAGGGCTTAGTTTGATTTCAAAGACGCTACAAAACGGCAAAGAAAGGCTAAGCTCTAAAGAATTCGCAAATTGCGATGACTTGCAAAAAGCTTTCGTAAAAAAGCAAGTTGATGCCCTAAAAAAGGGCTTCATCTACGAAAACAAAAAAGCAAAATTCGGTGAGGCGCTGGCGCATGCCTATATAGGTGGCGGATACAGCGGAGCGCTTGGATTTGCCGAGTTTGAGGATAAATTCTACGTCTATAAATGTAATTTTGACGAGCATGGCTGCGATTATTTAATCGTGCTGGACAGCGAGCTAAGAACTCTTGCGCAAATTGAACTACCAAAAATTTTAGCGTGGAAAATGACTGCTACCAAAAAGGCCTTGGTGCTTGATTTGGACCACGAATTCTTTCTTTTTGATGGAGAGAAATTCAGCAGGCTTTTTGAAGCCTGGGGTATCACAGGAGGAGGCTTTAGTTCTGCTCTAAGCGGCAACGGCGAAATTCTAGCCTGCAGCACGGATGGAATTTTAGCTTTCGGAAGCGACAAGAAGCTAAATTTTAAAACAGATTTTTCGGCGAAAGCTATAGGTTTCGGCAATAAAATTTGCGTAGCCTGTGGGGATGAAGGCGGCAAAAATGTCGCTAGACTCTACCGCCTAAAAGACTTCGCACAGCTTTGCCGTATCGAATGCGACGTGGGCTATATCCACTCCCTAAACGTGGGGCTTATCAAAAATGACGCGATTTTAGTCGTAAATAACGGCTTTGATGAGCTGTATTTTTGGGACGTCGCAAGCAAAAAGCGTCTAAGCGCACCAAAAAGCTTGCCAAGAAGCGTAATGAGGTTTGCCGCAAACGATCAAATCTTTCTTACGTATTTTTATGGTGGATTTAAGGCATTCAGCTTGGAGGATTTTCGCCTCTTAGGCGAGTTTGAGTGCGAGCACTGCGTCAAAACTGCTGCTATTGAAATCGCAGGCGAGCGCCTTTGCGTCCGCACCGACTACGGATTTTTTAGCATTTATTCTTTAGCCGAGAATGGAATTAAAATTTAAAAAACGCTATTGATAGGGATTTATCGCCCGCTTCAAGCTCATAAAATTAAACGAACTCGCCCGCCTTAAACTTGCGCGACAAGTAGGGGCACTATTTAAAGAAATTTTATCGCAAAAATTGCAGGCTTTGAGAGCTTTTTAAGGCTTCCTTTAAGCATTATCAAATTATCCGCGCCGGAGATTTTAAGAGTGGAATTTTCAAAGCAAAATTCTAAATTTTTTAGCGCATTTTCGCTTAGAAGGCGCGCAAGCTCCAAAATGTAGCTGAGCCACGCAAGCTTGCCGGCGTCCGGCAAAATCGCGCTCAAAAGCGCGAACGTAGCGCCCAGCTCACGCTTGCCGTGCATCGAGATGATCGCGGCTATGAGCGCTTTTTCTTTGTGTGTCGTGCGGTAGTTCAGTCCGCCGAGCACTATATCCGCGCTGGTTTCGTGCTTGGCATAAAAGCCGATCGCCCGCCCGATCTCGCAAAGCGACGCCGCAGTTTGCAGAATTTTAATATATTTTTCGCCCAAGCCGTGTAGAGGCGATAGCGCGCAAAACAGCGCCTTTGCGAACTTCGGAGCCTCGCTTGGCTCGGAAGCGAAGCGATCTTTGAGGCTTCTTAGGCTCGGATTAAAGCCTCTAGGCAGGTTTGCGCCGCGCAGAATCGAGCTTAAAAACGCCCCCTCACGCACTCCCACACCGCTGGTGATGATCTTTTTCGCCCCTAGGCGCCTTACGATCTTATCAAAGATGATGGCGCCCTCTCTTATCGTGTCGTAGCGGTCCTTTTTGATCGGGAATTTCGCCAGATCAAGCGTCTTTGCGCTCATCAGCTTGGCAAAAAACGGTGCGTATTTTTCGTAATCGTAGCTGAAATTATGCACGATTTTTAGCGGATGGTTTTGCAGGCTCATCACGGCGCCGGAGAGCGCTCGCGCGGAGCCGCCCATTACGATTAAATTTTGCGTGCGAAACTCGGCGCCTACCTGCGAGATCGCGCTATTTATGTATTTCTCCAGCCCCTTTGTGTCGCCGCGGTCGAAAAACAGCTCCTTTAGCCGCACCGTGCCTAAATTTAGAGAAATTTTATTTTCTATCCTGCCGTTTTTGATGTAAGCAAGCTCGGTCGAGCCGCCGCCGATGTCAAGCGTAACGCCCTCGGAAAAGTCGCTAAGCAAATTTTGCGCCGCATAGGCGCCCAGATACGCCTCCATCTGCCCGTCTATCTTGCGAATCGTAATGCCCGTTTGTTTGCGGACGAGATTTATAAACTCGCTCCCGTTCGGTGCGTCGCGAAGCGCGGATGTGCCGATACAAAGCACGCGCTTGGCCTTGTAATTGCATACCAGGGTTTTAAATTTTTTAAACGCCAGCAGGCATTTTTGCATCGCTTCGGTGGTTAAAATTCCGCCGTTTTCGTAAGCGCCCTCGCCTAGACGAATCTTGATCTTATGCTCGGCCAAAATGAAAAATCCAAGCCTACTCGTGCGTTCAAAAATCACGGCTCTGGCGGAATTTGAGCCCAGATCTATGACGGCGACGCGCTTGGGCATTTAAATTTCCATATGGACGTGTTTGTATTTCAGCTCGTCCGCCGTCTCGATATTATCGGGATCGGTGATGATACACTCGACCGGGCAGACCACGATGCAGGCGGGCTCAGAGTAATCATCTACGCACTCGCAGCATCGATCGGCGTCTATGATGTATATCGGCTCATCCTCAAAAATAGCTTCATTAGGGCATTCCTCGCGGCAAGCGTCGCAACTGATGCATTCTTTAGTAATCAACAATGACATATAATTTTACCTTACGAAAAAATTTATGGCGTTTATACCATAAAAAGCTTCATTTTGTTTTAAAATAGCGGAATTTCGGGCTATTTCTTAAATTTTTTAGCGGAAGTTTGAAAATCGCGACGATTAGCGAGCGCGCTTCATCGTTTTTAAGATCTACTTGCGCGCCCATCGCTTGAGCAGCATTTTTGGCTAAAAATAGCCCGAGCCCAGCTCCCGGTTTGCCTCCGTAGCGTTTAAAAGGGGCAAAATAATCGATCTCTTCGTTAAGCGGCTCGCCTTTGTTTGCAACTCGCACGATGAAATTTCCATCCGAAATTTCGCTCTCGATCAGCACCTTTTCGCCGTCCGGAGAAAATTTGATGGCGTTTTGGATAAAATTTTGAATCACGTGCATAAAGAGGCTTTTCTGCACCGAAATTTCAAGTTGTTCAGGCTTAAGATCCATCGTCAAGTCCTTACCCGCCGTACGCGCTAAAATTTTAAAGCCTACGCATAGCTCCCGCAAATATGCAATCATATCGGTCTGCTCGGGCGCCTCAAACTGCGCCCCCTCCTGCCGCCCGATCTCTAGGATGGAGCTGATCATCTTATTCATACTATCGATCGAGTCGTTATTGTTTTTAAGCGCCTCGATATATTTCTCACTCTCGCGCGGCTTGATGAGGGTAACTTCGTTTTTGGTTTTCATCACCGCAAGCGGGGTCTTAAGCTCGTGTGCGATGCCGATAAAAAGCTCCTTTTGATACAAAATGAAGGTTTCAATGCGCTCAAGTAGGCGGTTGATACTGTTTGAAAGCGGGCTAAATTCGCTTGGAATTTCCGCTGCGTCGATCGGCTTTAGAAATTTTTCATCCACCGAAGCGAGCCTTTGGCTGATCAGCTTAATCGGCATCAGCAGCATGCGCGAGAGAAACATCGCGTAAAATACCACCAAAAATATCATAGTTAAATTTACTAAAATTATGTCGATGAGTATTTGATTTACGATGTTTGCATAGACGCTCACGTCTGCTTTGATGCTTAAAATTTTATCCTTACCATAAGGGTAGTGCAGCTGTAAATAGCTCTTGCCATCCTCGGAGCTTTCAATAAATTTAGGTTTATTGATACTTTCGTTTTCGATGATTTTGCTTTCGTATTCACTGGATGCGTCTTGTAAAAAATATGGAATTTTCTCAGGCGTCACGGAGGCGTCTACGATTTTTTGTGCTCTTTGGATTAAATTTTGAACGGGAGTTTCGAAGATGGTAATTCTCATATAATTATAGAGCATTACCGAAAAAATGACAATTAGCATCAACGAAGCGGATGCTAATTGTATTACAAAGCGGACTCTTAAGCTTTTTGTGGAAAGCAAAATCTATATCCGCGTCTGCGAACGGTCTCGATCGTAGAGATGTTTAGAGGCTTATCCATTTTCTGGCGAATTTGATTGATCGCGACTTCGATGACGTTCGGCGTAACGAGCTCAGGCTCCTCCCAGATGGCGTCTAATAGCTGCTCTTTGCTTACGATCTGATCGCTGTGGCGCGCCAGGTGAGTTAGCACCTCAAACGGCTTACCCTTCAGCTCGATCTCTTGACCTAGATATGTGATCTTTTCCTCATCCGGATCGATGATAAGATCGTCGATTTTGATGATATTTGAGCCGCCGAAGCGAAGTCTAGCCTCAAGGCGCGCTACTAAAACATCAAAATCGAAAGGTTTTTTGATAAAATCGTCCGCGCCCGCGCGAAGCGCTTTGATCTCGCTTTCTTTATCGTCTTTTGCAGATAGCACGACAACGGAGGTGCGCGCGGATTTTTGCTTAACCAATGCAATGAGATCGATGCCGTTGCCGTCAGCTAGCATCCAATCGGTTAGCACCAAATCATAATTTCTAATGCCGATATAATACTCTGCGTCCTTAAAACTCTCGGAAGTATCCGTCTGATAGCCGAACTCCATCAAGCCCTCCGCTATCGTCTTGTTTAAAGTCACCTCGTCCTCGACTATTAAAATTCTCATTTAATTTCCTTGCCTTAAAATTTTGCGGCGATTTTAACATATTTTAAGCAAAATTTCAAGATTTTTTAAAGAAATTTTAAAATTTTATCTCTATTTCCGCACCGACGCTTGCATCTTGTAAAATTTCGGGTTTTAAAATTTTCATATAAAAATAATCCATCGAGCGAAATTTTGAGTGAAACTCCTGCGCAAAGTATCTTAGCGCGTCCTCCACGAGGCGAAATTTTTTCTCGCGAAGCTCCGCTTTGATATATTCGCAAACCCGCGCGTAATCGATAAATTCTTCTGCTCCAAACTTCGCCCACACCCATACGCGCTGCTCGCGCTTGCGCTCAAAATCTAGCGTCCCGATTATCGCGCCAAATTCAAGCTTTTCGATTAAAATTTTAATCATACTACGCGCTTTTCCTCGCCCTTAAGCAGCCTAGCGATATTAGGCGCGTGTTTATAAAATACGATGAAAACTATCAGAAAGATCGGCGCATGAGTGTTGATCGCTGGCATCTGCGGATGGATCAGGTAGCTAGCGATAACTAGCGCAAGCGCCGCTGCAAGCGAGGCTACGGATGAAATTTTAACCGTCTTACCGACTACGAACCAAACGGCAAGCGCAATAACAATCTCGATAGGAATAAAGCAAGCAAGCACGCCGGCTCCCGTCGCAATGCCCTTGCCGCCGTTAAATTTCAGATACGGGCTAAAGCAATGCCCAAGCACTGCAAAGACAGCCATGCTCCACAGCACGTTTTCATCAAAGCCCAAAGCACGCGCAATCAGTATCGGCAGGACGCCCTTTAGCGCATCGCAGACAACCGTGAGGATCGCGAGCTTTTTTGCTTTTTGCGGATCGCGAGTTTTTAGGACGCGAAGGACGTTGGTAGCGCCTATGGAGCCACTGCCCTCGCTTTTGATATCCACGCCGCCGAGGTATCTGCCGATCAAAAGCCCAAAAGGGATCGCAGCGATCAGATACGCAGCAAAGTAGCACCAAAAATTCGGCGCCGTAACGATGCTAAGTAAAAATTCTAAAATTCCCGATTTTTTCATAAAATCCCTTTAACTTTTCCAAAGTAGCGAAATTTTCTCGTCGTAGATGTCGGTTTTCTTCGGCGAAATTTCTTTCGTTTCGAGTTTAATATTTTTTAGATCCAGGCTCTGTTTTAGCGCGTCCACTTCAGCCTCAAATTTTTGCGTAAGCACTTCCAGCTCCTCTTGTAGCGCGCTTAGGCTATTTTCGGCATTTTTGGCTTCGCTTCGTTCATTTAAAATTTTATGCGCGCTCTTGGCGCCGCTGATCGCTTTAGAGATATTGCTAGCGCTGCGCGAGCGACCTAAAAACGCGCCCAAGATCGCTCCACCTATGTTTAGCGCCGCATCCACGCCACGACTTAGCACGTCGCCCTTTTCCTTTTCATACTTTTCGCTAGCGCGAGAAATTTTATCCTCAAGGCGCGCCTTTTCCTTTTCAAATTTAGCCGTGATCTCGTCGGTTTTGGCCTCTAGAGCCTCATTCGCCTTATCGCCTAAGCGCACGAAAAATTCCTCCCTGCTCTCGCCCGGTTTTGAGAGCAGATCAAGCGCGCTAAAAAGCTCGAGTTTTTCATTGCGATATAGCCACTCCTTAAAGCTTTTAAGCTGAGCGTTTAAATTTTTTGCTCCCGCGATGAAGCCAGGAAGCGCACTGTAGAGCGAGCCCGCCTGCTCCTGTCCGCTTAAGCTCCCGATCTCTCGCGTGCTGGCCTCGCTCCAATCTATTTCGCTTACGTCCGAAAGCGAAAGCAAAAAAGTGCGCTGCTGCGTAAAATCAACTCCTTTGTCGCAAAATCGCATCTTTGCGCTTGCATAAAGATACGGGCTTAGCTCAAGGCTCGCGCCATAGCTGTAAAGCTGCGAAATTTCAGCAGAAACTACGGGTTTGGCGGCGCCGGCGGATTTGACGCCTTGCGCGGCGCCGGACGAAATTTCAGCCTTTTTGTCTTTCATTAAATTTGAAATTTGCTCGTTGCTTAAGGGACCCTTTAAATAGCTTAGCGCAAAGCGCGTCTCGATCACTCGCAGCACGTCCTCGTTGATATTTTTTACCAAAAAATTTCGCTTTTTGAGATTTGAAATTTTTTCCATAAGCACACTTTTATCAATCGGATTTGAGCCGATGCCGCTTAAGCCGCTGATGACGCGCTCCTTATCTTGCGCGGTCTGCAAGCGCCCGATAAACCACGTGCCGATGTTGCTAAGCCCCTTATAATCGAGATCGACGGGGTTTTGCGTCGATAATACGCAACCAAGACCAAATGCGCGAGCCTGCTTCAGCAGCGTAAGCATCGGAGTTTTGCTCGGCGGATTGCCGTTTGGCGGGAAGAAGCCGTAAATTTCATCCATATAAAGTACTGCGCGCAAGGAACTCGTACCGCTGGTAGTACGCATCCATTTGATCATCTCGCCCAAAAGCAGCGTGACGAAAAACATCCTCTCATCGTCGTTTAGATGCGCGATGGAAAATATATTCGCCCTCGCCCTGCCGTTTTCATCAAAGAGCATCTTGGCGATATTTAGTCGCTCGCCCTCGCACCAAAGCTTAAAACTCGGGCTTGCGATGAGCGCGTTAATCTTCATCGCAAGCGCCATTCGCTTATCGCTCGAAAAGAAGGTATTTACATCAAAAACGCCGATTTTATCGAATGGCGGGTTGCCGATCTGCGCGATGAGATCCACCACGCTCACCCCCTCGCCTTTGTTAAAATGATAGGTGAGAATTTGGCTGATTAGTAAAAATTCCGGCGAGCTGAGATTATCGCTGCTAATCCCTGCTAGACTTAGCACGCTAGTGGCGATGCCGCCTACGTAGTTGTTCAGATCCTCTTCGTTTAAGCCCTTCGGCGCTTCAAAGTCGCTTAGCAGGCTGATTCCAAGGCCTGCGCTTGATTTGGGCGTATAAATTCTAAAATCGGCGCTGTTTTTCAAAAGCTGTACTCGCGCCAGGTCTTGATATGAGCCCTCAATACCTTCACGCCAAGTACTTGCGGTCTGTTCTGCGTACTCGCGCACGCTAAGACCTTTGTTTTGCGCCTCGGCCTCGTCGATATAGGGCTCAAAATCCTCAGTCCTCATCTGCGGAAAGGTAAGAGCTAAATTTGTCAGATCGCCTTTCGGATCGATGATGATGGATGGGATATTATCGATCGCGGCTTCTTCTAGCAGCGTGATGCCAAGTCCCGTTTTACCGCTGCCAGTCATTCCTATGATAAGCGCATGCGTCGTCAGATCCTTGTTTTTATACAAAAACGGCTCGCCGTTTTCAAGCCCCAGATAAAAAAGCTTTAAATTTTCTTGAAGCGTTTTCATTGCGTTCCTTAAATTTGCAATTTGCGCGGCATTATATCATTTAAATTTTTAAATTTAAATTTGCTAAAATGTGCGAAAAATCAAGGAATGGCAAGTGTTAAAAGAAAAAATTAGAAACGGAAAAAGCGGAATTTTGCTCTACGGCATCGTTCCACCTAAAATCACGTCCTCTCAAGACGAGCTCGAGCGCCTAGGTACGGCGTGGTCGCAACGCCTAGGCGAATGCGAATGCGACGGCATCGTCATCTACGATCTACAAGATGAAAGCGCGCGCACGAAAGATGAGCGGACCTTTCCTTTTGTGCATACGATCGATCCTGCGCGCTATTACACGCAGTATCTACACACCGATAAAGAAGCGATCATCTATCGCGCGGTAGGCAAATACGACGAGGCGGAATTTTGTGAAATTCTAAGACATGCCGCAAGCGGGCTGGGTGTTTTCGTGGGGGCGAGCTCTAAAAACGAAGAATGCAAGCTGCATCTAAGCCGCGCCTACGAGATCAAGCGACTTGTAGCGCAGCATCTTTGTCTAGGCGGCATCTGCATACCCGAGCGCCACGAAAAGAGCCGCGACGAGCACCTAAAAATCGCGGAGAAGACTGCGGACGGGTGCGAATTTTTTATCACTCAGGCGGTTTATAATGTGCAAAACGCCAAAGATTTCATCGACGATTACGCCGCTTTGGAGTGCAAAAAGGTGCCTATAATCTTTACTTTCACGCCGTGCGGTAGCCTAAAGACGCTTGAGTTTATGAAATGGCTTGGCATCTCGGTGCCAGATTTTTTGCAGCAGCGACTGCAAAGCAGCGTCGATATTTTGCAAAGTTCAACAGCGCTGTGCGCGGAGATGTTTGATTTCATCTATAAATACGCCCTCGCAAAAGGGGTGAGCGTGGGCGCGAACGTCGAGAGCGTAAGCACCCGCCGCGCCGAAATCGAAGCCTCGCTCAGCTTACTAAAAGAGATCAGAAAAATTATCCTTAAGCACGAGAATTTGGGATTTTACGTTATTTAAAATTTTAAACCGGACACACGAGCAAGACGCTAGATAGTCCAAGCTAGCGGAGGAATTTTAAATAATTTCGGATCACTTTCTAAAAAATAATCGAAATTTTATCCGAATGGAATTTGAACTTAAAATTTATAAAAAATTACCTTGATAATATGCTTTAATAACTGTCGTCCATAATTGTGAGATGATATTTTGTGCGAAATTTTTCAATGCTTACAATGGCATAGAGCTAGGCCTACCATCAAAACCTATAAATATCTGTAGCTTTCGCACTAAAACTAAACGCATTGACCGCTTCAGTCTGTAGCTGACATGAGCGCGTCCTCCGGCTCACCACTATCTATATAGAGATAATATATATTGTATAACGGGAGATAGCTGGAGATTTTTAACGCCCTATAGATATTAGAGATACGACACTTCCTCACTCATGGCATAGCGATCCTTTATCGCCTCGTTCGCGGTATTTAATTAAATTTACTAGCGTTTATGCTAAATTTCAAATCTAAGGCAATTTGATGCTTGCTGTTGTGAGCGTTTTGGTATTTGAATTTATTCTACAGCCTATGTGTAGGTCGCTCAAAAGATCCACCATACGCCGCCATAAAATACTTACCGAGCTTTGCAGCAAATTACAAGCCGTTAATGTATAGAATCAGCTGAAATTAACACCCATTTAAGCTATCGCATATTTGATTTCTTTTATATCTGAAAAACCCATCGTCAAAAGCGATAGGCGCTCAAACTAATGTCGTTTTACCATCTTCAAGCAGAAGCCGATATGCAAACTACCCAAGATCATAATAATATGCTTTTAATCGCAAACGCTTCATTTTAAAATTTTGAAACCTAGCTCAGAATAAATATAAATTTAAAATTAGTTTTGTAAATAAGCTTGGAATTTTAACTCTTAAATATGGCGAAATTCAAAGATAATAAAATTTAAAAAGCGCTAGTTTATGCTCTTGCCGCCGAATTTTAAAAGCGCGCTACCCCAGGTAAAGCCGCCGCCGAACGCATCCAAAAGCATAAGCGAGCCGTTTTTGAGTCTGCCACTCTCGTAAGCGTCATTTATCGCCATAGGGATTGACGCGGAACTGGTGTTGCCGTATTTGCCGATCGTAAGCACGCACTGCTCGTCGCTAAATTCTAATCTCGCCTTGACCGCCTCGATAATGCGTAAATTAGCCTGATGCGGGATGAAAAGATCGACCTGCTCGGGCGAAATTTTATTTTTCGCCAAAATCTCCACGACGTCGTTACTAAGCGTCGGTACCGCGATTTTAAAGACCTCGCGCCCCGCCATCTGCATGAAGCCCAGCTTTTCGTCGATGATTTTTTGGCTGAGTGGATTGACGCTACCCGGGGCTGCAGTGATGAGAAGATCGCCCTTGCTGCCGTCGCTAGCGGTATGAATGTCGATGATTTCGTTATCGTCGCGCGCCGCGATAACCGCAGCGCCTGCGCCGTCGCCGAAAAGTATGCACGTAGCGCGGTCGCTCCAATCGACTATCGAACTTAGCTTTTCCGTGCCGATTATTAGCACGTGTTTTTTGGCGCCGCTTTCGATGAAGGATTTTGCGAGCTCCAAAAGATAGATGAAGCCCGTACAGGCGGCATTTATATCAAATGCTGTGATGCCGAAATTTAAGCCCAGTTTATTTGCGATGACGCACGCGGTCGAGGGCATACAGAAATAATCAGGCGAGATCGTGGCGCAGATTATGGCATCGATCTCGTTTTTTTGCAACCCGCTACGCTCGATCGCCTTTAAAGCCGCTTTCACGCCTAGATCGCTAGTGGTTTCGCCTTTTGCGATGCGGCGCTCATGAATGCCTGTTCGCTTGACAATCCATTCATCAGTCGTTTCAACCATTTTTTCAAGATCGAAATTGGTTAAAATTTCGCTCGGCGCGTATGCTGCGATCGAGATCATCGAGGCTTTTTTCATTTTTGCTCGTTTGAAGAAATTTCGCTTTCTATCGCGGAGTTGATTTTAGAATCTGCAAATTTAAGCGCCTGGAAGATCGCGTTTTTAACGGCTTTCGGGGTACTTTTGCCGTGGCTTATGATTACGCATTCTTTAACGCCTAAAAGTGGCGCGCCGCCGTATTCGTCATAATCCGTACTTTTTTTGATAATTTTAAAGACGCGTTTCATCAAAATGGAGCCAGCGATAGCAATCGGAGATTTTTTAGTTTCGTTTTTAATAAGTTTGCCTATAGCGCTCGCGACGCCTTCGCTGGATTTTAACATAATGTTACCGATAAATCCGTCGCAAACTACGACATCCACGGAGCCGTCAAAAATTTGATTGCCTTCGACATTACCGATAAAATTTTGCATCTTCTTAAGCATATGAAAGGTTTCTTTTGTTACCTCGTTGCCTTTACTATCCTCCTCGCCGTTAGATAATAAGCCGATGCGTGGTGCGTTTAATCCCATAATCTCCTTGGCATATGCTTCGCCCATAATCGCGAATTGAAATAAATTCTCAGGCTTACAATCCACATAAGCGCCCACATCTAGCACAAGCGTGCGACCGCCTATGGAATTTGGCATCAGCGTAGCAATCGCCGGGCGCAAGATACCTTTGAGCCTTCCTATGCGAAGCGTAGCAAGGCTCATCGTAGCGCCGCTATGTCCTGCCGATACCACGGCTTTGCAAGTGCCGTCTTTTACTAGATCGACCGCTTTAAAGATGCTACTCTCTTTGCGTTTGAGAGCGTCGGTTGCGCCCTCTTTCATCTCAAAGACTTCGCTTGCAGCTACGTAAGTAATATATTTCTCAAAGCCTTGATCTTGTGGAATAAAAGGCTTGATTTGCGCTTCGTCGCCTACCAAAAACGCATTAAATTTACGCTCTCGCAGCGCATCTACGACTCCGTTTATTATCGGCTCGCAGCCGAAATCACCGCCCATCGCGTCTATAGCAACGGAAATCATCGGATTAATATTCGCCCGTAGTTTTGTTTATTCTATGCGGAATTTTCCAGCTTCCGTCTTTATCTTTGACGGGGATCGGAAGGGTCACTTTGTAGTGAGTGCGTCTTTTCGCCGCACGAGTTTTACTAACTCTTCGCTTTGGAACTGCCATTTTTTCTCCTTTATAAATTTAGTTCTTGCATTCTTCGCAATAAAAATAGTCGCTTTTGAAAGCTTCCGTTTCGCTTCTTAAAATTTCATCCAGATCAACTTCGGCACCGAAAAACTCCATAACGTCCAAGCTCTCGTGCCTTTCGTCGTTAAAAACGCTTTCGCTTAAAAGCAAATTTACGCTCTCGTTTACGTCAAGATCAAATTCTTTGCCGCAGCGGTCCAAATGTATGGAATTTTACCCTTAAGTTCGCCCTTACACTCGATAAACTTAGAGTCCTTTCGTTTTAAATTTCCACTAAGCTTAAGTCCGTCCCTCGAAATTTCAAACGGCACGGGCATGGCGGAAATTTTAGCAAAAGTGATCTTCACGCGGCACTCTTAGCAAATTTCTCTTTTTGCAAAGAAAAATGCGATCTCGGTTTTTGCGTTTTCTAGGCTGTCGCTGCCGTGAACGGCGTTAGCGTCGATGCTGTCCGCAAAGTCCGCTCTGATAGTGCCTTTATCGGCTTTTTTCGGATCGGTAGCGCCCATTAGTGCGCGATTTTTAGCTACGGCATCATCGCCTTCTAGCACCATTACGACCACCGGACCGCTAGTCATAAACTCAATCAGATCCTTATAAAAAGGGCGATCCTTGTGAATTTCATAAAATTTACCTGCATCTTCGGCGCTTAGGCATAATTTTTTAGCCGCTGCGATTCTTAGTCCGTGGCTTTCGAAACGATCGATAATTTTGCCGATAACGCCTTTTTTAACGGCATCAGGCTTAATAATAGAAAGCGTTTGCTGCATATAATCTCCTTAAAGTGAAAGGCGGATTGTATCGAAAAATAGGTTAAAATTTATTTAAGGATTGAATGAATTCAAATTCCGCGCATTTGATCGCGGAATTTTATCTGCTAAGCAAATACCGGGGTATCTCCGCTGCGCAGATCCGCACCTATACTATCCCTGCTAGGTTGACCCGCTACGATGTCGCTCCAGACGATACAGCCGTCGGTCGGACAGGCGCTAGCGCACGCAGGCTCGTCGTTGTAGCCTACGCACTCGACGCATTTATCGGCATACACGTAGTAGCTATCCTCGCCGCTTGGGTTATCGCTATCGTCCACGATCGCATTTACCGGACACTCGTCGATGCATGAGCCGCAGCTAATGCAAATATCGGTAATTTTTACAGCCATTTTTTCTCCTTTATCAAAAAATGAAGCGCGATGATAACATACTAAATTTAAAAAATGATAAAATTTAATATTATCAAGCAAATAAATTTTATTATATAAAAATTTTCATTAAATTTCAGCAAATATAAAGTTTTAAAATGTATAATCGCCATCATAAATTTTATTAACAAGGAGAAACAAATGATAGTAACCAACAAAGCCGTTGATTTCACGGCAACTGCGGTTTTAGGCAACAACGAAATAGTCGAGGATTTCAACCTCTATAAAAATATCGGCGAAAAAGGCGCAGTCGTATTCTTTTATCCAAAAGATTTTACCTTCGTCTGCCCGAGCGAGATCATCGCATTCGATCACAGATATCAAGATTTCAAATCCAAGGGCATAGAAGTTATCGGCGTTAGCTGCGATAGCGAGTTTACCCATCTTGCGTGGAAAAACACTCCGGTAAACGCAGGTGGTATCGGCAAAGTGCAGTTCCCACTCGTCTCAGACATCACGAAGGACATCGCGCGCAGTTTCGACGTGCTGTTCGGCAACGCCGTAGCGCTTCGCGGTAGTTTCTTGCTCGATAAAGACGGCACCGTTCGCCACGCCGTCATCAACGACCTACCGCTAGGCCGAAATATCGACGAGATGCTAAGAATGGTCGATACGATGCTATTTACGAACGAGCACGGCGAGGTCTGCCCTGCAGGCTGGCACAAAGGCGACGCAGGGATGAAAGCAGACCCTAAAGGCGTCGCGGATTATCTAGGCAAAAATGCGAGCAAACTATAAGTTGTAAAATTCTTCGCGCGAGCGTATGAATTCTAATGCTAACCGCATAAAGTTTAAATTTAGCCTTGCGCGGGCTATTAAAGCTCTCAAAGCTTTCTAAAT
>CAUSEA010000027.1:0-25566 GCA_963530525.1 uncultured Campylobacter sp.
ATGGATCGTATTTTAAACCGGCATCTATATCGTTTATTACGGCGCGGACGAATATATCTTTATAAAATTTGTAGTAGCGAATTTCTGCTTCAGTTTCTTGACCGGCACAATGCAGAAGAAATATCCAAAAGATCTGAAAAAGGATCAATACGCCCAAAAATTCGGCAATTTTTATTAGAGGAGTGTCTGCTTTAACGCCGTCTAGATACACTAATACGAATAGGACCGCAAAAAAGGCGGCTATACTGAGGTAGTAATATCTATTAAAAGCTCTAGCGCACGCTTTTTGTTCGGTTAAAGTTTGCGAAATAGCATCTTGCAGAGCAGGCGACATATCTATCCTTGAGAAAAATTTCGCCCGTATTGTAGCGAAATTTAGCGGAATTCATAAAGAGCGAATTCCGCCGCATAATGAATAGTCGAGATCGAAATTTAATTTATGTAGTCTGTGCGGCGTAAAATTTTAAAATTTTACTCTTTGAATTAGATCCGCACCGAATTGAAATTTAACGTATCGCGTAAACTTATATTTCACGCGAGCCGCCTTTGTAAATTTGCGTTTAAATTTTGCGATCACAGTATCCTGAGGCTGTCTGAGATGAAATACATAAAAATCCCGAGCCCGAACATCACGAAAAGCCCCAAAAATTCGACGTAAAGCTTCAGGCTTACGAGCCGCTTTGAGCTTAGCTCGTTTGCTTTCGCGCCGAAAAGCGCGGCTAGAAATATCACGACGCTCATTCCAAAACCGATGAAAAGCGCACTCGCGACGCTAAGCGCGAAGCTTCCGAGGCTGAAGGCAAGCACAAAAATAAGAATCGTGCCAGGGCAGGGCACGAGCGCCGCCGCAAGTGCGATAAGCCACTCTCGTCCTTTCTCGCCGCCGTATGTCGTGCCATTTTGCAGCAAGCGAGATGAGGTTTGGCTTTTGAAATTTACAGAATTTAAAGCCTGTTTTTGCCCGTTTTGGTTAGACGAGTTTTCCTCTAAATTTGCGATTAAATTTGAATCCGAATTTGGCTCTGCCGCTGCGGCGCCTAAATTTTTGGCATCCAAATACTGTGCGGATTCGCCGCTAGGGGTTTTAAATTTAGAAAATTTATAGCTCTTTGATGCTGCGTGAGCGGAATCCCTGGCGTTTGTAAACGCCGTATTTTTTAAGTGCGCGTCCGTTTCTGCGGTGTTTGCGGCGGAAGCGCAAGCGGCGCAGGAGCAGCCTGCATCGTGGCTGACGCCCGATCTTACGCGGCGAGCTTTGTCGTAGATGATGAGCGCCGTTATGACGATGATCAGAAGCGCCGAAATTTTCGTGGTGATCGAGGCGGAGTTTGCAGAGACGAGCCCTGCAACGTTTTGCAGCACAAACATGCTCGCGCTTACCAAAACGAGCGCTCCTAGGACGTGTAGAAGCCCGATTTTGAGGGCAAATCCAAAGGCCTTGACGTAGCTGCCGCCATGGGCTAAGAAATAGCTCGCCGTTAGCAGCTTCGCGTGCCCTGGGCCTGCCGCGTGGAAAAAGCCGTATATGAAAGAAAGCGCCAAGACCCATAGGATGGTGCTTGCATTTGCATGCTCGCTGCTTGCGCGAAACGCCGTTTTGAGGCTTTTCATAAAATCCACCGTCTTTTGCGCGACAAATCCTAGCGCGGCCTCTTCGTGCGGCTCGCTCGAAATATCGCCCCTACCGGGCGCGGCGCCGTTTTTATCTACGCTATTTTGCGCTAAATTTAAAGAACTCTCCTCGGGCGGCGTCGCTAGATTTTGCGTAGAATGCGCGGAATATAAAGAATTATCTCGTCTCGCCGCAAAATTTTCGCTCACGCCTTTATCTTCAAGCGCCGCAGAATTTGCGGGATCACCTTTTGCCTGCGAGTCCTTTTTAGCGGCTTTATTAATCTGCGCGAGAGTATCCGAGGCGGCGATATTTTTTTGTGCCTCTACTGCAGCTTCCGAAACGATATCGCCGACGGATCTTTGGTTTGATCTGCGCGCCGAGCTGGCATTGGATTTTGCCTGCCCGCCTTGCGCAAGTTTATCCTCTGAGCCCGCAAGACTCTGCTCGCTAGATGCAAGACCATCCTGCGCTAAATCGGAGTTCGGCGCGCTTGAAATTGGCGATTTTTTATCCGCGATCTTTGGCTTTTCGCCGCTAAATTCTATAAAAGTGGTGGCTAAATTTGAATTAGGCTTCGCTACAAAGCCCTCGCCCAGATTAATGGGCTTGTCGTCAAGCATTTTGAAATTGAAAAATCCCTGATCGTCGTTAATGGAAATTTTAAGAACGCGGTTATTGCGCAGCTCGAAGCCGACCTTTTGATCGAACTCGAACACGAGTCTGCCCTTTTTGACGAGGCTTATTGCGTTTTTAAAATTTCCCTTGATCTGCGTGCCTACGAGGTTGCTAAGCGCAGGCTTTGCGTTTTTTGGCGCTTGATCGTAGAATTCCGCCTCGCAAAGATAGTTTTTGGGGGTTAGATAATCGGTCATCGCCTTAGTTATCTCGGCAAGCTCGCTATTTTCAAGCTTGCCGTTGGAATTTATATCGTAGGTCTGCATTATGACGTCGGTAAAATTTTGAGAGAAAAGCCACGAAAAATGCAGGCTCACGATCTTGCCGTCTTGCGCGGCTGGAGTAATGCTAACGTGCGCAGTAGGCGTGTATAGGGCACACAGAGCGCAAGCAAATATCCGCGAGCTAAAGATCGCGGATAAAAGTAAAATTTTAATAAATTTCATCAACTACAAATTTTCTCCGAAAACGTCGATCGTCTTTTTCATCGTCTCGTACCAATCTAGCGGCAGCTGATCGATCTCCATCACCTTTGCGCCTGTTTGTGCGGCGATGGTTTGCGCTGCCTTTTTGGAAAACTGCGGTGCGACGAAAATCACCTTGATCTTTTCCTCTTTGGCTTCCTCGATTAGCTCGGCTAAATCCGCAGGCTTAGGCTCTTTGCCCTCTACTTCGACTGCGATCTGCTCTAAATCGTATCGATGCGCGAAATAGCCCCAAGACGGATGATAAACCATAAATTTCTTTCCCTTGACGCCCGCTAATTTCTGCTTTGCGTAAGCGTTTAGCTCGTCAAGCTTTTTAGCAAATTTATCGAAATTTGCTTCGTAAATTTTAGCATCCTTAGGATACTGTTTGGTTAACGCGTCTTTAATATTTTTAGCTTGAATTTTTACAAGCTGCGGATCGAGCCAGATATGTGGGTCTAAACCGCCGTGATGATGATGGTGCTCGTGCGCCTCGTGGTCTTTGTCACCATGCTCATGGTGCGCGTCATGATCGTGATCATCGTGATGCGCGCTATGAGCATGTTCGTCGTGATGGTGATGCTCTGCCATAGCCATTTTGGTAATGCCATCTTCGGTGCGGATTATCTTCATCTTCGGATACGATGCGGCAAGCTTTGGTAGCCAGACTTCATCAAATTCTATACCGACTGAAAAATACAGATCGCTATTTTCTAGCATTTTCATCTCCGAAGGCTTAGGCTCGTATGTGTGCGGATCGGCGCCTTTGCCGACCATCGTATTTACCTGCAGAGTATCGCCTGCGATCTGTTCAACAAAATACTTCGTAGGAAGTATGGTCGTGGTGACCGTAGGTTTGGCGAATGCTACGCAACTAGCTGCTAAAAGCGTGAAAACAAGCTTTTTCATAAAATTCCTTTCCAAAAAAAATTGCGGAAGTATATCAAAAGCAACTTAGTTGCAACTTAATATAAATTTATCTAAATTTCGCTATCATCGCTTAAATTTTAAAAAGGGCGTAAAATGGATCCCAAAGATTTTTTAGCGAGTCACGATATCGCTCCTACTGCGCTTAGAGTGCAGATCGTGCAGATCCTAAGCGAGAAAAAATGCCCGGTAAGCTACGATGAACTAGTAGAACTAACGGGCGCTAATAAAACCACAATATATCGCAATATAGCGCTTTTGGAAGAGAAAAATTTGATAATTACCAGCGAAAATAATCATAAAAGCTTTTATGAGCTCACCGACGGCGCAAAAGCGTATTTTGTCTGCGAAAACTGCCATAAAATGGAGGAGATTTCGATGCCAGCTTTGCCACAAAAAAATGTCAAAAGTGTGCTCGTGCGAGGATTGTGCGAGAAGTGCGGCGGCTGAGGCAGGAAATTTAATCAAAAGCGCTCAAAGAAATTTGGCTAAAACGCTAGGGCAAAATTTAACCGATTTTTAACGGATTTTTATAAAACAAACGATATAATCCGAGCGTTTCATATTTTAAAAGGGAAAAATTCAGTGAATAAAAACGATACGATAAAAGCAATAGAGAAGTTTGTAAGTTCTCAAGAAATGACGATGTTTCGCCTGAAAAAGGGTATCTACGGCGATGCGATGAAAAACCTGGATCAGGTTTTTACGCCGTATAAGGAGTTTGCCGAGTTTTTCAAAAATCCCGCAAATAGGCTGCAGGAGCTGTTAGGCAACATCGCGTACGAATCGATTTTAAACTACACTGAAGCAGGGCTATCGCACTGCGAGAAGATCCACTCGATCTATTTTGTGGAATCCAAAGGACTTTTCAAAAGTGGGCTAAAGTATATCGAGCCTGATGCGACCGCGAGAGAAAGAGCCAAGAGCTATTACGACAAATTGCTGGAAAATAATGAGAAGCTTAACGAATATATCGATATCGGCTTGCAAAGGCTACATGGCTTAGAAGCAAAGGTTTTCGAGTAGGCTAGGCTAGCTTTGGGATTTGATTTGCGCGGCGAAATTCTATCGCAAATCCTTAGCGCTTAAAATTCTATGATTAAATTTCACACCTTTTACAGATTTCACTTATACTATTTAATTCCGTGTTAACGCCGCTTTTAATTGCACATATGGTAATAGAGCGGCTTCAGGAATTTCGTGGCGACAGGCATTATCCGATACGATCAAAGAAATAATCTAAATTTTTAAAGCTCAACGAAGTGGGTTCGAAACAAACAAGCTTGGCTAAATTCCGTGGAGCTACCAAAAAGCAAGCTCTAACATAAACTAGCGCTTGGTTGGAGTCTGCGAATTTGAAATTTCTCGGCTAGCGTGAAACGGGAATTTAAAATTCTAGCGCCACTTTAGATTTCTGCGAAATGCGGAATTTTAAAGTAGGTACTGCGCCTTAAACAAGCAAAACGCAAGATTTGAAATTTGCTAGAAAATGCTCGCTGCAAAGTAAAATTTAAGAGCCAGGCTGCAAGGCGATGCGGCGTAAATTTTAATTTGCTCTGTAGCGCAAAATATATTCAGCAAGAGATATTTTTGGAAGCGGAAGGGGCGATAGAGAGCCGTAACGAATTATATTTGATTGCGCTAATACGGCATTGTTGGTATATGCAGTGATGTAGCCGATGCGTAAAAATTATTTAGCGGTGTCAATATGGAGAAGCGTGCGGTGTAGATTTTAACTCGTTTTAGCACGCTGTTTTAATATCTCTATCATGCGAGGCAAATTTAAGCGGTTAAACTTATTGAGATTAGAAAATTCTAAACGCTGATTAAAGCTTAGCGGCGAAATCAGCCTTGCTAGCACTCTGCTACATCTTAATTTCGCCGCAAGCAGCTTTATTTATCTGCCTTTTCGGCTTTATATTGCGCTAGCAGGGTGCCTAGCTCATCTTTTATGCGAAGCTTTTCTTTCTTCATCGCATCGATCTCCAGATCGCTCATATGCACTCTGCCGGCCTGCGCGTCGGCGATCTTGTGATCCAGCTCGTCGTGCTTCTCAAAAAGCGAATCAAATCGCGCGTTTTTGCCTTTTAACTCTGTGATTAAATCTCTGTATTCATGAAACATGCCTACTCCTTTGAAAAATTTATTCAAGTATATCAATAAAGCGCTTAAAACCTAATTTCAGCTATCAAATTTAGACTGAATTTCACGCATGAGATTCCAAATTTTAAGAGGTAAAATTTTAGTATTTAAAAATTTAAAACAGGCAAATTTAAATGATAAAATTTTAGGGCAGAGCTTTAAAGCCCTGCCGCTTTCGCTATTTTCGAGACGAGATTTTTAGGTTATGAAGCGAGCTGTGAATCTTTATGATCTATAATCGGCGTTGATTTTTACGTAGTCGTAGCTAAGATCACAGCCGTACGCGCTAAACTCGCCATCCCTGAGCCCCAAATCGCACCAGATCGTAAAGCTTTTTTGCTGCATTACGGCGTGAGCCGCGGCCTCGCGAGCGGCGTCCAGTTCGCGATTTTGTGCGTCATAAAGCAGCACGTCATCGTATTTGATACGCAGCTTTTCTTCGTCGCATTCGATACCGCAGGCGCCTATGGTGGAGGCTATGCGACCCCAATTCGGGTCTTCGCCGAAGATCGCCGTTTTAACAAGCGGCGAATTGCTTAGCGCCTTTGCCGCCGTGCGGGCATCCCCAGCATTTGCGGCGCCGCTTACTCTAAATCGCACCAGCTTGTTTGCGCCTTCGCCATCTTTTACCAGCATTAGCGCAAGCTCGCGCGTCAGGGCGTTTAGCGCGGAGGAGAAGGCATTCTTGTCGTAAGCACATTTGGCGCTACTGCAGAGCATAATCGTATCATTGGTGGAGGTATCGCCGTCGACGCTTATGGTGTTGAAACTCTGTTCAGCCGCCTTTTTTAGCAGCTCGTCCATATCCGCGCGCGGGATTTTTGCGTCGGTTAGGACGAAGCAGAGCATAGTCGCAAGCGCAGGATTGATCATACCTGCGCCCTTGCAAACGGCTGCGATGTGAAATTTCTCGCTGTTTTCTAAAGAAATTTCATATGCAAGCTCTTTTTTTATCGTATCTGTCGTCATAATGGCGGTGGCTAGAGCGTTCGAGTTTCGTGCCGAAAGGTCAAAATTTTGCGCGGCGGCGATAATTTTTTCCTTTTTAAGGCGGTATCCGATGACGCCGGTCGAGCTCATGACAGGGTTTATCAGAGGGATTTTTTTGCCAAGCTCGCTAAAAATTTCATCAATATCGGCGATGCCTTGCTCCCCGGTCATAGAGTTTGCGTTTTTAGAATTTACGAGGATAAAATTTGTTTTAAGCTCCCCGCCCGCGCGCTCCTGCGCCCTTTTGAAATGCCTAATCGGCGCGGCTTGAAATTTATTGCTCGTAAAGATCGCGCTTATGGCAAAGGGCTCATCGGCGCGGATAAATCCTAGATCGTTGCCCTGTTTTTTAAAGCCCGAATTCACGCCGTCAAAATAAAAGCCCTCGACATTCTGCAAGCCGCCCTCGAGCTTAGTAATTTTAAACATATCTCATCTCCTGCGGCTTGTATTTACTGCGGATGAGTTTTTTAGTGTTGCGGATGCCCTCTGCCGTGCCGATGACTAAAAATTTCACCCCAGTACCGATGAGGTAGTCGCCATCCGGCATCGGAATGAAGCGGCTGTTGGGCTCTTTGATGCCCACGACGTCGGCGTTTGTAAAATCGCGCAGGCGAGTTTCTTTTAAGCGTTTGAAGCGGATCCATGAAAAATCGGGCACCGTGATCTCTTCGATATCGATAAGCGAGTCTTTTTTATACAAAAACCGCTCCAAAATGTTTTCCATATCGGGGCGCACACTTATCGCCGAAAGCCTCTGCGCAGCGAGTTTGGATGGCGAGACGATAGAATTTGCGCCGAGTTTTTTTAGCCTCTCGGTGTCGCTGTCATCATCGCTATTTGCCATGATGAAGTAGGGGGTGATGCGACCAAGCTCCTTTTCGTATAGGCGCACCAGCGAGATTATTGCGATATTATCGGCTAAATTTGGACTTAGCGTGATGACGGATTTTGCAGATGACAGATGGGCTTTTAGCATCGTGGTTTCTACATGCGGTTCGCCTACGATGAAATATGGATAGCGGTTTTCTTCAGCGATTTTGGCTAGAGCGGGATCGGGATCGATCACGACAAAAGGTAGATGATTTTCGCGAAACTGCTTGGCAAGCTCGGCGCAGTAGATGTTGTTGTAACAGATAATGTAGTGGTTTTTGAGCCTTGCGATGTTATTGATCATTCGTTGCTCCCTAAGTAAATTTTGAAGTTTGCCGTTTTTTATGACCTCGACGACGACGCCCAGGCAAAACGAAAAGGTTCCAAAGCCCATGAGGATGAATAAGACGGTAAAAATTCTACCCGCGGGCGATATCGGCGCTACTTCGGTAAAGCCTACCGTCGTAAAGGTCATGCCTGCTTGATAAAAGGCGTCTACGAGCGAAAAGCCCGCTATAAAAACATAGCCTAATGTGCCGATTAGCATCATCAGCACGATGGTTATAAGTGGTAAGCGAAAAGGGCGTAGCTGGTCGTAAATTTCTGTGTAGAGGTTGATGTCCGGCTTAGTCGAGCCGGACCAGTCGAGGAATCGCTTGATCTTGTCCAAAACAGACATAAATTCCTCTTTGAGGGGTTATTTTGATTGTTTTTTCATAGTTCGTAGAGTTGAGGCGGCGACTTTGATTCGTCTGGTTGAGCCGTCTTCTAGCTGAACGCGGATGGTGCGTAGATTGACCTGGAATTTCTTTTTGGTTCTGTTATTTGCGTGGCTGACGTTGTTTCCTACCATCGCACCTTTGCCGGTGATTGCGCATCTTCTTGCCATAATAAATCCTTGATGATTAAAATAAATGACGATTATATCGAAAAAATTTCAAATTATGCTTAAAATCCGCTGCGGTTTAAATTTAGCGAAATTTATGACAAAACTAAGTAAAATTCCGCATCTTGAAATTTTAAAAGGAATCTTAATGTATGTCGCACCCAGCATTTTATCGGCGGATTTTGGAAGGCTTGCGGAGGAAATTCGCGCAGTCTGCGAAGCGGGCGCCGATCTCATTCACGTAGATGTGATGGACGGGCATTTCGTACCCAATCTCACGATCGGACCGCTCGTAGTAAGCGCCGCGGCAAAGGCGAGCAGTAAGCCTTTAGATATCCATCTGATGGTTAAAAACGTGCCGTTTTTCGTCGATCTTTTTTTGCCGCTAAAGCCGAAATTTCTTAGCTTCCACATCGAGGAGGAGACCCATCCGCTGCGCCTCATAGATCACATACGCCGCAGCGGCGTCTCGCCCGCGGTCGTGCTAAATCCGCACACTCCGCTTAGCGCGCTGGAGTTTATTTTGGGCGAGGTCGATATGGTGCTTTTAATGAGCGTCAATCCGGGCTTTGGAGGGCAGAAATTTATCCCCTCGGCGCTTGAGAAAATTAAGCAGCTGCGCGAGTTGATAGATCGCAAAGGCGCAAAATGCCTCATCGAGGTCGACGGCGGCGTAAACGGGCTGAATATCGCAGATATCGATGAAGCTGGCGCCGACATCGTGGTGGCGGGCAACTACATATTTTCTTCAAACGACTACGCGGAGGCGATCCGTGCGCTTAAAATTTAGGCGCGGCACAGGGGTAAAATTTTGACGCATAGAATCGAAAATCTCATAAATTTACTGGCTCAAAAGAGCATAAATTATCACGATTTTATCTCAAAAGCAAACGATATTGCCGAAATTACCGAGCTTTTCGAGCCCAAAGACCTTTCGATGTGGCGGGCGCTGGGCATAGAGATAATAAAGCTAGATAGCGGCAAAATCACGCTCAAAACCCGCGAGACGGACATTTCGGATGAAATTTTTTGCTTCGTGGACATCGAGACGAACGGCGGGCTCTCAAACGGTCAGATCATCGAAATCGGCGCGATAAAAACGCACGGTACGCAGGAGCTGGACCGCTTCGAGAGCTTCGTTTACGCACCCGTCGTGCCCGAAAATATCACGGAGCTTACGGGGATCTGCGCGGACGACCTTGCGGGCGCACCGCCGCTAGCTAGCGTGCTGGAGCGGTTTAGGCTGTTTTTAGGCGATAGCATTTTTGTGGCGCACAACGTCAAATTTGACTACGGCTTCATCGATGCGAGCCTGCAAAAATGCGGCTTTGGGATGCTTTTAAATCGCAGGCTCTGCACCGTCGAGCTCGCGCGCCGCACGATCGAGGCGCAAAGATACGGGCTCGGCTCGCTAAAAGAGCTTTTAGGCGTGCAAAACGTCCACCATCGCGCATTTAGCGACGCCGTTTCCTGCTTTGAAATTTTTAAATTTGCTCTAAAGCGCCTGCCGTGGAGCGTGCAAAGTACCGAGGATCTGATACTTTTTAGCAAAACCGCAAAGAGCCTGGCGCTGCCTAAGCCGCAGATTTCGGGGCGCGGCGAGGGCGAAATTTTATAAATCGCGCGCTGAATTAAGAGATGAAATTTTAGCGAAATTTCGCGTCGCCGTTTGAGAGGTAAATTTTGCGCTTTTAAGCGGCGGCGCTTTAATCTGCGCAGATTGAGGTAGCGTAAATTCGATCCGAGCGATTTTGGGCGGCGCAAATTTAAAATGCTACTGCGGCGAGATGTGATTGCGAGTGAACCGAAACGGCGCGAATTTAAGCAGGCGCAGTTTTAAACCGCATTGCGATCGCACCGGATTTAAGTGCAAATGCCCGCAACAGCGCCCTCCACGTATGCCAGCTAGGCGGATCATGCGATTTTAATTTGCTCGGGCGGGTGCGGCAGCGAGCGCTCGTGGAGCCTTTTTGCTTTCGCGGTTTTGATTTTTGCGACGATAAATTTTGCGCCCGCCCGCGGTTTTACAACCTTGCTTCGGGCGAATTTTATAAGCGCTTGCAGTCGCGCGGATGCGTCCGAAGCGTCGCGCGCTTTAAATTTTGAAATTTAGCCTAGACGCGCGAATTCGATGCTTTAAACTCTAAAATCAATAAATTTTGCCCGCGCCTGCGCGTCTTTTGCGTCCCAAAAGCGATAAATTTAGCGTGCCAGCACTGCCGCCGCACATACGTTAGGCGCGAGGGTTTTCTACATTCTCCGCTTAGAATTTTGAGATTTGATTTTAGCTTGACGATCTGGTCGGTATGTGCCCGTGCCACAAATTTTAAAATGGAGCTTTATAAAATTTTTTGGTGCCGATCGCAAATGAAATTTCATAAATTTTTATCGCAAAACACAGCGCGATTGGGGTAAATTTAACGCAAGCCCAGCCCTATCATAGCGGCGCGCGGTAGTCGCATCTACACTAAATTTAGCGATAAGCAAATCCGCGATCCTAATAATACGAATTTGCGCAGACGCAGCCCGCCTCTCATCAAAGCGTCATCGGAAGGCTGAGAGGATTTGCGAGTGGGCGAAGTAATGCGCCGTCGTCGGCCGCCGTCATCTTTGCAAGAAGCGCGATTTTGCGATTGAGCGGCCTTTCTTACCCCAAAATGGACATATCGCGGGCTAAAATTCGAAATGGAATTTTATAAGGCGGATCGCTGCTTTTAAATTTACGTTGCAAATTCCATAGCCTGCGAATACGGCGTTAAATTTTAAAATTCTGTCTGTTTTAGTCATGTCTTGAGGTATGTATTGCAAGGGTTCGCGAACCGCTTGATTGGAAAATGAGTTTTAGATCGCGCCTTGCATATATAACGCGCGGTAAAATAAATTTTTGCGCCGAAAATTTCACGCCGCTATGTCATCGCCGAGCCGCTCGCCGTCTTACCTCCCGTCCTATCACTCCGTATTTTCAAACGCGCTAGAATTTCGGCAAAGTTCCGCTTTAATGTAAAATTTTATCTGCCTACCATGGTCTGTGGTTGATGAAATTTTGCCGCTCGCCGCAAGCTGTGCGCGGTGTTTGCTCGCCGCGCATGCATGTCATAGCCCGTATCCTCTTGCCGCAAGCCGCCGCTTTACTAACGTCCATCGTTGTAGGTTTTCGCCTGCTTCTTAGCGTATATTTTTGTGCCTTGTAAGCTGCGCGTCACCCCATCTGCGTCAAGATCACGCCGTACTTTTAAAGCATACAAATCTATCCTGCATAAAATTTCGCTTCTTCGCCGTGCTCGCCACCTGCCGCACTTTGTCGTGCTTATTTGTTGCGAGCCGTCGCCGCGCTGTATCCCTTGCCCGCGCTCGCCGTACTCTCTGCAAGCTTTGGCGCCCGCGCCTTAAAATTTCAGCCCAAAAATCCTTATTTAGTGCCGCGTCCGAGCATAAACAATCTCACTGCTTGTTCGGCGACGCGGGCTAAATTTTGTGTCGCGGTCTCTTTTTCCATCGCACATTCAAGGCTCATCGGTTCGTTTAGGATGCAAAAAAATGCTCCTATGCCCCGCTCATTACAGCCGCCGGCACAGGGCGAGATACCGCCTGCCAGCGCGATTACGGGCACGCCGTAGGAAGCGGCGATCTTCGCGACGCCGCAAGGGGTTTTACCCATCGAGCTTTGAAAATCGAGCCTTCCTTCGCCTGTGATGACGAGCTCGGCGTCTTTCATATCGCGATCCAGTCCGATCTCTTCGGTGATGATGTCGATGCCCGGCTTAAGCGTCGCATTTAGAAAGCTCACGAAGCCAAAGCCTAGCCCGCCGGCAGCTCCTGCTCCGGGGCTATTCCAAAGCTCGCGTCCGAGGTGCTTGCTTACGACGCTTGCGAAATTGATAAGTCCCGCATCGAGCTGCTTTACCATCGCCGCATCCGCGCCCTTTTGTGGGGCGTAAATATATGCCGCGCCGTTTTCGCCGAAGAGTGGGTTATCCACGTCGCAGGCGATGAGAAACTCGCATTCTTTAAGATGCGGCAGCACCGAAGTGCAATCTATCGTGGCGAGTTTAATCAGATCCTCGCCCGCTCCCGCAAGCTCTGCGCCATTTGCATCTTTAAATTTAAAGCCGAGCGCCCGCAGCATCCCCATGCCCGCATCATTCGTAGCACTTCCGCCGATGCCGATGATAAACTTTCGCGCGCCGTGTGCGATCGCATGCGCTATCATCTCGCCAAAGCCAAAAGTGCTCGTTTTTAGCGGGTTACGGCGCGATTTTTCGATGAGCGGCAGACCCGATGCGGACGCCATTTCTAAGATGCCTAGCTCGCCTTTTAAGGCGTAGCGCGCGGGCGTTTTTTCGCCTAACGGATTTGCTACGATGACGTCCATGAACCTAGCCTTTAGCGCGTCGGCAAGGGCTTCAACGCTTCCTTCGCCGCCATCTGCGATAGGTTTGACGAGCACCTCGCAGCCTAGCTTTTCGATGCCTGATTTTACGGCGTTGCCCGCCTCAAGCGAACTAAGCGAGCCCTTAAACGAGTCAATCGCGACTAAAACTTTCATATTTTTCCTTTAGCTGGTATTTTAAAATTTTGGAATTTTACAGCGCGTAGGCTAAATTTACGATGACAAGACTGAAGCAAGAGTAGAATTTTAAAATCTCGTCGCCAAATTTATGGGGCAAATTTTAAAATTTCATGTCGTGGAATTTTAAAATTCTGTAAGCCACAGAATTTCGGCTAAATTTTAAAATTCCGTAGCGATAGAATTTTAAAATTTCGCTCCTTGAGGCTTTGTGTGTAAATTTAAAACTATGTTAAGCGAAATTTTAATACTAAGGCATTTGCGCGGTACGGCTAGCTACGTAAATTTAAAGAATTTAATGTAGCTAGCCGCTGGTAGATGCCCGTAGTGCTCCGCACTGATTTAGCGCGGTAGCGGCTAGAATAAGCTAACCTAGATCAAAAACAGCGACAAAATCCACACGCTGATCATACCCGTAATGCCCATAATTAGCGTAAGCATAGTTTGGGTGCGGTAGCCTTGCTGCGGGTTCATCTTGCTGAAATTCGTAACGACCCAGAAGTAGCTGTCATTAGCGTGCGAAACCGTCATCGCGCCCGCTGCGATCGCCATTACCACAAGCGCGCCGGACATTTCGGAGGTGAAGCCCAGCACCTGCATCAGCGAGCCGTCTGCGTTAAATGCGCCCATAATCGAAGCGGTGGTGATGATCGCAACGGTGGAGCTTCCTTGCGCGGTTTTTAGGACTGCCGAGATTAAGAACGGGAAGAAAATCCCCGCGGCTTTAATCGCGGTCGCATTGTCCTTGATGTAGGTTACGAAGCCGGCGTCGGTGATGACCTTGCCTAGCACTCCGCCCGCTGCGGTGATGAAGAGGATCGGACCTACGATTTTTAAGGATTCGTTGGTGATCTCGTCAAATTCGCCTAATTTGCCGGTTTGTGCGAGTAAAAATACCGCAAAAACTACGCCCAGGGCTAGCGCGATGATAGGATTTCCTAAAAATTGCGAAATTTCGCCCGCAAATCCGCCTACTTTTAGTATCTTGGCAACGGAGCCCAGCGCCATAAATAGGATCGGTATCAAAATAGGGGCTAAGCTCAAAAATCCGCCCGGCAATTTGCCGTATTGTTTAAGCAGATCGTCGTAGCTTTTTGCGATAACCTCATTCGCTTCAGCCTCGCTTATATGTACACTCTTGGCGACTTTTTTGGAAAAAAAGTATGTAGCGATCAGCACCGGCAAGGACACTACCGCGCCCATTGCGATTACGAGCAGCAGATTGCCGCCTAGACCCACGGCGCCTGCTGCGGCGATCGGTCCTGGAGTCGGCGGGATGAATACGTGCGAGGCATAAAGTCCGCCTGAGAGCGCTACCGCCAGGGCGACCGGGTTTTCGCCGATTTTTTTGCTGATCGCTTCTCGGATCGGATTTAAAACGACGAAGCCGCTGTCGCAAAATACTGGGATACCTACGATCCAGCCCATTATGAGCATCGCAAGCTCGGGGCGCTTTTGCCCGACTACGTTTACGACCATATCGGCGAGTTTGAGCGCCGCGCCCGTCTTTTCGAGCACGGTGCCGATGAGCGCGCCGAAGATTATGACGATACCGATACTCTTAAACGTGCCGCTGAATCCGTCGCCGATAATCGCGGGGATCTTGGCTAGCGGTATGCCCGCGACGATCGCAAGCGCCAGGGAGATAAGCATTAGCGCCAAAAACGGGTGAACGCCTGCCTTGGAGATCAAAAAAATCATCACGACGACCGCTATGGCGAAGCAGATGATTAACGCAATACCGCTCATAAAAGCTCCTTGAATGGATTTAATTTGCCCGCAAGCGGTTTAAGCTTAAGCTCCGTTTGCGCTTCAAATTTAATGCGGTAATTTTAGCGAAATTTTAATATAAAGCAAGAAAGGCGGCGTTAAATTTATGGAAATTTATGATTTATGCGAAAATGATGGACTAGCTAGCGAAATTTATCGGTTGGAATTTATCGGTGCCGCGCGGCGAGAGCGGTTAAAATTTTAAAATTTGCAGCGTTTGACTTGACGCACCATGCTGCGGCGGAAATTTTATCGCGGATCGGTCGTCGTGGCGCAGTAATGGAGGTCGCTTGCACTTTACGCACAGCTTTGGCAGCTAAAGGGCGTGAGCGACGCGGACGCTTTGCGGCGCTTGCTGCGGCGGTAGCGGCGAAATTTTAATCTAAAGCAGGCGGCATAGCTTTTATTAAAATATTGACATGTATCGACTCGGATAGAAATCGGCAGCAATCTGCAGTAGAATTTTGCGGCTTTTTATATGATTTTTCTGAGAGTTTTTCGTGAACTTTTCGTGATTTTTTAAAATTTCAGATATACTTTATGCGGTTTATATGTGACGAAATTTCACGGCTCGGCTAAATTTACAGAGCCATTTTAAATTTAGAAGACCGTTTTAAATTGTGCAGAGGACGCGGTAGCCGAAACGAGGTATCCGGTTTTAAATTTGCAAAGCCGTTTAAATTTATAAAGTTACTTCCCGCGGCGCCTCTTTTTTGAGCGCTCTTAGCACGCGTAAATTTTAATCGGCAGCTCTATCTAATCCGTAAAATTTTAGTTTTTGAAATTTTATATATTTTCGAGCTTGCGTTTTGGCTGAAATTTTGATCCACGACCTGATCCGCCGCCGCTTTCGCCCAGGCTTCGTCGAAGTTTTGTCCGTTTAAATTTGCGCTGCTGGAGTAGAGCCAGTCAAATTGCCTCAAAAACTCCTCGTGAGCGCACTCTTTCACGACGCGCACGGCGGTGTCGTTCGGATATAAAAAGGTCGTTTTCCTCGCGCGGCGCACTAAATTTTTAAATTTAGCGGGCACGCGAGCGAGATTTTTTAGCTCGCTAAGCTTTGCCGTCGTTATAAGGCATGGCTTGTTAAGCGGGCGGCGTTTGAGCGCGTTTATCTCACGAAAATCCTTACTCAAAAATCCCGCCGTCGTATCGGTCTGTGCTAAATAGATCATCTCTCCTCCAAATTTACGCCTTTTTCCTATCTTTAGCCAGCAAAAATATGCACGAGATGATGAGCGTAAAGCCCGCAAAATCAAGAAATACGAACTCCGTCCCTAGCCAAAAATAGGCAAACGCCGCGGCGCTTACAGGCTCGATGCACGCTATCATGCTCGCCCTGCTTGCGCCTATTATCTTTAACCCCATCATGTAAAAGCTAAACGCGCATATCGTGCCTAGGATCACCACCGCAGCAAGCGCCGCAAAGCCCTGCGCGTCGCTCACGCCGCCTAGCTGCCAAACCCGCGTGTAAAGCGCGAGCGCGCCGCCGCCGATGACCATCCCCCAGCCTAAATTTAACGCGACGGGGTATTTTTGATTTAGCTTCGTTGGGATGAGGCTATAAATCACGACGCCAAGCGCGCTAATGAGGCACCAAACCAGCGCCTCCGCGCTGATAACCAGCGAGCCAAGATCGCCGTGGGTGGCGAGCAGCACGACGCCCAGCACCGCGAAAATGAGCGCGATGAGCTCGACCTTTTTAGGCGCGCGCCGCTGTGAAAAGCAAACGACGGCAAGGATGAGCGCGGGCGCGGAGTACTGGATCACGGTCGCGACGGCGGCGTTTGAGAGCTCGACACCGCAAAAGTACGAATACTGCGTCATCATAAGCCCAAAAAACGCGTAGATGAGCAGCTGCGGCAATAGCGCGCGATCTTTTAGCGGTGCGAGGGCTAGGCGCGGCGAACGCGCTAAATAATACGCCACCATCGCAAGCCCGGCGAGGCCTAGGCGGTAGGGCACGAGCCAGTCGGCGCTAACGCCCTTTTGCGTGAACAGATACTGCCCGCAAACACTGCTAAATCCCCATAATGCGCCGCCAAGAAGCGTGATGAAAACGCCGAAAAATTCGCTCTGTGATCTCATTTGCCGCCTTAAATTTAAAGCCAAAGTATACAAGCTTATGCTTAAGCTGGGGTTAAATTTGGGGATTAGCGGGATTCGAGGCGAGCGTAAATGGTAGTTTAAATTTTGGACTGGCTAAGAATGAGATTTTAAATTTTGGTTCGAGCAGAGTGGAGCTACAGGCATACAAACGCCTATGCTGCCTCGTGGCGGTCAAAGTCGTAAAAACGCTGTATAATGACAAAATTTTTGATGAAGGAGAAAAGATGGCATCATACAATGATAAGCTAATAGATAGCTTGGCAACCAGAATTCAGTTATTTCTATTTTGGAAATCATTTGATGGAGTAGTCATTAAGACAGAGGATATAGAAAAATACATTAGTGAAATCGAAAAATTTGAAATCACTAACGATTTAGCAAATTTATATAGCAACACCTACTATCAAACTGATCTTAAAAAAGATCAAAAAATAACTCTAGATGAAAATGGCAATAAAAAGGAAATTTCAATAGTTTCTATTTGCAACAACATACCTTCAAAAACAAAAATCAAAGAGTTATTTGGCTCTAATTTAAAGAAGCTAAAAGACAACTATGTAAGTATTTTTAACGAAAACTTCAAAAGCGCATATGACGATCTAATGAAAGAGGAAAAATGTGCATATTGTGGAATTCGCGTAGATCAGATAAAAGCCCTTGGGGAAAATAAAAAGCTAAATAATAAAAGAAGCGATACGCGCGGATATACGCTAGAGATAGATAGGAAGCTACCAAATTTAGAGTATAGCAAAGAGAATTGTTGTATGGCTTGCTACTGGTGTAATAATGCAAAAACCGATGAGTTTTCGCCAGAAGAATTTAAGCCTATTGCTAGAGGTATTAACGAAATATGGAATAAAAGACTAGAAGCTATTTGGAAAGAAGATAGTAGTTTCAAAAAAGAGTGTGTTTTTGATGAAAAGTCAGAAATTTGGAAAATCAACTTTGACAAAGAAATGAATTCCAAAACAAAATAGTGAACAAGGCGGTAATTCTACCGCCCAAATTTCTCTGCTGTTATACAGTGTAGTGCACCGCCAAGCTCTATAATCTCGCTTAAATTTATCGTCTCTACTTTGCAGCCACTATAAAATTTCTTGATCTGCTCCACCGCAACATCGTCATCATCTATGCCGTATATTGGAACTATTAAAATATCCTTAATTTTAATAAAATTTAAGTAAGCGCCCCAGTCTCTCTTTTTGCTGAAAAATCCTTCGCGATACTTCATAAATTTCACATCCAAACCACTCGCTTTAAGCGCATTTATGAGCCTATCATTAAAGCTTTTGCTCTCGTTTGAAAAATCATTTACCAGCACGCTATTTTCATCTATCCACCTTACCATGCCGTCGCTGTGCCCTAGCATATCGTATGGCTGTCTTGGTATGATTATAAGCTCGTTTGGCGCGCATTTTTGCTTTATGGTCTCCACTATCTCAGCTTTTGTTTTCAGTGGATTTTCTTTGAAAATTTTATCAGTCATTATGGCTTTATTTTTATGCCTTACGAAATTCCGCCGTCTATAACTAAGTCTATATGGTTGCTTGTATATGGGATTTTGGTTCTTAGGTGGTTATACTTATCGCTTTTTAGATAATCTGGGTTGTAAACGTAAGACGCGAGGCGCCCGTCAGCCAGCAAAAACGGCATAAAATCCCTCATCCAGATGTCTTTAGTTTCTAAAATTTCGCATTTTATATCGTATTTATTAAGGATAGAGCGCAAGGCATCGGCGATTTTGGTGTGGTTTTTGATTAAAAGATTAGAAATGATGATGGTTGGCCGCATGCTAAATTTCTCCTGTATAGCCTAAAACTACCAATTTGTCACTGCCGCTAAATTTTCCTAGTCGGGTGCCTGATTATCGTTTTGCATTTTTGTGGCGCGGTTTTTCTGAGTCGCTTAGATAGGTTTCGTGATGCGCTATTTGCTCGCCAAAGTCCTTTGCGTAGCCGTTGCGGCGATAAGTTCGTCGATTTTAGCAACGCTTCGCGGCTCGTCGTCAAAGCTGTCGACGTGTAAATTTTGCGCGCAAAGCCTCTCGTCTATCCTCAAAAACTCTGCCGTGCCGCAACCCGGCTTCTTTTTCTGCGTAGCCTGTCGCTACAAAGATTTCAAAATTCTACGCAAGGTGTGCTGCTAAAGCGGCCAAATTTAAAGCGCCGTTTAAATTTAGACCAGCGCCAGCTTCAGCACCTCTTCGATCCGCTCTACGGGCGTTATTTTCAGATTGTTTTTGACCTCGTCCGGGATCTCTACTAGGTCGCGCTCGTAGTTTTTGAGCGGGATCAACACTTCGGCGATTTTGGCTTTGTGCGCGGCGATGAGCTTCTCCTTAAGCCCGCCGATCGGCAGTACCTTGCCGCTTAGCGTGATCTCGCCCGTCATCGCGAGATCTGCTCGCACCTTGCGCTCGCTTAAAATCGACGCGATCGCCGTGCTCATCGTGATGCCCGCGCTCGGTCCGTCCTTCGGCGTCGCACCCTCGGGCACGTGGATGTGAAGGTCGAATTTATTATAAATCTGCTCCGAGCTTTCGGAATTTTCCTCCGCGCCTAAATTTTGTGCCGCCGTAGGGCTTTTAGACGCTGCGCCGCCATTTGCGCGCAATGCGGAGTTTTTGCCGCCGCGTGAGGCTTTTGCTGCGCCGCTCCCAGCGTCTTGAGCCGCTTTGAGCTTGCCCTCGTCGATCAGCACCTTTACGACGCTAAAGGCGATCTGTGCGGATTCTTTCATCACATCGCCGAGCTGCCCCGTGATCGTCATCGCGCCCTTGCCTTTGATCTTGACCGCTTCGATCTTGAGCACGTCGCCGCCTACCGCAGTCCACGCAAGCCCGTTTATAATGCCGATTTGATCGCATTTTTCGACCTCGTTGATTTCGAAAACCTTTTTATTTAGAAATTCGCTTAAATTTTTCGTCGTTACGACGATTTTTTTAAACTCTTTGTCTTTTAAAATTTTAACCGCGACCTTGCGGAAGATCGCTGCGATTTGGCGGCGCAGGTTTCGCACGCCACTTTCGCGCGTGTACTCTTCGATGATCTCGGAAAGGGCGGCGGGGTTGATCGCTACGTCGGCGGCTTTGAGCCCGTGGCGCTGCAGCTCCTGAGGGATCAGATAGTCTTTAGCGATCTGAAATTTCTCCTGCGGCGTGTATGAGCTAAGCTCGATAAACTCCATCCTATCGCGCAGCGGTGCGGGTATGAGAGATACGTCGTTCGCCGTGGCGATAAAGATGATCTTGCTAAGATCGATGTTAAAATTTAGATAGTAATCCCTAAAGCTCGAGTTTTGCTCCGGGTCTAAAATTTCAAGCAGAACCGCGGTCGGATCGCCCTTGTATGAACTTGAAATTTTATCGATCTCATCAAGCACGATGACGGGGTTCATCTGATTTGCCTCGATGAGACCTTGCACGATACGGCCTGGCATCGCACCGATGTAGGTGCGGCGGTGTCCGCGCAGCTCGTTTACGTCCTCGAGTCCGCCTAAAGCGATGCGGATAAGTTTGCGCTTAAGCGCGGTCGCTATAGAGTTTGCAAGGCTCGTTTTGCCTACGCCGGGAGGGCCGTAGAAGCACAGGATCGCGCCGCCGTTTTTGCCGTCCTCTTTGCTCTTCTTGCCGCTTGTGCCGCGAAGCTCTAAAAGCTGCTTTAGCGCGAAATACTCCTCTATACGTGCTTTGGGCTTTTTTAGGGAGTGGTGGTCTTTGTTTAGCTGCGCGGTGACGCCCTCGATAGACATCTTGTGTTTAGCAGTCTTTTCAAAAGGCACCTCCAAAACCCAGTCCAGATAGCTCTGCACTAGCCCCGCATCGGCGCTATCAGGATGAAGGCGGGCAAATTTATCGATCTGCTTTTTGATCTCTTTGTAGGCATCCTCGCCCAAATAGGGCTTTTTGGCTTCCAGCTTTTTGCGGTATTCCTCGATCTCGACATCGCGATCGGCATCGCCGCCTAGCTCCTTTTGGATCTGTTTGAGCTGCTCTTTTAAAAAATACTCTTTGTTCGTCTTATCGATCTTGGAATGAACCTTGCTTTTGATCTCCTTTTCAAGCCTCTGCGCTTCGATCTCGTCGGAGATGTAGTTGATGAGGTTGAAAAGGCGTTTTTGCAAATTGCTCTCGGTAAAAAATGAGTAGGCTACCTGCTTTTTTAGCCGCAGTGCGCTTAAAATCAGATCGCAGACGCGCGCGGCGTCGGTGCCGTCGTCGATGGTCTTTAGCAGATCGTTTGGAAAAAAATGCGTAAGCGTGCTAAGCGTCTTGGTTTTTTCCTTTAGCACGCTTACCAGCGCGTCTAATTTTTGATCGTTGCCGCGCTCGTCGTGGATGATATCGACGGTAGCGACCAGCGGATCTTGCGAAATTTCTTTTACGATTTTGCCTTTTAGCGCGCCTTGGAATAAAATTTTAACCCGCCCATCAGGAAGCGGCACAGTTCTCATCACGGAGCCCACGACGCCTGCGTTATAGATACCGCCGAAGCTTCTATCGCCGCTAAATTCCGACTTTGAGCTTACGATCATTATCATAGATTCGTTTTTGGCGGCCAGATCGAGAGCCTTTTTGTTATGCTCGTCGCCGATGAAAAGGGGCGCTATCATAAAGGGGTATAAAAATAGCTCGTCCTCGACGATGATAGGCAGATCACTAGGGAAGGTTGTATTTTGCATCAGTTGCATCGCTCCTCCTACTCAAAAATCGCGCGGTACCAAGGCGAGCGCGGTTTGATGACGTCGGTGCCGTTTAGTGGGGACTCTTCGATGCGCTGCTCGTAAATTTTAGCAGAACTTTCGCGGTCGGTACGCTGGTAAAGGTCTTTGATGTCGATATTTAGCTGATGCTCGGCAAGGCGTAGCTTTGTTAGCATCGTCTCAAGTAGCGGACGGTACTCGCTCTGCGGGTATTCAGCGATAAATTTTCGAATTTCGTCGATGCTGTTTAGCATTAGCTTTTGGTTGCGATTTGGGCGGCTAAAGGAGTCGAAATTTGCTCTGATCTTTAGAAATCTTGCGTATTCGATCTTTTGCGTCGTGCCGTAGAGACGGATGTATTCGTCTAGGTATTTGTTTGCTTTCTCGTAGTTTTCATCCTCCACAAAAGCCCACGCCATAATGAGTGTCATCTCCTCAAGCAGAGGCGAAGCGATATGCTCGCTAGAAAAGCTAGTGTAATGCTTCTCGGCATCCTCCATATTTGCGTTGTTGATATCTTCTAAAATTTTAGAATACCATGCCTCGGGGCTTAGGTTAAAAAGCTCGCCGTCGCCCTTGCCACTGCAGCCGCCGATAAACGCGATAAATAGGAGAGCGGATAGAATTTTACTTAGATTTGTCATAAAAAATCCTTGGAATTTATTTAGCTCGTAATTTTATAGTCTTTGAGTAAATGCAAGCTTAAATTCCGCGTTCAAATTTAAAAATGGAATTTCTTTAAAATTTTTGTGCGTTCGGGCTTAAAAATCTTTGAAAGCCAAAAAAATTTACGGGATAAATTCTAAATTTAAGTTTAACAATAGTATAATTAGCGCCGATGACGCAGAGTAAGTTTGCGTTTCCGTAATTTCAAAATTTTAAAGAAAGGATGTAAGATGAAAAAAGGTTTTACTCTAATCGAGCTGATCTTTACTATCGTGATTTTGGCGATCACGACGATGGCGATCCCTCGTATCGTCGCGCAAACCACCGAGCTAAATGCCCTTGCGATCAAAGAGGAGCTTGTATATAACGCTAAAGCTTTTATGTCTCGTATATCTAAAGCGCAGTGGGATAGCGCATACGCAGGAGATGCTAGCTGCGGAGGCGATACCGGCTGCATGAGGAGAATTCTAACGGTAAATCCGCCTGCTGATGGCGCCCCCGAGGTCAGACCAGGGATTTTAAATGAAGCTAGCAGGCGCGAGGTCAGTGCCCAAGCTCCGGCTACAAAAAAGCAGTTCGGTAGAAGGGGAATTTCTCTGGGTGGCGGTAGTTATAACGATATCGACGACTACGATAAGTTCACGACCAATATAACGGTTGGTGATTTGGTGGGCTCTAGTAGTAAGGGTGATTTTATTCTTAATACTGGAATTAATGTCGACGTAGATTATGTAGCAGAGCCTTTTACTGCGGAAGATTATGCTAAGGGTACCGATATAAACGGAACCCTTAGTGATCAACCAGCCAATGGCTCCCCTACCAATATAAAGATGGTTAGGGTTGCCACCACGGATCTAAACGATGCCGTAGCTAAAGATGGTACTGCCAAATCAGTAGTTTTAAAAGCGTTTTTATCTAATATCGGTGTTGGCGTTCAGACAGCCGTCACTAGACGATATTCCCGATAGGAGCGCGAGATGAAAAGAGGTTTCACCCTTATAGAGCTTGTATTTGTTATCGTAGTGCTAGGCATCATCTCGATGTTTGGCGCTGATCTATACACCAAGATCTATAAATCCTATGTGCATGTACGTGCAGTAAATCAGCTGGAAGCTAGAACACAAAATGCAATGATGCTAATAACAAATCGCTTGGAAGATAGAATAAAAAGCTCTACTATAGGCAGAGAGTTTAGCTCAAACCAATTTGTGCCAATTAGCGCTTTAGATGATCCAAAATACGATATACTAGAGTGGATCGGACAAAGCGTAGAGACGAGAAATATAAATAAGAGAACTCCCGGTTGGAGTGGCTTCATGTCGATGTCTCAACTCCGAGATGACAAATGGAAAGCAGGTACAAAAGATGCAGGCTATATTGGAAATACGAGAGCTACATTCAATATGGTATCCTTGGGTAGCGATTTTCCGCGAGTAGCTAGGATAGTTCGGAATTTAAGGGCTACTGCTTACAATACTCCATCTAATAATACTCAGGTCGCCGTTATCTTTAGGGTCGTTACGAATGATGCCTCTCCTACTAGCGTAGGTATAGGTTTTGGTTACGATAGGCGAATTGATGAAAACGGTAGCAATCGCGTGCTGATCGCCGTAGGCACTCCTAGTACTACAGGTACCAATAATAAAGAAAGCGAAACTATTACTATCAACCAATATCCATTAAATCCAAATAACGATAAATCGCAGGAATTCTCCGAGCAGTACTATATAGCTCATAGTGCCTACGCGATTGTTCCAGATCAAGTCGTAACATATATGAAAAATAATGCAGGTAAAGTATTAAGTAAGAATTTTAATCTACTCTTGAAATATAACTATCGTCCATGGAGCACCGTTGAAAAAGATGCGAACTCGTATGATAAGGCTAGCAGCGCGTTACTAGCCGAGGACGTGAGCTTGTTTAAATTTAAGGATGATAACGGTGCCGTTGCGCTTAAGCTATGTATGAGAGACGACGGCAGAAATTTCGATCCCGCAGAGTTGGATCTAAACGTTTGTAAAGCACAGGTGGTGTACTAATGAAAACTATGCAAAAAGGCTTCGCTCTAGTAGCAGCCATATTTTTTATCATCATTGTAGCGACTACGGCGATTACGGCACTATCTATCGCGTCCATGACGGCTCGCGACGTCAATAATATCCAAGGCAGAGAGCAGGCGCTACTGCTAGCTCAGAGCGCTACGGAGTTAGCCGTCCTTGCTATGCAAAAGCACCAGTATCTAACTACTGAGCTTAAGGAGAAGAACGCTACGGCTGCGACTAATCCTACACTAAATACGATTACTCTTGTGTATCCGTCAAATGATCCAGCTCAAAAGATGTTTGATATCACCGTGACATTCGGATATTTCGATAGACAGCTAGGTGCGCCCGGCAATCATACCGTCGCTTATAGTAATTTTGGGCAAGGCTCGTCCGAAAGACTTGCAAACGGTAGTGTGGGCAGAATTTTAAGTCATGCCGCGCTTGTAGATGTGGTAGTAAAATCTAACGTAGAAGTTATGGGAAGGCCGCAGATTACATATCATAGGCGTACTATTCAAAAACCATAATGCAAAGGAGAGACGATGAATTTAAATATCGTAGGTAAGCAGTTTGAGCTAACGGAAGCTATCAAAAATTATGTCGAAAACGCATTTGAAACGCTAGAAAAATATAATCTCGACATTATCTCGGGGCGTTGTGTAATTTCTGCTGACGAGAAGCAAGGCAAAAAGGGCTTCGTGGTGGATTTCTCATTAAATTTAGCGCATCAAGATACTATCGTCGTGCGCCAAAAAGATAAAGATCTCTACGCTGCCGTCGATCTCATCGTCGAGCGCGCCTCAAAAGTGCTTCGCAGATACCACGATAAGGTAAATTCTCACAAAAATCGCGACGAAATGAAGCAAAACGCCGTAGATAATGCAATCAGCTCTAAGGAGCCAAATTTAAACGATGAGGTCGATGAAATCGTCCCTACCGAGCTAGAGCTTTATAAACCGCTAGAGATTGATGAAGCGCTAAATAAGCTGAAAGAAAGCACCGATCAGTTTTTGGTTTTCAATGATATGGACGCTAAAATGCGTGTGCTTTATAAGCGTAAAGACGGTAAATTCGGCTTATTTTAGAATTTTAGAATTTTAGAATTTTAGAATTTTAGAATTTTAGAATTTTAG
>CAUSEA010000028.1:0-25037 GCA_963530525.1 uncultured Campylobacter sp.
ATTCTATCCTCTTTTAAACAATACCCCTGTTGATATTTGTTATAGCCAAAGATAGTAACTAAAGCGAAGCCTCGCGAGGCGGAGTAGTCTGGCACGATGCGAATAAATGCGGCGCAAAGTATTATTATAAGAAGTAGCACTGCGGCTAGCGCTTTAAATTTAATGGATTTATAAAATTTCATACCGACGCTCCTTTTAAAATTTAAAATTTCAGCGTAAATTCCCGCGATTTTACGATTAAATTTAAAACGTTCGCCGTTACAAAGTGGGCAAGCTGCGAAACGCCTAAATTTAAATCCCGCCGCTAGCCTTCGCGGTGCAAAATTATATAGCCCAGCTTCGTGCCGTTTTCGTCCGAAAACGCCCTCACGTAAAAATAATGCCCATCCTTTTTGATAAAGCTCTGCGCCCCAAAATCAAGCGTCGCCAAAATCGACAAAACGTCGTAATCCGGCGCGCTGTTTACGACGATAAAGTCCTTGATAACGCCTATTTTATCGTAGAAGCAGTCGGTCTCAAACCTCTTATCTACGAGGATAAAAATATCGTTTCCCATGCGGTTGATCTGCGCGATGACGTGCTCGAAATCGAGCATTATCTCGGCGCTTCCGATAAATTTACCGTCGCTAAAAACCGGCGAAATTCCGCGCATAAAAACCCCGCACCGCCCCATCTCAACGAGCGCTTTGGGAAGCAGGCTTTGACGGATCTGCAAAAGCGAATGGCGAAACGAGCTCAGATCGTCGTTGTAAAATTCGTCGCTCCAGCTCCTAGCCAGGCTTCTGGTGTTTTGCGTATGAAAATGTATCTTCACGCCCGTGTAGAAGGGCACTGCGCTTAAAATGTCTTTGTATTTTTTCGTCACGTCCATGCACTCGCCGTGCTTGCCGCTCTCAAAGCAGCGCACTACGTCGCTATTCTGCGATAAAATCAGCGAGATCGCAAAGGCGTTTAGCTTCTCTTCGTCCACGATCTTTTCAAACAAACTCGCGCTAAAATCGAACTGCTGCTTGATTTTTATCTCGTTTTCCTCGCTTTTAAAGCGCAGGTAAAACGCAAAGGTGGCGACGCAGCAAGCAAGCGCGAAAAGACTTAGGTATTTTTTGGATCGCGCGCCTATCATCTGAATTCCATCTTTAAATTTGCCGCTAAAACTTCTGCGAATTCGCTAAATTCCGGCAGATCGAGTTTGGCCTTGCGCATCTTTTTTCCCCAAACGGACTCCGGGAAAAAGCTGTCGTTTTTAAAGCGCGCTTGGACGTGAAAATGCACGCGCGGCACGTAGTTGGCGAAGCTTGCAATGTTGATCTTATCGGGCGCATAAAACTCCCGCAGGCTCTTTTCGCACTGAAGCACGGCACGCCACAGATGCGCCAACGTCGCCTCGTCGCAGTCGCTAAGCTCTTTAAATTTCGCCTTCGTAAAGACCTTCACCCACGGCACTTCGTGCTCCTCGCGCTGTACGTAAATCATCTCATCTTCATAAATCATCGCTTCTCCTTGAAAATGGAATTTTAATGCAAAGCCCATTAAAGCTCGGTAAATTCCTCTTACATAAATAATATACTAAAATACATTAATTAAATATATCTATAAAATCTCGATATATTCGTGATTTTTATGCTATAATTCTATTTTTTAAAAGGAATATATATGAAATCCGTTTGGATAATGATCCTATGCGCCGCGGCGATTTTGATGATTACGATGGGCATTCGTATGTCATTAGGTCTTTTCGTGCAACCTATAATGCAAGCAAATTCCCTATCCATCGCACAAGTAAGCTTTGCGATGGCGACTACGCAGCTGGTATGGGGCTTTTCGCAACCGCTTAGCGGGATACTTGCAGACAAGCTCGGTGCCTACGTCGTGCTGTTTTGGGGCAGCGTGCTTTTGGCGATTAGTTGCGCTCTTGTGCCGTTATTTAGTAACGAAAGCTCGCTTGTATTAACGATGGGTTTTGGGCTTGCACTGGGGCTTGGCGCGGGTAGTTTTCCAATTCTAATGAGCCTAATGGCAAAGCGCCTGCCATTTTCTATCCGCTCGGTTGCTAGCGGAGTGCTAAATGCAGGCGGCTCGTTCGGACAGTTTTTATTTGCGCCGATGATTGGGTTTTGTATTGCAACGCCCGCTTTAGGATACGGCGGCGCATTTTTTACGCTCGCAGGGCTTAGCTTGCTAATTCTGCCGCTTGCGAGACTTTTAGCAGGCGGTAAAATTCTATTTGGCGAGCAAACCAGCCTGCATGAAGAAGATAAGCGCAGCTTAGGCGAAGTGCTGCGTTTAGCACTGCGCGATAAAAGCTATATTTTGATAAATTTAAGCTTTGCTACGTGCGGTTTTCACGTAGCATTTTTAGTGACGCACCTACCTAGCGAAGTAGCACTAAGCGGGCATGGCGCGCAGGTAGCGTCCTTTTCGCTCGCACTGATTGGCATCGCAAACATCGTAGGCAGCTTATTCGTAGGTTGGTGTGTTTCCAAAGTGCGCTGTAAAGTCATTTTATTTTGCATATATGCTCTGCGTATCACTCTTATTGGTGCTTATGTGCTCTCGCCCAAAGATAGCCTTACGTTTTATATCTTCAGCATGGGATTAGGATTTACCTGGCTAGCGACCGTACCGCCCACCGCGGCTGCCGTCGGTAAGCTATTAGGGACGCGATATTTAGCAAGCCTATTTGGATTTACGATGCTTTCGCATCAAATCGGCGGATTTTTTGGCGCATATATCGGAGGTCTTGCGGTGAGAGCATACGGCGCGTATGATTATATGTGGTATTTGGATATGACGCTAGCGGCTATTGCAGCTCTGCTAAGCCTGCCTGTGCGTGAAGCTAAGATGAAGCATGTGAAATTTTAAAAATTTTATGGGATTTTGAAATTTACGGACGGAATTTTCGCGAAATTTTGCAAGCCAAATTACGACAGAATTTTGAAAATTTTAAAATTTATCGGATTTTATGTTTCGCACGATGAAATTTCACTTTAGCTTTAAAATTCCGTTGCGATAATGCGATAAAATGCAAAATCCGCTTATACTTTCAAATTTAGCCGAGAGGGGCTTTTAAATTTTATAGAATTTTGAAATTTTAAAATTTCGGCTCGCGTAGCATTTTAAGAGCCGGCGCGAGAGCATCTGCAAAGCCTTTAAATTTTTCAAATTCCTCCGCGCTAAGCTCTGCGCTAAACTCCGCTCCCGCAGCACCGAAGCTTGCTTCATAAACGAAACCCGATTTTTTTAAAAAATGTTCAAATTTAGCCACCGCCGCAAACGGCACGAAAAATATGCACTTCTTACGCAGCACGAATTCCACTAGCTCTGCGGCGTCTATCGCGGCATTTGCGCTACTAGCGTATGCGCGCACTAGCCCGCCGGTACCTAGCTTGATACCGCCGAAGTAGCGCACCACGAGCACCGCGGCATTAATTAGCTCGGCGCCGCGAAGCGCGTTTAGACACGGCGCGCCCGCAGTTGATTTGGGCTCGCCATCGTCGCTTGAGTTTTCTACGATCTGCCCGGGCTCACCCAGCGCGCGATACGCCCAGACGATATGACGCGCCTTGGGATGCTGCTGCCGCAGCCGCACACGCAGCGTCTCAAAGCTCGCTAGCGGCGCTAGATAGGCGATGAAGCTTGATTTTTTAATCTCCTGCACGGCGCTGATCTCTTTTTCAATCGTTTTCAAGGCTTTCCTTTGCGGAATTTTATCTTTTTTGCATTATAATAAAAGTTCAAAAAAAGATCAAAGGAGCTTCATGATCCAGACTTGTTTATTTCCCGCGGCGGGCTACGGCACGCGCTTTTTGCCCGCGACCAAATCGCTACCTAAAGAGATGCTTCCGATCCTTACCAAGCCGCTCATTCACTACGGCGTGGACGAGGCGCTGGAGGCGGGCATGGACAATATGGCCTTCGTCACGGGTCGCGGCAAACGCGCGCTGGAGGATTATTTTGACCGCAGCTACGAGCTGGAGGATCAAATTTCAGGCAGCAGCAAGGAGTATCTGCTCGACGAGATTAGGGCGCTTATGAAGCGCTGCACCTTCTCTTTTACGCGCCAAGAGCAGATGAAGGGGCTCGGCAACGCGATTTATACGGGTAAAATTTTAATCCGCGACGAGCCTTTCGGCGTGGTGCTAGCAGATGATCTGTGCGTGAACGAAAACGGCGAAGGCGTGCTTGCGCAGATGGTTAAAATTTACGAAAAATACCGCTGCAGTGTCGTTGCGGTGATGGAAGTGCCGCCGCAGGACGTAAATAAATACGGCATCATCGCAGGAAAGAGCATCAGCGACGATCTGATAATGGTCTCGGATATGATCGAAAAGCCTGAACCTAGCGAGGCTCCGTCAAACTTAGCCATCATCGGGCGCTACATCCTAACGCCTAATATTTTCGATCTCATCGAGCAGACGGCGCCAGGCAAAAACGGCGAGGTGCAGATCACCGACGCGCTTTTGAAACAGGCTCAAAACGGCGTAGTGATCGCGTATAAATTTAAAGGTACTCGCTTCGACTGCGGCTCGGTAAAAGGCTACGTGGAGGCGATCAAATATTTCTATGAGCGAGAATTCGGCGATGGTAAGAAATGAGCTGTTTTTCCCGCCGGCAAAAGAGGGCGCGCTAGAGGAGGTAGCGGCAAAGATCCGCGCCGAATACGAAAGCGGCGAGATAGGCTACTACCGCCTGCCGCAGCAAGGCGCAGACGAAATAGCGCGAGCGCAGGAATTTTTTAGCGCGCGAAGCTACGACGGGATCGTGCTTTTGGGCATCGGTGGCTCCAGCGTAGGCGTGCGGGCGCTTTATGAGATGCTGCGTCCGCGCGTAAGAAAGAATTTGCGCTTTGAAATTTTGGATAATCTCGACGGGCACAGTGTAAACCGCGCGCTTGAAGGGTTAAATTTTGCTCGCACTATCTTCATAGTATCCTCCAAATCGGGCGGCACGATTGAAACGATCTCGCTTTTTAAGGTCGTTTTGCAGCGTTTCGGAATTTCAGATTTAAAGACGCTAGCAAAAAATTTCATCTTTATCACCGATGCGGGCTCGCCGCTTGATATCTTCGCGCGTGAGCACGGCGCCTGCGTGATAAATATGCCCGCTAACGTAGGCGGCCGTTTTAGCGTGTTAAGTGCGGTAGGGCTAGTGCCTGCAGTTGGGTTAGGTCTTGATGCAAGCGCGATGTTGCGCGGGGCTGCCGTCGCAAAAGAGCGGTATCTGGATGAAATTTTAGCAGGCGATCCCGCTAAAATCGCGGAGAATAAAATTCTACGAAAAGCCCATCACTACGCCACGCACAAAAGCGCGAAAATCAATGTCCTTTTTAGCTATGGCGACGCGCTGCGCGCATTGGGCGAGTGGTACGTGCAGCTCTGGGCGGAAAGCCTAGGTAAAAAGATCGGCTTTAGCCGCGAGGGACTTACTCCTGTAGGGCTTGTAGGCTCGCGCGATCAGCACAGCTTCCTTCAGCTCATAATGGACGGCGTAAAGGATAAGACCGTGACTTTCTTAAAGCTCACGGACAACGGCACTACAGACGCGGTGCCCGGTATCAATCTGCAAGGCCTTGAGGGCTGTGACTTTGTAAACGGCATGCGCCTGGATGAGGTGCTAAATCTTCAGTGCGATGCTACGCTGCAAGCCGTACTAAATGAGGGTATCAGCGTCGATCTAATCGAGGTTTCGCGGCTTTGTGAACAGAGCGTGGGCGAGCTATTTTACTACTTCGAGCTGCTAACCAGCGCTACTGGAGCGATACTGGGCGTCAGCACTTACGATCAGCCCGGCGTCGAGGTAGGCAAGAGAATTTTAAAATCGCTAGTTTTGAAATCGCGGGATTAAATTTCGCTTCTATTTTACGGGGGTACGGAATTTCGGCGCGTTCGATTTTACTTAGGCTAAATTTTTAGAATTTTAAAATTACCGACGCAGAATTTTCCGTGCGTAAAATTGTCGCTGCGAAATTTTGATTTCTCGCTACGAGTATTTGAAATTTAGTTGCGAATTTCACAGCAGAATTCCAAGATTGCACCGCGAGGCGTAAAAATTTTGCGACTTGCGAGCGCGCAAGGAGATGAAATGAAAATCACGAAGATCGATCACTTTGTCCTAGTTACGGACGATCTGCAAAAATGCGTGGAATTTTACGAAGGAATTTTGGGGCTAGAGCACGTTTATGAGGGCGGCAAACGCAGCCTGCGCTTCGGCTCCTCAAAGATCAATATCCACACCCGTGCGGGCGAATTTGCGCCGTTTGCGGCGCGTCCTAGCGCGGGCTCGGCGGACTTTTGCCTCATCTGCGAAGATCAAAGCGCACAACAGCTCAAAACGGAGCTTGAAAGCAAAGGGGCGCAAATAGAGCTTAGCTCGTGCCTCGAATGGGCGCGCGCGGCGCTATGCAAAGTATCTATCTGCGCGATCCTGACGGCAATCTCGTAGAGCTCGGCGTATATGAAAGCGGCGGGGACTAGCGTGCAAATTTAAAGGCAAAATTTCAAGCAAAACACTAAAATTTAAAAATTTTCTAAATTCTATCTTTCATTAAAGATCAATATTCTGCGAATTAAATTGTTTATCCCTCGGTGCGCTAATTATGTATCGTTTATATATTTTTGAAACCTTATCTTTTGTTTTTAGAATTTCATAAATTTGTTCATTTTATTCACTATTATTTTTGCGATATCATAAGGCGGTTTCCAAAATAAATATCCCTCTGTAATATCTATATTTAACGTATCCAAGAAATATTTTTGTAGCTCGCCAAGCTCATTTTTATTATTGATCGTAAATACTTCAGAATCGCGATCATTGCATATCAGTAATTTATCACAAAGCAAGAATCTAACGGTTTTCTCAAATAGAATATAGTAGATAAATTTAATAATGGACATCAGCAATAAGCCCATAATGATAAAAATAAACATATAAAATTTAAAGTTGTATAATGCCACGACGATCATTATAAATAAAACTAAAACACAAAATTTAATTTTCACATCAAAGGGCGCAAAATTCGGAATCATATAAGCATATCTGTAAACGGAGATATTTTTTAACGCCATCTCTTTTTCGCATTTGGTTTTATTTTTAAATTCTATTTTATCTCTCATAAAGGTTATTGTTTTTTTGCTTTTTAGAAAGTGTGCCGCGTATATAAAGAAAAAGGCGCTGCCATAACCTAGCAATATTTTCATATAAAACCTAAATTTATACTCACTGCTAAAATGATAGGTCAAAGAACAAATTAACAAAATTCCAAGAGCTATCAGCCAAAACAGATCATCTAGCTTTTTTACGACTATTGGATCTTTGTCGTAATCTCTGGCTTTTTGTTCATTATGATTTTCCATTATTTCAAGCCCCTTTTTAAAACAGATCTAAATTTATAATAACTTAATTTGATGAAAACCTTTTATACGCGTTGCCTGGCTCTTTCTTCGCGACCTCTTCCCTCGTCATTTTATCCTCCTCGTTAGATAAACAAATAATCTTTCTTAACATTATTTATATTTACGCTTTTTCGTAAAAAATATTCTTTAATTTCATCATAAATTTTTTGATTATGGAGATAAACGAGATAGCATCTTGGATAAACGGGTTTGTTTCTAAACCATCTGCCGTATGAGGGGCGTGCGATCCTAATAAACGGCAGAGCCCTAAACCCTTTTAAATTCCTATTTATAAACAGATAAAGTATAAAATTTAATAAAAACCCGAATAAATATGTAAAGAATACCGCTATAAAAAATATATTCCACCATGTTGCGCACATTAAAATAGTAATAAAGTACAAAAATATCTTTTCAGATTTTCCTATCTCATATAAACTTGCTAAAATTCCGATAGAGAAATTTAAAGATAAAGCGTTTTCATCAATTTCGCAGCGTTTTTCAACTAAGTCGTCGCTAATAAATTCTATATACTTGTTTGTAAATTTTATCTCTTGTCTAGGGCAGATTACGGTAAATATGGATATTATAACCGTAGATAGTAAAATAATGAATAAAATAGCAAAATACTGAACTATGTCAATATTTTTATGATTTATAAAATCTATAATCAAAAATGCATGTAGCGTAGAGATCGGCAATAATAGAACTAAAGACGAATATACAAAAAATTTTTCATAATTTTTGATTACTATCGGCTCTTTATCATAATCCCTCGCTTTAGAATTCTGCGGTAAGGCGCCGCTATCATCCGAGATAAAATTTTGCTGCTCTGCGTTGTTTTCACGGGCAGAATTCTGAGCCGCTTCGGCTTCTAAATTTAAAGCGTCAGGATCGGAATTTAGGGTTTTATAATTTGAAGCCTCGGAATTTGAAGATTTATAATTCAATAATTTAGAATTTGAGACTTCAGAATTCGGGGATTCAAAATTTAGGAATTCAGAATTCGAAGCTTCAAAATTTGAGGCTTCGGAATTTTCGGTTTCAGAATTTGGGGCTTTAAAATTTTCGCCGTTAGAATTTTGTTCCAAGCCCTGCTTCGGCTCCTGATGTCTCTTTTGTAGTAGCCTTTTTAATTCCTCAAGCCTGCTTTGATCCATTTGCCGCCTTTAAATTTGATGGACGCACCATTTTATACCTCCACTACTTAAAGCTCAGTAAATTTTACCACTCGCCCGCTGCGCGCCGTTTGATCAAAATTTAGTCCTCATATCTTTGCAGTGATTTTTTATATGTTTTCGCCGCAGCGCAGCCCGTGCTCAGATATACCTCAAACTCCTCGCTAGTAAGCCTGCGCGGCTCATTCGCAAGCCTTGCCGCGCCCGCTACACCGCTTGGCATATTTGCGTCTAGATTCGCTTCATTTACGATCTCGCCTCGTCGGATTCGGTTGCTAAAGCCCGCTGCACGCGCTATTTTCGGCACATACTTTAAAGAAAAGCTTAAATTTTGCGTTTGCAGATTTAAAATTTTACCCATGCATTTGCGCGGACCCGCGATAAAATCGCCATTTTGTATGAGCGGGGCGACGGCAGAGCCGAGCTGGCCGCTCTCCGCCGAGCCGGGTAAGCAGCCCGTTGAATCCGGTAAGCCGCCCGCCAAAAGCTCTGCGCCGCTTAGGACGCGCAGGCTTCGCACCAAAATCCCGCCGCCGCTTTGCGGGACACTTCGAAATGAAATGTCAAAGCCGAAATTGTGAAAAAATATCTCGCCCGCTCGCGACGTGCGCTTGTAGGTGTTGCGATCCGCGCCCGTGAAATACGCCTCAATCTCCGCAAAGGCGAATTCCGCGCCGCTTACGCAAAACACATAGTTTTGCAGCAGATCGCGCATGAAATTTTCGATTTTTGCCTGCGCTCGCTCGGCGTCAAACTGCGCCTGCGGCGGCTTGGCATTAAATTTTAAAATTTCATCTTGCTGCGCGCCGCCAAAATATGGCTGTTCGCCGCCAAATTGCACGTCGCCTTGTGATTTTAAGGGCTTGTCGCCGCTCCCGTCCCTCGCGCTTCCTGCAAGCTTGGAATTTTTTGAAGCAAGCTTTGAGTCCGCAGAAATTCCAAACTCCGCAGCGTCGATTTTTGAGAAAAATTTTTCTAAATTTTCATCGCCCAGCATTTTGCTCTTCCGTAGAATTTCCTTCGCGCTTTATCGAGCTCGCATAAATGCCCGCAGTGTCAGATTTGCCGTTGTTTGCCTCGGCGCGCGTTAAATTTCCCTCGCCGCTCGTTACGTTCGCTTCACCTCGCGCTAAATTACTGCTACCACTCGTCGTGTTTGCTTCGTTATCTTTAAAATTTGAAGCTTCGCAACGATCTACGCCTAAACGCTCGAAATAATATTTCTCTCGCTCGCCTAAGTTTTCTACTCCTCTTTCGCATACGCGCTTGATATACGCCTTGCTAGGGTATCTAAGCCGATTGAGCGCCAATTCACTACCCGCGTCTGCGCGCTTTATCAGCTTGGCGATGCAGGCATCATCCTCTTCACTATTTGCGATATAATCCCATATGCCACAGTATCTATCACCGCCCAGCGTCGTAATCAAAAAATAAACCCAAAGCAGGATTATGGCAATCGATATGCTTCCTTTTATTTTTAAAGATCTCTTTTTTACCATGTTTTTCCTTGAGTAATAAATTTTAACTCATTTTTTCACAAATTTGACCAACGGCATAAAATTTACGATATCGCCCTCAAGGCTAATCTTATCGCCCAGCATTTTGCTCTTCCGTAGAATTTCCTTCGCGCTTCGTAGTGTTCGCCTTGCTGCCCACAGTGTCAGATTTGCCGTTGTTTGCCTTGGCGCGTGTTAAATTTCCCTCGCCGCTCGTTGCGTTTGCATCGCCTCGCGCTAAATTACCGCCGCCACTCGTCGTATTTACTTCGCCGTCTTTTGATTTGGGCGTTTTAAAGCCCCAAATCTCGCATCGATCCCCGCTAAAGCCTTGGAAATAATATCTCTCGCGTTCGCTCAAGTTTTCTACCCCCTTTTCACATGCGCGCTTGATATATGCCTGACTCGGATACATTAGTCGATTTACCGCATGGTCATCGCCGGCATCCGCGCGCTTTATCAGCCTAGCGATGCAGGCATCATCCTCCTCATCATGCCTGCCTGAAAAAAATTCTCTCGCGCTACAATACCCGCCGCTACCGCTTACAAACGCGGCATAAATAATAATAAGCGCCAAAATTAGCACAAAAACATGACTTTTACCGATTTTCAAGCTCGCCTCCTTCGCGATTAAATTTTGATTTTTTCCGCAGATTTACGATTTGCGGGCGGATCGTAAACTCGCTCACGTTGGACTTCGTGCGCAGAATTTGCAGCGTGAAATTTGCGATCTCCCCCGCATCCACGAAGCTCGCCTCATCATCTGCGGGTCCAAAGCTCAAATCCTCGTAAAAGGGCGTTTTGGTGATGTCAGGGTTGATGCAGCTTACTCTGATCTGCTTGCGCGCCTCCTCGAAAAGGCAGAGCAGAAACGCCCGCAGCCCCGCCTTGCTCGCGCTATAAACCGCGCTAAAGCGGCTAGATCGCAGCGCCTCGATCGAGCTAATGCCGATGATATGGGCGCGGTTGCGCTTTAAATTCGGCAAAAGCGTGCGCGTGATGATGATGTTTGCGGCGAGATTTACGTTTAAAATTTTTAAAATTTCGCTCTCGCTCATCGCCTCAAGCGGCGTAAATTTCGCCGTCCCCGCGCATAAAATCAGTGCGTCGATACCCTGCGCCGCAGCCAGAGCGCGGCACTCCTTCGCCAGCGCGTCCGTATCCTCAAAGCGCGAGCTTAGCGTTAAAATTTCATAGCCGTTTTGCCGCAAAAGCTCCGCAACCGCGCTGCCGATACCGCCGCTTGCGCCCGTGATCAATGCTTTCATCTTTTCTCCTTTAAATTTTAATGCCGCTTCGGCGCGTTAAATTTCGCGCGCCGAGCAAATTTCGCTGCGCTAAATTTATTACCCGCTGTATTTGCCGCTAAATTTAAGCGATTTAAACATTTCGCGCCGCGAACCTGCGCCGGGTAAAATTTTAAATTTGGCCCGAGGGCGTTTTGCTGCGCCGCCGCTTTGTAAAATTTCATCGCCGCTAGCCATGCTCGCCCCGCACGATTTATAAAACTCGATGCGCCGCTAAATTTTAACCGCTAGCTCGCCGCAAATTTCGCGCCGTATTCTCGGCGTCAAATGCGAGCCGGTACAAGCCGCGACGTCCGCGACAAAAGCGCGTCTAGCACCGCCGTATCTTCGCGAAATACGCCGCCTTCATCGCCTCCTCAAACGCGTCGTTGCTTTCATACTCGTGCCCCAAAACCTCGCGCCATAGGCTCGCATCCTCCATGCAGAGGTAGAAAAACACCCGCTCCCGCCACGGCGAAAGCGCGTCCGCGGCAAATTTAAAAAGCTCGCGCTTGATCTGCAGCGGGTAGGACAGCTTGCCGTTCGCGTCCGCAAGGGGCATCTGCAGAATTTTGCTCCGCAACCCGCGAGAGCGCAGTTTTTTTACGACGGGTTTGATGAAGGTAAGCGTGCCGAGCGAAACCATCGCGACGCCGCCTGGATCGAAGCTGCGTAGCAGCCGCTCAAAAAGCGCGCCGTAATCACTCCGCCACCCCTCATACCAAACCATCGGGTGGAGGTGAAAGCCCACCAAAATGCCGCGCGCCGCGAGCGCTTCGGCTGCCGCCAGCCGCGCATCCAGGCTCGCGCTTAGATGCTCCTCGTTCGCTATGATCGCGGGCGTATTTAGCGAAAAGGTGACGATGAGATTGCGCGGGATCTCGCGCTGCAGGAAAAACCGGATATTGTTCGACTTGCTTTTAAGCTCCAAAATCACGTTTTGATGCCGCGCCGCAAAATCACATAATGCGCTTAAAATGCCGAAGCGATCGCCCCACATGAGCGAGTCGGAGCTCTGACCCGTGCCGATGTGGTAGCTGTGCGCGGGATCGAGCCGCAGCCGCGCTAAATTTGCCGCAAAATTCTCGTCAAAGCCGATTTTCCCGTGCTTGTAAAAGGAGCCGATCGCGCAATACGAGCAGTCAAAACCGCACGAATTAACGGCATCGAGCGTCAGCAGATTGCAGCAGCGCGTGTTTTCGCTCGCCACCGGACAGCGACCCAAAGCGATGCGGTCTGCGCGAAAGGAGGAAATTTCAAATTTTTTCGGCGCATAGTCGCTTTTGAAGCTCGCGTACGAGTGCGGGCGCGACTTGAGATCCAGCCAGGCTTCGCGCACGAAATTAAAAATTTGCTCGCCGCTTGGGGCTTTTTTGGCTTTATTAAAATTTAGCCCGCTCTGCTCGCTTGCAAGCAGCTCATAAACGGGCGTCTCGTCCCACGCCTCAAAATCGCTCACAAACTCCGCAAGCTGCTTTTTTTGCTGAAATGAAAAGTGAAATTTCTCAAATAGCGCGCCCAAAAACGCGCTCGATCGCTCGCCTAGATTCACGCCAAACTGCGCGTCCGGCTCTTTTTTCGCCTCCGTCATCTTGCTCCGCTTCGTTTAAATTTTGCAAATTATACTTAAATTTCGCGCGCCGTCACTGAAAATAGTTGAAATTTCAGATCGCGCCTCAGAATAGTCGCTCGAAATAGAAGGCGTAAGCTAGCGTAATAGCGACGTTTAGGATCAAAATTCCGCCGAGTATGAGCTTTTGCGGGATTTTTTTGACGCCCGTTCGATAGTAATACGGTAGGGCGCAGAAAAACGCGGGCAGCACGAGCAGAGCGATACCTAGCGGTATGCCCGCACCGCCCACGCCTATCTCGGCACTGCGCACAAACTGCGCCATGGCAGGGAATTTATGAACGGCGAATATGGCCGCTGCAAAAAGTAGCTGTACGCAGACGCAGTAAAATAGGTAACGCGCGCCTATTAGGGTATCTTTTAGCCATAGCCCGATACAGAAAAATACTAGCAAAAGAGCTAAAAAGACCAACAAGGGCGGATCCGCGAACAGATCCGCCACGGCATACGCGCAAGCCGCGACGCACGCGCATGCCAAGAGGGCGAAACATAGATAAGAGCCTTTTATTTTCATCGTTTCTCCTGTGACTATGCAATACTTTCTAATTCCGCGTCGTATTCGGCATATGAAGCCAAAATTTTATCTCTCGGCTCGGTTTTTTGCATACGCTCTCGTGGTTAAATTTTGCTCTTTATTGCGGCGCGGATTTGCGGCAGACGCGCCTTTACGAGCTCATAGACGAAGCTTTTGCAAAGCCGCTCTCCGCCCAAATGATCGCTTACGATCTTCATCATAGCCCACGGCACGCCCGCACGCCTGCAAGCACTAATAAAAAGCGCGCTCTCCATATCGTAAAGCGTAACGTAGTGATTTGCGCGCCCGCAGGTAGCGTCTTTTGCCGTGCACGGCGTATTTTGTGCTGCGCGCGCTGCGGTATTCGTCGCGACGCTATGCCTGCCTACCGCGATTTGTGAGGGTTTTACGCTCGCTAAATTTTGCGCCGCGACCTGCGTCGCGCTTTGTATTGCAGCCCGCGTCGCGTCGGGCGTGAAATTTTTTGTATCTGCTGCGCCGTTCGCCCCTTGCGTTGTGGCTTGTGCGTTTATCTCGCCGCACGCCTCGGTCGCTGCGACATTTGCCCCACGGGTCCGCTGCGCTGCGTTTAAAATTTTAGGCTCGCTTACGCAGATTAAATTTGCCCGCAGCTTGCCGTCTAAACTCGCGCCGCAAAATTCACGCTCGCAAACTTTTTGAAATTTCGGAGCCTGCGTGCTGTGTCTCCCAACCTGCGAGCTATAAAATTTCGATCCGTCCTCGCCGTAAAATTCCTGCGCCGCCGTGCCGTCAAAGTAAAACGCCTCGCTGATTTGCACGCCTTTATCCACGCAGCCGCAGACGCCTATATTTAGCGCAAAGTCCACATGCCGCGAAAGTAAAATTTCACCGAAGCGCTCTGAATTTCGCGCGGAGTTAAAATTTAAAATTTCAAAATTTTCAGTCGTATTTTTCGCAGAGCCGGTCTCTACATCGCCGCCGCAGAGTGCGTCCGCGTCCGAACGGTGCTCAAATTTCACGTCCACGCCGCGTCGATCCTTGCGAAGCTCGCGCCCGAATTCCGCGTCTGTATCGGCACGACTAATAAATTCCGCGCCGGGTTCGCTCTTAAATTCTATTTCTACACCGCTCGCAGCGCCCACTTTAAATTTAGCCCCGAACCTTACGCCACAGATGTATAGAAGCATCTGCTCGCCCGCGAACAGATCGCCGTCGCGAGTAAGTTTAAAACTCTCGATTATCGCTTGGGCTTCGCAGCGCAAAGCCGTACAGATCAGTATCATTTGCTGCCTTTGTTAAAACCGCATTTTAACAATTTGAGCTATAATGTAAGATTAATTTGGCACAAAAGGGCGAAAATGAACGATCTCATCACCATCACGGGCGCGCGCGAGCACAATCTGAAAAATATAAATTTGCAAATTCCAAAGGACAAACTCGTCGTTTTTACCGGTCTTAGCGGCAGTGGCAAGAGCACGCTGGCGTTTGATACGCTATATGCCGAGGGGCAGCGTAGATACGTCGAGAGCCTAAGCAGCTACGCGAGACAGTTTTTAGACCGCGTAGGCAAGCCTGACGTCGATAAGATCGACGGTCTGACGCCTGCGATCGCGATAGATCAAAAAACGACGTCGAAAAACCCGCGCTCGACGGTGGGTACGATCACCGAAATTTACGACTATCTGAGGCTTCTTTATGCGCGCGTGGGGGTGCAGCACTGCCACAAATGCGGCAAGCCGATCTCAAAGATGAGCTCCAGCGACATCATCGCCGAGATTATGAAGCTGCCGCGTGGCGCGAAGGTGATCTTGGGCGCGCCCTTGGTGCGCGAAAAAAAGGGCAGCTTCGCCGATATGCTACAGAGCCTACGCGAGCAGGGCTACGTACGCGCTCAGATCGACGGCGTACTGGTGCGGCTGGACGAGGAGATCGAGCTAAGCAAGACGAAAAAGCACTCGATCAAGGTCATCATCGACCGCACGACCATCGACGAGGAAAATTCCATCCGTATCGCAAGCGACGTCGAAAAGGCGCTCAAGCTCAGCTTCGGCGAGCTTGAGGTGGAGATCGCAAACGCCGCCGAGCTTGGGCTCGCACAGAGCCTGATCCACTACAGCGAGCATATGGCGTGCTTTGATTGTAAAATTTCATTCAAGCCGCTCGAGCCGCTCGCGTTTAGCTTCAACTCCCCAAAGGGCGCGTGCGAGAGCTGCGACGGGCTGGGGATAAAATTTAGCCTCGATCTGGGCAAGATCATCAACGAAAACGCCTCGATCGAGGGCGGCGCGATTAAAGTGATGTCGGGCTTTAACAAGAGCTATTATTATAAATTTCTACTCGGATTTTGCGAAGCAAATGGCATAAACGTCAAAATCCCGTATGCAAACTTAAGCGAGGAGCAAAAAAAGCTGATCCTATACGGCAGCGTCAAAGAGATCGATTTTTACTGGAAAAAGCATAAGCTCGTGCGTAAATTTGAGGGCGCGATCAAATACGCCTACGATCTGCTCAAAAACGAAAGCGATCTGGACGATTATATGAGCGAAAAAATCTGCCCCGACTGCGGCGGGCTGCGCCTGCGCCCCGAAAGCCTCGCCGTAAAGGTCGCAGACAAGGGCATCGGCGATGTGATAAATATGAGTATCGCGGACTGCGTGGAATTTTTCAGCGATGAAAAGCGGTTTTCAAATTTAAGCGAAAAGGACGCGCAGATCGCGGCACCGATCCTAAAAGAGATAAACGAAAGGCTGTTTTTCTTAAAGGACGTAGGGCTTGGATACCTCACGCTGGGGCGCGATGCGCGCACCATCAGCGGCGGCGAGGCGCAGCGTATCCGTATCGCAAGCCAGATCGGTTCGGGTCTTAGCGGCGTGATGTATGTGCTCGACGAGCCTAGCATCGGGCTTCACGAGCGCGATACGCAAAAGCTCATCAAGACGCTACGAAATTTACAGGAAAAGGGAAATTCCGTAATCGTCGTCGAGCACGATAAAAAGACGATCGAGGCGGCAGATTTTGTCGTAGATATCGGTCCCGGAGCAGGAAATCTAGGCGGCGAGGTCGTATTTGCCGGGGATGTGGCGCATCTGCTTAAAAGCAATACGCAAACCGCGCTGTATCTGAACAACCAAAAGGAAATAAACTACCAAAAGCACCGCAAGCAGGAGCTTTGGCTAAGTATCAAAAACGTAAATATCAATAACATCCACGGCCTTTGCGCAAAATTTCCGCTGCGAAATTTAGTCGGCATCACGGGCGTTAGCGGCAGCGGCAAGAGCTCCTTGGTGCTGCAAACCATCCTGCCGACGGCGCTCGAGGAGCTAAATCGCGCTAGAAAGGTGCACGCGGTAAAGGACGCTAAAATTTCGGGGCTTGATAGCCTGGATAAAGTGATCTATCTGGATCAAACCCCGATCGGACGCACCCCGCGCAGCAATCCTGCGACCTACACGGGGGTGATGGACGAGATCCGCGCGCTTTTTGCCGCGACGAAGGAAGCGCAACTGCGCGGATACAAGATCGGCCGCTTCAGCTTCAACGTCAAGGGCGGGCGCTGCGAAAAATGCGCGGGCGAGGGCGAGATCACGATCGAGATGCACTTCCTGCCCGATATCAGCGTCGTTTGCGACGTATGTCACGGCACGAGATACAATGCGCAGACGCTTGAAATTTTATACAAAAACAAAAGCATAGCCGACGTTTTGGCGATGAGTATCGACGAGGCGCTCGAGTTTTTCAAAGCCGTGCCCAAAATTTATCAAAAGCTAAAGACGCTCGCGGACGTCGGCCTCGGCTACGTTTCGCTAGGCCAACCCGCCACGACGCTTAGCGGCGGCGAGGCACAGCGCGTCAAGCTCGCCAAGGAGCTAAGCCGCACCGACACGGGCAATACGCTGTATATCCTAGACGAGCCCACGACGGGGCTACATTTTGCAGACGTAGATCGCTTGGTGGCGGTGCTGCATCATCTGGTCGATCTTGGGAATTCCGTCTTTGTGATCGAGCATAACCTAGACGTCATCAAAAACTGCGATTACATCATCGATATGGGGCCAGAAGGCGGCGAGGGCGGCGGACGGATCGTCGCTTGCGGCACCCCAGAAAAGCTCGCAAAAGACTTCAAAAAAACGCTCAGCTACACGGGGGAATTTTTGGCGCAGGAGCTAGCGGCGATGAAAAGCGCAAGCAAAAATAAGCGAGGTTGAAACGCCTTATCGGGAGCAAGAATGGATCAAAACAGGCTTGAGGAATTAAAAAGGCTACTACAAAAGCGACATCAAGAGCCGAAGCAGGGCTTGGTACAAAATTTTAACGGAGAAAATTCTGGAACATCGAATTTTGGAGTCTCGAATTTCAAAGCTCAAAATTCCGAAATCTCGAATTCCGAAGCCTCAAATTTTGAAGCTTCGAATTTTGGAACCTTAAATTTCGAAGCCTCGAATTTTGAAATCCTGAATTCTGAACCTCCGAATTTCGAATCTCTGAATTCCAAAGCCCCGAATTTCGCTACCGACGCTTTAAATTTAGAAAGCGAAACGGATCTGAATTCCACCCGCGAAAACAGTATGGAGCCGCAAAATTTTATCTCAAATGACGGCGGTGCCTTGCAACAAAATTTCAAAGCTAGAGATTACGATAAAGAGCCGATAATCATCAAAGACCATGCATATTATGAATTTATGATTTATCAATTTCCGGCGCTACTGATAGGTTTTATTATATTTTTGACTTTTGCTACCATAGTAAATCCCGTTAGCCTTAAGACCTTTCGAATGCTTCCATTTATATTGGTTTCATTATTGACCGTAATTAGGGATAAAGACGGTATGTATTTTGAGTTTAAAAACGATAAAATTCTGTATTATCATAAAAACAAAATTCGCAAAATTTTCGAACTAAACAGCATAGGCGCAATGGTGATTAGCTTTGATTGCAGACACAGTATGCGACAAAGGGTAAATTGGTTTATAAAAATAGCGCTGCTTCTTTGGCTTTTATTAGCTTTTGTCGCCAACTCATACGATGTAACAATTGGTGAATATATAACTAATGTATTGTGTCTTTTTGTTTTAGCCGCGTCGGGGATTTTTGGAGCAAAGCCTCTTATGCACCTACGCAACGGCAGTCTCAGTTTTTTCGGCTTCCACGATCAGCTTGTGCTTTATAAAGAAAACGCCGAGGTTGAGATACTAAATATTTTGATGGCAGATAAAGAGGAGTATGTGCAGCTACGCGATTATTTCATGCAGACGATGCAAAAAGATATAAGCAATCTTCAACGCACGATGTCGATTTTTAATGAAAAGATAGAATTTAGAAAGTTTAAATTTTAAAAAGCGTATGTTATGGAGCAAATTGAGAAGGCAAGAAAAATCTTAGCCATTGCGGCTAGATAATAGAATTTCACGCATCAAATTCCATCCCGCGATACGGCGGAATGGAATTTGAAAGCAGTTCGTAGTGAGTAAATCTAAAACAGAATTTTAAAATTTAAATCCCAAAGCCTTAGCCGTTGTATCCTAAGCGGCGCATATTTGCGCACGCGTCCTTGTAGCCGTAATAGCACGAGATGCGGTATAGATCAATGGCGTTGAATTTATTTTGCTCCACGCCCTCGCCTTTTTCAAACATAGCTGCGAGCTTCTGGCAAGCAGGGAAGTTTTGAGAGAGCGTGCACGCAGCGTTGTAGGCGTTAGCAGCGGAAGCATAGTCGCGCTTGGAATACATAGAATCCGCAAAATTTAAACACATCGCGCCGTTGCCGTTTTTGCACGCATCGCTTTGCACGACGCTGCCTTGTAGGTTCATCGCACGGATACCGTCTTGAACGTCGGCGAAAGAATATTTGCCGCTCTTTGGCGCATCGACTGCGCTTTTCGGTGCGTTACTGACGCAGCCTGCCAAAAATATCCCGGCGGCGATCAAAGCTAGAATTTTTTTCATATTTTGCTCCTTAATTTTTTGAAATTTGGCGACCCAAAACGTAATAGGTCTCTTTGCCCGCGACTTTTTGTAGCTTGAGCTTAAATTTTTCCGACCAAGCGCTGATGATCTGCTCCGCAGCGATCTTGCGCTCCTCGTTCGTAGCGTCGTTTTTGATCTTAAAATACGGGTTAGAATTCGACATCGCCACATGCGCACCGTAAATTTTAAGCTTATCGTTTAGCCCCACGATGCGATCAAGCTCGTTATCCTCGAAATCGCACTTCGATAAAATTCCTCGCAGCTGCGCGACCGTCGCGTCGTTTACGCTATATCCTAGCGCTAGCAAAATTCCATCTTCACTCATTCTCATCCTTTCAAAAAAATTTATCTGTTCGCTTGTGAAATCAAAACGCCTTCGATTATGCTTTTTATATCGCCGTCTAAAATCGCATCGGTTTGGCTATACGCCTCGCCGCTGCGGTTATCCTTAACCTGTTGATACGGGAAAAGTACGTAGGAGCGGATCTGATGCCCCCAGCCAATCTCGCTTTTAGGCGTGTTCTCGTCCTTCTCGCGCTGCTTCATTAGCTCAAGCTCGTAAAGGCGCGACTTTAACACCTTCATTGCCGTTTCTTTGTTTTTGTGCTGGCTTCTGTCGTTTTGGCAGTTTACTACGATGCCCGTTGGGATGTGCGTGATGCGCACGGCGCTTTCGGTTTTATTTATATGTTGCCCGCCTGCGCCGCTTGCGCGAAACACATCGATGCGGATATCCTTCTCTTCGATATTTATCTCGATATCATCATTTAGCTCGGGACTTACCATCACGCTTGAAAAGCTCGTATGTCTGCGCCCTGCACTATCGAATGGGCTTACGCGCACCAGGCGATGGATACCATTTTCGGCTTTCAGATATCCGTAGGCGTTCTCGCCGCGCACGATGAAGCTAACGTCCTTAAGACCCGCTTCCTCGCCCTCCTGAAAGTCTAGAACCTCGATCTTAAAGCCCTCTCGCTCGCAAAAGCGCAGATACATGCGGTATAACATACTCGCCCAGTCGTTGCTCTCCGTACCGCCTGCGCCCGGATGAATGCTGACTATAGCGTTTTTATCGTCGTTTTCGCCGCTAAGCATCATAGAAATTTCTAAATTTATGATCTTGCCCTCTAGCTCGTCCGCCTCGGCAAAAAGCGAGTTTATCGTCTCTTCGTCGTTTTCCGAGTTTGCCAGCTCATATAGAGCTTTTGCGTCGTCTACGGCATTTTTAGCGTTTAGAAATTTATTTAAGATATTTGAAATTTTAGTTTTTTCCTTGCCGATAGCGCCTGCTTTTGCGACGTCCTGCCAGAGATTTTGATCGTTTTCAAGCTCCTCGATCTCTTTTAGGCGCGCTTTAATGTTCTCTGGTTTTACGACGCCTGCAATATTTTCGACTTTAGTACTTAGGGTTTTTAAAAGTTCCGTGTATTCGTAATTATCCAAAATTTAAGGCCTTTTTATGCTTTTGGCGTGATTATAACATATTTTGGATTAAGGTTGTTTATAAAATTTTATTTAAGGCGGGCATTATTAAGCATTTATCTATTAGGGATATTAAAACTTGCTTGATATTTCCGCGATTAATCAGTTTAAGCTCCGTCGAGAGATCGGGCAAGGGGTCGTTTAGTAGCAGTTTTAGCTTTGCTTCTTCTAGCTTTAACTTTTTACAATCGGCTTTTTTGTCTTCAAGCATAGACACCACTAGTCTTAGCTTTTCTTTTGTCATTTCGCTTTGCACGAAAGCACCTTATACACGATGATAGAACATAAAAAAGCCGCAATGGAGCAGGCAAAATACGCCCAAATTTCTCCGATAATTTTTTCAAGAAGCGCGTGCAGCCCTAGCAAAAAGAAAACTAAGCCTATAATGCAAATTACACCCGTAATTATATTTAGTAAAACCGAATTGGCGCTCTTTAAAAAAGAGCGCCTGATATCGCTAGCTTGAGCGTCTACGAGCTCTACTACCGAAACTATAAATTCAGATATTCCAGCCATTATTTTTTCAGCAACCAAGCGAGCAAAAATCCGACGCCAGCAGCGATCGCGATGCTTTTTATCGGATCTTGTTTTATCGTGTCATTCACACTTTCTATGCCATCTTTGCCTTTGAGCCTTAGATCATCTATATATTTTTTGATCTCATTGCTGTTTAGCTGATCTAGAATTTTATCTTTGGCAGACTCCGCACGCTCTGCGCCTATGTTTTTGATGGACTTCATAATCTCTTTAAAATCCGCTTTTAAAGAGTCAATATCCTTTTTCAAAGAATCTAAATTTGTCTCTTGAGTAGCCATTTTCGCTCCTTTTGAAGTTTATTTTAGAGCTAAAGCTCGTGATAGATTTTAGTACTCATTGATTAACGCTCGCTAAATAGATTGCCCTTTCGCGCTTAATTTATACCTTTAATATTTTTTGATATAATTGTCAGCCTTAATATTTTATATTGAAAAGAGAGAACAATGCAGATTATTAGAAGCGTAGAGGAGCTAAAAAGCTTCAGAGCAGCGGCAAGCGGCAGCGTGGGCTTTGTGCCTACTATGGGAGCTTTGCACACGGGGCATGCGAGCCTCATAAAAAGAGCGCGGAACGAAAACGACATCGTAATCGTCTCCGCATTCCTCAATCCGGCGCAGTTTTTGCCCGGCGAGGATCTAAATAGCTACCCAAAAAACGAAGCGGGCGATATTAAAATTTGCGAAAGCCTCGATGTGAACGCGCTTTTTATCCCGACCGCGGATGAAATTTACGGCACAGAGGAGCCAGCGATCATAGCACCTAAGCCGATAAGTGAAATTTTAGAAGGCAAAACGCGCCCCGGGCACTTCGACGGCGTACTTAAAGTGCTAAATAAGCTTTTTAATCTAACTCGTCCTAGCAACGTTTATATGGGCAAAAAGGACACACAGCAGCTTTTCATCGTGCAGAAGATGGTAAAGAGCTTTTTTATGCCTATAAATATCATCCCTTGTGAGATCGTGCGCGAAAGCGATGGACTCGCGCTTAGCTCGCGCAATGCCTATTTGGACGAGGAGGGAAAGCTTATGGCGCTTAAGCTTTCGCGCTCCTTGCTAAATGCCAGCTCGCTTATTAAAAAAGGCGAGATCAGCCTAAATATAATCCGCGAAAAGATGCTTAGCGTGCTTGAGCCGCTGGCGGTCGATTATATAGCGTTCGTGGATTACAAATTTAATGAAATTTCGCAAATCAAGCAAGGCGATACGATAATCCTGCTTGCCGCAAAGGTCGGCACGACCCGCCTGATCGATAATATCTGGCTGTAAAATGGCAAAACTCCATCTCGTCTCGCTGGGCTGCAATAAGAATTTAGTTGACTCCGAGATCATGCTCGGGCGTCTGCAAAACTACGAGCTCACGGATGAGCCTGCGAGTGCGGACGTGATGATCGTAAATACTTGCGGCTTCATCGCAAGCGCTAAGCAGGAGAGTATCCGTGCAATTTTGAAGCTTAGCGAGCAGAAAAAAAGTGGCGCGCTGCTGGTCGTCACGGGCTGTCTGATGCAGCGCTACAAAGACGAGCTTATGCGCGAACTGCCCGAGGTCGATATTTTCAGCGGCGTCGGCGACTACGACAAGATCGACGAAATGATCTTAAAAAAGCAAAATTTATTCAGCCCACAAACTTATCTACAAAGCCCGGCTCTCGCCTCTTCGCGCGTGATAACGGGCTCAAACTACCATGCTTACGTTAAAATTTCGGAGGGCTGTAATCAAAAGTGCTCTTTCTGCGCCATTCCGAGCTTCAAAGGTCGCCTAAAAAGCCGCAGCATCGACGACATCGAAGCAGAGGTGCGCGACTTGGTGGCGCGCGGATTTTACGATTTTAGCTTTATCGCGCAGGATTCCAGCAGCTTCGGTCGCGATCTAAGACGCAGTAACAAGGGCGGATCAAATTTTAAAGGCTCCGAAGGCGAGTTAAATTTTGCAAGCTTTCGCGACGGGCAGAATTCCGACGGCTCATGCGGCGACGCGGCAGATAAAATTTCCGCTCAAGGCAGGCTCACCCGCGGCAAGAGCTCTAGCGAGGAGAACGCGAGCGATGAAATAGCTGATGAGTGGGGCGCCGACCTAGTCGCGCTGATAAAACGCATCGAAAAAATAAAGGGCGTCAAGGTCGCGCGCATGCTGTATCTCTACCCCACCAGCACCGACGAGCGACTCATCCGCACGATCGTGGACTCACCCGTTTTCGCAAACTACTTCGACATGCCGATCCAGCACATAAACGACAAAATGCTAAGCCTGATGAAGCGCGGCGCGGGCGCGGCGCGGATCAAAGAGCTTTTAAATTTAATGCGAAGTGCGCCGGGCGCATTTTTACGAACGGGCGTCATCGTGGGGCACCCGGGCGAGGGCGAAGCTGAATTTGACGAGCTTTGCGACTTTTTGCAGGAGTTTAAATTTGATAGAATTTCAGCTTTTGCCTACAGCAAGGAGGAGGATACGGCAAGCTTTGCGATGTCGCAAATCCCCGCACGGACAATTAGTCGCCGTCTGAATAAAATCGAAAAAATCACGCGCGAGGCGATAGATAGCAGCATGCGCACGCTCGTAGGCAAAAAGATACCCCTAATAATCGAAGGTGCCAGCAGCGAGGGCGAGTTTTTTTACGGCGCCAAGCCTCTTGCATGGGACAAGGACATCGACGGCGAAATTTTAATCAACGAAAGCTGCGTACAAAATCTAAAAGTAGGCGGTCTATACGAGTGCGAAATCACGGAATTTGCGGGCGATAGACTGCTTGCGCGAGTGCTAAAAAGCTCGCAAGGACGATGAAAAACTCGCCCGAAATTCCAAGCAAAATTCTAGCCTTGCTGCGGGCTGGCAAAAATCTGCTTGCTTTTTCGCATGGCGTCGATAGCACGGCGCTTTTTTACCTTTTGGACGAGGCGGGCGTGAAATTTGACCTTGCGATCGTGGATTATAACGTCCGCGCGCAAAGCAAAGATGAAGTCGCCTCGGCGCAGCAGCTCGCGGCCAAATTTAACAAACAAATCTACGTAAAAAGCGTGCGACTGGGCACGTCAAATTTCGAGCACGAGGCGCGCGCGGCCAGATACGAGTTTTTCGGCCAAATTTGCCGCGAGCGGGGATATAAAAATTTGATCTTGGCGCATCAGTTTGACGATAAATTTGAGTGGTTTTTGATGCAGCTTGGGCGCGGCGCGGGGCTTAGCGAGCTACTTGGCATGCAAGAGCTTGAGCCCCGCGATGACTACGTGATCGCTCGTCCGCTTTTAGGCGTGCGAAAGTGCGAGCTGGAGCGGTTTTTACGTGAGCGAAACCTAAAATACTTCACCGACGAGACAAATTTAACGGAGCAGTTTAAGCGTGGCTTTATTCGCGCTAAATTTAGCGAGCCGTTTTTGGACGAATATTTTAGCGGCGTAAAAAAAAGCTTTGAGTTTTTGGCGACCGATGCGTTAAGCTTAACTCCCGAAATTTCTAATCCCGCGCCTAAAATTTATCTCATAAAACGCGGCCGGGGCGAGATTCGCGGCGTGGATCTTGCCTGCAAGAGGCTAGGACTCGTGCTAAGCTCGGCGCAGCGAAACGAATGCGCGCGCTGCCTAGA
>CAUSEA010000029.1:0-24555 GCA_963530525.1 uncultured Campylobacter sp.
ACAAAATCCCCATCATCGTGCCGTGCCACCGCGTCGTAGCTGCGGGCGGGCTCGGAGGATACAGCGGCGCAGGCGGCGTAGCTACCAAAGCGTGGCTACTAAACTTTGAAAGAGAAAATTTAGCCAAATTGGACAAGTAAAATTCCGTTAAATTCTGCTTCGCAGGCACGGCGCCGATTTTAAAATTTCACCGCGCGATGCTGCGAAATTTCATAAAGCGATTTTGTAAGTTTCTAGTTTTGTGGCGACCAAGGTAGTTAAAATTTTGAAAGAAGCGAAGCCTGCTAAGCCGGTTTGAAGCCTTAATTTGGAATTTATCGCGCCGCAGACGCTTGCTATGAGCGGTTGAAATTTTTCGCGGCGGTAAAATTTAGCCTTGCGAAATTCTGCGCTGAAGTCCTTCGATAAATTTTCATCTTGCGTGCATTTAGTGCGGCAGCGCGCGAGGCAGCAAAATTTTGCCGATCCTTTTGTGCAGATAGGCAAGGATAGTAAATTTTGAGACGGAATTTTGCATAGGTTAAAATTTTATGTTCTACGCCGTATGGGCAAAATTCCACGCCGCTGTATCAAAGCAAAGTAAATTTTTAATTGCGCTTGCCGAAGCGGGGTAAAATTTCCACAGAAGTGGTAAGGCGGGGCGGAATTATCTCAGCGGCAACGTGACTAAATAAATTCTATAAATCCACGAAGCGGGCGGTATCCCAGCAGAAACGGCATTGTCCTAGCCAAGCTTCTTGCGTAAGCAGCGGGCGCGTTAAAGATAAAATTTTTCACGGAGACGGCAAAGTACAGCAGTATGCTGCTAGAGACACCTGGCGAAGATGAAATTCTACGCAAAGAGAGCGAGATGAATTTTGCGCAAAGATCGCGCTATTTGCTGAAATTCGCGCAAAAGCAGTATTCTTTTAAAAAATTCCTAGTAGCGGTAGCGTTCGTCGGCGAAGCTCGCCTTTGAGGTGGTGGCGTTTTGCTAAGGCTTCTTGCGAAATCGACGTTGCATAGCAAAGTAATTGTAAAAGCGGCGAGCGTGCTGCAGATGAAATTCTTAGCAAAAGCGGCGCGGCAGAGCGAAATTCTTACGTAAGACGCACGGCAAAGATAAAATTTGCTAATCAACTACGAGTGAAATCCTCATAAAATTCAGCAAAGCTTGGTATAATGCAGAATTTTTTATCAAATCTACGTAGCTTTGCCAAATTCTTAAATTAGTCGAAATTTTCTATTAGATCGCTAAAAATTTTAGCTAAATTTTCGACATCACTAATCTCTACTCGTTCGTTGATCTGATGGATCGTGTCGTTTCGCACGCCAAACTCCGCCGTCTCCACGCCAAACTCCGCGAAGTATCTCGCATCGCTCGTGCCGCCTGCGGTGTTTAGCTCGGCTGCTGCGCCGCAGATCTTCTGCACGCTAGCGCTTAGTTTTTGCACGATTTTGGAGTTTCGCTGAGTTAAAAAAGGCTTTGAGGAGCTTTTTAACGCAAGGTGTAGCGACGCGCCTGCTCGCAGCTGCGCGGTGCAGCTCATTTCTAGTTTGCCGCAGGATTCGCTTTCGTTGCATAGCGCGTTTTTAGCGTCCAGTTCAAATAATCTCAGTACGTAGTCTCGCACGTCTTTTAGCCCCAGCCCTACGCCGCCGCGGACGTTGAACATCACGCGTACGTCCTTGGGTGTTACGTTTACTACCTGCGAACCGCCGCGAATGTCGGTGATGACTATCTTGGCTGGAGCGAAATCCTCGCTACCCGCGTCCAGATCATGCCCCGCGAGACTTGCAAGCGCCGGCGCTAAAATATGGACAGGATTGATGCATTTATCTGGATATGCGGCGTGCCCGCCGATACCCGTGAGTGTGAGGACGCCGTTAATCGAGCCGCGGCGGCCGATCTTAATGGTATCGCCGAAGCGCACTTCGCATGTAGGCTCCGCAACGACTGCAAAGCCTGGTAGGGCACCTTGCTCGCGTAATTTAGAAAGCATTTCGCGCGTGCCGTAGATGCCGTCGCCCTCCTCATCGCTGGTTAGCAGCAGGCTTAGCGTGCCCTTAAAATCGCGTGCCGCCGCTAGCGCGCAGATCGCCGCTGCGATGCCACTTTTCATATCCTGCGCGCCGCGCCCGTATAAAAAGCCCTCCGCTCCCATCGGCACAAACGGATCGCTCGCCCAGCCCTCGCCCGGCGGCACGACATCGATGTGCCCGGCGAAGCACAGATGCGGACCCTGTCCGAAGCGCTTGGTAAAAATCGCGTTAGTTACGCCGTTTAGCTCGAATCTATCCTCGCTAAAGTCCGCCAGCAGCATCGAGACGTAGTTGAAAGCCCCGTCGTCGCTAGGTGTGAGCGAGCGGAATTTGATGAGCTCTTTTAGAATTTCAATCGGTTTCATAAGCCTTCCTTTGGTTTAAATTTTAGCGAAAATTATAGCGTATAAAAGCTTTAGCGCAAAAAATACCAAAATAAACGCCGAGATATATGCAAATGCCCGCACTGCTATGTTTGGAAGCTTGCTACGAGCTAGATATATCGCAAGCGGAAAAAGCGTGATCCAAGCTAAAATTCCGCTTACAAGCCCCGCAAGGGCAAGCGCGAAATCTGCTCGCGCGGTGCCGGCAGATACGCTGAGCCAAAACATAATGACGTATGGATTTAGTAAATTTATCAAAAAGCCTTTGCCATAAAGCGCCGCGCCCGAGCAAGTCTCGACGCTTGCGGGTTGCACCGAGCTAGTCGCGCCATGCCAGATCTTGTACGCCGTGTAGAGTAAAAAGCATGCGCCAAATATCGATATGCAGGCAAAAACGATCGGGATTTTGGCTAACTGCGATATGCCAAACGCCGATAGCGCCAGATAGAGCATATCCGCGCTCATGGCGCCGAGGCCCAAGCACAGCGCCTTGGTGTAGCTTCGCAGCGCGTAGGACATTATCAGCACGTTTACCGGGCCGATCGGCACGCTAACGCCCAGCCCCATCAAAACCCCTTGTATGAACGGTTGCATCCCTCTGCTTGTATTCCCCAATCTGCTCTAAAATTTCGGCGTGCGGCGCTGCGAAAAGATCTATGGACGCGGCTTTGCGAATAGATCAATCTGAAATTTCGCGCGACCTGCGATCGGTTTTAAATTTAACGCAATCGCCGCCGTATGCGCTCTGGCTCTAAAACTTTAACGCAAGCGGTTGCATACGCTTCGGCTCTAAAATTTTAACGTGTGCGGTTGCATGCGCCTCGACTTTGAAATTTTAACGAGCGCTTCACATACACGCTCAGTCGCAAAATTTCAATATGAGCATTATGTGCTTGAAATTTATACGAGCATTCGTGCGGCGGATCCGCTCACTAGACTTCAAATTTAGTTTTTAAATTTTAACGCGCGGATCGCGGTTTAAATTTACACTTTAAATTTTGCGGCTAGAATTTTGCGAGGCAAAATTTGCCGTTTTGCTGCGCCGCTAAGTTTGCGAGCCAAATTTCGCAAGGCAAAATTTAAATCGGCAAAAGATTGGCGACGAACGACGCCTCGTGCAAGTCGGTAAGTTTTAGTCGCGTAAATTTAAAGATCGCGGCGGTAAAATTTAGCCCACCGAAATTTTGCTTTACGGATTTTGGGCATTCACATATCCGCACTTATAAATCGCAGCCGAAATTTTACGAAGCGAAATTTCGCGCCTTAAAATTTTATCCGTAAATTTTAAAAATTCAACGAAGGATACAACCCCGCCGTTCCGCCTATCTTAAAATTTTATCCACAAATTTTAAAAATCCGACCGCGGAGCCCGAGATCAACGTTTATCCGCTTCAATTAGCCGCGTGCCGAATTAACCGTATGTGCGCTTTAAATTTAGCCGCGCCCGTAATTTGGCTACGCCCTCATTTTAAATTTTATCGGCCGCCGCAAAACCTGGCCCGCAAAACAGACGCGCCGCCGTATTAAATCTGCACCGCAGCCATTTTCGTGAAAACCTCGCGACGCAAGAGGAAGGCGATGGTATATTTATACCCGAATTCGTAAAAATCCCTCGTCGCATCGCAATAGCTAAATTTAAAACGAAAAATCCCCCGTCGCGCCGTGCGACATACTCTCATAAACCGCCTTGACGTATTTATCGCGCACGGCGCAATCTAGCAGCTTCTCGCACTCCAGGCAGCTGGTGAGGTTATGCTCTGCCTGGCACGCCTGCAGCGCGGCTAAGCTTTTATCCAAAATTTCGTCGTAAACGTCGCGCGGCGCGCTGCTCTCGGTATCAGCCATCAGTTTTTCTCGCCGTAAATTTCATGCATTTTCGCGATCTCGTACTTCGAGCCGAAAAAGCAAGGGCTGCTTTGGTGGATTTTTTCGATTTTAAGCTGTAAAAGAGAGCCGTTCGCGCCGTCGCTAGTGGCGCCTCCTGCGCGCTTGAAGATAAACGCAAACGGCAGCACTTCGAATGTTACGCGAAGCTTGCCGCGCGGATGGTCGCTAGTAGCGGGGTAGCTGAAAAGTCCGCCGCCTTTTAATAAAATTTGATGCAGGTCGCTTACCATCGCGCCGCTGTATCGCAGACGGTAGCCCTCATCAAACAGCGTCCGCACGAGCTTTCGGTGCGGTTCGCTCCAGCCCTTTTGCGTCGCACCGGTGGCGTTTAGTTTGCCTTTTTGCTGTAGGCGCAGGTCTTTTACGAAGCTAAATTTGCCCTCGCGATTTAGGCGGTAGAGCTTCGGCGTATCCTCGCAAACGACCATCTCAAGGCGCGGCCCGTAGATGCAATAGATCGCCGCTTTCAAGCTTGCGGGCGAAATTTCATCCTCGTAGATGCCGAAAATCGAGCCCACGGCAAAATTTACGTCCACCAAGCTAGAGCCGTCGAGCGGATCGTAGGCTACGATTAGGCGCGCATCCTCTCGCAGCTCTAGCGCTTCCTCTTTCTCCTCGCTAATTAGGGCGCGTACGAGCGGATTTTTACGAAATTCCGCTTCGATTATGGCGTCGCTTTTTACGTCGAGTTTGAGTTGCGTATCGCCCGTGCTGTTGTGATGATCTGTGTAGCCGAAGTCCGCGTATTTCAGCTCCTCGGCGATTTGTAGCGCGATATTTTGGATTGATTTTACGATCTCTTGCATTTTATTCCTTTACATTTTTTTGGCGTTTTTTAAGATCCATTCGCTAATGCCCGCAGCGTCGTCGATGTCGAAATTTGCCGGGCAAAACTTATCCATCTGCTCGCCGCTTAAATTTGAAGCGATCGCGTCCGAAAATGGCAGATACGCCTCATCGATCCTGTCGCGAAATAAGCTTATGCGCGGCAGCGGCAGCGTCTTTAACCCCTCTACGAGCAAGATATCAAACTCGCCTAGCATCCGCACGACCTCGTCGATTTGCATACAGCGCTGCGAAAAATAGCTCGTCCGCGTCGGGCTCATCACGACGGTTTCGGCGCCGAGCTCGCTAAATTTGGCGCTGTCCTTGCCCTCTACGTCAAAGCGCGCCTTATCGCCAGGATCGTGCTTTACGATCGCGATCCGCAGTCCGCTAGCGATAAAAATTTTAGCGATCTTGCAAATTAGCGTCGTTTTGCCGCTGTTGGAAGGGCCTGAAAATGCGATAGCAAGTCTTTTCATTTTTAAAATCCGGCTTTTTAAGATGAGCAGATTGTAGCGAATTTAGCCTTTTAAAAAGCAAAATTCGTTAAAATGCGGCTAAAATTTCAAAGGAAGATTGATGAAGAAATTTGATTTTAACGGTGCGCTAAACGGCCTGCTAAAGGGCTCGCTCTTAGCCACGCTAGCGCTATTTTTAAACTCCTGCTCCGCAAACGATTCCCGTCACGATCCGCTTAAAAACGAGTTTCTAGCCTACACGCAAAAATTTGAATCGGTACGCGCGGGCGATCGCTATTTGGGAGTGGCGACCTATCTAAATCCCGTCGCGCCCGAGCTTAGAAACGCCGCTGGAGACGAGGTGTTTTTGCTCACCTCCTATCCTAAAGAGATTCAGATCCGCGCGGTGCAGATTAACGGCGCAAACGCAAACGTAGTGCCGCTGCACGACGGAGATCCGCTTTTGCAAAAGGAGCTTTTTAAGATCGCGTGGTCGAGCCGCTACAAGATCACCGCGCCTAAGAGCGATAAGGACGAGCTGGTGCTTAGCTACCGCACTTCAAATGGTCTGGGTGCCACGATGAAATTTCGTAAAATTTCAAAGTCGCTGTATTGGCAGCCGCAGATCGATTTGAAAGATTAAAGGAGAGAAGGTGGGTTACGACATAAGCTACCATGCGATCGGCAAAGATGAAATTTCGCAGTGGTATTTTAAGCCGCTAAAACTCGCGCAAAAGGGAGATTTTGAAAGCATCGCTAAAATCGCGCGCGAAGCGGGGATGGATGAATTTTACGTAGAAAAATACGCGGACGGCTTCCGCTCGGCGCTGCAGTACGGCATGCAGGGGATTTTTAATAAAACGCACGGATTTCACCTCGCCGTGGCGCAGGGCTATTTTAGAGAGTATTTTTACACGCGCGGCACGGCGTTTAGCTTTTTGGCGGAGCAAAACTCTAAATTTAAACCCTACATAAGCGATTGGCGCGAGGTTTTGCCGGCGGAATTTTTAGCGGAGTTTAGCGGGCAAATTCACAACGAGATCGTCGAAAACTATTGCTGCGGCGCGTATCTTAGCGCTGCTAGCGTGCAGAAACTGCTGCGCGATTATGAAGCGGATGGCGAGATAAAAGAGGCGATAGATGAGTTTTATGCGCAGAATTTGCCCGTGTTTTTAAACGCGCTAAATTTGGCTGCGGAGCTTGAAGTGGGACTGCTTGAGGCTACCGAGGTTGTTGAGCCCAATCCGATTGATCTTAATAGGTCCGAGTCGTTTTCAAATCTTTTTAATTGCGATCCGCAGGGCGCGCTGATCTACGCGGATATTGCGGCGCAGCAGATCGGCGAAGCCATGGAGCGGAGCAAGGCAGGTGGAGGCGTTAGGATGGTCAGAGAGAATTTTACCTTGCGCAGCGCCAATGCGACGGGCGGCGGCAGTGCAATGGAAGCGGATGGCGGCACAATGAAAGCAGGCGGCGAGAATTCCGTCCCGTGCAGCGGCGATACGATAGAAGACGGCAGCGAGAATTCCGCCGCAGAAGATCATAAAGACGAAACCTGCGCAGGCGGCGAAAAGTCGTTTTTTGGCAAGATCAAAGGGCTTTTTAAATAGCAATTTGATCGCTAAATTTTAAAAGGGCTTGCGGAGTCGCACGATTAAATCACGATTCAATCATCTCGCGCTTACAGGCCCCGCGCCGTTAAATTTAACTAAAACGGCGCAGGGGAGGCAAGCGTAAATTTAAAATTTAAAACTTGCCGAAATTTAAACGGCGACCTGAATATCCGAAGTTACGAAATTTTAAATTGCCGCAAGCAGGCCGTAAAAACAGCTAAATTTAAACCTGCCGCAGCCTTTGCGGCGGGTAAGCTACGGATGGTTTATCTGTTTAATTCCATGGCCGAAAACGCTCGATTTTGATTTCATGCCACTTAAAATTCTACGCTTGGGCGCTAATTTAATCGCTCGCAAAACGCCGCGATAAAATTTCAATAAATTTTAGATTTTAGAGCTCGTCGCCCCAGAAATAAAGCTCGAAAAAAGCAAGCGCGAATATAAAAAACAATATCAGCGCCGCGCCGCCCGCTCGGACGTAGCTATCGTCCCACACGCCGAATTGCACGCAATACGCAAACGCCATAAAAAACAGGCAAGCCGCTAAATTTGCGGAGCGCTTCTTTTCGTCTTTCAATGACGATACGCACAAAACGGCGGCTACTACAAGAACTACGGTCGCGATAATTTGCATGGCGCGCCGCCTTTCATGCAGGGCGGGAAAGAGCCCTTATTGGGCATTAAGTGATAGAATTTCGCCGTTTTGATCTGCCCGTCTAGGCTCTTGGCGGGCAAATTTTGCGCTTTTGAGGCGGCGGTTTTTAAAATTCCTCGCTCGCCGCCTCTTAAAATCATCCTTCAAGCCCGCCGCCGGCTTAGCGGAAGCTGTCGCTTCTGCTCGGTACCAGCAGATCTTGCAGCTCCTGCTGCACCGAGACTTTCGCGCGCGGATCGAGGATCTGCGAGTAGATGATGAAGTTTGCAAGTACCTTTTTGCCGTAGTCCCTGCTCTCGGCATACGGCACGAGTTCCATGCTAAGCCACGGCTCAAATTTACCCTTATTAAACATATCGCCGCGCTGAAGCATCTTTTTGACGAGCCCGAGCCCGCCGTTGTAAGCGTATGCGATGAAAACAGGACTGTAAATTTTGCGCTCCAACCAGTCGATGTGGATGTTGGCGAAGCGGTAGGCGATCTCGGGGCGGAACATATCGTCTTGATCGAAGCCGTCGATTTTGAGTTGCTTTTTTCCGATCTCGTTAGCCAAAAATGGCATAAATTGCATCATCCCAAGCGCATACGACGTAGATACCGATGCGGGCACGAAGCGGCTTTCTTGGCGGGCGAGCGCCAAAATTAGCGCCTTGCGGCGGTTATCGCCGTCGCCGATATACTCCATAAACGGCGTCGGATAGAAGTTGTCCTTACCGCCGCTTGCTTTATTCATGATGTATGAGTACTCGCCGATGCTTTGCTTAGTATCGAATTTTTTGGCAAATTCCAAAAGCTGCGGGCGAGACATCCGATCAGCGCTATTTTTCGTGCGAACCCAAGCGAAAGGATCGGTGATATCGTAGCCTTCGATGGAATTTTTAGCGGGGTTTGGGATGATTATGTTTAAATTCCTATCCCCTAAGACCTCCTTGGCATAAAGCGCGTAGAGGCTGTAATAATCGCTGCTAGCAAGCTGGCGCAAGACATTTTGATCTCCATTTAGCAGGTAGATCCAAAATTTTGCATTGTGAACGTCGTGAGGCTTCTCAAAGCTCGCTGCTGCGCGGCTAAAAAATGCAAGCGCAGCCCCTTCATCGCCCTGCATGACGGCATTTACGCCCAGCATAAATGCTACGTCCTTCTCCACGGCTAGAGGATCGACGCCGATAAGCGAGCGGCGCAGGCGCGGGTATTTGCGGTTGATTAGCGCGTCGTTGAGAACCGCTTTGAAGCCTTTTTGCGAAGCTAGTTCGCTTACGAAGGCTGCGTCGGCGTCGATGTCGATCAGAGCGTCTTTGCCCGCATCTTTTAAGTAGTCGTAATATAAAAAGTAGTTTTGCGCGTTGCGGCTCTGCATAAAATACTCGCTCGGATTTTCGTCGTTAAATCCGCGCAGTAAATTTACGGCGTTTCTACTTGCCGCGTCTTGGTACTTTTCAAGCTGCGAAGCGAGCGTCTCGCGTACCGACGGGCTTAGCTTGGCGATGAAATTTGGATAGGAGCGCGCCTTTTTGCAGGTTAAATTTGCATCTAAAATATTGGCGGAGGTAACGCCTGCGCAGCGATCCGGACGCTTAGGAGGGCGAATGGCGCCGAAAATTCTATCTAGCTTATCTTTTAGCTTGCCTTTGTAGCGAAAGATACTTTGTTTTAAAATTTTAATCTCCGCTTTGTTGTATTTCGTCTCATCTATTAGGCGATAGATGTAATAGTCCTTGGCTAGGGATTTGGGCTCGTCTTTGATCTGTTCGTAGCTTAAAATTTTACCGCTACTTGCGGCGCACAGCAGTCCTAAAACAAGGCTAAATTTCAGAAATATTTTCAAATGACCGTCCTATTGATGATATAGATTATCGCGCTGTCAAAGAAGTTAAGCACGAGCAGGATAAGAAGCGGCGAAAGATCAAACCCGCCGAAAGTCGTAGGCAGATAGCGGCGCACCAGCGCAAACGCAGGCTCGGTAAGCGCAGAGATGACGCGGTAGATTTTATAAAATTTACCGAACGGATTTGGACGGATGAAGCTCAAAACGCAGGCGACGAAAATGAGCATCATATAAGCTTGAATCACGTAGTGAATACTCACTAAAATGCCGTAAAATACGCTATTTAGTAGCATTAAGTATCTCCTTTAAATCAGCGCGGATCAGCGGATACAGCTCGCTAAGCTCCGGTCCATGAGGCGCGCCGGTTAGTAAAAATCTAAGCGGCATAAATAGGCTCTTGCCCTTTAAGCTTGTAGCCTGCGAAAGCGCCGCTTTGAAATCATTAAATTCCGCGCTTGCGCCGTTTGAGCTTAATAAATTTAAGATCGCCTCTCGCAGCGCCTGCGCCTGCGCCGCCCACTCTTGCGGGATATCTTTCGCGCCGTAGATTGCTGCGATCTTTTCTTTAATCTGCGGGATAAGGCTCGCTTCTTGAGTGTAAAATTTTATCAAAGGCGAAAATTTTGGCTCAAGCTCAAAAAGCTCCGCCAGGCGCTGCTCGCTCGCTCTTTTGATATGCTCGCGGTTTATAAAGGCGAGCTTGTCCTCGTCAAATTTCGCCGGGCTTTTTGAAATTTTAGCGATATCGAAAAACTCCACCGCCTCATCCATGCTAAAGACCTCGCGCGGCGTTTTATTGCCCAGCAGGATCAGATAATTCGCGATCGCCTCGGGTAGGTAGCCGCTTTGAAGCAGCCATTTTACCGAGGAGCTAGCTTCGCGCTTGCTCATCTTTTTGCCTTCGGAATTTAATATGATCGGCAGGTGCGCGTATTTGATCTCGCCGTCGTAGCCGAGGCTTTGGCGGATCCAGTTTTGCTTTGGCGTGTTTGAGACGTGATCCTCGCCGCGGATTACGAAGCTCACGCCCTGCATCATATCGTCGCAGGCGCAGGCGAAGTTATAAGTCGGCGTCTTGTCCGCGCGCATGATGACGAAGCTGTCGATGTTCTGCGGCTCAAATGTGATACGCCCCTTGATCGCGTCGGTAAATTCCAGCGCATGATCGGGCTTTTTAAGGCGGATAGTAAAGGGCCTCTCGCAGTTTAGAACCTCCTGCGCGCTTAAATGCTCGCAGTGCCCGTCGTAGCGATACGCCTCTCCCGCGTCTTTGGCGGCTTGCTTTTTCGCCTCAAGCTCCTCCTCGCTACAAAAACAGCAAAACGCCTTTTTCTCGGCGAGCAGCTTGGCTGCGAATTGGCGGTGGAATTTTAAATTTTTGCTTTGATAATACAGGCTCTGCCATTTAATACCGAAGCGCTTTAAAATTTCGATGATCTCTTGATCTTTGCCTTCGATATTGCGCGCAGTGTCGGTATCCTCGATGCGTAAAATAAAGCCGCTTTTATCTTGCAGCGAGCAGATGTAGTTAAAAATAGCCGCGCGTAAATTTCCGATATGCATATCGCCGGTGGGCGACGGAGCGAAGCGATACAATTTAGGTCCTTTGGGTTTAAATTTAAGCTGGGATTATACTTTTTACTTCCTAATAAAAAGCAAAAACAAAGCAAAAATAGGCTAATATCGGCGCATTTTATTTAAGGAGACAATATGAGTTTCATTCAGGAATTCAAAGAATTCGCGATGAAAGGCAACGTCATCGATATGGCGGTGGGCGTCGTCATCGGCGGGGCTTTCGGCAAGATCGTAACCTCGCTCGTAAGCGACATCATGATGCCGGTTTTAGGACTTCTTACAGGAGGTATGAATTTTACAGATCTTAAAATAGTGCTAAAAGAAGCAGTGGGGCAGACCCCGGCCGTTACGATAAACTACGGCTCGTTTATCCAAGTAACGGTCGATTTTATCATCATCGCGTTTTGTATATTCTGCGCGATCAAGGCGATCAATAAGCTTAAAAAGCCCGCTCCTGCGCCGGAACCTGCCGCACCTGCCGAGCCTAGCGAAGAGATTAAACTTCTTACCGAGATAAGAGACCTGCTTAAAAAATAGGTCGCGGCGATGCTTGAGAGAATCCCTTATTTTAAAGCTCTAAGCGCAGCGCAAATCGATCGTTTGGAGCAGATTAGCATCCATAAAAGCTACAAAAAGGGCGAAATTTTATTTTTCGAGGGCGAGCGCTCGCAGTATCTATTAATCCTGCTAAAAGGAATTTTAAAAATCTATAAAACCTCTGCAAAGGGGCGTGAGATCCATATGCGTGAGATCCGCCCCATCTCGCTCGTGGCGGAGATGGTAAATTTCGAAGAGACGAGCTACCCTGCAAGCGGCGTGTTTTCGACAAATGGCGAGGTGCTAAAGATCGATTATGAAAAATTTAAAAACGAGTTTATGAGCGATCCAAAGATTTGCCTGGAGCTTTTAAAATCGATGTCTGAGAAGATCCGAGCGCTAAATGCGGTCTTTGATAATCAAGTTGTGCTTAACTGCGACGGCAAAATCGCTAAGTTTATCAGCGAGAATTTTGATATTTTTATGAGCACGAAATACACTAGAATAGCCAAAATTCTAAACGTGACTCCCGAAACATTTTCGCGCACCATCACTAAATTTAAAAAGAGCGGCGCGCTAATTTTAGACGATAAGCAAGAAATCACGGGCTTTGATAAAGATAAGCTGGACGAGTATATCCAAGGCTAGAGTTTGAAAAGCGCCTATATTTTCCCGATTGTCGGCACGGTTTTATTCCTGTTTTTTAATCTTTACATCTACAGATCGATCAGCGCGCGCTTTACGCCATATAAAAATTTCGTGATCTTTCGCCCCGCTTTGAGCTTGCTTTGCGTAGCTTTGGCGATTTTAGATGCAATATTTTTTGTGGGTTTTGGGCTTAATGGAAGCTTTAAAAACGAACTGCTTTATAAGCTATGTGTATTTTGCATGGCAGCGTCCTTTTCGCTCTTTTTTATCTGCCTTGCTTACGATGTGCTAAGCGCCGCTGCGCATGTGGTTAAATTTAGCCAAAACAGGCGAAAATTTTTAAAAACCTTTATAGACGTAACCTTTGTAATAATGGCGTTTAGCTATATTTTTAAGGGGCTTTATAATGCACTAAAAATTCCAAAAATCACCGAGCGCGAAATAAAAATCAAAAACTTAGCTCGCGAGCTAAGTTTTGCCGTCATCTCGGACGTGCATCTGGGCGAGTTTTTGAAAAAGGAGTTTTTGCAAGGCGTTGTAGCGCAGATAAACTCGCTAAATTATGACGCGCTGCTGATCGTGGGCGATATGTTTGATCTGCGCTCGGATGAGCTCGGGGATATTTTGCAGCCTCTTGAGGCGATAAAAAAACCCATCTTTTTCGTCACGGGCAACCACGAGTATTACCGCGGCGACGCAAGCGGGCTTATCGCGGCAATGCAAAAAGCGGGCGTGCGGGTGCTGCAAAACGAAAGCGTGGAATTTGAAGGGCTAAATTTAATGGGCGTGCACGATCTTAGCGGCTTTCGCTTCGGATACATGCAGCCTGATCTAAGCGCCGCGCTAGCGCAGGCAGACCCCGATAAGCCAAAAATTTTACTCGCGCATCAGCCCAAATACGTCGTGGACTTCGTGCGCGACGAGGTCGATCTGTGTATCTGCGGGCACACGCACGCGGGGCAAATTTTCCCGTGGACGCTTTTGGTACTGCTTAGCCAGAAGTATCTTTACGGGCTGTATAACGACGGGCTGAAGCAAATTTACGTAAGCAGCGGCGTAGGGTTTTGGGGCCCGCCGATAAGGGTCTTTGCGGATGCCGAGATCGCGCTACTTAAGCTTAGAAAGGCATAGATGAGAAGTTTTATTTCGAGGATTTTCGGGGTTATCGCCGCGGTGAAATTCCCTAAATTTATACAAAATTTTATCAACCGCAAATATGTGGAATTTTTCAAAATCGATATGAGCGAATTCGATCCGCCGCAAAGCTACGCGAGCCTAAACGCTCTTTTTACTCGCCGCTTGCTGCGCCCGCGCGAGATAGCGACAGACGAGACGGCTTTTATAAGCCCTAGCGACGGCATGATCTTTGAGAGCGGATGCTGCGCCGATATGCGGGCTTTTAGCGTGAAGGGCTGCGAATACAGCCTTAGCGAGCTGCTGGGGCGTACATTTACGGCAAGTGAAAGCGGCGGAGCGGCTAAAAATTTATATGACGAGGCCGTTGCTACGAACGGGAGCGGCGAGGTTGGAACCGGATGCGCAAAAGATGCCGGCGCAGGGATGAAATTTCGCGCCGCGCAAGCGAAAATCATAGGCGATAAAAATGGCGCAACTTATTCCGCGAGCGGCGTGCAGGCTGAAATTTATAGCGATAAAAGCGGTGCGAGCCGCGAGACGAGCACAATCGGCGCCCAAGACGGCGAAAATACAAAGGGCGTAAATTTAAGCTACGCAAACATCTATCTAAGCCCGCGCGATTATCATCATTATCACGCGCCGTGCGATCTGAGCGTGACGGAGGCGCTTTGCATACCTGCTGATCTTTACAGCGTGGCGAAGAAATTTTTACTTAAAATTCCAAACCTTTACGCCAAAAATGAGCGCGTGATTTTGAAGTGCAAAATGCGAAATGGCGGGATTTTGTGGATGGTTTTCGTGGGTGCTTTAAACGTAGGTAAGATGAGATTTGATTTCGATGCGCGAATACAAACGAATGCATGCGCAAGTAGAGCTGAGGCGCTTTACGAATATGAAAATTTAAACTTTAAAAAGGGCGATCATTTGGGAAATTTTGAGCTGGGCTCGACGATCGTACTCGTAGCGCAAAGCGAGTTTTTGAAATTTAAAATCCCGGCTGATACGTCCGTAAAATTCGGGCAGAAAATCGCAGAATTTAATGAAATTTCACAAAATTCCATTTAAAATGCAGGATTTTTTCTTTAACTAAAATTAATTTTATTTAAATTTGGCTATAATCATCTCACTTTAAATCAAAGGATTTAACATGAAAAATTTAAAAGCTTTTACGATGATAGAGCTTGTTTTCGTCATCGTCGTTTTAGGTATTTTGGCGGGCATTGCGGTGCCTAGATTAGCCGCTACGCGCGATGATGCTACGATCGCTAAGATGCGCGGAGACATCGCCGCCATTAGAAGCGGACTTTCGCTAGTTAGAAGCGAGAACATGATGAGAGGTGTGACTACGTGGCCTGCTTTGGAGGGTTCAGACAATGCCACTCTTTTTGAAGGCGTTTTGCAGCAACCTATCTATCCTATGAGAGATGGTGGTAGGAACGGCTGGACTTTAAAAAAAGACGGTAGTGATAATGCCACATCCGAATATATCGCTAACGTAGCAGGAAAAAAGACTACTTTTTCTTATTATCCAACAAAAGCTAGTATACCCACTTCCGGTGCAAATAAAGATAGAAATGTAGGTTCGTTCGACTGCAATCATCAAGAGCCTCTTTGTCAATCCTTAGCTCAATAGCTAAATGCTCTATTATGAAGTTGCGGTTTTGGGCGCCAGCCTAAAGCCGCTTACTTATAGTTCAAATTTTAAAATCCCATCCTATCAAATCGTATCCGTTCCCGTAAAATCGAGCGTCAAATCCGCCGTGATTCTGCGCAAGGTTGCAAAACCGACCTTCAAAACCAAGGAAATTTTAGAGATTTCGCAGCTTAGATTTAGCCCATTTCAGATCGCACTTGCAAATTTTATCGCGTACTATTATGTCTGCGAAAAGGGCGTTGCATTCGGGATTTTTGAGCCTGCGAGCGATACGGCGCAGGATTTGCGGAATTTGCAGGAGGATCCTACGACCGAGCGGAATTGCGCTTGCAAGCAAATTTCCGTTAGTAAGCCAACCTCCGCTTGTAAGCAAACTTCTACCCACGAACAAAATTTTATTTCCGAGCAGAATTCCATCACCGCACGAAATTCTGCGCTCGACGATGACTTTAGTGCCATACAAGATTCCGCCTCAATCCAGAATTTTGCATTGACGAGAAATTCTACTATCTCAAAAAATTCTGTTACCGTCATAAATTCCGTCATCACACCGAATTCCACGCAAAAGCAAAATTTGAAGCAGGCACTAAATTCTACCTCTGCGCAGAATTCTATCCAAGAGAGGGACTTTGTCGATGAGCAAAATTCCGTTTCAATTCAAAATTCTACATTGGCTCAAAATTCCGCTATGACAATAAATTTTGTTGCCGAACCCGATCCTGCACACAAACAAAATTTAGCTATCGCGCAAAATTCTATCCAAGAGCGGGATTTTGCCAAGGGAGAGAATTCCGTTTCGATTCAAAATTCTACTTCAGCGCAAAATTCCGTCCTAATTCAAAATTTCGACGCTACCGCGCAAAGCCCCATTTCGCAGCCGCTATCTCCGCTTCAAATAGGTAAAATTCCAAACCTCACCCCCGCGCAGGAGCAAGCGCGTAAATTTGCCGAAGCCAATGAGACGTCTCTGATTTTCGGCGATACGGGCAGCGGCAAGAGCGAAATTTATATCGCGCTGATCGCGCAGGCGCTCGCTGCGGGCAAGCAGGCGCTGTTTTTGATGCCCGAAATTTCGCTCACGCCGCAGATGACGAAGCGGCTACAGAGCTATTTCGGCGAGCGACTCGGCGTCTGGCACTCTAAAATTTCGCCCAAAAAAAAGCGCGAAATTTTAGAAAAATTTAACGCAGGCGAGATTCAGCTCATCGCGGGCGCTCGCTCGGCGCTGTTTTTGCCCTTTAGCGATCTGGGCCTCATCGTCGTGGACGAGGAGCACGACGACAGCTACAAATCCGCCGCCGCGCCGCGCCTAAATGCCCGCGACGCCGCGATTTTCGTCGGCAAAAAGCTCGGCATCCGCGTAGTTTTGGGCTCTGCGACGCCTGCACTTAGCACCTACGCGAAGCAGCCGCACTTCCGCCTGCGCGGCACCTATTTTAGCAGCGCCAAGCGTTTCATTTTCGATGAGAGCGAGACGGGGTTGAGTCCCAAAATTTTAACCGAGATCGGGCGCAGCCTCGAAGCCGGCAAGCAGGCGGTCGTGTTTTTGCCGACGCGCGCGAACTACAAATATATGGTTTGCGAAAACTGCGGGCAGATCGTGCGCTGCCCGTTTTGCGCCGTCGGGATGAGCTATCACGCGGATGCTGCGGCGCTGAAGTGCCATTACTGCGGCTTTAGCACGTTTTATAGGGCGTCTTGCGAAAACTGCGGCGGCGAGGTGATGCAGGCGCGCAAGATCGGCACGGGCGAGCTTGCGGCACAGCTTGCGGCGCGTTTCCCAAGTGCCCGTATCGCAAAATTTGATCGCGACGAGATTACCACGCAGCGCAAGCTTGAGGCGCTACTCAATAACTTTAACGCCCATAAAATCGATATTCTGGTAGGCACGCAGATGCTTAGCAAGGGGCACGATTACCATGGCGTCGATCTTGCGGTGATAATGGGGATCGACGAGCATCTGAGCTATCCTGATTTTAGGGCGCGCGAAAAGACGCTAGCGCTTGCGATGCAGGTGGCTGGCCGCGCGGGTCGCTCGGGGCAGGGCAGGGTCGTCATACAGACGCGCCAGAGCAGCTTTTTTAGGGATTATATCGAAAACTACGACGATTTTTTACGCGACGAAGCGGAGTTTCGCGAGGGGCTCTATCCGCCGTATATGCGACTTTTGCGCGTGCTAATCTCGCATAAAAACGAAAAGGCGGCGGGCGAGATAATGAACGTGGCGCTTGAGCTTTTGCGCCGCAAACAGGCGGGAAGTAGCGCGTTTGTTTTGCATGACGGGCTGGACGCGAGGAGAGCAAATTTAAGCGTTTTAAATTTAGAAAATTCTGCGCAACAGGGCGGCAAGCAAATATCAAATTTTAAATTTCAAAGCTCGGATCTGCGCGCGGACGACGCAAATTTAAACCGCCAAAACGCTTCAAATTTGAAAAATGCCGCGCAAATTTTAGCTTGCGACGCAGGCGCGGACAGCGCAAATTTAAAGCCTGAAAGAAAGAGCAGCGCGCAAAATTTTATAAATTTATCGGCCGAAAATACTGCCGAAAATTCCGCGCAGTATTTGAAAGAGAAGGCGAGCGAGGGCTTTGAGATCATCGGCTACGGTAAGGCCGGTATCGCCTATATCGCGTCGAAATTTCGCTTTGAAATTCTGCTGCGCGCTGGCTCACACGTGCCGCTTATTAATGCTGCGCGCGCGCTTGAGCATCTGCCCGTCGAGATCGATATGGATCCCGTAAACTTCGGCTAAGCGGAGCTTTTAAAATTCGAGCGAAATTTTATCCGCCGCGGACGCCTTTTTGCAGCGTTTGTTTGCAGAACGGGCTAAAAAAGAGTGGTAAAATTTAAGGAGACGATTTGAGCGATAATTTATATGAGCTAAGAGAAGCCTTACGCAGAAGTCATGCAAAGGCGCCTCACAGATCGCAGACAGATAGTGATAAGCCTGATGCTTGCGATCTGAATTTAAAACTAGATGGCTCGGAGTTTGCAGATGATAGCGCAGAAACGTATACCGACAAGAATGCGAGCCTTTCGAGCAAGGATCAAACCATAATCATAGATTATGACAGAGCCCCATTAATCATCACGGATCATCTATATCGCGATTACGTTAAATATCAATTCCCTGCGATGTGCTGCGTATTTTTAATATTTTTGTTTTTTGCCATCATCGTGGTAGGTCCGCCAGAGCTAGGCGTATTGCGAATGTTTATCCTAGTGCCCTTGCCGCTCATAGAGGTAGCTAGGCGCGAGGGCGAAGCATATTTCGTGATGACGAACTCTACCGTCGCGTATTATAAAAAGGGCGAAATTGTGAAATTTTTTGAGCTACAAAAGATCGGTGCGATGGCGATTAGCTTCGATTGCAGATGGAGTTGGAGGCAGCAAATGCCGTTAGCCCTTAAGATCGTTATCGCCGTTTGGGTTTTACTCGCGCTTAAGTTTGGCGGAGACGACGAAAGCGTGAGTGTTAATATTAGAAATATAGTCTGCATTTTTACTATGGTACTTACCTTGCTTTACGGCTCTAAGATATTTATGCATCTACATAATGGTAGCCTCGGATTTTTCGGCATTCACGATCAGCTTGTGCTATATAAAGAAAACGTCAACGTCGATATAATGAATATTTTGATGGCAAACAAAGATGAATACGTGCAGCTACGGGAGTATTTCTTAGCCGTGCTAAATGTCGATATAGATGAGCTACGGCGCACGATGTCGGTTTTCGATGAAAAGATAGAGTTTAAGAAATTTAAATTCTAAATCGGCGCGCTTGAGGGTTTGTCTGCAGGAACAAATATAGACTCCGTGAGTTTTGGCTAGGCGCGCAGTTGAGTGAATTTTATTCACATAAATTTTGCTCGCGGAATTTACATGATACGACTATAAATTTTACGCCCCGTCATTCTTATATCAGATTAAAATCAAAATATAATATCAAATTGCAGCGTTTTAATCTTAACGGGGGATATAATAAGTCATCGCTTTTTTTGAAAGAGGCGAAACTATTTGCACCGATATAGAATATAGAAAGGCGACGACTTGAAAAAACTACTTAGAAATTTTATGATTTTCGCAGGTTTCATCTTTATATTATACGCCTCTTATTTTCTATATTTTTATTCTAAAAGAGCCGAGTATGCGGACGTTTTATTACAAAAAGCGCTTAGGTATGAAGAGGAATTTTTTTAATGAGAAAACACAAAATTTAGGCCCGTCTGAGCAGATTAAGCTACGACATGAGTTTGAAAAAGAGAAATCAAAGCTAGAAAAATATTGCAGTGATGCTATAATAAACGGCGAAAATGGTCATTGCAAGGTTTATTATAACTTCGATTTCGACTATATTCATTTTTACGACGGGCGGAATCAAGATATCGCGCTGGGCTACGACTTTGATAACGAAAGCATCGAGTTTTATAAAAAAATACCTGATCATTATGATTATCAAGGCAAAAAATGCAGATCGCGCATGGTATACAGCGAGCACCATGCGACATTTGTGATTGACAATTTTGAGCATGCGACGTTTTGGTTGGGAGATCATGGCGAATTTACCCTAAAAGATCCATATATTCATGAATGTGAATAAAATTGATCGGTAATTTAAACACTGAAAGCCTGCCGTATAGATCGGCGGTATATGCATAAATTCATATTTGTGCGGATATGATAATGTATTTTATATTTTAGATTAAGTAATTATGTTGTATAAGCTTATACAACCGATAACAAAAAACGCTTTTAGGATTCCAAAATCCCATTTTAAGGAGCAAGGGATGCAAATTCGTGCTTTTATTTTAGCGATCTTGTTTGCCGTATCGTTCGTAAAAGCGGACGATATAAAGCATCCATCGATGCCATGGCAACTGGAACCTATTTTATGGAAAATTCAAGATAAAAAAGTTGTAAGAAAAGCTCTTCACGAACCTATGATCCGGGGTGCAACTACCTTTAACGGCAAGAGTTTTTATTTTTTTACGATAGAAGATAATGCAACGCTCAAAAAAGAATATGAAGAGCATTTATCAAAAGAAAGAGACTTCTGCAATGACTTTTACGACGATCTGTTCGAGTGGAAAAATATAAATATAATCAAACCTCTGGTTTTTGATACGACGGATTACAATAACCCCATTTTAAAGAAAAATATGGGCGATTGCTGGTATATGGATATGAATAAAACGATTAGAGACGGCTTTATCGGGAGAGGATTTACATTGTATAAATTTGATAATAAGCTTTTGTATATTATGATTTACAAAACCACTCCTTATATATATCAGACGGATGATTTTGCAAATCTTGCTTACATTTTAGATCCCAAAAAGTGCAGTGAAATCATAAAAGATCCTCGTGGCAAGGCAAATTTGGAGAGTTTAAAAAACATTATATATAAACCGCGTCTGTTTTATGCCGAACCGATACGTTATAAAGATACAGACTATCTACTTTTCATAGATTTCGACAATACGCATAGCGGACAACTGCTCAATGTCGCAATCAGGAAATTTAAAGATGGTATTTTACAAATGCCTGTTTGTAGTAATTCGTATTTAAACACGAAGCTTTATCAATAGGAGCAGTTAGTTATGCGGATTCATATTTTTATCTTAATGATCGTATTCGCACTACTTGCGAATGCAAACGATGTAAGCGATACAGAAATTCCTTTTGATTTAAAAATAGCTTTATGGAAGGCTCACGATAAGAAAATAGTAAGAAGCAATGCTTCCGGTATGACAGAAGGAGAAACCACTTTTAACGAAAAAACCGTTGGCTTTTGGCGAATAGAACAAAATGCAACGCTCAAAAAAGAATATGAAGAGCATTTATCAAAAGAAAGAGACTTCTGCAATGACTTTTACGACGATCTGTTCGAGTGGAAAAATATAAATATAATCAAACCTCTGGTTTTTGATACGACGGATTACAATAACCCCATTTTAAAGAAAAATATGGGCGATTGCTGGTATATGGATATGAATAAAACGATTAGAGACGGCTTTATCGGGAGAGGATTTACATTGTATAAATTTGATAATAAGCTTTTGTATATTATGACGTATAGAGATTTTCGGTTATACGAGATGTCTTTTGCAAATTTTATGTATATTCTAGATCCGCAAGAGTGCGGTAAGATTATAAAAGACCCCTCGAGCGATTCATATCATAGCAAGATAGATTTTGAGGATTATCAAAACAAGATCGCAGGAGATACCCTGATTTATTTCGGGCCGATAAAATATAAAGATGAAGACTATCTACTTTTTATCGATTCCATAAATTTAGTAGGCGGCATTAAAGCGATTTCTATTAAAATTAGTAAATTTAGGGACGGAGTTTCGCAAACACCCGTTTGTAGAAATTTGTATTTAAATACAAAAATTTACCATTAAGTAGTTAATCATACAAACGCATTCAGTTGCGATTGATAATTTTTAGTATGCGAAATTTTGGTTGGAAATCATGGCAAATTTACCCTAAAAATCCTTTTATCGCTGCGGTTTCGGGTCGCTTGTTTTTGCTTTCATATCTGCGTTTTTAAAATTTGATTAGAATTTTCGCCGCCGCACATGCCTTGCTCGCCTCTTTTTGATATACAGCGCTTATTCCTCGCTTTCATCCGTTCGCACGATCAGGCTTTTTGGAAGGCGAAATTTCTCGATTATCTCGCACTCCTTGGCGCGCATCTGCCCGCTGTCGCTCTCGTGATCGTAACCTAGCACGTGCAGCAGACCGTGCGTAAAAAGCAGCGCCGTCTCGTCATCCCTGCCGTGCCCCAGCTGCGCGGCTTTCAGCTCTAGGAGGTCTAAATTTATCACGACCGAGCCGAGCAGCGCGGGGGTGAAATTCCCGCCGCTAAAATTCTCATTCTTTAAATTTTCATCGTCAGAACTTTCGCCCTCGGAATTTATGGTATTAGAATTTTCGCTCGCAGAATTCGCGGCGTCTGTATTTTCACTAGCAGAATTCGCAGTATTTAAAATTTTATCGCCGCTGTTTTTATGCGCGGAATTTTCCTTGCTCAAATCCCCGCCGAAGCCCGCAAACGCCGCGGGATCGAGCGGGAAGCTCAGCACGTCGGTCGCCTTGTCGATGCCGCGCGTTTGCGCGTTTAGCTGCCGCATCTCCTCGCCGCGCACAAAAATTAGCTCGACGCTCCCGCCGCCCAGCTCCGCCGCGATAGCGTCCAAAATTTCGGGATATGGCTGCTCGCAAAGTATCATTTTTACCCCTCTTTTATAAAATTTTCGTATAATTTTAGCAAAAAAAAGGACGAAAATGAAAGCTTTATGCGTGATCAGCGGCGGCATGGACAGCGCGACCTGCGCCTATATCGCGAAACGCGAAGGTTACGAGATCATGGCGCTGCACTTTGACTACGATCAGCGCACGATGGACAAGGAGCGCGAGTGCTTCGGTAAAATTTGCGACGATTTGGGGGTCGCAAAGAGGTTTATTTTAGACGCTCGCTTCATCGCGCAAATTGGCGGCAACGCGCTTACAGACGGCACCTTGCCGATCAGAAAGGGCGCGGCGGAGCTTTGCGGCGCGGCAAATTCCGCTAGCGCCGAGATTGACAGCGCGGCAAATTCCAAGAGTGCCGAGCTTGGAGAGTTAAATTTTACCGAGACAAATTCCGTCGCCGAACTAGACGGGCAAAATTCTATTGCGGTAAATTCTTTTAATGCCGAGATCGGCGGGCAAAATTTTACTGCGTCAAATTTCTCGGCGAGCCCCGCGGATGCTCCGCTAAGTGCAGATTTGGCGCGAAGCGGTTGCGCGCAGAGCGGTGAAATTTTAATTCAAGACGCTGAAATTTTACTAGGGGGCGATGAGTTTTCGCCGCAAGGCAGTAAAATTTTAGCCTGCGACGACAAAATTTCATCGCAGGGCAGCAAAATTCTGGTTCAAGAAGGTGAAATTTTACCTCAAAGCGGAGCCGAGCCGCAGCAGGGCGATAAAATTCCACCCAAGCGCGCAGGGAGTGAAATTTTACCGCAAAGCCAAAACAATAAAATTTCGCCGCAAAGCCAAAGCGATAAAATTTCACCGCCAAGCGGCGAGCGCGTGTTTTCGGATCTGCCGAGCACCTACGTGCCGTTTCGCAACGGCGTGTTTTTGAGCATCGCCGCCGCGCTTGCCGAGAAGGAGCGCTGCGACGCGATTTTCATCGGCGTGGTGCAGGAGGACAGCAGCGGCTACCCCGACTGCAGCGCGGGCTTCATCGGCGCGTTTGAACGAGCGCTCGATCTGGGTACGAGCCGCGACTTTCATCCGCGCATCAAAACCCCGCTCGTGCACCTTAGCAAGGCGCAGATCGTCTCGCTGGCGCTTGAAATCGGCGTGCCGCTAGAGTTTACGTGGAGCTGCTACGAGCGCGAGGACGCTGCGTGCGGGCTTTGCGACAGCTGTTTGCTGCGGCTTAAAGGCTTTGCGGGCGCCGGCGCGAAAGATAAAATCCTTTACGCGATAGAAATTTAGACGCGCCGCGGCGAAATTTACCGAGCTCGCGTAGCTCGGCGTGTCATTGCAGCGCTTGATATGGGCGGGTTTTGAATACACACAGCGCCGCATGATTTGCGGCTAAATTTAAACGTGCGGCGGCTTACGCTTTGGCGTGCGTCGAGCTGCGGCTGTAAATTTAAACTATGCTTTGAAATTTTAAAAATTTTAACGAGAGCGTTGCATGCGGTTTGAGGCGAAAATCAATTATAAATTTAACCCTACGATATATTTATTAGCGCATAGGCGGATATAAACATATCGTAGTATAATCCGAGAATTAAATTTTAAGGAGGAGAGAATGGCGTTTGAAAATGCTATCATCACTAAAAAGGATGATGAAAAGTACGGGTTGAGTAAAATTTTTTATCAATATAGTCCGTATTATGAAGAACTACCTAGAAATTTTGTTGTTGATAGACAAAAAGATATTTGGTTTCTTTTAATTAAAAGACTACCAAATGAAGGGTATGATTATGGTTATGGGAGCAAAAAGCTATGGAGGCTTTATATTCAAGGAAATAATTTAGATATTCTTTTGGACTACGAATATGATCAAGAAGTGGATGGACGCAAATTTCAAAGGGTGTGGAAAATTATCGAGGTAAATGTTATAAATTCTATTATTCCAGATAATGAAGTTATTAAAATATTGAGAGATATTTTGATTGATTTTAAATTTAGACCAGGCTGGGAGGATAAGGATGATTTTAGTGTAGCGTTAATAGATGTAAGAAAGGAAAAATAAAATGGCATTCGTAGCAGAATATATCTCTAAAGAGGATATTGAGAAATATGGCGTTATTGACATAGTAAATA
>CAUSEA010000030.1:0-22979 GCA_963530525.1 uncultured Campylobacter sp.
GCGCGTAATCCCACGCCTCACTAAGTCCGTAGATAAAGCCGAAAATCACAGCCACAGCACCAAATGTAAACGCAACGGGAAATCCCATTAGCAGCATAAAAAGCGCTGCCGCAAACATCACTATGCCTATCATAACTCGCCACCTTTTATCTTGCCATGGCAAAATTCCGCCCAAGAGCGAAAAGTGTGAAATTTATAGAATTTTAAATTTAAGCTCATTTTGCCCTCACACACTCTGTGCGCCCGAAGAATTCCCACTAAGAAATTCCGAGCCTTTGTTTTCCCTAACATCAAGCAGGGCGTTAATATTTTTAATCAAAAATCCAAATGCGTAGATAAATAAAAACGCATAGCTAAGCGTGATTGCGGACTTGATGATCCAAAGATGCTGCATACCGCCGGGATTGGCGCTGGCCTCATGGCTCGTATAAGCCTCGCTTACATAATCGATCGAGAAAAACGCCACGAGCGCCACGAAAGGCAAAATGAAAAATATCGTGCCTAAGATATTTATGAGCGCTTTTGCAGTGGGGCTAAAATTTTCGTAAAAAATATCCACGCGAACGTGGGCGTTTTCTTTGAGTGCGTAGGTCACACCGAATAAAAACATCGCCGAATATAGCCACCACGTAAGTTCTTGCATAGCGACGGAATTTGCGGCGGGAAAAAGATAACGCGCCACAACATTGTAAAAAACGACTATAACTAAAAGCGCCAGAAATACGATACTCAATACGCCTAAAATATTTGCGAACGCATCAAAAGCTCTTTCTAATTTGCGTAAAAAATCCTTCAAAATTTTACCCTTTGCTTGAAATTTTTGCTATGAAAGCTGGGATTTTAGCAAAAATATCTGCAATTTATTATAAAATTATGCACGGAAAGGATTTTTATGATTTTAAAATTTCAAAACAGATACTCTAAAAGATTTCTCGCCTTTTGTGCTATCTGGGCGCTTTTTTGGCTAGCATTTTCATATTTTTTCTTGCAAAAATTCCTTTTTATCTATCCGGAAAGCTTTAGTATTCACGTGAGATTCGCACTTTGCGCCATAACGCTAGGAGCGGTGATTTTAGCGGTTTACGGCAAGAGCGTTTACATTGCTATCTGCGGATATGCGGTGTGGTTTTACGGCGCGGCGCTGGGCTTCGTATCGTCATTAAATTTAGCTAAAATTCACACGGTACTGCGAGGGAGCGGAGATATGAGTGGGATGAGCGGCTGCGGCGGAGCGGTGAGATTTTTAAATTTTGATATAAGCGCGGTGCCAATTTTTAAGCCGTTTAACAGCTGCGCATTCGATGTACCGGCGGTGCCGACCGATACAACGCTAGACGGACTGCAAGCTAAGCTAACCGCGCTTTATAGCGGAGGTTGGTATCTGTTTCCAGCAAGCAAAAGCGTAGATCTGGCGCAATTTTGGAGCTTTATCTTTATATTTTTCGCAATTGTTTGGGTAATTGGAATTTTTCTTGGATTTATAAATAAAAAGGTGCGATGTTAGCTCGCACCCGATAAGAATTATTGGACGATTAGTAACGCATCCGAGCTATAAATACTATTTATAGTTTTTAGGCTCGATACTTTCCATACTGCTTCGCACAACCCACCATAGCTCTTTTTTAATGTCATTTGAGTATTGCTATTGTACTCGTAAGTAGCACAGACATTTTGCCTAATTTTAATAGGATTGGTTACGTTTGTCATATTTGAAAAGTTGCTATTATACTCACCTTTTGCCATATAATAACCCATAACATCCGTTAGCGACGTAGATATATTCTGCGCCGTCCTCACTACTTCAGCATCGTCTCTAGTAGCTGCTAGTTTTGGAATGGCAATTGCCGCCAAAACACCTAAAATCACGATCACGAAAATTAATTCGATCATAGTAAAGCCCTTCATGTTTTTATCCTTTGATAAAAAATTTTTGGACCTATATTATAGAGTGTTTACTATAAATTTAACTTAAAAGTTCTTTGCGAATTCTAACATTTCAGATAAATTTTTTACCGCACTCGCGCCAACCGCTAAATAATGGTTATTTATCAAGCTTTTTCCGTTATAGAGCGGCGCCTTCATCGTCTTTAAATCCACTACCGCCCCGCCGCTTTGATGCAGCAAAAAATCTCCCGCCGCGATGTCCCAAAGCGAGCAGTCGCTAAATCTCGCATACGCGCTCGCACCCCCCTCGGCTAAGATGCAAAATTTTATCGCAGAGCCTTTGCATACGAGCTGCATTTTAAATTTTTGCGCGAATTGCGGATATTTCTCGGATTTACTGTGACGTCCGTGCATGAAGATTTGCGGCACTCTAGCGGGGCGAGCGAGCAGCGCGCCGTTTTTATAAACTCCACCGCCGTTTGAACTATATACGTCGCCGCTTACGGGCACGCCGATCGCGGATAAAATCGGACGCCCATGCTCGATCAGCGCTATGCAGACGCAGAACTCGCCGTTGCGCGCGATAAACTCCTTCGTGCCGTCCAGCGGGTCTATCAGCCAAAATCTCTCCTCGCTCATCCGCCGCTTGCTATCCAGCACGCACTCTTCCGAGCAGATCGCGATGCCGCTAGGCTCCAAAGTGCGCATTATCACATCATTTGCCGCAAGATCGGCATTCGTAAGCGGCGATCTGTCCGCTTTGACAAAGATATCAAATTTATCGTAGTTTTGCATTATCGCGGCATTTGCCTTTTTTGCGGCGTCCGTCGCGAGCGCTAAAAGCTCATCCAAACCCACTTTCGCTCCTTAAATTTAACGGTGATTCTATCAAATTTAAAATTCCAAATGTCTAAATTTACACAAGTAAAAACAGCTGAAATTTTAAAACCCTTTAGAATTTTAATATTCTTTTTTATATAATTGCTAAAATTTTTTAAAGGATCAACATGACCCCAGTCGTATTAGATAGCGTTAAACACGCGGATTTACAGTATCACGCGGATGCATTCCCTACCGCGCCTTTCGTGCCGGTGATCGCGCCGGAGATTCCGTTTTGCGCAGACAACCTCGTTATCGTATTCACCATCGAAAAAGAGCCCAAAATGGTGGCGCTGCTAGGGCGCACCAAAAACGTTCTAATCGATAAGGATTATAAAGGAACGGTGCCTTCCTCGGTGCAGAATTATCCGTTTTTCTTAGCCCAGATCGGCGAGCAAACTGCGATCTGCTTCGACAAAGACGCGCAGCAGATCAAAGGCGACGGCGAGGCACTTTTTAAAGACGGCAAGCCGACGCCGTTTTTACAAAATTTAAAAGAGGTGATGAAAAATTACGCCGATTTGGATATGCGCACGCGCGTTGCAGCGACGGAATTTCAAAAGGCGGGGATTTTAGAAGCCAAGGAGCTCGGTATCAACTCTAGCGGCAAGGAATCGTCCCTGCTAAACGGCTTTTCGGTCGTAAATCGCGAAAAGCTTTTGAAACTAAGCGATAAAAAACTTGCGGATTTCGCGCGCCGCGGATATCTGGAGCTAGCGTATTTCCACTTAAAAAGCCTCGCAAATTTTCAGCGCCTAGGCGATAAGATCATGCAGCTTGACCCGCCGATCGCACCGAAAGAAGCGAAAAAATAGACGTTTTCGCCTCCTAAGTAGCTCATAATTTTTAGAATTTTATGATTTAATGTCGCAGAATTTAATTCCTAAAAGCGCCATTGCGCGAAATTGTCGCAAGTATTTTACGGCGTGAGTTATTTTTATAAATACCAATTAAGCTTATCTAGTAGCATAAGCTTTAGAGCTTAAATGACTTTATTCGCAGCTAAGACTAAACACACTGCGAGCCTGATCGTATAATTTTGCCATAAAAATTTATGGCAAAATTTATCACCCTGCCCACGCAGGATTTTATACATAAAATTTCAAGCCCAAATTTTTTGCATAAAATTCTATTAAATTCTTAATTTCTTTCAAGTAGATAAATTTATAAAATTTAAAATATGCATCACAAAAAATATTTTATGCATCAAAAAAATGAAATTTTGCAAGTTTACCCAAAAATTCTATGAATAGTAGAATTTAAATAAACCCTCATAAAAATTACATGTCTCAAAACACAGGTAAGCAAAATCAAGACCGAATTCTAAAAGCAAATTAAGCCCGCAATGTATTTCCCGCTTCATCATTATAATGAACTGAATTTTAAGCGGAAACCAAGCGCACGTTAAATTCTGCACGAAATTTTATTCAACCAAGAATTCCTTCTTATCGATCGTGCCGTGATAAAAAATCCCGAGCGTATCGTCAAAGGTCTTATCCAAAAATCCGTCTTTTTTTAGTCCTGCTAAAGATGTATTGATTAGATCTAGCAGCGCATTATTGCCCTTCTGTACGGCGATCGCGTTGTAAGTTTGCTTACCTAGACCATCCAAAGCAACCTGCGTTTTATTATCGATGATCGCATATGCGTGTAGAATTAGATTATCATCGACATGCACGGCATTTTTCGCCCTTTTGAAAGCCCGGTAGCATTTAGCCGAGCTGGTGCAAAAGTTTAAATTCTTTCTAAAGCCCACTTTTCGTAAGAAATTGTGAATAGGAGAGTGTTTGATGACGAAAATCCTCTTTTTGCGCAGCTGATCGAAGCTCGTGACATTTTCGTCTTTTTTGGCTAGCACACCTACCTGCACCTTAAAATAAGGCTCCGAAAAATCTACTTTTTTCGCTCGCATGGGCGTAGGAGTAAAGGTCGCAATCACCATATCCGCTTCATTGCGCTGTAAAGCGCTAATGCGTCTTGAAGCCGTGATCGGGATAAATTTTACCTTGCCAGGATTATCGCCGAAAATCTCCTTACCGAGCTTCTCGCCAAGAGCAATCTCAAATCCCCTATATTTGCCGTCTACGAGCGCACTAAACGGTGGCTGATCGTTATATACACCGATGCGAACGAGCCTATCTTTTTTGATCTGATCCAAAGAATTTGCAGATAGAAAACCAAGTAGCAGAGCCGCCAAAACAAATACTTTCATTTGCTCCCCTTTTAGTTGAAATAAGGCGCAATTATAATAAAAAGAAATTATAGCCAGCTAAAATTTCAAAAATTTTAGCTATATTGTGCTCTAAATTTTAATACAGCAGTGGCTCGGTCGCAAAAAGGCCTCATATTACTTTTGCTTTAGAGGAATCAAATTTCACGAAACTTTTTCTTAGAGAGGGCGAATCTTGTGGCCTTTACCTTAAAATACAATGTAATTTATCGGCGTCTTTGTCAATTAATATAAATCTAATAATAAATTTTATATTATTACCAAATCTATCAATAATCGGAATTAATATAAATGTATAAAATTACCTTTTGTCTTATTTTTATGCTCTCGTTTATCGGATGCGGCGGGCGGTACGAGGTTACGCCTCAAAAGCTAGACGATATTAAAAATACGAGTAAAATACTTGATCTAAATACGGGCAAAGAGATCGATTTTGACGATTTTATCGCCAAGGTACCGAATATGGATATCTTGCTTGTCGGAGAACTTCACGATGATTTTAGACATCATCTGGCTGAAATTTTACTCATCGAAACGCTTTCAAAATATAAAAATTTAGACGTCGCATTTGAAATGCTGGGGAGCGATAAGCAAAAATACGTTGATAATATAGATAGAAATATCTCGTCAAATGACGTTATGAAAGCCGTAAAATGGGATAAGTCATGGGATAAAAAATATTATAGAGGCGTACTCGAGGCGGCGTTTTATAAAGCTCATATAAAATGCGCGAATTTAAGTGACGATGAAATAAGGCTGATATTTGCGGGCGCACAGCCTATAAAAGGCACGGTCTCCACTGCAAAAAGCGTCCAAGACGCCATAGCTAAGCTCGTAAGCGGAGCGCACTCCGCCGCAGACGATCAAACGCTGCGCAAGCTCGTCCAAGCTCAGCAGTACAAAGATCGCAGGATGGCCGATGTTGTAAATAAATCCGCAAATTTAGCCATACTGATAGCAGGACGATATCACGTTCAAAAGGATGTAGGGGTGCCACTACATCTCATAGATTTTAAAACTAAAAAGAGATTTAAGACCTTGCTTTTAGGCTTTAAAGGCGATTACGCGGGTATAAAAGAAGCCGATTATATTTGGAAATTTAAATAAATCAAGAGGAGGCGATGGATGATAAAAACGCTAGCTGCCGCCGCGTTTTGTTTCGCGTTAGTTTTCGGCGCGGATAATGAGCTAAATTTAGACGAAAACCAAACTGCCGCGAGCCAAATGACGCAAACGGGCGGCGACATAAATTCAACCCCGAACGACCGCGGTTTTCAGGAATTAAATTCAAATGACACGAATTTAAGTGGCGCAAATTTAAATATGCCAAAAGACCAGATCGCTCAGCTGCATATCGATTTATCTTTTAACTCGCTTTTTAGAAATGCCCATATCGTGGTAAAGATCGTGGTAGGCATTTTAATCTTATTTTCTATCGTCACTTGGACGATTTTTATCGTTAAATTTTCTCAGTTTAAAATAGCTTTTCATCGGCTAAAAAAAGACGAAGCTGTTATAAAAGCTGCGTCAAATTTGAAAAATTTAAATTTTCCGAAAAATAGCTTCGCGAGATGCTTTATAAGCGAGATCGAGGATGAATCGGGCAAAAGCGTAAAATCCAGTGAAAATATGAGATCCCGCGTAAAGCAGAGATTCGATCTGAAAAAAACGGCGTTTGCCGGTGCGATGAAAGAGCGCGTGGCGGTGCTTGCCAGTATCGGTTCATCGGCACCTTTCATAGGGCTTTTCGGCACGGTTTGGGGGATAATGAATAGCTTTGTGGGTATAGCAAATAGCGACAACGCAAGCTTAAGCGTCGTAGCTCCCGGCATCGCCGAGGCGCTTTTCGCCACGGCTTTGGGGCTGGCTGCAGCCATACCCGCCGTTTTAATTTATAATTATTTAGTAAGAACCGCCGTAAATTTTAATTCCCGTTTGGCAAGGCTTAGCGCGGAAATTTATCTGATATTCGATAGAAATGCGGATGGCTATGAACGATAACGACGAGCTAAGCGAGATAAACGTAACGCCTTTTATAGACGTTATGCTGGTGCTTTTGATCATCTTTATGGTCGTTACACCTATAGTAACAAGCTCGGTGAAAGTAGAACTCCCAAAGGCGGTAAATAAGCAAAAAGAGGACGTAAATAAGCCCATAATCCTAAGCATAAACGATAAATTTGAAATATATCTAGGCGGCGAGCTCGTTTCGCAGGAACGGCTGAGCTCTGCGCTAGATAGCAAAAGCGAGCGAGACTACGACGTGATAATATACTTTTACATAGATAAAAGCGTGCCGTATGAAGTGCTGATGAACGCAGTCGAAAGAGTAAAAGCCGCGGGGTATTCCAAAATAGCTTTTTCAAGCAAAGCCGTGCAGCGATGAGAATACCGCGCTACGTTTGGCTATGCGCCTTTGTTTTTATGGCGACGCTGCATACGGCACTTCTTATATACCTAGCAAGCGATAGGGCTATAAATTTAGAACAAAATTTAGGCGGCTTTGATTATCCGATAAAAAACGATAAATTTGAATCCATTATGATAATTTCGGATTTGCCCATAGGCGAATTTAAAGAAGTAGCCCCAAATGCCCAAAAATCAAATGTGCCGGAGCCGCCGCAAGAACAAGAAACCCTAAAGGAGCCCGAAATATCGTCTTTGGAAGATATAAAATCCGAAATTGAAGTCGTAAAAAAGCCGGAGCAAAAAACAATAAAAAAGATAAAGCCGAAAATAAAACCTAAAAAGGAGGTTAAAAAACCGCTAGAAACCGCTCGCGAGACTGATAAGAAAACGGACGATGCGAAAAACGATATGAATTCCGATTCAAATATAAACTCCGTCGCCAAAGATAATGTCGCTTCGGCCCCTATTAGCGGCGATGGCAGTAAGATCGCAAGCGCCGGCGGCGGAGCGGGCGTCGCCGTTAAAAAAAGCTGGCAGGGGCTAGTGGTGTCTCATCTAAATAAGCATAAAAAATATCCCGAAGAAGCACTTTTAAACGGGCTTGAAGGAGTGGTCTTCGTAAAAGTAAGGATCACTCGAAACGGCAAAGTGCTGGACGCAGTTTTGACGAAAGGGAGTAAATTTGAGATATTAAACGATGAAGCGACTAGGCTTTTTAGCCGCGCTTCGCCTCTACCGCCTCCGCCAAATGAGATCGCAAACGGCGCAGACGAGCTGACGTTAAATTTCCCGATAGAATTTAATATCAAAAAATATAAAGCTTCAAGAAAATAAGCTTATTTTATTAAACGCATTCTAAATTTTAATTAAGTAGATATTAATATGCGCAGTGATACAATTTCGCGTCGTTAATATAATGATACTGATATATGCTATTAAATTTTAAAATTTAAATAAAAAATGGCAATAAAAAATCCAAAAGGATAAGCGATGAAATATTTTAAATTTAGCCTTATATGCGTATCTATACTTTACGCCACGGGAATTAATGCGAAAGAGATCGATTTTAATGCCCTTGAAGTTTCGGCTACCGAGGTCAAAAATAGCGAAAAGGCATTTGCGACGCCTGGGGCCGTCAGTTCGCGAGATGATGTAGGTAGCCAAAGTCAAAGCGTTGATTCTATCGTAAGGAGCTTGCCGGGAAGCTATACGCAAGTGGATCAATCCCAAGGTAGCGTATCGGTAAATATCCGCGGTCTTACGGGGCTTGGGCGCGTGAATACGATGATAGACGGAGTTACACAAACATATTACGGCACATCAAGCGATACGGGTGGATTTCATAATTTCACGGGCAATTTTGGAACGTCGGCTTTCGGTGCATTGATAGATCAAAATTTCCTAGTCGGCATAGACGTAGAGCGAGGAAATTTTAGCGGCGCTCAAAATGGACTTATGGGAAGTGCGAATTTTAGAACTATCGGCGTAAACGACGTTGTTTCGGAGGGAAATAATTTTGGCTTTTTAGGTAGATATAGTTATGGTTCAAACGCCGTTGGCCCAAGCTATATGGGTAGCGTTGCGGCGAAAGAAAAATTTGAAGGCGGGCAAAGTATAGGCGTGCTTTTTGGATATAGCGGCAAAAGAACTTCGCAGGATTATAAAATAGGCGGCGGAGGTAAAATCAAAGATAATAACAAAGATATCGATGGAGACGGATTGCCGGATTTACCTACGGCTTTGGATGTGGATTCGATGAAGCAACGTCCGAAGAGTTATCTTTTTAAGCTAGAATACGACGATGAACTCAATGAGGCTATATTTTCATACAGAAAATACAAAAATCATTTGGCAAAAAGAGGCATAAATAGCGATAACTACCAGCTTGATTATAAATTTGACCCGGATAGTGATTTGATAAATTTAAAACTGCTTTTATCTTATAACACTACCGGACAAACATACGATAAGGACGCTAGTTTGGCGTGGGGAACGCTTAAAAACGGAATGGAATTTAAAAACGATGCACTGGTAACGGATATAAGCAATACTTTTTTATTCGACATTGCGGATGAGCTAAAGCTTAGCTCACAACTTGGCGTAAATATGATAGATAACGAATATAAGCGTATAACGGGAGATAATGACTACTCGTCTTTGACTACAGCGTATCCGATATCCGCAGGAAAGCAGAAGATATTTAATTATTATTTAGATAATTCTCTGGAATACGATATCTTTAAATTTGATGCGAATTTAAATTTGGTCGATTGGAAGACTAGCGGCATAAAGGGCGTTTGTATGGAGGGTAATCCCTATTGTAGCCCTAAAGAAGCGGGAAATTTTAGCAGAAAAGATACCGACCTTAGCTACTCTCTTATGCTTTCGTCCAAAATAGATGAGCTCTTTGCGCCTTTTGTCAGTTATGAAAGAACGACTAGACCGTTAAACGTCCAAGAGCTATTTACATCCGGAACGGTGTATGAAGACATAAACACGATGTTAAAGCCCGAAACCGCAAAGACCTATCAGATCGGCTTTAACAGCCATAAGAAAGGCGCGCTTAGAGACGGCGATTTTTTCGGATTTAAGGCGACTTATTATAACACCAAGATTGATAATTTTATATACGACAGAATAATCGGCATCACGAATGGTAACGGCAATACCACTATGTTTTTAGCGAGATTAAACGATAAGGCGACTTTAAAAGGCTTTGAGATAGAGCTTCTTTACGATATGGATGTTTTTTACGTTAAAGCTTCATATACGCGACAAAAGTCGTCCTATCAGCCTTCAGACAGCGTATCTCTGGATTGGACGAACGGACCTGCTAGCGGAACGACGCAGTTTAGCGAACTACCGAAGTATTATGCGACGATAGATATCGGGACGAGACTTTTTGATGAGAAATTAGTCGTTGGTTCAATAGCCAAATTTACGGGCAAAGCAAAAAGGATAAATCCGAAATTTAAGTGGGGCGGTATGGATGAGAACGATCCGAATTTTAAGCATATTTCTACGCAAGATCTGCCTAAGATCCCAACGATATTCGACTTTTATCTTACATATGAGCCGATTAAAAATTTAACCTTTAAGCTCGAGGTGCAAAATGCATTCGATAAAAATTATATGGACGCACTATATACTTATAATTCGTCTTACTCAAGCGATGTTTTTAACGACGATATAACGATCTTTAACAATGCCGCCAGGGGTAGGACGGTGCTTGGAAGCTTCGAGTATAGATATTGATCGGCGGGTTCGCGGCTATATCTACAACTAAATTTAACTACAGCAAAGGGTGTTGCGTGGTTAAATTTTACTTATAGTATTTTTACCATTAAATCGCACCCTTTGAAATTGAGGAAAAACGTGCGTAAATTTTGCTAGCGGGCGGACTTTCACCATCTTTCGTTACAGGCAAGCGAGAGCCACGATGATAAATCGCAAGAATTATGATTCTAGGCGATATACAGTGAATTTATATAAAATCTCGCCGAGCACAGCGAAATTTTTTGAATTTTAAAAATTTACTAAATACACTAAAATTTTCTAAAATTTAAAATTTGCGTACGCTATTTCTTAAAATCTTGAGCATATGGCTTTTAAAATTCCGCGCCTGGCACGCGTCTTAGATCGGCATTACGCGGATGTTCGGGCTTAGATTTTCTTGCAAAACATTTTCGATCGCGTATAATGTACCGCTCGCACCGCTGGCGCAGCCGCTACAAGCGCCAAGATAACGGATATATATGTCCGTTTTGCCGTCGTCTGCAGGCCTAATGTCAATGACGTCGAGATTGCCGCCATCCATCTGAAGCATCGGACGGATATCCTCGTCAAGCACTCCTTCGACCGCTTTAAATTTACCGATTAAATTTAACTGCTCGAAGCTCATCTCAGCTCCCGCTTTCGCGCTAGTGGCGGCGCTCGCCTCGGCTTGAGCTTGAAGTCTCTCTCGCTCCATCTCCTCTCTGGTTTGCTTTAAAATATCGACCAGATAGTAATCCTTCTCCTCGTGTCCGCCCGGGCGCACGCAGGATTTGCAAAACGCGCCCGCTTTTGTGTATTGCGTGATCTCCTCGACAGTGTGAAGGTCGTTTAGGCGGATCACCTCTTTGATTGTGCCGAGGCTTACGCGCGCGCAGTCGCACACGATGATCTCATCCTCAAAATGCGCGGGATCGATGCCCTTATAATTCGCTGCAGCCTGCTTGATGACGTCGTATGCCATTACCGAGCAGTGCATCTTTTGCGGCGGCACGGCGGGCTCATCTGGGGTATCGCGCATCGCGTGCTCTACGTCTAAATTTGTAATCTTTACCGCCTGATCGACGGTCTTTCCGATACAAAGTTCAGCCATCGTGTCCGAACTCGCAATCGCCGTGCCGCAGCCGAAGCTTTTAAATTTAGCGTCTAAAATTCTATCGGTTTTAGGATCGATCAACCAATACAGCCGCACCGCATCGCCGCAACTCTCGGCGCCGAAGTCCGCGACCACTAGCTTACCACCTCTAGCCTTTGCTTCCTCCTCGGTGATCTCGCCCATATAGCGAGGATTATTCATGCGATCCTGCACTTTTTGCGAGTATTGCTCCCAGATTGAGCCGTTTATCAAACTATTTTTTGCCATTTTTTATCCTTTATTTTTCTCATAACCTTGCGGTGCGTAAGCAAACGTGCTTGAAATCCCGCGCAGACGGGCGATAGCTTTACCAATATGTTCGATCGCATAATCGATCTCCGCCTCCGTCGTAAAGCGCGACAGCGAAAGCCTTAGCGCCGTATGCGCCAGCTCCTTATCCGCGCCGATCGCTTCCATTATCGGGTTATTCTCAAGCGCCTCGCTCGCACACGCAGAGCCAGTAGAAGCGGCTATGCCGGCTTTATTTAGATCCCACAGCATTGCCTCCCCCTCGACGCCTTGGATCGAGGCGAGGATGGTGTTTGGCACGCGAATGCTGCGATCGCCCACGACGCTTACGTTTGAAATTTGCAAAAGCGCATCCTCCAGCTTATCGCGCAGTCTGCTTACCTGAGTGCGCTCAAAATCCATAAATTTATTCGCTAGCTCCAAGGCTTTGCCGAGCCCCACGATACCCGCTACGTTTAGCGTGCCGCTGCGGCGCCCGCCCATGTGTTCGCCGCCGTGAAGCAGGCTCGTAAGCGGCTTGCTATCTTTGATGTAGAGCGCGCCGACGCCCTTTGGAGCGTGAAATTTATGCCCCGAAAGGCTTAAAAAATCTACGTCCGCATCGCGCACGTTTACCTTTATCTTGCCTACGGCCTGCACCGCGTCGGCGTGATATAGCGCGCCGCGCTCATGCGCAATACATGCGATCTGCCTAACAGGGAAGATCGTGCCGGTTTCATTATTTGCCCACATCACGCTAACGAGCGCGGTCTTGTCGTTGATCTTTTCGCTAAGCTCGTCAAGATCGATCTGTCCGTTTTTATCGACGCCGAGGCGAGTGATCTTTACGCCACAAATTTTTTCTAAAAAAGCACAGGTTGCGCTGATTGCGGGGTGCTCGACGGAGCTTATGACGATATTATCTTTCTCGCCGGTTAGAATTTTATCGTAGTAAATTCCTTTTAAAACCCAGTTATTGCTCTCGGTCGCACAGCTCGTGATGACGATGTCGTCCGCATCCGCAGCGCCGAGTCCCGCATAGAGCCTATCCATCGCAGTTCTTAGAGCAGGGTGGGTCTCGCTGCCGAAGTTGTGAAGGGAGTTTGGGTTGCCGTATTTATCGCAAAAAAACGGCTTCATCTCCTCAAAAACTTCGGGATCGACCATCGTAGTGGCGTTATTATCCAAATAAACGCGCTGCATAAAATTCCTTTCTAAAATTTATCTTAAATTTAATCAGACAATTTCGCTCTTTTATCAATTTCGCACGATAATATAACATAATTGCTAAATTTTTCTTTAACGCTTGCCGTTTTAAAAACCGAAAGTTTTCGGAGAATTTATTAGATCAAAAAATTCCTTGCGCGTGTCGTTTCGGCTGATAAAAAGCCCACGCAGTGCCGACGTAGTCGTGGTCGAGTTGATCTTTTGCACGCCGCGCATCTCCATGCACATGTGTCGCGCTTGAAGCACCACACCCACGCCGAGCGGATGGATCACCTCCTCTATAGCGCCTGCGATCTGCTCGGTAAGCTGCTCTTGGATCTGCAGCCTGCGCGCGAAAATATTTACCATGCGCGGAATTTTGCTAAGCCCCACGACCTTTTTATTCGGGATATACGCGACATGCGCGCGCCCGATGATAGGCAGCAGATGGTGCTCGCAGAGACTATAAAATTCTATATCTTTTATCAAAACCATCTCGTTATTGCTGCTCTCAAACAGCGCGTCGTTTAAAATTTCTTTTGGATCCAGCTCATAGCCACTAGTTAGAAACTCATAGGCTTTAGCCACGCGCCCCGGCGTCTTTGCGAGCCCGTCGCGCTTCGGATCCTCGCCTAAAATTTCAAGCATCTGCGACACGCAGCTTTCAAATTTAGCTCGGCTTTTTTCGTCCATTTTTAGCAATTCCTTAAAATATCGATGCGCGATATTACTCAAAAACGCCTTTTATAACGCTGATAAATTTTAAAATCCTAATTAAAATTTCGGGCTACGCTCGGCAGTTTATGTTTAACGTATCGGTAAAATTTTAACCTCAAGCCCGCTTTAAATTTTAAGGCAGGCTTTTAAAATTTTGAAATTTTGATAAATACAAACCGCTTAGGCTCGGCAAATTTTAGGAATTTATACTTTAAATAAGAAATTTTTTGATATATTACGAGCTATTTTTAAATTTTCTAAAGGAATTTTATGGAAGTAAAAGCAAAAATGAAAGACGCCGCAAATGCGGTAGCTGCGAGCAAGATCGAAGCAAAGCAGATCGCAGCCAAAGTAGAAGAGCTAGCCAAAAAGGCCTCCAAACAGCTAAGAATCGACGGATTTAGACAGGGCAAAGTGCCTACCGGGGTGGTTTTGAAGCGATACGGCAAGCAACTTGAGGGCGACGCAAAACAGGAACTTCTTAAAGATATGATCGATCAGTCTCTTAAAATTTTAAAGAAAAAACAAGATGAAATTTTATCCGAGCCGGTCTTTTCTAAATTTGATGAAAAAAACGGCGATATTGACGTTGAGATCGAAATTTCTTTCAGACCAGAAGTTAGCGTTGAGGGGTACGAGGAGCTGATTCCTAAGTTTAGCAGCCCGCGAGTTACTCAAAAAGAGATCGATGAGAAAGTGGCGGAATTTTTGCAGATGATCGCTCCGCTTTCTAAAACCAACAAAAAAATTCTAGCCAAAGACGATTTTGCGAAATTCGACTTCGAAGGCTTCGTGGACGGCAAGCCATTCGACGGCGGCAAGGCGCAGGACTACGTCCTTCAGATCGGCTCAAATCAATTTATCCCCGGCTTTGAAGACGGTATGATCGGACTTAGAGTGGGCGAGGAGCGCGACGTAGCGGTTAAATTTCCGCAGAATTACGGCGCAGAAAATTTAGCCGGCAAGGACGCGATTTTCAAAGTCAAGCTTCACGAAATTCAGGCTAAAAAACCTGCCAAGGAGCTCGGCGAAGAGGAACTAAAGCAAGCCCTTCCGGGCGAGAAAGAGCCGAGCAAGGAGAAATTTGAAGCGCGCATCAAAGAGCGCATCAAAAACGATAAGCTTCAAAAGTTGATAAACGAGGATCTAAAGCCTAAATTTGCCGACGCGCTCGCCGAGAAATTTAACTTCGCGCTTCCAAAAGCGATCGTCGAGCAAGAGATAAATTTACAGTTTAACAACGCCTGGAGCGGCTTTTCAAAGGAGCAGATCGAGGAATTTAAAAACAACAAAGACGCCCTGGATAAAAAGCGCGAAGAGTTTAGAAAGGCTGCCGAAAACAGCGTAAAACTTACATTCTTAATCGACGAGCTAGCCAAAAAGCGCAAGATCGACGTGAGCGATCAGGAGCTCGTTCAGGCGGTCTATATGGAGGCCTACACCTACGGCGCCGATCCGAAGGAGCATCTAAATAGATACCGCAACAACGGCATGCTGCCGGCCGTTAAAATGGCGCTAATCGAGGAGAAGCTATTCAACGATATTTTCTCAAAGCAGGGCAAAAAAGAAGAGAAGGGCGAATAGATGGTGATTCCTTACGTTATCGAACAAACTAGTCGCGGAGAGCGCAGCTACGACATCTACTCGAGGCTGTTAAAAGACCGTATCGTAATGCTTAGCGGCGAGATCGACGACGCAGTGGCAAGCTCGATCGTCGCGCAGCTTCTGTTTTTGGAGGCGGAGGACCCGGATAAGGATATCTATCTATACATCAACTCCCCTGGCGGCGTGGTTACGAGCGGATTTAGTATTTATGACACGATGAATTACATCAAACCCGACGTAAGCACGATCTGTATCGGTCAAGCGGCGTCGATGGGGGCATTTTTGCTAAGCTGCGGCGCAAAAGGCAAACGCTACGCGCTTCCAAACTCGCGCATAATGATCCACCAGCCCCTCGGCGGCGCGCAAGGCCAGGCTACCGACATCGAGATCCAAGCTAAAGAAATTTTACGAATGAAAGAAATTCTAAACAACATCCTTTCGCAAAATTCCGGCAAAGATCTCGCGCAGGTCGAAAAGGACACCGATCGCGACTTTTTTATGAGCGCCGAGGATGCCGTGCAATACGGACTGATCGATCAAGTACTTCAAAAGAGCTTTAAATAGATGATCCTAGACGTCCTTACCTATCCGAATAAAAAGCTTTATCAAAGATCGACCGAGGTCGTGAAATTCGACGCGGCGCTGGGCAAGCTTTTGGACGATATGTATGAGACGATGATCGCAAAAAACGGCATAGGCCTTGCCGCCATCCAGGTAGGCAAGCCCGTGCGCGCTTTGATTATAAATTTAGCCAATGAGGAAAAAATCCAAGACAAAAAAGACCTCATCGAGATCATCAATCCGCAAATTTTAAAAAAGGAAGGCGAGGTCGTATTTCAGGAGGGCTGCCTGTCGGTGCCCGGCTTTTACGAGGACGTAACGCGTGCCGAGTTTATCACGGTGCAGTTTCAAGACCGCGCCGGCAATACCCACGAAATGGACGCTAGCGAACTGCTAGCCGTCTGTATCCAGCACGAGATGGACCACCTCGACGGACATCTTTTCATCGAGCGCATCGGATACAACAAACGCAAAAAATTTGATAAAGAATTCAAAAAAAGTCTAAAAGAAAAATCGAAATGAAATCCCTAAAATGCGCTGCCTTCACGGATGCACTGATCCCTGTAGAGGTCGAGTCGACATTCGTGCGGGGGCTGCCGGGATTTAATATCGTTGGCCTTGCGGGAGCTACGATAAAAGAGAGCGAAAGCCGCGTAAAAGCCGCGCTTGTGAGCTTAAATTTTAAATTTCCCGCGTCCAAAATCATCATAAATCTCTCCCCCTCCGACACGCCCAAAAACGGCTCGCACTTCGATCTTGCGATCGCGCTTCTCATCGCGCTGCAAAAAGAGCGCATCGACGGCGATTTCTTCGTCTTCGGCGAGCTCGGTTTAGACGGCAGCCTAAAGAGCACGGCGAGCCTCTTTTCGATTCTGCTTTTTTTAAGCACGAAGGTGAAGCGCGCTAAAATTTTGGTACCGCAAAGTATTGCGCTAAAGGCCTGCACGATCCCAAACTACGACGTTTATGCCGTGGACAGCCTAAGCGACGCGGTCAGATTTTTTTTAGACGAGGAGTTCGCCGCAAGCAGGCTTCTGCGAGAAACCCATCCGCTTTTTAAAAACGTCGTGGAGATTGACGGGCAAGCTTACGTCCCTAACCGCGATTTTTCGCTTGATTTCAAAGACGTCAAAGGGCAAAAGCGCGCCAAGCGCGCGAGCCTGATCGCCGCGTGCGGCATGCACAACATCCTCTTTGAGGGCAGCCCGGGATGTGGCAAAAGCATGTGTGCAAAGCGGATAGCCAGAATTCTGCCTCCGCAGAGCCTAGGCGAAGTACTGCTCTCGTGCGCCTACGAGTCGTTAAATAACAAAGACGTCGATTTTAGCGCGCTGCGTCCATTTCGATCGCCGCACCACACCAGCACGCGCAGCTCGATTTTCGGCGGCGGCAGTAGCGGCGCAAAGATCGGCGAGGTCGCGCTCGCAAACGGCGGCGAGCTGTTTTTCGACGAGCTGCCGCACTTCGGCAAGCAAATTTTAGAAAGCCTGCGCGAGCCGTTGGAGGATAATAGAATTTTGATTTCGCGCGTAAATTCCAAGGTCGAATACCAAACGAAATTTATCTTCGTCGCGGCGCAAAATCCCTGCCCGTGCGGAAATTTATTCTCCAAAAACCTCACCTGCACCTGCTCGCTAAACGACATCAGGCGCTACAAAAACACGATCTCCGCGCCGCTGCTTGATCGTATCGACATATATGTCGCGATGGACGAGACTGGCGCGGACGACAGAAGCGACGTTTGTAGCGAGGAGATGGCAGATGCGGTGCTGCGGGCATTTCGCGCGCAAAAGGCTCGCGGACAGAGCGAGCTAAACGCAAAGCTGCGCGACGAGGAAACCGAAAAATTTTGCGTCTGCGAAAGCGCTGCACGGGATGTTTTGCAAATGGCGATCACCCGCTACGATCTTTCGCAGCGCGGCGTGAATAAGACGCTAAAGCTCGCGCGCACGATCGCCGATCTAGCAGGCGCCGAAATCATCGCCAAGGCGCATATTTTGGAGGCTCTTAGCTTTCGCATAAGGAGCGAAATTTGAAAAAAATTTTCTTTAGCACCGAGGAGCTCGACGCGCGAGCGAGCGCGAAATTTGGACTGAGTGAGCAAATTTTAATGGAAAACGCCGCAGGCAGGATCGAGCGCGAGATCAGAAAGCGGCTCAAAAAGGGCTCGCGCATTTTGGCGCTTTGCGGCGGCGGAAATAACGGCGCGGATGCGATGGCGGCGCTGCGAAAGCTAAGCGGCGATTTTAGCTGCACGGCGCTTTGCGTGCTTCAAAACAGAAGCGCGGCGGGTAAATTTCAAGCGGAAGCGGCGCGAACTGCGGGCGTTAGGCTTATCGACATAGCAAGCGCAAAAGACGATTGCAAGCATGTAGGCAGCGCGTCTAGCAAGGATGCTTGCGCGCATGAAAGCGCAGGCGGCTCCTCTTCAAAGGGTGCTGGCGCGAGCGAGCCGCGGGGCGAGGGCAAAAGCCTAAGCGGCGCAAACATTTCAGGCGGCGGCGATAAATTAAGCGCGAAATTTACGGGAGCTAAATTTGAGATCGCGGGGCACGGCGACGAGCACGGCAATCTAGACAACGAGTGTGGCAAGCCGAGCGTCCTGCGCGATGAGATTACAAGCGCAGACTGCATAATCGACGGGGTTTTCGGCAGCGGTTTAAACAAAGCCTTAAGCTCTGAAATTTGTGAAATTTTATCTCTCGCAAATAGCGCAAAATCCCTAAAAATCGCAGTCGATATCCCAAGCGGCATCGATAAGAGCGGGCGCGTTTTAGGCGGTGCGTTTTGCGCGGATCTGACGATCGCGATGGGAGCGCTCAAACTCGCGCTGTTTTCGGACGGCGCGAAAGATTATGTAGGGCAGATCAAGGTCGCAAATCTTGGAATTTCGCGCTCAAATTTTGAAAGGGGAAGCGAATATTTTCTACTTCAAAAAAGCGATCTGAAGCTGCCGCTACGCAGGAAGCAAAACACCAACAAGGGCGATTTCGGGCACACCTACGTCGTAAGCGGACAGATGAGCGGAGCGGCGCAGATGGCGGCTCTGGCGGCTCACGCGATCGGCAGCGGGCTCGTTAGCGTCGTTAGCGAGGGGCCGTTAAATTTAAGCCCGATTTTGATGCAAAAAAGCTCGTTTGATGCCGCGCGGGTCGTAGTCTGCGGCTGCGGACTAGGGGAGCGGAAGATCGATCTTACCGCGCTGCGGGACAAAAGCTGCGTCATCGACGCCGATCTGTGCTACGAGCGCGAAATTTTAAGCCTGCTAGACGCCAATTCAAATTTAATCATAACGCCCCATCCGAAGGAGTTTTGCTCGCTTTTAAAGATCACGGGCATCGCAGATCTTAGCGTGAGCGAGCTACAAGAGCGCCGCTTCGAGCTTGCGCGGGCGTGGAGCGAGAAATTTAGCGGCGTGCTCGTGCTAAAGGGCGCAAACACGCTCATCGCGCAGGCAGACATCATCTACGTCTGCGACAAAGGTAGCGCCGCGCTCGCAAAGGGCGGCAGCGGCGACGTGCTCGCAGGGCTCATCGGCGGGCTACTCGCGCAAAACTATTCGCCCCTGCAAGCCTCAATCTGCGGCGTCCTAGCCCACGCACTCGCCGCGCGCGCCTTCGCCAAAAACTCCTACGCGCTAAATCCGCTCGATCTCATCGAGGAGGTAAAATGGTTGTGAAAAAGCTCGCTGTGCTTTTTAGCGGCAGCGGCTCAAATTTGGAGGCGATCTTGCAGAAGCTACACGGCAAAACTTTTGGCGAAACTAAGATCGAAGTCGTGCTAACGCTAAGCAACAAAGCGGACGCCGGCGGTATCGCAAAGGCCGCGAAATTCGGACTTCAAAGCGTGATCCTAAATCACAAAGACTTCGCTAACCGCGAGGAATTCGACGCCGCGCTCGTGCGCGAGATCGAAAAAAGCGGTGCGGAGCTTACGGTGCTTGCGGGCTTTATGCGCATTCTCACGCCCGTTTTTACGAGTAGGGTTCGCGCGATAAATTTGCACCCGTCGCTGCTGCCGCTTTTTAAGGGCGCGCACGCGATAAAGCAGAGCTTTGAGAGCGATATGAAGGTGGGCGGCGTGAGCGTACACTGGGTCAGCGAGGAGCTTGACGGCGGCGCGATCATCGCTCAGCGCGCGTTTGAAAAGAGTGCGGGCATGAGCTTTGAGGCTTATGAAGCCAAAATCCATGAGATCGAACATGAGCTATTGCCACAGGTGATCGTAGAAATTTTGTGCCAAAGCTAAATTTAGCGCGGAAATTTGCGCTAAATTTAAAGAGCGAAGTTCCGCGGAATTTTGTAAATTTTAAAGCTTAGTCCTTTAAATTTAGGAGCGGTTCGAGGCTAAATTTTAAAATTTGCTTCGATAAATTTAGAAAGAGAAAGATGACCGCAAACGAACTGGAAAAACTAAGACTTAGCATCCTGGATGAGGCGGAGCAGCGCAAAGGCACGGCATTTTCGATAATAGTACTAGCGGTGCTAGCCTCGGCGCTGTGGCTATTTTTCAATTTTAGAGATCAAGAAGCAGCAGTAGGTCTCTGCTGGATCATAGTGGTATTTAGCTGCGGCAGCATCTCTTTCAGAGCAGTGAATAAAGATGCAAATATAGTGCGCGTATTTGTCTTTTGCACCTTGCTGTGGATGCTTGCCAAAGGCGTAGAAATATGCGAGAATGATACCTTGCGCTTCGTCATCGCACTCGTAACCATCTGCCTTTCTTTGTTTAATATCGCAGATGCCGCGCTGGAGCGGATCAAATATAATAGATCCAAAAAATTCGTCTGCGCCTTTAAACACCAATATATCGCACCCTATATCGCAAGCCTAGGTTATCGCTACGAAATTTCAGGCTCGTTTAAGCCGGCGTATCTGCGCGCTAGCGGCCTATTTGTGGACGGCATAAGCTATTTTGATTGCGAAGATAAAATTTCCGGCGTTTATGACGGAGTATTTTTTAGCTTTGCCGATGTCTGCGTGACTCATACTGACGAACGACGTAGCAGCAGGGGGATCTTTTTCTACGCAGAATTTAAAAAGCGCGTAAACTCGGTGGCGGTGATCCTGCCTTCGCTCAGCGCGAGGCCAATACTCGGCGGACTTAAGAAGATCGCTATGGACGATAGCGAGTTTAGCTCCGCATTTAGCGTATATAGCGCCGATGCGGTGTCTGCAATGTATGCCCTCGCACCCGCCTTTATGCGGCGCTTGCTTCGCTTTAGAAGCGGTGCCGGCGGACCGATCAGTTTAAGCTTTTCTGGTAGAAACGTCTATATTTTCATCCGCACGGGATACGATAGTTTCGAGCCTAGCGTGGATCGCAGCGTATTTGGATTTGATCCCGCCGCGTCTATCAAGCACGAGCTTCTATTCTTTCTCTCCATTGTAAAAAGTCTAAAATTAAACGAAAATATCTGGCAGGATTAAATTTTAAATTTGACCTTAAATCCGCAAATACGGAGGCTTTGCGCCGCCGCGGAATTTTGAAATTTAAAAGTACTATTCCCGGCTCGGCGCCGCTATGATTTAAAATTTTCGCGACAAAGTCTATTGCATTTGCGGCGGAGGGCGAAGTTTGAAATCTATCGCGATGAAATCCCATGCGGTTTATAAATTTTGCGGCCCGTATAGAGGGATTGAGCACTTCTCCGTACCGAATTGAGCGAAGATGGATACTAATATGGCGATGATTGCACCGTACGCTTTCCATAATGGAGATTACCACGCTGCCTATCATCGTGCCGCAAACACTACTTTTACCGTCGCGAGCCCGCACCAAAAAAATTGAGTGCCATCGCGGCAACGATAGAAAAGATACTTTACTCATATTTTCATGTTTATTTCGCTATCCTAACGCTTTTAAAAATCGACGATTAAAAAGCTCATACAAAAAGCCGGCTACACATTTAATCTGCCTCCAAGCATTTTTAAGCGACAATACGAAAATCAAATTTTCGGAGTCTACAATGACGATTTACGAGTTAAAGCCCAAATTTCAAAATTTACTTCGTCCGTTAGTAAGACGGCTTTACGGCGCGGGCATCAGCGCAAATCAAGTCACGATCGCAGCCTGCGTCACTTCCGTTCTGCTGAGCGGACTTCTGATAAAATTTGCCGAAGTTTCGACGCTGTTTTTTCTGCTGCCCGTTTGGATGTTTTTGCGTATGGCGCTAAATGCCATCGACGGCATGCTGGCTCGCGAGTTTAATCAAAAAAGCCCGCTGGGCGGCTACCTGAACGAAGCCACGGACGTCATCTCGGACGCCGCGCTTTATTTGCCGTTTGCCTTCGTAGCGCCGTTTGACTGGGGCGTTATCACACTCGTTGTCTTTCTATCTTTTATGAGTGAGTTTTTGGGCGTTCTAGGGCAGGTGCACGGTTGCGGTAGGCGATATGACGGGCCTATGGGCAAGAGCGACCGCGCGTTTATATTCGGGCTTATCGGTACGGTATATGCGCTATTTGGGCGACTGCCAGAGTGGTTTAGCTGGGTGCTTTACGCCGCGATATTTTTACTCGCACTTACTTGCGCAAACCGCGTGAAGATGGGGCTAAAAAGCGGGGAATAAGGCGCCTCGGACGAGGATAAATTTAATAGCTATATCCAAAATCTACGCAAGGTAAATTTGTCTAAATTTGATATAATTGCAAAAGTTTTAAGTTCGCCTCGGCGCGGGCACGCAATCGTTATAAATTTGGGCTTGTTTAAATTTATGAGATTTTTTGAGGCGAGGATAAAATATCACGACGAATTTGTCTGCTTAATTTAGACATTTTAAAAGACGCTCGGCGCGCAAAACGCGCTCGGTTAATTTCGAGCATTTTATCAAAAGCAAGTAGCAAAAGCGGC
>CAUSEA010000031.1:0-21214 GCA_963530525.1 uncultured Campylobacter sp.
ATGAAAGTTAAGAGTTTTAGCTTTGCGCCCATTTTGGCGCTGTTGTTTTGTTTCGCGACGGGAGTATTCGCAGATGATGTTAGGTCGAACGTGAAGATAAATCCTGCTACCCCAATGAGCAACGAGTATCGTGACGATGGCGTGCTGGACGGAAAGGCAGGCAGAAGTGGTTGGACTTGGAACGGAAATCAGGGTTTGTATAATTTCACCACTATAAAAAACTTTCCGTCTGACGAATTAAACCAAAAGCCGATAGTTAGATTCGGCGGTGCGGGCACATACGTCTTTGGAGACTACGCCGTGACCGGAAAGCCGGTGATTAGTTTAAGCTGGCCTTCTTCTACTAAAGGCCCTGGTTACATGTGGGGAGCAGAAGGCACATACATTAAAGAGGACGGCGACGGACAGTTTTATTTGAATAGTTCAAAAGCTGTTTTGAGGCTTCCTAAGGGCGTGACTAAAGACGATATAGTCTATGCGAGACTTTATTGGCAGGGAAATATATTCAGCACGACTGATTTTGACAGCGAAGCAGAATACAACCGCGAAGACGGAAAAAAATTGACCGGTTTTGCTAAGTGGTATACATGGGTGAAATTTAAAATGAAAAGCTCGAAAGGTACAGCTAGCATAATAAAAGATGTTCAGAGAGATAGATGCGAAGGAACGGCTGCTTGGAACTTTTTGGCAAAATCTGGCAAGCCCTTACGTTTGCGTTTAAAATATGGCTGCACTAAAGATATTACCGATCTAGTCAAGGAATATTTTAAAGATTATTCCGACAGCATTGAATTTACTGTAGGAAACGTAAGAACGAGTGATGGTATGGATCCAATCGGTGCAGATTTTACCAATGGAAAGTTCGACAACGCTCGTCTTGGGCCGTACGGCGGATGGGGAATAATCGTAGTATATGATAAAACCGCCAACTCCAGAAAGGATTTGCTAAATAATTTACAATCTAACGATAGCGTAACGGGTCGAAAAATGACTTATAAAGAGGCCGTAGAATATAAAAATAAATATTTTAAACCAAAAAACGTAACTATTTACGGCGATTATCTTGTCCTCACCCCTTGGGATAATGGATATACGCCTATAAACATTAACGCTACCATCAGTGGATTTTATACGCCTAGAAGTGGGTCCGTAAGTGCAAAGCTAGGGTTTTTAGGGTTTGGTGGCGAGAGACAAATGACCTCCAACGAGTATTTTAAAGTTCAACACAAAGGAACCGCACAAATGGATTCGCTATACGGATCCAGTGAGGTTAATCAATGGTTAGCTAACGATCGCGCTAATATATACGACGGCTCTGTCGCTTTACTTATAAATGATAACGGCACCTATAAGTATAGCTATCCATACGGCACCGGTTATTTAGGTGGATTTGATCTGGACGAATTCGATATCAGTTCAAAGATGAAGAATGCGCAATCTAGTCTAAACATCTCTTTGGGTGCGGCGTGGGAAAATCTCAACGGAGGTCAAGCCGATCAAAACTTCATAAGTATGATTGCTATTTCCGCCGATTTGTATGTCCCTCAAATGTGCTATCAGTATGAAGTCTATAACGCCTCTAACTGGGTTAAATTCTTTGATAATGATGGTAACCGAAGAAGCGAAGAGGATGTAAAAAAACTACATGAACCTCCTGAGCAGATCAAAAACCCGGTAGTTGCGGGTGAAAATATCTATTATAGAATGAAATTTGAAAATAGATTGAATGGCGGCGATAGCGAAGATGCAGCAGGTGCGGTAGTATCGATCGACTTTGGTCAAGCCGGCGCTACCTATACCAAAGATAGCGCTACTATAAATAACGAGCTAGTCGTAAATGATCTTATCACTACCACTACAAATACCATACCTGCGGCGGCAGCCGATGAACTAGTCTATTTACGCGATGGTCAAAAGGGTGCATACGAGACTATGAAAGACGTCATAAAAGGTGGCACTCCAAACGTTACGAAGGCTATTTATAAAGATAGGCAGTTTACTGCGCTTGACGGTAATATATTGAAATTTTATATAGGTCAAGGCGCGGGAGACTTAACTCCTTCTTCAACACCGGGCGGTAGTCCTGTACCTGTAGGCGGATTAATGCAGCCAGGTAAAGCGGCGTATGGTGAGTTTAACGCCACCGTCAATACGGGCGCAACCATATTGCAGGCTCCTGCCGTGACACTAAGTTATAAGATGAGCCTAGATATAGGCGGCGGTCAGCGAGTCTTCATAGAGATGGATAGCGCTTCCGAGCTTGAATTATGCGATGCGACAAAGGTTTCTAAAAGCGTTAATATCCTACCTTTAAGCGGTTTGCAGGTAGTCAATAAGAATTTTAGTAAAAATGACGACGATGATAGACTATATACTCAAATTTCTGATAAGCCTTTCGATGCGAAACTCATCTTTAGACCGGATTATGAGAGCCAATTTTGTAAGAAGTATAAGGATGATACCGGTAAATGCGAGGAATACATCGACGCAGCCGCAAATTCTCCTTACTTCAAAAAAGATCCGAATACCGGCAAGCTCGTATATATCGGTAGTGAGGCTAGAAAGCTTGAGAAATTCGACTTGAGCGGTAAATTGTATTTATCCGTTGTCAGGGCGAGAAATGCCGCTACTACCTCGGATAAAGTTGCCGATAGCGATAAGGGGAATAGCGCAGTTTACTCATGCCGATCCGTAACCGATTCCTTAAAAATTCCGTTTAAGATGAAGGACAAAACCGATTACACTATCGATAAGGAAGTGGATTTTAAAGGAAAAAGTATTTTAGAGCTAAACGATATAGAGATAGGAGATGCGTATCAGGGTCTTACATTTATGCTTAGCTATCGTCCGGATAATCAAGTTGCCTCAGGATCCGATTTAGATCAGTATATAAAAAACAAAGATTTAAATAACAGCGATCCTAAGGCTTATTATTCGGAGCTCAAGAAATGGGAGCTTAAAAAGCGATATGGATATTGCGAGACAGGTGAGAATTTTAGCTGGTGCAACAAAAATCTAACCGAGAACCAAAAGAAGGACATTTGGGAGAATAAAATACAACCGGAGCTGAAGAAGCTTGAAGATAATATAAAGGCTGCTAAAGATGAGTTCGGAATTCAAATGTCAAAAGACGGCTCATTCCACATATGTGGTAGCGATAACTTCGTGCTTCGCCCAGCATATTTTAATGTAGATACAAAAGCGCTTAAGGATTTGGGCAAGTATAGCAAGATCGTAGATACCACTGCGAGTGGTGATATAACCAAAAAAGGTGATGGCACCAGCGTACTTAATCCTAATAATCTGCGCGTAGGCGGTGATTATACACAAAATGCAGATATCTTGGCTCATGTAATATCGGCCAGAAGCTATAGTGACAACGGCGTACCTAACTACACAGCAGAAATCGGTGGGGATTTGGGCAATCAACGTTATCATCTGCGTAAAAGTTATGGTGCAGATTCCGACGATACTCAAGATATATCAACCAAGATTCGCGGTATTCAAACCTACTTGCGTCCGTTTATATCTAATGAATGCGCGGCTAATGTCTCTACTCAATCCTATTATGTAGATAGAAAGAATGCTTCCACTACATTAAAACGTGGCGTTAAAGAAGATAGTTGTTATGGCGGTACCGCAGTGGAATATTCCGGTGCTAAATACAATGCCGAAACAGGCAAATATGAGATTGATCCGGAAGCTATCAAAAAAGGCTCTTTTGGCAAGAGCGATGATGTCTCGTGCGTGTTAAATGGTACAAGCTCAAAATTTGACGCAGCATTTAGAAGAGTATGGGATAAAAACGCCGTAAGTCTATGGGCGAATTTTAACGCTAGAAATATCGAAGAGACGGAGGGCGTTGCAAAATTTGATAGTAAAGGTCATGTTCAAGGCGCATATCTTATGACCCAGTCTAGAAAAAATCCTGAGGCAAAAGATAAAAGCTATGCCGTTATCTATACCGAAACCATAGGTAAAGATGCCGATAAAATTTTTAATTACTATAATGTCGGCGATGTGCTGGTAAATATCTATGATAACTCGTGGACGGATGCTTATTCCGATCAGACATACTCTAAAAAGTGGAAGAGCGCTAAATGTATTATCAATTCATCTAACAACACTCCGGACGCTAAAGGTATGGTGGGCTGCGATGTCGGCATGAGAATTGCTGCTAACAAAGATAAAGCGATAAATGATAATATTGTATTGCGCTACCGACCGGATCGTATCAGAATATCTCTCACAAGCCTAGATAACGGTGTGACAATCGGCGTAGGTGATAATAATATCTCGGGTGGAATATCTGCGTATACATATTTCAACGCTCCGGATATTGAGAAAGATGTAGTAATATATGGCAGTGATAATTCTACACAAAATTTAGCGGTGACGCATCAGATAAGCCAGCTAGCTAAACTTAAGGTCAATGCCGTAGCATATCTATCCGATAAAGTATACAAAGATGTCATTGCTACGCTTTACGACGGATATATGCAAGATGTTGGTGGTAAGTCTCAGGCTGCGTGTGGATTCTCAAGTGACTTTGACTTTAAGTTAAATTTCGGATTTGATTGTCAAAGCAATAGTGCTGACGGACGCTGCTCTAAGGCTACTGATTTTAGCGAAACTAGCAAAAAGACGAATTATGCGCCATATCCTAATAAACCTGCCGTTAAATACGAGATTCCTAGCGATACGCAGTATTTTGCTAAGGATTCTCGAGTATGTCTAGGCTCTACTGGATATGATAGCAGATGCTATAAGTATAACGTAAGAAGCAGCAAGGGTTCTTCTAAAACTGATGAGATGCCAGACTGGGAGGAAGCCGCTTCTAGCGGTGATGCTGGTTATGGCTTACCTATACCGCTTAAAATAGCTCTTAATTACTACTCTGATGCTTCATTAAGAGGCGGGCTTATCAATAGACCGCAAGGCGGTACAGGAATTAATTATGACTCGAAGTCAAATGAATTCAGAATTTTGGCGCAAGGATTTAGAGAAGGACAAACTCCCGACTCGACCGTGTATTTTAACTTTGCTAGGATGCATAAAACTCCTAGCACCCCGGTGCTCATCTATGCTAGTGATTTCAACATCCAAGATGGGAAAGCTCTCAATACTTACGGAAAGTTTTGGCCATCGAAATTCGATAGCTCATACAATGCTATATCAGATACTGCTTCTGAGTCGTATAATGAGAAAGATATAAAACTATCCCGGGAGGATTTCGATACCTTCATTACCAGAAAGGCTAAAGATACGATGAAACTTGAAAATGTAAGCGTCGCAAATAAGGCTACTTATATAGCCACTGCTAATTCTAATAGCAAAACTTACGCAACCGGCAAGACCGTTACAGATTTTAGCGATAATGTAGGCACTTACGCCCTATTTGTCTATGGTACATCGTACGATAAAAGTTTGGGAGCTATAGTGCAGCAAGCTACTACTGGGACTCCAATATCTGTTCCTATTTACACGCAAATCTATTGTGGTAGAACCGATAAGTGCTCGAATATGCCTGCACCTAATGAAAATCTTGCCTATGAAGCCCCGGTTGTGATTGATTCTTCGAATAAGGTTAAAGCCTCGAATATATTTACTGTACTAGCGGCTGAAGATCATAGCTTGACCGATTTTACGAAGTTCGTAGTAAATACAAGAGCTACTTTAAATGATATAGGAACAGAGTTTGTAAGTGCCTATGATAGCCTAGCTAAAGAAGGCGACGTAAAAGTAGATGTTCAAAGAGGCAATGTAGTAAGTAACGGTCAAGAGAATATAACTATCAGCAGTAACGCGGCCGGTCATGCTACAATACGTATCATTACTAATCCATGGCTTATTCATACTCCAGCCTTAAATGATAAGACTATGTTTACTGCAAATGATGGAGGAGCCTACTCTAAAAAGTATCCAGGCGTACGACAGTATTATAATCCTCTTCGCGTACATATAAAGCAGTCTAAACCTACGGTCTGGGGCGGTGAAGGTCAGGTTAAATCGGGTATAGCGGATGATGTAGGGTCGTTTGCCGGTGGTAGCTCGTCAGACAATAGTACTAGCGATACTTCGACTAGAATTCTAGATTCTGGCGATGTTCGCGATATCTACAATCAAAAGACCGATTGGTAGTATTTGCGTTAAGCCGGTAACATAAAGGCTAGCCTCCCGGCTAGCCTTTTTTTATGGGCGGAATTTTAGTTTTCTTAGCGACGAATCTTTTAAAATTCTGCTTTGCAAATTTTTGTCTAAAAATTCTATGAGATAGAATTTTCTTAAATTTTAAATCACGAAATTTCACTGCGAAACTTGGCGGAAAATTTTACTTACCGAGATTTACGCATCGTAATAGCATATAATTTTGCGCGCTAATTCCAAGTGGTAGAATTCCAAAGTAAAATTTCGTATGAGGAAGATCCCCATTGCTTATTAAAATTCTCAGCCTTTAGCATAAGTGGGCTTTGTAAAGTGCGATTATATAAAATTTGCCGTAAAATTTTATCACTCAGAATTTTTCTATTTCAAACATAGCTGTCGAATTCCACTTCGTAAAATTATTCCTCCTCCTCTCAATCCTCATCCTAAAATCCTACCGTGACAAAGCACGTTGCCAATAATGCTTAAAAGCATATCACTCAAAGCCGCATTGTATCTCTCCTCTATCCCCCCAAAATTCCATTTCGTAAAATTCCGATCCGCCTAAAGCTACCGTATAAATTACGCCTCATAAATTCCATTCTTCCATTCGCTCATTTACCCGTTTTTAAATGAAATTTCGGCACAATGCGGCTTAAAATTTCATCAGGAAAAGCCACTTGAAAACAAAAAATATCAGAAATTTCAGCATCATCGCGCATATCGACCACGGCAAATCCACGCTCGCAGATCGCCTGATTAGCGAGTGCAACGCCGTTGAGGCGCGCCAGATGAGCAGCCAGATCATGGATACGATGGATATCGAAAAGGAGCGCGGCATCACTATCAAGGCGCAGTCCGTGCGGCTCGAGTACGAGCTTGGCGGCGAGAAATACGTTTTAAATTTGATCGACACCCCTGGCCATGTGGATTTTAGCTATGAGGTTTCGCGCTCGCTGGCTAGCTGTGAGGGGGCGATCCTCGTCGTGGACGCGAGCCAGGGCGTGCAGGCGCAGACCATCGCAAACGTCTATATCGCGCTGCAGCACAACCTTGAGATCATCCCCGTGCTTAACAAAATCGATCTGCCCGCTGCCGATCCACAACGCGTAAAAGAGGAGATCGAGTACGTCATCGGGCTTGATTGCAGCAGCGCGATCGAGGTTAGCGCCAAGACGGGCGTGGGTATCAAGGAGCTTTTAGAGGCGATAATCACTCGCATCCCCGCGCCCAAAACGGACGACGCCGCGCCGCTTAAGGCGCTCATCTACGACAGCTGGTTTGATAACTACCTAGGCGCGCTCGCGCTTGCGAGGCTCTACGACGGCGTGCTGAAAAAGGGCGACGAGGTCTATATCATGGGTAGCGAGAACCGCCACGAGGTGCTTGATCTGATGTATCCCAACCCGCTCGCGCCCGCCAAAACCCGCGAGCTTAGCAGCGGCGAAGTGGGCATCGTAGTAATGGGGCTAAAAAATGTCGCCGACGTGCAGGTGGGCGATACGATCACGCTTTTTAAAAATCGCGCCGTCGCTCCCGTGGGCGGATTTGAGAAGGCCAAGCCCTTCGTGTTTGCGGGCATCTATCCCGTGCAGACCGATAAATTTGAAGATCTGCGCGACGCTTTGGACAAGCTCAGCCTAAACGACAGCTCGCTTAGCTACGAGCCTGAAACGTCGCTCGCGCTAGGGTTCGGCTTTCGCGTCGGGTTTTTGGGGCTACTGCATATGGAGGTCGTGAAGGAGCGGCTCGAGCGCGAGTTTGATCTCGATCTCATCGCCACGGCGCCGACCGTCACATACGCCGTGTATCTCACGGACGGCTCGTGCGTGCGGATACACAGCCCCAGCGAGCTTCCCGCGCCAAATTTCATCGAGCGTATCGAGGAGCCCTACGTCAGAGCGACCATCATCACTCCGAGCGAGTTTTTGGGCAATCTCATCAGCCTTTTAAATTTGCGTCGCGGCATACAAACCAAGATGGACTACATCACGCCCGAGCGCGTCCTGCTCGAATACGACGTGCCGACAAACGAGATCATAATGGACTTTTACGACAAGCTCAAGTCCTGCACCAAGGGATATGCGAGCTTCGACTACGAGCCGATCGATTATAGGCGCGGCGATCTAGTTAAGCTCGATATCCGCGTCGCCGGCGAAGCGGTCGATGCGCTCTCGATCATCGTGCCCGCCTCAAAGGCCGAATCCAAGGGGCGCGATCTCGTCAAAGCGATGAAGGAGATCGTGCCGCGGCAGCTTTTTGAAGTCGCGATTCAAGCAAGCATCGGCAACAAGATCATCGCTCGCGAAAACGTCCGCGCCATGGGCAAAAACGTGACCGCCAAGTGCTACGGCGGCGATATCACGCGCAAGCGCAAGCTGCTCGAGAAGCAAAAAGAGGGCAAGAAGCGCATGAAAGCGATCGGCAGGGTAAATTTACCGAGCGAGGCGTTTTTGAGCGTGCTAAAGATCGATTAAATTTATCGCACGGGTAATCTAAATTTCATCTTTTTTCATCTTTTGCCGCGCGGTCGTAAAATTTGCTTTTAAATTTTGACGATCGCTCGGGCGGTTTAAATTTAGCGGCTCGTTGTTCGGTATGAAATTTCGTCTTTAAATTTCACTATCTCAAGAGACGATTTAAATTTTATGACTGCACGGCGTTTTGAGCTCTATCGCTTGTCGCCTGAGCTGATACATTCGCTGCTGCGCGCGCCCATTTTGCGCCGCTTTAAGCTCTATTGCTCGCCGCTCGGTCGTAGAATTCTGCTGCTTGCCGTTAGGCTAAAATTTCATCTTTCAAATTTAACATTTCGCGAGCGGTCTGAATTTTACCGTCCGCCGATCATTACGGTCGCATCCGCTGATCAGCTACAAAATTCTATCCCGACGGCGCCCGCTATGAAATTTTATCCGCTGCGACTTTATAAAATTTTGATTAAATTTTACTGCGCACCGCATGGAATTCCATAGTGCGAGTGTTTTATAGCAAAACGGCGTGCGCGGCATATAAGAGGGCAAAGCGATAAATCCCGCAAAAGCGCTAAATTTATCGGCGCGGCAAAAGGAGAAAAATGAAATTTTTAGACCGCTTGGGCGTGGATAGGGGCAGTTTTACCGATCTGTTTTCGGCGTATTTGGGTTGCGGTGTAAGGGTGCAAGAGGCGGGCTCGAAGCTGATCGTAAAGGGCAGGCGCTGGTATGTGGATCTAAAGCGCGGCTAGACCCTCTTCGGCGATGATGCGCCGCGCGCCATTTGATATATCGGCAGCGAAGCAAACGCCAGCCGCACGTGGCTGTGGGGGTACGAGAACATTAATCGCCTCGATGAGCGGCTGCTTACCCTTGCGCGAGATGTGCGCGACTTCGGCTTGCGGCACTGGCTAGCGGAGCTTAGCACGCCTAAGCTTGCACTAAGTGCGGAGATAAACGGGCATGCTCTAAGCGCGATCGCGTGCGGATTATCGCAGGAGCCGCAATCTACTATCGCTGCCTGCACGCCGGCGGAGCGGTGTTTGTGGCGTTCGCGGCAGTCGAGTGCGTGGCGCCAGATGATACGATCAAGCCCGGTATGGACGCAAGTGATCTCATCTCTTTGGCGCGGGATTACATAGGAGCATTTCGGCTAAATCATGCCGTTTTATCAAGGCGCTTTTACTTAGAAACGGCACGAAATTTAGCGAAGAGGCGGGCAAGATCGTAGCGAATTTTAAAAATGATGCGCTATTTTCGTTTGATAATTTGGGGCGGCTAAGCGAGGTAAAGTTTGCCGTATAGAGCCGCAAATATCGTGCCGTACATTCGCGGCTTTGAAATTTACGCCGCTAAATTTTACTTCATAAATTTTATATCGTAGAATTTTACGCCTTGAAATTTTGCTCGGTAGAATTTGCATCGCGGAATTCCGCCAAGTGAAATTCTGTCTTAAAATTTTACGCCGTAAAATTCTGCTACTCTATCCGCGCCTAAGCCTTTAAATTTTAAATCAAAATCAGCCGCCGTCAATGTCGAAATCAAGATGCTCTTTGAAATAGGCGCGCAGCTTGCGGCGGTCGTTGCGACTGGGCGTGATCGCAAACCACAACACGCGGTCATTCAGATCCTTGCCGCGGATCAGCACGGTGTCGCGCAGCAAGATGTCATGAAAGTCGCCGTTTAGTCGCCATGACGAGAGCGCCTTGGCAAAGAAAAATATCACGATGCCCGCCGCCAGCATCTCATATGCCATAGTTAGCTGCTCGCTCATGGCGATACCCACTAGCCATAGCACGATTATCAATCCGATCCCAAATTTAAAGAGTTGCTCGAGTTTTACGTAGCGGGAGTGCTTAAGCGCCGTGTAGCTCGTGCAGGTGCGTAAAAAGCCTGGAGTGAGCCTAACGTAGTCGATGTTAAATAGCAAAATTTCGCTCTTGCGCTCGTTTGAAACGAAGGTAATCGCGTGGTCGTTAAATTTAAACAGCCCGCCGCCGTCGCGTCCTTGATACCAAGCTACGCCGGCGATCAAAAGTCCTAAAATCCCGCCTTCACCGCGTCCGTGACCGTTTCCTAAAAAAATTTTATCTAAATCGAGCCCTGCCGACACGCCGTAAAAAAATATAAAGACCATCATCGCAATGACGAAGATTACGATGAAGGAGTTGTCGTTTTTGACGCTAAATCCGCCTGTGCTCGCGGTTCGTGCGCCGCGGCTGCGAAGGGCGGCTTTGTAGTCTTTGGTAGTAAAAGTAGGCATCAGCTTCCTTTATTTCGGGCTTGCGAAACTCTTTGCGCTTTCAAAGTCCGTTTAAAACGGTGAGATTTTATAAAATTTCAGATCAAATTCGGATTAAATTTTAAATTTGAAGAGGCTTTGAAATTTAAGCTAGTTTCAAATTTAAAGGAATTGAAATTTGGCCGTCTAGCTACGCTTAAAATTTGCGCTTTCGCTCAAATTTATAAAAATTTCAACGCATAGCGGCGCCGAAAGACATAAATTTAGCCCGGGCTAAACCCCGTTTTTATATAATTGCACAAAATTTTAAAGGAGAAAAAATGAAAAAATTTTTTGCTTTGCTTCTTGCGGCGCTGTTTTTAGCGAGCTGCGGCGCGCCTAGACCGAAGGTGCCGATCGCAAGCGCGTATAAATTTAAGGGCATTACCTACCAACACTTCCAAAACCATAATCCGAAAAAATTTGTCTATCAATCGCCGGAGGCGGTCGAGAAAAAGTACAACGAGCAGCTTTTAGCGGCGCTAAAAGAAGCGAACCTGCTGGATCAAAACTCTACCGATGAGCTTAAAATTACAATAAAGCACCACAGGGGCTTTACGGGCGAAGCTACTCCGTTTCCTAGCGATAGAATCGGTGGCATAGAGTTTATCTATGAGGTTAAACTAGTAAGAAACGGCCAAATTTTAAGAAGCTACGTGCAAAATGACATCGAGCATTACGATCCGGGATTTTTCGGCAATATGAAAACCATAGCGTTGCAAAATACAGACGATAGCTATGAAAATGCCGCAATTACAGCTCTTGTCAAGCATTTAATGGAGATCATAAAGAAATTTTAGCGGTCGATTTGGGCGCAACGCACGCATTGATGCCCATTTGGCTAAATCATAAATGATTTTTTGACGTCTCGCGAGCTTTTAAATCGCGGAATTTTAAAAAATCGCTGCGAGTTTGAGCGGTAAAAATTTAAAGAAGCGGATTGCTTGAGGGCTACCGATATATCGATAGCCCGTCGCCAATAAGCGGCGGAGCGCTCGATAAGCACGGCATTTTGAGTCTTACAATGCTCTAAAATATAAAAAATTTCGGCGCTAAATTTTAAATGCTCCGGCTGGTCATTTTTGCCGGCGCGTTCTGCGGATTTTGCGGCGAAATTTAAAAACGCAGTTTGCACGATTTAGAGGATGCGAGTTTTGCAGAAGCTCGGCCACACAAGACAGATGACGAATGCGCGGCAAATTATCATAAATTTAAAGCGTAGCGGCGCTACGCGGTCTCATCAAATATGCAGAAAATTTTACGGCAAATTTAAAACGCAGTCTAGCAGAGTTAATACGGCGGATTAAAATGCGGCTTGCAGCGGTTGGTGCGGCAAATTTGCTCTGCGATTGCAGTTAAATTTTCCGCCGCGCGGAGTAAATACCGTGCAGAGGTTAAATTTGCCGCATAGAAGCTAAATTTTGCGTCGCAGTTAAATCCACAATAGTCAAATCACAGCTAGCTCAACGCTATAAATTTAGAGCCCGCAGGCGTAAGCGCTTGACTTAGGCTGAGCCGCGATCTTTTATTATAAGACGCCTATTGTTCGCATTCCCGCGGCTGTCTAAAACAAACCGCACAACGCTTTAAATTTTAAAATTTTATTTGAATAAGCTATTTACGCTCTCGTCGTGATATACGCGCCTTATGACCTCGCCGAAGAGCGGAGCGACGCTGATTACCTTGATGCGGTCGCTTTCCTGCTTTAGCGGGATCGTGTCGGTCACGACTAGGCCGTCCAGTGCGCCGCTTTCGATGCGCTCGTATGCCGGGCCGCTTAGCACGGCGTGCGTGCAAAACGCGCTGACGCTCTTCGCGCCCTGTTCCTTAAACGCGCCCGCGGCCTTGACGATGGTGCCCGCGGTATCGATCATATCGTCGATTAGGATCACGTCCTTGCCCGCGACGTCGCCGATGATGTTCATCACCTCGCTTTTGTTCGCCTCCTCGCGGCGCTTATCGACGATGACGAGATCGAGCGAGAGCTTTTTGGCGAAGCTTCTGGCGCGCGCGACGCCGCCCACGTCGGGGCTAGCGATGATCGGATTTTTTAAATTTTTCTCTTTCAGGTAGTCCAAAAATATCAGCGAGCCGTAGAGGTTGTCGACGGGCACGTCGAAAAAGCCCTGTATCTGCCCCGCGTGCAGATCCATCGTGACGACGCGGTCGATGCCTGCCGTCTGCATCATATTCGCCACGAGCTTCGCGCTGATCGGCACGCGCGGGGCCGCCTTGCGGTCTTGGCGAGCGTAGCCGAAGTAGGGTACGACCGCCGTGATCGAGTTCGCGCTGGAGCGCTTCAGCGCGTCTGTTAGGATCAAAAGCTCCATCAGATTGGAGTTTGCGGGCGCGCATGTGGGTTGGATGACAAAGACGTCCTTGCCGCGCACGCTCTCGCCGATCTGGACGCTGATTTCGCCATCGCTGAAGGTTTTGATCGCGCATTCGCTAAGCGGTAGCGAGAGATATTTGGAGATTTTTTTGGCAAATTCGGGATTTGCGGTGCCGGAGAAAATTTTATATCCGCGCATTTTGATGACCTTTGGATTGAAATTTGCTCGAATTCTACACCAAAAGCGCTAAATTTTAGCTAATTCGCCCGCCGCACCCGCGTAAAATTTATAAGCGAACATCGCGGACCGCTGCCCGTTTGCGAGATAAATTCTTTAAAATTTCAGGGCGGCTCGGCTTGCCGCGGTTTTATCCTGGCAAAATTTGGCTTTGGATTGTAACCGATACGCGCGCGGGTCATCGGAGCCCGCATTTTGTGCTAGTAGCTGCGCAGATGTGGCTAAAGTCGTATTGAAAGGTTTTATAAAAGTCTGAGGGAGCGCATCAAGCAGGGGTATGGCCAAAACTTTATCGCAGAGAGCAGGGTGCCGATGAGCGCGAAATTTTATATTTGCGATACAGACGAGCAGAATTTTATCTTTGGAATTATAGTGAGCGCCCGTTTAAATTTAGATTTGAGCTTGCACGGGACAGACTGCGCGAATACTTTGTGGCGCTAAATTTGACTGCCGCGGCGTATAAATCTTAGATTTCTTAGGCGGTTAAATTTAAAATGCGCTTTGCTTTGACGAAAATTTAAAACTCGCTTTGACGATCAAATTTAAAAAATCGCTCTTTAGAGCTTGATTGTGCGCCGCGAAATTTTAAAATTTATCGTGCGAGCTCCATTCGCCGCGTAAATTTAGATTACTGTCTTTGCCGTTTAAATTTTAAAATCGTGCAGGCTTGCTTCGTCGCATAAATTTCGGAATCGCTTTTGCGCGTTTAAATTTTAAAAATCACACGGAAATAATTTAATCCGCAGCGAGCGTTATTCTGTGATTTTGGTGGGCTCGCCGAATAGCCTATTTATCTCGGAGATCAAAATTTCCTTGCCGTCCTGCGCGCCGTTTGCAAGCTCGGCAAGGCCTGCCTTGGCGGCGCGCACGCTCTTGCTCGTATCGCGGGGCTTTGCGGCGTAGTTTTGCGGATCGGTAGATCTTAACAGATCATCCTTTCCTCCGTCGTCATCTCCTGCAGAAATTTCGGAATTTTGCAGCTTGGAATTTGAAGCGAAATTTTGTGAATTGGAATTCGTCGTGGAATTTCGCTGTGCAGAATTTTGCGCCGTAGAATCCGCCACGGATTTTTCCAAATTTTGCTGCTTGGAATTTCTTGCCGCATCCGTTTGCAATTTTGCGGCTTGCGCCTCATTTGCGGCGGAATTTATTTGCGGTGCACAGCTCTGCTCGCTCTCTTGCTCGCCTGCTTGCGTAGATTCGGGATTGTCTTGCATGCTGCTAGAGGTGGGGCTTTCAGTAAAATTTTGCGACGCGGAATTTACAGGGCTTTGCGAGGTCGAATTTGCAGGGCGCGCAGTATCGGCGCCGGATTCGGAGGCCGCGCCTTTCGTAGAATTCTTGCTTTGCGTAGCGGTTGCGCCGCGTGTGGAATTCCGATCGCGCTTGCTTTGGGCGGGATCATCGCCGTTTTGTGGCGCGCTTTGCTCGATTTTTATTTTTGCGTTCTCGCCGAAAAGTGATTTTAGCACGCTATTGATCGCTCGCGAACCCTTGCGTAGGTACTCTCTGTCCTGCCCCTGCGCGCGCGAGAGCAGATACAGCGTGCCGCGCTCGAACTTTAAAAATTCCACGCACTTGCTAAATTTCTCGCCCAGATCGTAATCGCGGTCGTAAATTTTGGCTAAAAAATTCTCGTAAATTTCATTTTGAGCGCCCGTTTTAACGGAAGAGTTAGAATTTTGCGCCTGCGCCGCCGCGCCCGGTTTGATCTCGCCGCCTGCGTCAAGGCTCTGTTTTGCCGCACCGCCCGCACCGGAGTTTTGTGCCGAGCTTGCGGGACGTTTTGCGCTCGCAGTAAAGCTCGGCGCTCCGCTTGTCGCGCTACTCTGGTCGCTCGGTGCAAAAGCCGCGCCGCCCGGTTCGTTATTTGGCGCAAATGACGCGCTTTGATTGGAATTCGATCTAAAATTCGGCGCAGAGCTTTGCGCGTTTAAATTAGGCGCCGAAGCGGAAGCATAGCCCTCGCCTTGATCCAGGGATCTTCCGACCTCGATCAGCTCATCGATCTCGCGCAGATTTACCGCCTCCATCATCATAAAAATCATCATAGAAATCGCGTAGGTGTTGTCCGGGCTGATGGCGAGCATGCTCTTAGCGCCCGCTAAAATGCGGAAAAACCGCTCGTACATCAGCAGGCTAAATTTCGCGTCTCGGCGCAGGAATTTATCCTTTAAATTTGCGATCATCTCGTCGATTATCGTCTCGGCGTTGTAGTTTTCGACCTCTTTGATGATCTCGATCGCGCCCGCGCGGTCCTGGCGCAGCACGACGTCTAAAATTTCGCCAATTTTAGCGGGATCGAGCAAGCCCAACATATCGGCGATCGCGCGCTGCGTGATTCCTTCGCGGCTAAAGATAATCGCCTGATCGAGGAGCGTGAGCGTGTCTCGTAGCGAGCCTGAGCCGCTGCGAGCTAAAATTTCAAGCGCGCCTTCTTCGTAAGCGATGTTTTCGGTTTTTAAAATCTGCTCTAGGTGCGCTACGACGGCGCTTTTGGCGATCGGCTTAAAGCGAAAGTGCTGCGTGCGCGATAGCACCGTAACAGGAAGCTTGAGCGGATCGGTAGTCGCAAGGATAAATTTTACGTAGCTAGGCGGCTCCTCAAGCGTCTTTAAAAGCGCGTTGGAAGCCTCTTTGGTGAGCATATGCACCTCGTCGATGATGAAAATTTTAAAGCGCGCGCTTGCGGGATGATACTTCGTCTGTTCGATGAGCTCGCGGATATCGTCGATCTTGCGGTGGCTGGCGGCGTCCATCTCGATGATGTCGATGTGGCGCCCCTCGTTTGCCATTACGCAGTTATTGCAGACCTCGCACGGCTTGCCGGTAGGGCCTTTATCGCATAAAAGCGCTTTGGCAAAAATCCTAGCCGTCGAGGTTTTGCCGCTGCCACGAAGTCCGCTGAAAAGATATGCGTGGCTCAGTCTGCCCGAATCCAGCGCGTGCGCGAGGCTTGTGGCGATGGCGTCTTGACCGATGAGCTGCTCAAAGCTTTTGGGTCTGTATTTTAAAGCGAGTGCTTGCAAAATTTCTCCTTTAATCTTGCAATGATACAAAAAAATCTATAAATTTTAAATTTAGTGCTACAATGCGCCCGAATTTCAGAAAAAGGATCGAAATGAAAAAATTTTTACTCGGCGTATTTGCGCTATTTTTTGTCGCCTGCTCGCAAACCAGCAGCGTCATTAGCCTAAATCCGTATCTTTCTAAGGCCGATCAGACCGTAAGCGGCAAGTCAGTAAATATCAACGCGATCAACGATCAGCGCGAAAATCAGATGGTAATCGCCGTTATAAACGACAACGACGGCAAACTCGTCGATGAAGTGCTTTTAAAAAACAATCTCTCGGCGTGGTTCGATAAGGCTTTACGCGCGGAGCTTGAGGCTCGCGGCGTAAGGATCGATCCTGCAAGCCCGAATATCGTAACCGTAAATATTAGAAGCATCTCGGCAGCGATCAACGGCTACTCGAAGGAAAATATGAGCGCAAGAGGCGAGGTTGCGATCTCTATCGTGCAGGGCAACAAAACTACGACCAAGCGCGTTTCGCAGGATCAGAGCCAATTTACGGCGCTTCGTACGGCTAGATCGCTTAATCCTTTCGTGCAAAGCTTACTTGGCGACATCGTCAAAAAATCCGCCGATCAAATCATCTTGACGCTTTAGATGCGCTGCGTAAATTGCGGTGCATTTAGTCTGCGCACGATCTGCGCCGCCTGCGCCGCAAATTTAGCCGAATGCCGCCTAAGTATGCGGCAGGTGGAGGGCTTTAGCGTGTTTTATTACTACGGCTACTCCGAAATTCGAGAGCTTATACTTTCTAAACATCACGAATACGGCGCTGCGGTGTTTGCGCGCATAGCCTCTTTAAGCTTAGCGAAATTCCCGCTTCATCTGCAGCGCGAAATTTCTGTAAATCCGCAAAATTACGAAACGTTTAAAACGGACGGGGTTTTTAAATTTAACGCCGTGCCGCTGGATGATGACGCTCGTAGCGGATATTCGCACACGGCGATCTTAGCCCGCGCGCTAAAAAGCAAGCTAATTGAGCCAAAATTTCACTGCCTGCGCGCGCAAAATCGCGTCAGATACACGGGGCAGAGTTTGGAATTTCGCCTAAAACACAAGCGAAATTTTAAAATTTTAACCCCGCCGAAATTCCCCGTGATCCTAGTAGACGACATCATCACCTCGGGTCTTAGCATGCTGCAAGCGCGCGAGAGCTTGATCGATGGCGGCTTTATGCCCGTGTGCGGCTTGGTTTTAGCTAATGCAAAAGAATAATTCGCTATAATCGCGCTTTAAAATTTAAAAGGATATTTATGCAATCAAATATGTTTGAAAATCAGGAGATCATCGATATCGACGTCGAAGAATCGATCAAGACGAGCTATCTTGATTACTCGATGAGCGTTATCATCGGTCGTGCGCTACCGGATGCCAGAGACGGCCTAAAGCCGGTGCATAGGCGAATTTTATACGCGATGAACGATCTTGGCGTGGGCTCTCGCCAGCCATATAAAAAATCTGCTCGTATCGTAGGCGACGTCATCGGTAAATACCATCCGCACGGCGATACCGCCGTTTACGATGCGCTTGTGCGAATGGCGCAGAGCTTTTCGATGAGAATTCCTTCCGTGGACGGGCAGGGTAACTTCGGATCGATCGACGGCGACGGAGCGGCGGCGATGAGATACACCGAAGCGCGTATGACGCCGCTAGCCGAGGAGCTGCTAAAAGATCTGGATAAAGAGACGGTCGATTTCGTGCCGAACTACGACGAGAGCCTGAACGAACCCGACGTTCTGCCTGCGCGCGTGCCGAATTTGCTGCTTAACGGCTCGAGCGGAATCGCCGTGGGAATGGCGACGAATATCCCGCCGCACAGCCTAGATGAGCTTGTGGGCGGTCTTTTGATACTCCTTGAGAATAAAAACGCAAGCCTAGAGGAGATCATGGGCGAGATCAAGGGCCCCGATTTTCCGACCGGCGGCATAATCTACGGCAAAAAAGGGATTATTGAAGCGTATAAAACGGGCAGAGGGCGCGTTAAAATTCGCGCTAAAACCCATATTGAAAAAAAAGCTAGTAAAGACGTCATCGTAATCGACGAGCTGCCGTATCAGACCAATAAAGCGCGCTTGATCGAACAGATCGCGGATCTCGTAAAGGAAAAGCAGATCGAAGGCATCTCCGAGGTACGCGACGAGAGCGATCGCGACGGAATTCGCGTAGTAATCGAGCTTAAGCGAGACGCGATGAGCGAGATCGTGCTGAATAACCTATTTAAGCAAACCACGATGGAGGCGACCTTCGGCGTGATAATGCTCGCAATCGACGGCAAAGAGCCGAAGATTTTCACGCTGATAGAGCTTTTGAAGCTGTTTTTGAACCACAGAAAAACCGTCATCATCCGCCGCACGATTTTTGAGCTTCAAAAAGCGCGCGCCAGAGCGCACATCTTGGAGGGCTTAAAGATCGCGCTAGATAACATCGACGAAGTGATCGACGTGATTAGAAACTCTGCCGACACCAACGTCGCGCGCGAAAATTTAATGAGCAGATTCGGGCTTAGCGAGGCGCAATCGGGTGCGATTTTGGATATGAGGCTAAGCCGCCTAACGGGGCTTGAGCGCGAAAAGATCGAGGAGGAGCTAAAAGAAATTTTAGCCGAGATAAAGCGACTTGATGCGATCCTAAAGAGCGAGGAGCTGATCGAGGGCATCATCAAAGATGAGCTTTTAGAGATCAAAGATAAATTTAAATGCCCGCGCATCACCGAAATCGTCGATGACTACGAAGATATCGACATCGAAGATCTTATCGCGAATGAAAATATGGTCGTTACGATCACTCATCGCGGCTACATCAAGCGCGTGCCTAGCAAGACTTACGAGAAGCAAAAGCGCGGCGGCAAGGGGCGCGTGGCGGTCACGACGTACGATGACGACTTCATCGAGAGCTTTTTTACGAGCAACACCCACGATACGCTTATGTTTATCACCGACCGCGGGCAGCTTTATTGGCTCAAGGTCTATAAAATCCCGGAGGGCTCGCGTACCGCAAAGGGCAAGGCGGTCGTAAATTTAATCCAGCTCGGCGCGGACGAAAAGATCATGGCGATCATCCCTACGACTGATTTTGATCCGAGTAAGTCGCTCGTATTTTTCACTCGCAACGGCATCGTAAAACGCACGAATTTAAGCGAGTTTAAAAACATCCGCTCGCTCGGCATTCGCGCTATCAGCCTGGATGAGGACGATACGCTAGTAACTGCTCTCATCGCTCCAAACAGCGCCGAGGAGATGCAAAATTACAAAGGAGGTGCTCTAAGCGGCGACGATCTGGACGGCGGCGAGGCTGAGGAAATTCTAGAGCAGACCGAGCAGGATATTTTGGATGGAAGCGAGAATGAAATTTCAGATGAAATTTCGCAAGACGAGGGCACTCAAGAGGGCGAGCCGCAAAGTGCCAACGAAAATATGCTATTCATCGCTACTAAAAAGGGAATGTGCCTTAAATTTAATCTAAATAAAATTCGCCAGATGGGGCGCATAGCTCGCGGCGTAAAGGGTATTAAATTTAAAGAAAAAGGCGACGAGGTCATCGGCGCCGCGTTTATTTTAAGCGATATGCAAGAAATTTTAAGCGTGAGCCAAAAGGGTATCGGCAAGCGCACGACCGCGAGCGAGTATCGCCTCACAAACCGCGGCGGCAAGGGTGTCATCTGCATGAAGCTCACCAACCGCACGGGAGAGCTCATCGGCGTCGTGATGGTCGATGAGGAGATGGATCTTATGGCGCTAACCACCAGCGGCAAGATGATCCGTGTGGATATGCAAAGCATCCGCAAAGCGGGCCGCAACACCAGCGGTGTCATCGTCGTAAATGTCGAGGGCGACGACGTCGTGAGCATCGCGACCTGCCCGAAAGCCGAGGAGGGCGACGAGGGCGAAGCGGACGAGCTTGCGCAGGATGAAAATTTATTAAATTCAAATTTAGATAACAAAGATTCGCATAGCGACGGCCCTAGCGATGAAATTTTAAAAGGAGGAGAGGATGAGTAGTTATAATATCGCCATCGTAGGCGCTACCGGCGCCGTAGGCGAGGAGATTTTGCGCGTCTTAGACGAGATGAACTTCCCTGTAAAGGACATACTGCCGCTTGCAAGCGCAAAGAGCGCGGGCGAGAAGGTGGAATTCCGCGGCAAAGAATACGTCGTGAGGGAGCTTACCGACAGCACCTTCGACGAAAACGAGATCGACATTGCGTTTTTTAGCGCGGGCGGCTCCATTTCGGCGCATTACGTGCCATTTGCTGCGGCAAGCGGCGCGGTGGTGATCGACAACACAAGCCACTTCCGCATGCAAGAAAACGTCCCGCTCGTCGTGCCTGAGTGCAACCCGCAGGATATAAAGCTATGGGAAGAGACAGGCATCATCGCTAATCCGAACTGCTCAACTATCCAGATGGTTCAAATTCTTAAGCCGCTTGATGACGCGTTTGATATCGAGCGCGTGGACGTAAGCACCTACCAAGCGACGAGCGGCGCAGGTAAAGAGGGTATGAGCGAGCTTGTAGGGCAGTTGCAGCAGTTTTTCGCTTTTAAGCTTGATGAGTGCGAGCCGAAGGTTTTCCCGCATCAGATCGCGATGAATGTCATCCCGCACATCGATGTATTTTTGGACAACGACTACACCAAAGAAGAGATGAAGATGGTGAACGAAACGCAGAAAATTTTGC
>CAUSEA010000032.1:0-20650 GCA_963530525.1 uncultured Campylobacter sp.
GCTGCTATTGCACGCTAATGCAGTCCAATCTCTATCCGATCAGGCGCCACGGTATCGAGATTTGCACCGACAGCGGCGTGTATTTCGGCGATCTGGTCTCAATAACTCTTTTTAAAATTACGCCTGACGGGCGCGTAAATCTACGCGTCGATCGCGATGACTTTTCGCTGCGCCGCGAACACGAAGCATTTTGCGAGATGTGCGACAGCAGTACTAATGCAGGTCTTGCAAGCGTAGAGGATGCGATAAAAATCAGAGAAATCATCTCATGAGAAAAGCTTTAATTTTACTCAACATGGGCGGTCCGAACGATCTGAGTGAGGTTGAAGTTTTTTTAAAAAATATGTTTAACGACCCCTTTATTTTAGGCGTTAAGAGCGATTTTTGGCGTAGCGTTTTGGCCTCTCTCATCGTAAAAAGCAGAACCGCATCGGCGCGCAGCAACTACGAAAAACTGGGCGGACGCTCGCCGATATGCTCCATCACCGAAGCGCTTTGCGAGCGGGTAAATGAACTAGCGCGAGCAAAATTCGGCGCGGGGTTAAAATTTGAAGGCGCAGCGGATGCGGGCGCCGCGAATGAGCCGCTGCAAGACATTTCATTGCAGAGCAAACCGCCACAAGACATCCCGCCGCAGGGCAAGGCGCTACAAAATGAAGCGTCGCAGGATGAAAAACCGATAGACGAGCTAATTTGCGATTATGCGATGAATTACACGCCGCCTTTTGCGGAGGATGTGTTTAAAAAATATGCGGATTTTGACGAGATAATTTTGATGCCTTTGTATCCGCACTTCTCAAAAACTACGGTGCAATCGAGCCTGTGTTCTGCCGAGGCGGCGCTTAAACGGCTCGATATAAAAAATTATAAAATAGCGGACATCTTCTACGACAGCACCGCTTACAACGAAATTTTACTAAATTTAATTGCGGGATGCGTCGCAAAATTTAACGCAGATGAAATTTCGCAAATTTCGCTCATATTTTCTGCGCATTCACTGCCGATAAAAATGGTCGCCGCGGGCGATCCTTACGAGGGGCAGGTAGAAGCGCACGTGGAAATTTTAAAAGATCTGCTAGCTGCGCGCGGGATTAAATTTAAAGAGATTATTTTGGCGTATCAATCGCGCCTTGGCCCCGTGAAGTGGCTAGAGCCCAATGTCGCGGACGTTTTGCGGGATCTGCAGAGCAAAAAAGCGCTCATATTTCCGATCGCGTTTTGCGTAGATAACTCGGAAACCGATTTTGAGCTGGATATTTTTTATCGAGCTAGGGCGCGCGAGCTGGGTTATGAATACTACGAAGTGTGCAAATGCCCGAACTCCCGCGAGGATTTCGCGAAATTTATACTCGCGCAGGCGCTGTAAATTTAGAGATTAAATTTAACTTTTCTATTCGAGTTTTTTAAGCTTTTTGCGGAGTTTGCAAGCCTAATACAATGCCGATAAAATCGGCTAAATTTCATTTTAAGCAATTAGAAAGAGCTTTAAATTTAATTATTTCGCAGCGGGTTGCATAGCCTTACTCTTTTGATCTTCCGCTTCTTTACTAAATAAATTTCTTTTATATTCTTTATAGTCGTTAGTTAGCCTCTCGACTTCCTCTTTAGATATATGGAAGTTGGGATTTTTTATATGCTTTCTATTTGCTGCAAATTCTATTTTATCGATTTTTTTTTGCCCTACTACAAATAGTATATACTCTTTAATATTTTTAAAGGTAGCGTTCTTGTCGGAACAATGTTTTTGTAAAAAAGCAAGCTCAAACATAGCGATAGGGGCTCTCTTGTAATATTCGCTTTCTATAAAATATCGATAATTCCCATAGCATTTATCATCATACATTCTTTTTAAAAATTCATCATTCGGGATTCCGCCTATATCATATTGCAAAAGCAGATCTATCATAGCTCCGGGCTCGGGCACGTCCAGCAGATCACCATATACCGATTTATAAAGCCTAAACTCCTCTACTCCATATCTTTTATGGGTATTCTTTATGTTTCTATAACTCGGTATCTCCTCTAGTTTATTTGAAACATAGACCTCTCCCATATTAAAAGTGGAGTAGGTATACGGTCTATAGCCGCTCTCTAGCACCATTTTCATTATATCGTACATATTGTTTCTAACTAGGTGGCTGATAAAATAATACGGCTCGCCTCCACCGCTAAAAAGAACCTCTTTCGTGCGGTAATGTATGACCGGCGTAGCGTTTTCGTCAAAGCTTACAGAATCTATCCAGTTTTCGACATCCATAATCCCGTAGGTTTCTTGCACGATCTCTACTTCGTCAAACTTAACTCCGCTATCTAGCAAAAGCCTAACCGACTTAGTGGCGTTATTTTCCATAGCGTATGCCATAGGGGATAGTTCGTAATTATCTTTCTTATGAGGATCGGCGCCCATCTCTATCAGCTTTTTTGCTGTCTTTTCATCATCGTAAAAGCTAGCATACATCAAAGGGGTAACGCCGAAATGAAGAGGGGTGTCTACGCTTATATTATTATCCTGCATAAATTTTAAAATTTTATCCGTATCTTTTGATTTTAAACTCCTGCGTAAAAGTTCCATCGTGGGGTTATCTCTAACCTCCTCTTCGTCTATATCCCAATATCTATAGCCAACTGCGTTTATCTCCTTTTGCGTTACGTATTTAGCTAGCTCGGAGTTAGGATCTACTTTGGTATTTGCAGTGACGGTATAGTGATGGGGGGTTGATTTAAATCTGCCGGTCTGAACTTTGAGCGCCAAGGCAAAAAGACCTATAAAAACAACTATATAAAATATACCTTTAAAAATGTTTTTTATGATTTTAAGCAAGGTCTTCAAGAAGGTCTTCAAATTTGATCCTTTAGCCTTAAAACACTAGCCTGTAAAGAGCTTTAGCTTTTAAGCAAAACCTAAAGCGACAACTCGTTTTATTCCCCCGAAAGTGCCGCGATTATATAACGATGAGGATTAACTTTCACTTATACTAAAAATTTTATATATTTCTGTAGCTTAACATCGTGTTTGAGCTTCAAAACATAGAAAATAAACCGCACTGATAAATCTAAATTTAAACCTCGGCTAAATTTCAGAGCTTTCCTTGCGCGCCTTTATAGACGTTTTTCACGTCGTAAACCAGCGAGCCCGTGTAATCAAGCTCGAAAAATTGCTTATGCGCCACGGCGATTACGACGCAGTCGAATTTACGCAAATCAGGCTTTTGCAGCAGATCGATGTCGTAGTATCTCTTGGCGTCGGCGGCGCTAGCCCAAGGATCATAGACGCTTACTTCGCAGCCGAAATTTTTAAGCTCGTTTATCATATCCACGACGCGCGTATTGCGGGTGTCGGGGCAGTTTTCTTTAAACGTAAGTCCTAGGATCAAGACCTTTGCGCCCTTTACCTTTTCGTCGTATTTTATCATCATCTTGACGACCTCCGTAGCGACGTAGCTTCCCATATTATCGTTAATGCGGCGGCTTGAGAGGATGATTTCGGGGTGATAGCCCACCTCGGTCGCCTTCTGCGCCAGATAATACGGATCGATGCCGATGCAGTGTCCGCCCACGAGGCCCGGACGGAAGCTTAAGAAATTCCACTTCGTAGCCGCCGCGTCGATGACGTCGTTGGTATTGATACCGAGCTTGCCGAACAGGATCGCAAGCTCGTTGATAAAGCCGATATTGATGTCGCGCTGGGTGTTTTCGATCACCTTCGCGGCCTCGGCGACCTTGATGCTGCTAGCGCGAAAGGTGCCGTTTTGCAGGATGCTAAGATAGACGCTATCTACGACATCCAAAGCCTCCGGGGTGCTTGCCGAGACGATCTTTTTGATCTTCGTGACGGTGTGAATTTTATCGCCCGGATTGATCCGCTCGGGCGAATATCCGCAGAAAAAATCGCGGTTAAATTTTAGCCCGCTTACGCGCTCTAAAACCGGTACGCAGTCCTCCTCCGTAGCGCCCGGATAGACGGTGCTTTCATACACGACGATGTCGCCCTTTTTAAGCACGGCTCCGACGCTTTCGCTAGCTTTGATTAGCGGCGTAAGATCGGGGCGATTTAGCCTATCTACGGGCGTCGGCACGCACACGATATAAAAATTGCTCTGCCTCATATCATCTAGATTTGCGCTAAATTTAAGCCCGTTTTGAATCGCCGCAGCAAGCTCCTCGTCGCTAAGCTCCAGCGTGCGATCGTGCCCGCCGCGCAGCTCGTCTATGCGCTCTTGCGAGACGTCAAAGCCCACGACCTCGTGTTTCGCGGCAAACGCCGCCGCTAAAGGAAGCCCAACGTAGCCAAGCCCGATTATCGCTATTTTCATTTTTCCCTCATTTGCTTTCATGTTTTCCTCTTTTCTTTGCGTTAAATTTCATCGTTAAATTCCGCAGCCAAACTCGCTAAATTTCATACCCGCGCAGACATACGGCGCGAATTTATAGCACTGCGTCTTAAAAATTTAAAGCTATAAGCTCACTCGCCATTTTGCTTGCATTATTTGCGCAACGGCAAATTTAAAATTTTGCCTTGATACGGAATTTTACGCCGCACCGAATCCCACATCGCGATAAAATTCCATCTTCGTGCCGTTAAAATTTACGCCACGAAATTCTATCCCGCCAAAATTCCGCGCCGTAGAATTTAAACGTCGCCAAGCCTTACGAAGCCGCACCGAATTCCGCGAAATTTAAACGCTGTAAAATTTCAAAAAACCTCACGAAATTTAGCAAATTTAATCTTTAATTTCAACTGCCTCATCCTTGATCTCAACCTTTTGCGTAGCGTTTGCGTCAGCTGCGGGCTTTAGATAGCCCTCTTCTATCAAAATTCCTACCGCCCGCTTAAATATCGGCAGCGCGTTTTGAGCAGCGTAGTAGCTGCCCCTTTTGGGCTCGCGCACCAAAACGCCAATCGTGTAGCTGGTGTCCGCGTCGTTGGCAAAGCCAAAAAACGAGCTGTTATAGGCGCTCGAATAGCCGCCTCCCTTGGCGATGCGCGCAGTGCCCGTCTTGCCGCCGATTTGCAGCCCCGCTACCCGCCCCTTGCGCCCCGTGCCACTCTCGACCGTTTTAATTAAAATTCCTTTGATTACGTCAGCGGTAGTTTTAGAGATGACCTGGCGGGTTTCGCTTTCGTTGACGATGTAAGTTTTGCCGTTATTTTCTAAATTTTCGACTAGGCGCGGGCTAATCATGGCGCCGCCGTTGTTAAAGACGGTATAGGCATTGAGCATCTGAAGGAAGGTCATCTGCGCGCCGTAGCCGTAGCTGATCGTGGCTTTGTAAATTTTATTATTCAGGCTTTTGATACTAGGTATATTTCCGCTTTGCTCATATGGCAGATCGATCCCCGTTTTTTGCGACATACCAAAGTTCATCAGCCCGTCATAAATAGCCTGCCCCTCCAGCCGCTCTGAAATTTTAATCATTCCGATATTTGAGCTGTGGATGATGATCTCCTCGCCGCTCATCTGCTTAGCGGGGTGCGTGTCGCGGATCGTGCGAGTACCAAGCTTATAGCTGCCGTTATAGGTATTAATGATCTCGCCCGGTTTGACAGCTTTAGCGTCGTAGGCGATTGCGAAAATTATCGGCTTCATAATCGAGCCCACTTCGTAGGCGTATTCGCTCGCGGTAAAATTTAAATTCTTAAGATCGTTTTTTGTGATGTTTGATGGATCATAGCGGGCATTGGTCGCAAGAGATAAAATTTTGCCCGTTTTGGAGTTCATAATGCCCACCACGATTTCTCGCGCATCGTAATTATCAGCGCCCTCATCGCTTAGGCGCTCTATCTTTCTTTGCAGCGTTAGCGGCACGCTTAGGCGGACGTTATAGCCGTCGATCCTGCCCGTTTTTTTGCTACTGCGCTCTAGAATGATGTTGCCGCCTATATCGCGCGGACCCACGATAAACTCATCTCTAACCGGCGCTAGATAATACTCATAGTACTTCTCGATCCCCTTAATTCCGCTAACCTTGGTGATACCATCAACCTCTTTTTTATTGATATAGCCGATTAACGGAGTGAGCGAATCGCCAACATTGTAGCTGCGCTTCTCGCCGCTTTCGGTCACGCTCATGCGGATAGGCGGATTTAGCCTGCCGTTTGCGCCCATGAAGCTAACAAAGACCTTTTTTAAATTTAGCTTATACGCAAGCTCTTTAAGGTGCACGGCGGTTTTGGCGTCGATCTTATACGACAGCACGGTCGTGCCGCCAGAGCCCTCGATCGCGCTTTTGACACGCTTTTCGCTATCACCCGTGTAGATGCAGTATAGCCGCACGAAAAGATCAAGCTTGTTTTTATCGATGCTACGTGCATCGACGCTAACTTTATAGAGTTTGACGGAATTTGCCGCGACATAATTATCTTTTGCGATTATCGCGCCACGGATCGCGCTGTTGGTTTCATTAACATCCAGGCGCGGTAACTTGCGCTCGGTGCTGCCCCAAAAATATAAAATCGCCAAAAATACGAAAAGCGCCGCTGGCACGAATATAAACATCACGATAATCATACCAACCGAGGAGCTTTTATCTCTTTGCCACATCTTATTTCTTTAAAATTCTAAATTCCGCGCATTTTTTACGCTGCCGCATTTCAAGCTTTGGCTCAATGCTGCGCTCCGCGCGGAACTTTAAGATCCGCAAAGTGCTCAAAGCCGCTATCTTGCGCGCTAAGCTCAGCAAATAAAGTAAGGAATTCCGCTCGCGGCATCTCTTTAGCGCCCATAAATTTCAGATGCTCGTTCATAATCTGACAGTCGATTAAAAAGCCGAAATTTGCAAGCACCTCACAAAGCCTAATCAGCGCGACTTTCGAAGCGTTGCTCTTTAGGCTCAGCATACTCTCGCCGCAAAACACCCGCCCAAAAATTAGCCCGTATAGCCCACCCACAAGCTCGCCGTCCTCGTACGCCTCGACGCTGTGAGCGTAGCCGTCTGCTGCCAAACGCGAGTAAGCCTGCACGATCTGCTCGCTGATCCACGTGCCGTCGCTCTCTTTTTTGCGCACGTCTTTGCAGCGCTCGATGAAGCCCTTAAAATTCGCGTCAAATTTCACTTCATATCGCTTAAGATAGGGCTTAATGGACTTTTGCACACGCACTTCGCGCGGATCAAGCACTGCGCGCGGATCGGGCGACCACCATAAAATCGGCTCATCCTCGTTAAACCACGGAAATATCCCTGCGCTATAAGCGCTAAGCAAGCAATCCTCGCTCAGATCGCCGCCACTTGCAAGCGGCGCAAAATCGGGCGCATCCATAGGATCTGGAAAATCGTAAAACCGAGCCATTATTTAACGACACTGCTTTGAGCTAGTGCAGGTTGCTTTTTTTCTATCTGTGGCAAAGGCGTAGAAGCAAAGCTAAAGCTTAGCTCGCCATCTTTTACGCTCACGCTAACTAAGCCACCCTCTTGTAGCGCGCCAAAAAGCAGCTCGCCGCTTATATGATCGCTTATCTGCGAGCTGATCTCGCGCTTTAAATTTCGCGCTCCAAACTCGTCTGAATAGCCACGCGAGATAATCAAATCTTTTGCTTCCTTGTTTAGACTAATCTTTACGTTTTTTAGCTGCGACTCTAGCTCGCCGATAGTCTTATCCACGATCTTTTCTAAAATTTCGCCGCTTAAGCGGTTAAAATTTATGATTTTATCAATGCGGTTGCGAAATTCCGGCGCGAAGAAGCTTCTTATGGCGCTATCTACTTTATAGCTCTCGTCCTTCGTAAATCCAACCTGCGGCGCTTCTTTCGTGCCTAAATTCGACGTCATTATTATGATCGTATTTTTAAAATCGGTCGTAACGCCGTTGTTATCGGTAAGACTTGCGTTATCGAAAATTCCTAAAAAAATATTCGTCATGCTAGGATGAGCTTTTTCTACCTCATCAAATAAAATGACGCTGTAAGGGTGCTTTTTGATGTTGTTAGTTAAAATTCCGCCATTTTCAAAGCCCACGTATCCAGGAGGCGCGCCGATGAGCCTAGAGACGCTGTGAGCTTCCATATACTCGCTCATATCGTAGCGCTCAAAATGCACTCCAAGCTGCGCGGCCAAGACCTTGGCTAGCTCACTTTTGCCCACACCGCTGCTACCTGCAAACAAAAATACCCCGATCGGAGAGCTTGCGCCTCCAAGCCCGGCGTAAGAGCGTAGAAGCGCCTTACAAAGACTGCTAACCGCCTCGTCTTGACCGAAAATTTCGCGCTTGATATTGGCTTCCAGATTTTTTAGTACTTGTTTATTATCGACGCTACTACTTAAATTTGCAATATTCGCGCTAATCGAAAGCGTATTTACTAAATCGTCCTTGCTGATTTCAAGCGGAGCTTCGTGCGGTTTAAACGCAAAGCTCGCGCCCACCTCGTCGATGAGATCAATGGCGCTGTCGGGAAGGAATTTATCGCTTTGATATTTTTTAGCAAGCGTTACGCTATCACGCAAAATTTCGTCGCTAAATTTTACGCCGTGAAATTCCTCATATTTTTTGGCTACGCCTTTTAAAATTTCAACGCTATCGTCGATGCTAGGCTCGCTTACATCGATCTTACAAAACCTGCGGCTAAGCGCTTTATCCTGCGAAAACGAGCGGTATTCGCCGTATGTAGTAGCGCCGATGACCGATAGCTCGCCGCTTGCAAGCGAAGGCTTTAGGATGTTTGACATATCAAGTTCGTTGCGATTGCCCGTGCCTGCGCCAACGATCGTGTGAATTTCATCGATAAATAAAATCGCGTTTTGATTGGCGCTAAACTCGTCTATGAGATCTTTTAGCCTCTCTTCAAACTCCCCGCGCAGCGTAGTGCCTGCGATCAGCGCGCCAGCATCAAGGGCGTAAATCACCTTGTTTTTTAGCTTTTCTGGCACTTCGCCGCGGACGATTTTTAGCGCGATGCCCTCGATGATCGCGGTTTTACCAACTCCTGCTTCGCCCACTAAGATCGGATTATTTTTCTTGCGGCGACAGAGGGTTTGCAGCGTCTTTTCGATCTCTTTTTCGCGTCCGATGAGTGGATCGATCTTGCCCTCAAGCGCGATTTTATTGAGGTTTGCTGTATAAAGTGAACTAGGCGAGTCCTTTTTAATATCGCGCTCGTTTATGGCGTCCTTTTCGCCCTCAAACGCAGGCTCAAATTCCGTATTCTGCCACTGCCTGCGGCTTTCGTCATAATTCATCGCATGCGTGATATCATCGATATCGTATGAGTTTAGCTTAATCGCTGCGGCTTCGTCGCGAGAAACGACCTCGTCGCGGTGATCGAAAGCGGATTTATACTTTCGCACGATGAGCTCAAAAATCGCAGCGTTTATACCGTAGTGATTTAAAATTTTAGTGCAGTCGTTTTCCTTATCATTTAGAATTTTAAGCATAAAATCAAGCTCGTTTTTAGGCTCTTTAGCGTTATTTAATTCAGTATAGAACTGCTTAAATTCTATCGTCTGCGCCGGAGCCTTGCCGCTTGATTTAGGCATCATATCCAAAAGCCCGCCCAGATTATCCAAGATATTTAGGTAGTTAATATCTGGAATTTCTTTGGCGATTAGCCCATGAAAGGGCTTATTGTATTTAAAAATCGCATAAACTACGTGCGAAGTAGTGATATATTCGTCCTCGCCGTCGTTTGCGACGCTGATTGCTTGTTCAAAATGTTTGTTTAAAAAAAATCCTATCATTGCTTTCCTTTAAATTTAATCCTCTTCGATCTCACATCTAAGAGGGAATCCTGCGACCTTTGCCGCTTGTAAAACCGCTTGTTGCTTGCACTCGGCTATCTCTTTGGGATACGCGCCGCAAACCGCGCGACCCTGCTTATGAACTTTCATCATTAAATCTACGGCATCGTTAAAGTTTTTGGCGAAAATCTCCATCAAAATATAAACCACGAAATCCATCGTCGTCACGTCGTCGTTTAGTAAAATTACTTTATACGGACGAGGCACGAAAGATTTTGTTTTGGCGCGAGTGCGAATCTGCACGCCGGTTTTAGTTGCCATTTTTTATCCTGGCGATATCGCTTTTTATCACATCGGTATCGACCATGCCTAAGTAATACGGCTTGCCCCGTTCATCGCCCTCATTGATGTCGGTAAGCCTTTGATATTTTCCGTCTTTAAGCACTACCTTAAAAGGGATCGAAAGCGCGTGGCGATAACCGATGTCGCTTAAAATTTGACCCACTATGCGCTCGTTCTGTTTTGAATTGGAGATGAAATAATACGCGTTAAATTTTTTCGTAAAATTTTCAATCACTTGCGCGTCCGTAATGTCCTCGAAATAAATCAAGCCGACCATCAGAAAATCCGCGGAATTTTTTAACTGAAAGTCCATCAGATGCGGCGCTTCGATGCGGCACGGCTGGCAGTACGTACCGAAAATATCAAACATTAAAATTTTATCGCTGTCCGCGAGCTTAAAGCCCTTTTCTGTCCGCTCGATCGTTACCTCGCCGCCTACGACGCTTTTAAGCGTAAATCGTTCGCCCGTTTTAAACGGCGCAAAAGCTACCTCCTCGCCGCTCTCGCCGCCAATACGCTCGCCATTTTTATCTTGAGCGGAATTTTTTGCCATCTGATTCTCGCTCGCGGCAGGATTCTCGCCAGCAGAGCCCGTCTTTTTCTGCGAATCATCTCCGCAGCCGCTTAAAACAAAAATCGCCAAACATAATAGTAAAAATTTCTTCATTGCATTTCCTTCGGGTTTAAATTTAAGCCCGCATTTTAACCAAAGTTTTGTGAATTTAAAATGAATGCTTGTCGTATCGCTTCATCGCGCTTTGCGCTTCGCGGTCGGCTTCCTTGCGCTTTAGCGATTCGCGCTTGTCGTGCAGATTTTTGCCTTTTGCTAAAGCAATACACGCCTTTACGCGGTTTTTATCATTCAGATACAGCGACAAAACCACGATGGTAAGGCCCTCTTTGCTAACCGCGCCAAGCAGCTTGTCGATCTGCTTACGATGCATCAAAAGCTTTCGCACTGCCCCTTCGTCTGGACGAAAATGGGCGTTGGTGCTTTCAAGATAGCTGATATGGGCATTTAGCAAAAATAGCTCACCGCGGATCACCCGACAAAAGCTATCTTTGAGATTGCCCCTGCCCGCGCGCAGAGCTTTGACCTCGCTGCCCTTTAGCACGATGCCCGCTTCAAAGCTTTCAAGTATCGTAAAATCGTGAAACGCCTTGCGATTTTTACTCAGTTCTTTCATCTTTTTCCTTCTAAATTTGACCCTAAGCTTAGCCCGTTTTTGCTTAAATTTAAAAGCGAGCGAGCGAATTTTAAATTTTATCTTTAAATTTAGCTTTTAAATTTTAACCGCGCGCCTTGGAATTCTTATTTTAAGAAAAACACGCTGCTGCCGCTGCCGCTTAGAAACATATCGCGATACTTGCTCATCTGCGGATATAGCTTTATGCACGGCGCGAAAAGATCATTTAGCGTAAAGCCGCCGTATCGCGCCAGCAGCTGCTCGCTGCTTAAACGCAACATCTCTTGAGCCTGCGCGGCGTTTATATTTTGCATAAAGCTTGCGCGAAACTCGTTATAAACCGCGCCGGTGGAGCAAAAGATCGCGGGCGTTAAAATTTCAATCGCGGGCAGCCGGTCCTCGAAAGGCTCGATGATCTCGCCGATACCGCGCACGTTTGCAGCCTCAAGCCCGCTAACAAAAAACGCGACGTCCGCGCCGATATTTTGCGCGATTTTGGTAAGCCGCTCGCGCGAAATTTTTAAATTTAATTCCTCGTTCGCAAGCCGCAAAAACGCCGCCGCATCGCTACTGCCGCCCCCAAGACCCGCGCCGATCGGAATACGTTTTTTAAGCACGATCTTGTGCGAGCCGAAAAACTCCGCAAGCTCGCGCGCAAAGCCCGCCTGCTCAAGCGCCGCCCTGGCCTTTAAAATTATGTTATCCGCGATCTGCGCGGTGCCACATTCAAGCGCAAAGCCGCTCGCTCGCTCGAAGCTTATCTCATCAAAGAGCTCCCTGCGCAGCACGAAGCGCGAGGCGATCTCGTGGTAGCCGCCGCGCATGCCGACGACTTTTAAAAAAACATTGATCTTTGCATAGGCCTTCAAATTTTACTCCTTCTGCGCCTTGGCGCGCTTGCGTTAAATTTAGCCGGCGGCGAGCTCATCTAGCGCGATTAAGATTTCAATCCGCGCGCAAGTTAAATTTCAGCCTGCGGCGCGCCCCGTCCAGTGCGATCAAAATTTCAAAACCGCGTGCCGTAAAGCGCGCACCGCAGAATTTAACCCGCGATCGCGGCGCCCGATACGTAAATTTTATAAAGCGCGAAATTTTAATCCGCAACGTACGTGGCTAAATTTCAGTCCGCGGCGCAAATCTATCTCATAGATTAAAATTCCAAGCCGGCAAAATTCTAGCCGCACCGCTGCACGCCGCACTAGGTCATAAATTTAGTTTAGCGATATGCCGCCCGTTGTGAAATCAAACCCGTCGACGCAGACTACGCATTACCGCAAGCCGAAATTTCATTCGGCAGAGATCGCTTGCTGCGCCGCAATAAACCCCAACCTGCGCGTTTTGTAAATCGAGAAATTTTAATCTCGCGGCGCGTTGTAATCGCGCACCGAAAAGTGGATTTAAACGCCGTTCCGCCGGATCCGCCACGTTTAAATTTAACCCCCGCGGATTTATGCCTTTCGAGAGAGCGTCGCCTGCCTAGCCGCACGTTTAAATTTACGCCGCCTGAGACAGACTTTACGATCTGCGCGCAATGAAAAAGCGTGATCGCTCGCCCGCTGCTCCGCACGATAAAATTTAACCGCACATAGCGGCGCGCTATGCGAGCAAATTTAAAACGCGTCGTATTTATGATCGCTTCAAAATTTCAAGCCAGGGCCGCCCGATCAAAATTCCGCCGCAGGCTGGAGCTGCTGATTAAAACCCACCGCCTGCGATCGGAACATCGTTCCAAAGATAGTGCACCTCGCCCGCGCCAATCTCTATGATCGAGTAAAAATCGCCGCAGATAAGCAGATAGCGGCCGTCCGCGCGGCTCGCCAGATCTTTTGCGGCGAGCTTCTTACCCAAGATCACGTCGCGCGCGTCGCCGTCGTAAAAGTTCGGCTGAAGATCCAAAAACTCGAGCGGATTTAGCGCCGCCTCATCCGCAAAGCGCGGATCTTTCAAATCAAAAGCCCCCTCGCTTTCTCGCCTAAGCGCGCTTAGCGTGCCCGTGGCGCCTAGCTTTTCTGCTAAAATTTGCGCGAAAGAGCGTACGTAGCCGCCCTCGCTAAGTGCTACGCGAAAGCTTACGAAGGGGTGAGCGTAGCTTAAAATTTCAGCATCAAAAACCCGCATCGAGCTCTCTTTCAGGCTCACCTCTTCGCCCGCGCGAGCGAGCTTGTATGCGCGCACGCCGTCAATTTTCTTGGCGCTGAAAGCGGGCGGGATAAATTTTATCTCGCCGCGCATTTGCGCCATCGCAGCGTCTAAAACCTCGCGCGAAAGCGGCGGGATTTGCTCCACGCGCCCTATGTTTTCATTATCGCCGCTTGGGCTTTGCGCGCCCAGCCACAGCGTCGCAGTGTAAACTTTTGGCTCCTTTTTTAAAAATCTAAAAAAGCGCGCGTATTGTCCGAAAGCCACGATCAGCGCGCCGCTCGCGAAAGGATCGAGCGTGCCGCTAAAGCCCGCCTTTTTCACGCCGTATTTGCGTTTAAGAGCGCTTAAAAATTTATTGCTGCCGATGCCCGCGGGCTTGTCCGCCAAAAACAATCTATTCATAAGAGCCGATCTTTTCTACGAAATTCGACATTATCACGCGCGAAATTCCGCCGAAATTTATAGTGAGTCGGTCGCCGTTTACCGCCGTGATCTGTCCGATACCAAAGAGTTTGTGCTTGATCAGCTCGCCCTTACTAAAGCCGCTACTTTGCTCGCGCGGCGGCTCTTTAGCCACCAAACCCGCCTCGGCTATAAACCTGCTCGCATCGAGCCTCTCGCGCTTGCCGCGATAAAAGCGGCTAGCGGCAAAGCTAAGCGTAAGAGTGCGTTTGGCGCGCGTAATCGCTACGTATGCGAGTCTGCGCTCCTCCTCGATATCATTGCTGTCGCCCAAAAGCGGGAAAAACCCCTCCTCCAGCCCGATTACGAAAAGATGCTCGAACTCAAGCCCTTTGCTCGCGTGCACGCTCATTATATTTATCGCATCGCCCATGATAGCGTCTTGATCGCTAAGAAGGCTCAACTCGTTTAAAAATTCCGCCAGATCAAAATCGGGCTTATTGCTCGCCTCGTCCTTCAGCATCGCCAAAAACTCGTCGATGTTTGCAACGCGATCGGCGCCGTCGGGCAGCGAAGCGTAGTAAGCCTTTAGCCCAAAAGCGGGCTCCAGCGCGTCTATTTTTTTGATAGTATCGGCTAGCGCGGAGATAGAAGCGATGCCGCTTTTAAGCTCCGCTAGAGCCTGCGCCGCCTTGGCGCTAAGCCCCGCGTCCGGCTCGCTAAAGGCGTCAAATAGACTGATAAGTCGCAGGCGCGAAAGCTCCTCGAGCTTTGCCAGTGAGACCTTGCCGATGCCGCGCTTGGGCACATTTATGATCCGCCTCATCGAAAAGTCGTCGTGCTCGTCGTTTACTAAGCGCAGATAGGCGATCGTATCCTTGATCTCGGCGCGCTCGTAAAATTTCACGCCGCCTACCATTTTGTACGGGATTTTGGCGCGATTCAGCCCCTCTTCCAGCGCGCGCGAAAGAGCGTTTACGCGGTAAAGCACGGCGATTTGAGAGGGCGCTACGCCGCTTGAAAGCAGCTTTTTGATGGCTTCTGCGATCTTTGCCGCCTCGATACTCTCCTCGTCTGAACGCAAAATTTCGATCTTTTCGCCGCCGCCGTTCATGCTAGTAAGGCTCTTGCCGAGGCGGTTTTTGTTATGCGAGATGAGCTCGTTGGCGGCATTTAAAATTTCATCCGTGGAGCGGTAGTTCTGCTCGAGTTTGATAAATTTTACGTTTGAGAACTGATCTTTAAAATTTAGAATATTTTCTATCCGCGCGCCGCGCCAGCCGTAGATACTCTGATCGTCATCGCCCACTACTACGAGGTTTTCGTGCGCGGCACAAAGCTTTTGCAGCAGTTTGAATTGAATGTCGTTGGTGTCCTGATACTCATCGACCGTGATGTAGGCGTAACGGCGCGAAATTTCATCGCATAGCCGCTCATTCGCACTTAAAATTTTATACGGCAATATCAGCAGATCATCGAAATCCACAAGATTATTCGTCGCCAAATACTCCTCGTAGCGCTTGTATGCTTTAGCGCAGTGCGCGTAAAATCCGCTATACATCCTGCTTAGCTCGTCATCTTCGCCCTTTAGAAGCTCGTCGATATCCTTAGGGCCGATCAAGGAATTTTTATAGGTTGAAATTTTAGCCGCCAATAGCGACGTGGGTAAATTTATCTCAAAGCCCTTGATGATCTTCTTCTTATCGTCCGTATCGATTACTTGAAAGTTTGCGCTGCGCCCAAGCTCGCTAATATGAAATTTCAAAAACAAAAGCCCGAATTTATGAAAGGTGCACAGAAGCGGCACACTGCTTAAATTTAGCCCGCTTATCAGATTAAGCGCTCGCGAGCGCATCTCGGCGGCGGCTTTGTTCGTAAACGTAAGCGTGAGAGTATTTTCCGCAGGCACGCCGTTTGAGAGCAAGTAGGCAAGGCGCGCGGTGATCGTTTTGGTTTTGCCGCTGCCTGCACCCGCTAAGATTAGCATTGCTCCGTCCACATGGCTTGCAGCCTCGCGCTGAGCGGGATTAAGACCTTCTAAAATATCACTCATTTTGAGAAAATTTTACGCGATTTTTCGCGCTTAAGCCACTCGGACTCGGGCTGGGAGAAATTTACCGCGATGGGCTTGCCGTCCACGACGATCTGCAAAACCGCGTAAAACGGCACGCTAAGCGTGCTAGCAAAATCCTGCGGCCCAAATCCCGCCTCGAAAACCAGCTCATCCTTACTAAGATGCGCGCTAGAGAGCGTGTATTCCTCCAGCTGCAAAAATATCGCGGGCATTTTGAAGCTTTTTAAAATTTCCTCCGGCAGCGGCGGGTCAAATTTTATCTGATCCGTCCTCGCAACGATGCCAAATCCGTATCCAAGAGCTAAAACGTAATCCAAAACCGCGCCTATATTTGCGCTACTCGCAGCGATAAATTTATCGTCTTTTAAAATTTTATCTATCATCCTAACCCCTCACAAACTCATCTACAAGCGCTGCGACCTGCTCTATGCCGATGCGCCAAAACTCGCTTTTATTGATATCAAAGCCGAATTTCGCCACTAGCTTTTGCGGCTCGTCGCTGCCGCCCGAGCTTAAAAACTCGGTGTAAATTTGAACGAAATTTTCGAGCCTGCCGCTTTTATACAGCCCGTAAAGCGCGAGTACCAAAAGCTGCGCGTAGGCGTAGGAGTAGCAGTAAAACGGCGAGTGGATGAAGTGCGGGATGTAGCTCCACCAGCTTTTGTAATGATCCTGCAAGATCAGCTCGCCCGCAAACATCTTGCGCGACTCCTCCATCCAAAGCTCATTAATATGGTCTACGCTTAGCTCATCCGCGCTTGCATGCACGCGCCGCTCGAAAGTAGTAAATCCGATCTGGCGGTAAAGCGTAGCGAAGATATCCTCGATCTTTGCCGCAAGCATCGCTCTTAGCGCGGCCTTGTCGCTTGCGGTCTGCGAGGGCGTATCCGTATCGCGCGCTGCGTATTCGCACGAACCCGCAGAGTCTTGCGAAGCGACATTTTTTACGGCGTGCTCGTTTGGAATTTCACCGCCCTGAGCCTCTTGCGAAGCGCTGCATTTAAAATTTTGCGAGCCGTTTAAATTTGAAAAATTTTCGCGCATATAATCAAACACCAACATCTCGCAGAAAACCGACGCGGTCTCAGCCGTCGTTAGCGGCGTGAAGGAGTTGAAATAGCCCACGCCGTAGCTTAGATATTGATGTATCGCGTGCCCAAGCTCGTGCGCGAGGGTAAATACGTCGCGGCGCTTGCGCGTGAAATTTAAAAGCACGAAAGGATGCGTATCGCGCGAGCCCGAATGCGAAAACGCGCCGCTTTGCTTATTTTGCGCGGGCATCGCGTCGATCCAGTTTCGCTCAAACGCGATCAGCGCGATCTGCTTAAATTTCGGACTAAATTTTTCAAACGCCGCAAGCACGATCTGCTTAGCCTGCTCGAAGCTAAACTCGCTCTCATCGCCCCCTAGCGGCGCGTACCTGTCGTAATCATACAGCGCGTCGTAGCCTAAAATTTCGCGCTTTTTGGCGTAAAATTTGCCGACTAGAGCGAAGCTTAGCTCCGTCTCTGCGATCAGTGCATCGACGCTTGCGATGTTTATCTGATTTTCCTCATGCATCACCGCCTCGGCCTTATCGTAGCCGCGCAGCTCGCAGCGGATTTTAAGATCGGTTTTGATCATATTGTAGATGTAGCCAAGCAGGTGGGAGTTCTGCTCTAGCACCGCGCTTAGCGAGGCTGCGGCGTCCTTTCGCATCTCGCGATCGGAGCTATGAAGCAGGCTTAAAATTTCCTCCTCGCCGAGTTTGCGCCCGCGAAAATCAAAGCTCATCCGCGCCATGCTCTCGTCAAAAAGTCGTGAAAACGCCTCGCCGCTTACTGGCGAAGTTTTTAAAAGCACGCTTTCTTGCGGCAAGCTTAGCTGGTGGGCTTTGCGCCGCTTAAGTAGGCTCAAATAATATCTGAATCTCCCGCCCCCTGCGATAAACTCGTCCTGTTTTGCGGCATCAAGCTCGTTAAACTCGAGCTCGAAAAAAAGCAAGCTCTGTGAAATGTCGTTGCAAGCCTGCTCCGTCTTAGCCTGCTGCGCCCCAAGACTAGTATCTCGCGCAAAGCTAAGATGTGCGAAGCTCATTATTTTGCCGATCTGCTCGCTGATGCTCTCATAAAGCTCAAGCGCGCCTAAAAATTTCTCCGCGCTAAGGGCGTGCAGCTTATCTTTAAATTTAAGCTCAAAATCCCTAGCCTGCGCGGAGGCGCTATCTATCGCGCCGCTAAATTCCGCCTCGTTTGCAAACAGCTCGTCTAAATTCCAATTCATCGTTTTCCTTTTAAAATTTTTGGATAATTTTATCAAAAAAGAATAAGTAAAATTTTAAAAACCGCGAGATCCGCCGCATAGACGGAATTCGCGGTAAAATTTTAAGGTTAGTTATTTTTGCATACTTTGCGACGCGATCGCCGTAAAAATCACGTCCGTGGAGCTATTGATCGCGGTTTCTACCGAGTCTTGGATCACGCCGATGATAAAGCCGATCGCGACTACCTGCATTGCGATGTCGTTTGAGATATTAAAGAGCGAGCACGCAAGCGGTATCAGCATCAATGAGCCGCCGGGTACGCCGCTAGCGCCGCATGCACCGACCGCCGAGACCACGCAAAGCAGTAGCGCCGTCCAAAAATCGGGACGTACGCCAAGCGTATGAGCCGCGGCGAGCGCCAAGATCGCGATTACCACCGCAGCGCCCGCCATATTTATCGTAGCTCCTAAGGGGATCGAGATCGAGCTTAACTCATCGCTGATGCCAAGCTTTTTGCATAAATTTAAATTTACGGGGATATTCGCCGCCGAGCTGCGGGTGAAAAACGCCGTGAGGCCGCTTTCGCGCAGGCAGGTAAATACGAGCGGATATGGATTTTTCTTAATCACCGCAAAGACGATGAGCGGATTTACCACGAGGGCTACGAACGCCATCGCACCTACTAGCACGACTACTATTCGCACGTATCCAAGCAGCGCATCGACGCCGGTTTGATACACAGTAGAAGCTACTAGGCCGAAAATTCCAAACGGCGCGAGCTGGATTACGAACTGCACGATTTTAGTTACCGCTTCGCTCAGATCGGTAAAAATTTTTTTCGTTTCGTTGGTACAAAATTTAAGCGCGACGCCAAGACCTATCGCCCAGGTTAAAATTCCTACGTAGTTTCCGTGCGCGATAGCGTTTAGCGGATTATCTACGACCTTAAAAAGTAGATCTTTTAGCACGATCCAAACGCTTGCAGGAGCGGTATTTTCCGCCGCGCCGACATTGCTTAGAGCAAGCTCCGTCGGGAATAAAAAGCTGGCTGCTACCCCCACGCACGAGGCTAAAAAGGTGCCTACGATATATAGAACAACCACGCGTTTTAAGCCGCTTGCACTGCCGTATTGTTTATTTACTATCGAGCTTAAAATCAAGATAAAAACTAAAATCGGAGCTACCGCTTTAAGGGCGCCTACAAACAGTTGTCCTAAAATTTCCGCGAAGTTTACCAAGCTTATCAAAAGCGGAGTGTGCTCGGCCGTAACGCTGCCTGCCGAGGAACGCGCAGCAAAGCCCAAAATAGCGCCTATTATCAAGCCGGTAACTATACGCAGCACCAGATTTTTATCTTTGTAGCTAGCTACCAATTTTTGCATTGAACTCATTTTTTACCTTTCAATTAAAATGTCGTTTGAAATATATCGAAATTTTATTTAAGCACATTTAAATTTGGGCGAAATTTCGCAATTTTTAGTTAATCTTAAAACCTCGTTAGATAAAATGCCCCGAAATTTTAATCAGGAGCGGATATGTATCTTTTCACAAGCGAAGTAGTAAGCCCAGGACATCCCGATAAATGCGCCGATATCATCGCAGACAGCATCGTGGATGAAATTTTAAAGCAAGATCCCAACGGGCGCGTCGCAGCGGAAGTTTTCATCGCGGGCAAACACGTAGTAATAGGCGGCGAAGTAAACGCCAAGATCGATTTTACCCACGACGATTACCGCCACATCGTAAAGGGCGCGCTTAGCGAGATTGGTTACAATGACAACCCTCATTTCACGCGCGCGCAGTGCCTGCATCCGCAGGATCTGCAAGTGGACGTATTTTTAAACCAGCAAAGCCCCGACATCAACCAAGGCGTCGATCAAGAGGGCGGCGAGATCGGAGCGGGAGATCAGGGCATAATGTTCGGCTTCGCAAGCTGCGAGACGAAAAATTTTATGCCGGCGGCGATCACTTACGCAAGAGCGCTTTGCGATCACGTTTATGCCTATGCAAAGTCCCACCCTAACGAGCTTGGCGTCGATATTAAGACGCAGGTTAGCGTCGATTACGGCACGAAGAGCAATTTTGAGGAGTGCAAGCCGCAAAGCATCCATACGATCGTGGTTTCAGCGCCATGCGTGGAGAGCATGAGCATCGAGCGCGTCCGAGATCTGATCGGAAATTTGATCGATTCTGCAGGGCTTCCAAAGGAGCTTTACGACAAAAGTAAAACGATCATCTACATCAATCCGACCGGCCGCTACGTAAATCACAGCTCGCTTCACGACAGCGGCCTAACGGGGCGCAAACTGATCGTCGATAGCTTCGGCGGCTACAGCCCGATCGGCGGCGGCGCTCAAAGTAGTAAGGACTACACCAAAGTCGATCGCAGCGGGCTTTATGCGGCGCGCTACATCGCCAAAAATATCGTTGCGGCGGGACTTGCGAAAAAATGCATCGTCCAGCTCAGCTACGCAATCGGCGTGGCTAAACCGGTAAGCGTCAGCGTCGATTGTATGGGGACAAATTTAGGCGCGGCTAGCGACGATGAGCTATCCGCTTTCGTGCTTGAAAAATTCCCGCTCACGCCGCGCT
>CAUSEA010000033.1:0-19707 GCA_963530525.1 uncultured Campylobacter sp.
GTCGGTGATGGATATGCTGCAGGACAAGATGAGCAGGGTCAAGGTGAATATGGAGCTAGTGCGCTAGCCTAGGCGGCACGCCGGCGCAATTTATATGCGTAGGCGGTTTAAATTTTGCTGCCTCTATAAGATCGCGATACTGGCGCGGTGTGCAAACACGAACGGCTGACATTTTTTCGGCTTTGCCGCCGTGCGAAACAATGCCCCTATGCTGCAATTAAAAATAAAATTTTCATATTTCATCTACGAGCTTTGAATTTCACGGCTGCATGTCGCGCTGCTAGGATAAACCAGACTGCACTCGTTTTGCGCAAGCAGGCACTGCGACGATACTGCGGATAAAATTTCGTCGAAATTTCAAGAGCTTAATTTCGTAATTTTATGTCGCAGGACTTCGCTTGCCTGCTAAGTTTGCGGAATTTTGCTTGGCTGCGTGGTTTATTAAATTTCGCTTGCCATCAAATTTTGTAGAGTTTCATTTGTTGTCGGAATTTTTAGAATTTTATTAGATGGCGGAATTTTATAGACTTTATTCGCTCAAATTTCGCGGCAAAATGAAATTTTTCGTAAGCGCGAAAGCAAAATTTAGTGGGTAAAATCCTGCAGGCGAAATTCTACGGCGGCTAGCGAGTGCGAATTATTAAATTTTAACCCCGTTTTGAATAAAATAGCGCAAAAAATTCTAAAGGCTTAAATTTGAAAAATCGCTATCCGACCCGCCAAATCTCCGTCGGCTCCGTCAAAATCGGCGGCGGCGCGCCCATCTCCGTGCAGTCGATGAGCTTTTCTAAAACGAAGGACGTGGAGGGCACGCTAGAGCAGATTAACCGCCTGTATTTCGCCGGCTGCGACATCGTGCGCTGCGCCGTGCTCGATAAGCAGGACGCGGACGCGCTCTCACGCATCAAAAAAAGCTCGCCGCTTCCCATCGTAGCGGACATCCATTTTAATTTTCGCTTGGCGCTACAGGTCGCGGAGTTTGTCGATGCTATCCGCATCAATCCGGGCAATATCGGCGGCAAGGAGCGTATCAAAGAGGTCGTGCGCGCGTGCAAAGCTCGCAGCCTGCCTATCCGCATCGGCGTAAATTTGGGCTCTTTGGAGGAGCAGTTTGAGCAAAAGTACGGCCGCAGCGTGGAGGCGATGGTGCAAAGCGCGCTGTATAACGCCGCGCTGCTGCAGGATGAGGACTTTAGCGACATCGCGATCTCGCTTAAGACTTCGGACGCGCCGAGCACGGTGGCTGCGTATCGCGCGCTGCGCCCGCTATGCGAGTATCCTTTTCATCTGGGCGTGACCGAGGCGGGGACGAAATTTCACGCGAGCATCAAGAGCGCGATCGCGCTGGGTGCGCTTCTGATGGAGGGGATCGGCGATACGATGCGCGTGAGCATCACGGGCGAGCTTGAGGAGGAGATCCGCGTCGCGCGCGCGATCCTGCAGGACGCGGGCGTGCAAAAAAGCGGCGTCAATATCATCTCGTGCCCTACCTGCGGGCGTTTGCAAAGCGACCTGCTAAGCGCGATCAAAATCGTCGAAGAAAAAACCGCGCATATCAAAACGCCGCTAAATATCAGCGTCATGGGCTGCGTCGTAAATGCGATCGGCGAGGCGAAGGGCGCGGACGTGGCGATCGCGTTCGGCAACGGGCGCGGCATCGTGATGCGCCACGGCGAAGTGGTCGCCAAGCTCGAGGAGAGCAAGCTCGTGGAGCGGTTTTTGCAAGAGGTTGAGGACGAGGTGCGGGCTCGCGAAGGAGCGTGAGGGCTGCGGGGCCTAGCAGCTTAAATATCGCTATGATTCGTAGCTTGGGCGGCTCGGCTCTGAATTTTGGTGCGCTTGGGCTCATTGCGGTTCGTTTAGGTTTATAGGTACAGCGCGTCTTGGCGTGAAATTTTAAAATTTCATCCTTAAGGCGGCGCTTTTAAATTTGAGCCTTTGGGAATACGGCTTGGAATTTTGGTTTTGAAATTTCGGGCTTGAAATTTTAACGCTGAAATTTCGTATTAGATTTTTGAGTTTAAAATTTTGGCTTTGGAATTTCGTCTTGAAATTTCATTTCAAAATTTAAAACTCGCGATTTGACGCCAAATTTTAATGGGCGGGCTTAAAATTTTAAAAAATTCTAAGCCCTAGCGAAATTTCAAGCTCTATGAAATTTCAAAATTTTAAATCCGCCGCGCCAGCCTTTGAGTGTAGCCTCAAAGCCGTTGCGGTATATGCGGAGCGTAACGGCTTAAAATTGCGCGACTTTTGGAAGCGTTAAGTTTTAAAAATGCAGCGGTTTCAAAATCGTTCGAGCTTTTAAGATCGCAAGCTGTTTAATCTAGCGAGATTTTGAGCCGCAAAGCTTCGAGCTTCGCGGGCTTTGCGGAAGCACAAAACTTTCAAAGCCGCGATAGTTTGAAGGCCGAGGCGAGCCTTCAAAGCTGTATCGGTTTTCAAAAGAGCGGACCTGGGCTGAGGATTAAATTTACGATTTTATAGAGCTTAAAATTTAGACGCGCAAAAGCGCGCGAAACGAGGGGAAGCGATGGCAATGAAGCAGAATGTGCCTGCAAATTTATACGATCTGGATATGGAGCGCGCGATTTTAAGCTCGCTTTTGCAAAACGAGGACGCATACGGCGAGCTGAGCGAGATAATCTCGGTCGGCGATTTTTTCTACAAGCCGCACGCCGACATCTACGAGGCGATCGTCAAATGCTCCTCGCATAACGAGCCGATCGCGCCGAGCTTCGTTAAAAAATGGCTTGCCGAGCGCTACGACGATGGCGCATTTACCGAGGTCGTAGCCACCAGCGGCGTGGTCGATGCCCCAAAATACGCGCTCGAGCTGCGTGAAAAATCGATCAAGCGCTCGCTAATCAAGGTCGCGCACGAGATCCCTTCGATGGTAAATGAAGCCGTGCGCAGCAAAGACACCGCCGATAAAATCAGCTCTAAGATTTACGAGCTCATCGACGAGGAGTGCCACGGCGGCATCAAAAAATCGCACGAGATTATCGCCGACGTGGTAGAGGAGCTGAAACGCCAAAAGGCGCTCGCAGGCTCGGAGCTCGTGGGGCTGGATACGGGCTTTCGCTTCCTAAACGACTGCACGAAGGGGCTGAAACCGGGCGAGCTTATCATTATCGCCGCCCGTCCCGGCATGGGAAAGACCGCATTTGCGCTAAATTTGATGATGAAAACGCTGCAAAGCGGCAAAGGCGTCGTATTTTTCTCGCTCGAGATGCCCTCCGTGCAGCTGATGTATCGCATACTAAGCGCGCTTAGCTCGATCCCGCTAAGCGACATAATGAGCGCCAAGCTCAGCGACGACGACTGGACGCGCTTCAACGACGCTTGCGACGCGGTGCTGAATATGCCGCTTTTCGTCTATGATAGCGGCTATGTAAACATCCACCAGGTCCGCACCCAGCTGCGCAAGCTCAAATCCGCGGATGCCAACATCGAGCTTTGCGTGATCGATTACATCGGACTTATGACGAGCACGAGCAACTACTCCGAGCGCCACCTGCAAATCGCCGAAATTTCACGCGGACTCAAGCTCTTGGCGCGCGAGCTAAACATCCCGATCATCGCGCTGTCGCAGCTAAACCGCTCGCTCGAGGCGCGCTCGAACAAACGCCCGATGCTAAGCGATCTGCGCGAAAGCGGCGCGATCGAGCAGGACGCCGACATCATACTTTTCGTCTATCGCGACGAGGTTTATAAAGAGCAGATGGAGCGCGAGCGCATTTCGCGGCTGGAGGCCGAGGGCAAGGACGCGGGCGAGCCCGTATTTAGGCGCAACGACTATCAGGAAAAAGCCGAAATCATCGTCGGCAAAAACCGCTCGGGCGAGGCGGGTAGGACGATCGAGGTGGGCTTTCAGGGCAGATTTACCCGCTTTGTCGATACGAGCTTCGGCGGCGAGCCCAGCGAGAGCGCGATCTTTAACGAAAACGACAATCTCGACTACGTCTCGCAGCTGCAAGATCAGGGCTTTGAGGAGCCTGCTGCGCCGCGTCTTGATACGGCGCAGCAGGGTGCAGCTCAGAATTTGCAGCAAAATTTAACGCAGAATTTTAATGAAGCCCAAAATTTTAACGAAGCGCAAAATAGCGGCGTAAGTTTAAATGAAAGCTCCGCGAGCGCCAGAAATTCCAGTGTAAATATCGACTTTGACGAGATGCCTAGCTTCGGTCAAAGCGATGCGCAGGACGGCGAGGAGATAGACGGCGAGTCTAAATTTGGCGTAGAGCAGGGCTTGGCAGAGGTACAGCGCGCGGCACAGAACGCACCGCAAAAGCAAGAATTTGAGGAGCAAAATTTAGATGATGCGAGAGCGGGCGGCGTCGTACCAGAAATAGACGTGCATAAAAATTTAGCAGGCACTCCGCGAGGCGTAAAAGACACATCGCGGGGCATAAAAGGCGCACAGCAAGGCGTAGAGAGCATATCACAAGGCGTAAAGAACACGCAGCAAGAGGACGCTGTGTATTTTGAAAATGGCGAGCGCGATGAGCCGCCTTTTGAACCGCAAGAGGACGAGGCGAAATTTAAACCCGCACCGCCTCTAAATATCGAAGAAATGGGCATTCCAAAGATCAATGAGGCAAACAGGCTCGATGACGACGACGCGCCGCTGGATCTGTGAAATAGCGCTTAGGCTAGCGCTGATCGTTAGCATTTTTTGTTTCGCACTTTACGCGCAGGATTTCAGTGACGCGGGCTTTTGCGCGCTGGCGGCGTTTTGGGCTTACGCGCAATTTAGGGTGCTATTTAGCTTTTTTTACGAGGCGAAGCAGCGCGCCAATGCGGCGCTATTTCGCAGCGGCGGGACTTTGATTAAAATTTTTAGAGGCAGGCTGATAAGCGGGGTTTTAGCCTTCGCGGGCGCAATCCTCTTAAGCGCCACTTTGGCGCTAGGCCTAGCGGATCTGCGCGGCGCAGAGCTATTCGTGACGCTCGCGGCACTGCCTGCAGCTCTTGCTCTGATGCGTCTGGCGGTGCTTAAGCTCAGCCTAAAAGAGATTAAAAATCCTAGAATTTTATCGCTCAAACTTAGCATTTTGCTGCTCGCCGCGCTTGCCGTAGCGGTAAATTTTGCCATAAATTTAGCCTATTTGCGGCTTGCGGACGGCGCAGATACTATCGCGCACTCTCAAAATTCCGCGATAAATTTTACTCCGCCCGCCCGCACCGCTTCATCCGCCGAAGACTTCGCGACAAACAACGCTTCCGCGCCCGTCGGAAATTTTACAACAGATAATGCCGCTAAAAATTCCGCTGCGAATAACGCCGCCATAGTTATTGGAAATTCCGAGGCGAATAGCATTATCAAGCCCGCAGCGGATGCCGCTAAAAATCTCACCGCTTCGCCCGCAAATTTTAAAGCGGGCTCCGTCACGGTAGCGCAGGTCTCGGCTGAAAATTCTAAGGCAGATCCCGCCGCTGCGCCGCAAACCTTCGCTAAAAATTCTACGGCAAGCTCAGCCGCAGTACAAAATTTAAATTTAGCTCCAACTCCCGCCACGCCGAACGCGTCCGCCGATAATTTGGCTGAAAATTCCGCACCAAGCCCCGCATCGGTAGCTGAAATTTTTGAAATTTTAAAATCTACCGCGCCGCAAGCGCACTTCAAATCCGCTCTGCTAAATGAAATTTACGCTTTGAAATTTTATAAAAACGCGCTGTTCGAGCTGGCGCTGTCGCAGAGCCCTAGCGCGCTAAAAATCGCTCTTTTGTTTCTGATCTGCGCGGGAGATTTCCTCTTTTACTGCGCGATCTTGCATCTTTGCGCCTTCGTGCTTTTTATGCCGCGAGCCGCAGCCGCGCCCAAAATAGGGCGCTTTAGCGGCACGATATTTGCGCTTGCCTACGTCACGCTGTGTTTGATCTGCGCCGCGCAGACGCGCACGGCAGGCAGCGGAGCGGAGGGCACACATCCTAAAAGCGCGGTCGAAACGAGCGTGCAGATCGTGCTGCAAAGCGGCGAGCGGCTGATCTTAAGCGCGCGCGAGGCGGACGTTCTAAGAGGCGAGCTAAACGCTACGCGCTTCGCCGCGGAAGCAAACGCCGCATCCGCGCTGAATAGCTACATCGACGCCGTTTACGACGAGGGCGCGAGGCTTAGCGCACAGAAAATGGCGGATTTCAATTACTCGTTTCTGAGCGATTATCTGGTGCTGTGGCACGGCGTGTGGGACGATGACGCGGGGGCGTATCTGAATGAGAAATTTGCGCTCTTCGTGAGCGAGAGTTTTCCGAAAGATTTTGGCGAAAATATCGCTAAAATCGCTGCGGCGAACGTCAAAAATTATGAGAGCTCGCTAAATTTTACGCTCAAAAAATACGGCGCGAAAGTTGATCTCAACGTCACGCAGAGCTTCAGCCTAAAAAGCAAGGCGTATCGCGCGAGCGGGACGGGGCTAGGGGCGCTGGGCGGCGTGCTGGGCGCAAAGCTGATAAGCAAGAGCCTCGCTAAAACTGCGGCTAAAACGGGCGCGAAGACCATTACCAAGGCGGGCGCCAGCGCGACTAGCGGTAGCGCAGGGCTCGTATGCGGCCCGGGCGCGGTGGTATGCGTGCCTGCGTTTGCCGTGGCTACGTGGTTTGGGCTGGATTTTGCGTTTGCTAAGGGCGACGAGGCGCTTAATCGAGAGGAGTTTGAAGCTGCGATCGTGCGCGATATGATGGCGGCGAAAGAGGAGCTAAAGCGCGCGCTGGCGGAGGATTTCAACGCGACGATAGATGAAATTTCGAGTGAAATTTTAAATTTAGACGGGAGGTAGGCGGCGGATTATGCCCGCGCGATTTAGACCCGTTGCGAGCGAAATTTTACGGCGGATTATGGAGCTTTCGTGCGTAGCGGGCGGCGGGCGGCGAAATTTTAAAATTTCATTTAAGTGTGGGCGGCGGGCGGGATTACGGCGCACTTATTGCGCTACCGCGCCTCTTAAATTTTAAGAAGCAGCTAAAAATTTTTATATATAATCGCCGCTTAAAACAAGGAGTGTTAATGAAAAAATTCTATCTTAAAATTTATATACTCACGTTTATGGCGGTATTAATAGCCATCCCTGCGGCGGCAAAAGTAAGCATAGACGACTTCAAAACGCAAGAGGAAAAAGATTTAGCGATCTCTTGCGATGACGGCGATGGGAAATACAGCGCGTGTATGAAACTGGCTGAAATTTTAACCAAAAGATGCGATAATGAAGATTTTAGGAGCTGCGAGATTGCGGGAGAGTTTTTATCTGCATTCGGACGATACAGAGACGCTATCGCTCCTTTAAGCAAGGCTTGCGATGCAAATTTACTGTTATCTTGCGTTTCGTTAATGACGACGGATATAGTAGCTACGGGAAATATCGATAGGGCGATAAGAAGCTTGGATAAAATTTGCGATGCCAAAATTGATGGCAGTGAGGAATATTGCAAATTTAAAAGCGAGCTTGAAATTTGCTTAAAAGATACGGAATGTAATCCGATAAAAAGAGGCAAAGAGCTTCTAAACTGGATAGTGGAGCAATGATATGAAAAGTTTGGTATTGATAGCGATGTTGGCATTCTCGTGTGCGTATGCAGGTTTCGATTTTAAAGAAAAGGATTTAGCAAATTTATATTCGCTTTGCAATAAGGGCGACGGGAAATATAGTGCTTGCACGAAGCTAACGGATATATTATCAAAGCATTGCGATATTGACAATGCCGAAAAATGCGGAGAGCTCGGATATGTGCTATATGAGATAGGCAAGACCGAAGAGTCTATCGCACCATTACAGAAAGCTTGCGATGCGGATTTGGCGTTTTATTGCTTTAAATTAGGATCAGATGAGCTTGGGCGCACAGATAATATAAATAGAGCGTATGCTAGTTTTTCAAAAGCTTGCAAGCTTGGCATTTAAAGATGAAAAACTTCTACAAGTATCTTGCATGGCCGAAGATAAATTAAAAGAGTGTTTAAGCAATAGCGAATGTAATCCATTGAAAGTGATAGAAAGTATTTACTACACGGCTAAAAGTATAATGCAAAATTAAAATTTTTAATTAAGGAGTAAAAGATGGCAAATCCAAAGAAGGGCAAAGAGCAATAATGAAAAAATTTTATCTTAAAATTTCGTTATTTGCGTTTATAACGGTATTCTCGGCGATCCCTGCTGCGGCACAATCGTCTTTAACAGGTTTAAAAAGTTAGAAGATTTGAGGAGCGAAGAGCAAAGAGCGCTTTTGAAATCCTGCGATTACGGTGACGGAAAATATAGTTCGTGCAATAAACTCGTTGAAATTTTATCTAAAGAGTGCGATGGCGGTGATATGCGCTCATGTGCTATACAGAGTGATCTTTTGCGATCATTACGCCGAATAGAGGAAGCTACGAAATATCTGATTAAGCTGTGTGATGCTAATAGTACATATCACTGTTTTATATTGGGTACGCTAGATATATATGTAAACGGTAATATGCAAGCAGCAATTAAAAGTCTTGAAAAAGTTTGTAATAGCGATCTTAAAGATAGAGATATAGTTTGCAAAAATATCGAGGAACTGAAAGCCTGCCTAAAAGACAAAGAGTGTAACCCTATAAAAAAAGGTAAAATTATTTTTGAAGGTGTCGAAAGGAAATTGTATGGGGAAAATTAATTTTGTATTTTATTCTATGATATTTTTAGCTTCTATCGTAATGGCTGGTAAGCATACGGCTGAAGAGGAAAATCTTTATAACGAATGCTATAAAGGAAACGGCAAATATAGTTCGTGTACTAAACTAATAGAAATTTTATCTAAAAAATGCGATAGCGGAGATATGATCGGGTGCGCCGATGTGGGTTATATTATGGGTTTAGAGCTCGGTATGCGAGAAGCGGCTTTTGTGCCTTTAGAAAAATCTTGCAAGGCGGGTATTGCAGCCTCTTGTTTTAACCTCGGAATTCATGACATAGGTTTAAGAGGCAACATTAAAAAGGCTGTTATAAACTACACTATAGCTTGCGAAAAGTATTCAGAACGCTTGGAAGAAGAAAGAATATTTAAACTAAGATCTTGCGCGTTAAAGGTAGCTTTAGAAAACTGCTTACGAGATGAGGAGGAACACGATCCCGTAAAGTGTGCGATAGAAGCATTTGAAGAAATAACTGATAAATACAACGCAAATTCAACAAAGGAGTAAAAGATGGCAAATCCAAAGAAGGGCAAAGAACGATAATGAAAGAATTCTATCCCGTAATTTTGGCTCCTTTAATAACGCAAGCCGCGGCAGAGCGTAATCAAAGCGTAGCCGATAGCAAAGAGATAAAATTTACGTCGTTTTCTGATTTAAATTTATATCGTTTAGAGCGGCTGAAATAAAAAGCACTATTTTTATACTCGCAATAAAACAAGCGTACAAATGGGTGCTTGATATGAGCGAGGAAGAGGAAGAGCAAATTTCATATTTGAGGCGGTATTTAAAGCTGGGCTGCAAAGACGGCAATGCGCAAATGTGCAAGGATTTAGGAAAAACAGGGAATTAGGCAGAATTTAAATTCTAAATTGCCCCACTTGCAAGCTCTTAAAATTTGGGCTTTAAAATTTAATCTTAATTGGGCTATAATCTTAGAATTAGTATTCAAAAAGGAGTTTTTATGCAAACACAAAATAATTTTATAAACCGCGAGCTAAGCTGGCTACGCTTCAATACCCGCGTGCTGGAACAATGCAAAAAGGATATCCCGCTAATTGAAAAATTAAAATTTCTAGCGATTTACAGCACGAATTTAGACGAATTTTATATGATCCGCGTGGCGGGTCTAAAGCAGCTTTTCACCGCCGGCGTTATAACCAGCGGAGATGACGAGATGACGCCTCTTGAGCAGCTACGCGCGATCCGCTCCTATCTGAGAAACGAACAAACCGAGCTTGAGCAGCAGTATTTCGGAATCCAAAAGGAGCTTTGCAAAAACGGGCTTTTTATCAAAAGCTACGACGAGCTACAGCCCGAGCTAAAGCCTGCGGCGGACGAGTTTTTTTTCTCGCAGATAATGCCCGTCATCGTCCCGATCGCAGTGGATGCGACCCATCCTTTCCCGCATCTAAATAATCTCAGCTTCTCCCTCGCAGTCAAGCTCTGCGACGAGGGCGCGCCCGAGTCGGTACATTTTGGGATGATTAGAATTCCGCGCGTGATCCCGCGCTTCGTGCAGGTCGCGCAAAATACCTACGTGCCGATCGGCACTATCGTAAAGCGCCACGCGGAGGAAATTTTCCCGGGCTACAAGCTCATCAGCTCCGCAGCCTTCCGCGTTACGCGAAACGCCGACATCGTGATCGAAGAGGAGGAAGCCGATGATTTTATGATGATCCTGGAAGCAGGGCTTAAGCTGCGCCGTAAAGGGGCTTTCGTACGGCTTCAGATCGAAAAGGACGCCGATGCCGAACTATTAGAATTTCTAAATTCTCATCTTAAAATTTTTTACAAAGATATATATGAATGCGCCGTGCCGCTTACGCTGGACGGGCTTTGGGAGATCGCTTCCAATAAGGATTTTTCCTTTCTAGCTAACCCGCAATACCTGCCGAAGACTCTGCCCCCCTTTAACGAAAACACCTCCGTTATGAGCGCGATGGAGAAAGAGGATATCCTGCTAATCCATCCTTACGAAAGCTTCGATCCGGTGCAAAAACTCATCAAAGAAGCCGCCAAGGATCCGAAGGTCATCTCGATCCGTATGACGCTGTATCGCGTGGAGAAAAACTCGCCGATCGTCCAAAGCCTGATCGAAGCCGCAAGCGACGGCAAGCAGGTGACGGTGATGGTCGAGCTTAAGGCGAGGTTTGATGAAGAAAACAACCTGCACTGGGCGAAGGCGCTTGAAGACGCGGGCGCGCACGTGATCTACGGCATCACGGGCTTTAAAGTCCACGCCAAGGTAACTCAGATCATCAAAAAAGAGGAAGGCAAGTTAAAATTTTATATCCACTTAGGCACGGGCAACTACAACGGCTCGAGCGCTAAAATTTATACCGACGTGAGCTTTTTTACCTGCGGCGACCGCTTCGACAAGGACACGACGAATTTCTTCCACATTCTCTCGGGCTACAACAAAAACCGCAAGCTGGACAACCTCTCTATGTCGCCGATGCAGATCAAAGAGCGGCTCCTGGCGATGATAAAAAACGAGGAGAAAAAAGGCTCTGCCGGCAGGATCATCGCTAAGATGAACGCTCTTGTCGACGGCGATATGATCAAGGCGCTGTATAAAGCAAGCGCCGCGGGCGTGAAAATCGATCTCATCGTGCGCGGCATCTGCTGCTTGCGCCCCGCGCTTAAGGGCGTTAGCGAAAACATCCGCGTGATTTCGATCGTCGGCAAATACCTGGAGCACGCTAGAATTTTTTACTTCGCGCACGCGCAGCCCAGCCTATATATTGCGAGCGCGGATTGGATGCCGCGAAATTTAGAGCGCAGGCTGGAGCTGATGAGCCCGATTTACAACGAAAATTTGCAAAATAAGCTCAAAGAAATTTTAAAGCTTCAGCTAAGCGATAACGAGCTCGCATTCGAGCTACAAAGCAGCGGCGAGTACCGAAAGATCGTGCCGAAAAAGGGCGAAGAGAAAATCGACGATCAGGAATTTTTAGAAATTTATTTCAATAAAATTTATAAAAATATCCGCAAACACGACGAAAGCGGCACGGCGCTAACCAAGCTTTTGAAAGAGAGCTAGGCGCGGTCTCGGTTCTGCTAGGGCTAGCCGCGCGCTAAGCCCGCGCGCAAACCGAGATCATAAAATATTAGGCTCAATTAAACTTAAGCGGATTCTCTCTTATCAGTTTCAACAGTTTCTGATATAAGTCTTCCTGTGTAGTTTTAGTATTATATCTAAATTCGCATTCTTTTAAATGAAGCAAGAAATTTTCTTTCTTAATGCCTTTAAATTTAGCTAGTCTATGTTTAGCATAACCCCAGAAATTCTCGATGCCGTTGATATGGTTTTTACCATTAGCAAACTCATTCTTGGAATGCTTTGCTCTATAATGAGCCTTAGCTCCATAATCAACCAAACCGTCATAAGCCTTCCAGCAATCAGAATAGATAGTAGAGCTATCAAGCTCGCTATATTGAGATAATATAGGTATCAGTTCATTAGCAGAGCAGTTTTTAACTATCTGAGTATAGACTTTACCGTCACGCTTTAGCATTCCAAACACCGGCTGCTTTCCACTTGCTCCTCTACCTCTTTTTCCTCTTATCCTCTTAGCTCCAAAGTAGCTCTCATCTATCTCTATCTCACCACTAAATTTGCTTATCTTTTCACACTCTTTAGACATAAGAGCTCTTATTTCTCTAAAGATTTTACATAGGGTTGCTTCTGAAATTTTAGTTAAATTTGATATCTTTGATGCTTCTATATCTTCTGCGAAGTACTTTAAAATTTCTCTAAATTTAGCTTCAGAAATTCTTGAACGGACTATATACCTGTTTTTCATAGTTCTCATCGTAACTTAATGCTCCTTTGTGTGAGCTTAAGTTAAAGAGAGCCAATATTATATGCAGAATTTCGCGCCGTGAATGCGCGAGTAGATTTACAGAAATTTCAAAGGGATTAAATGAAAAGATATCTTTATCTAGCCGTTATAGCTATGTTTTGCATGGGCGGGATTTTTGAAGACGCGGACAAGCTCTATGAAAGCGGCGATTATCCTAAAGCGATAAAAATGTGGCAGCGCAGCTGCGACGGCGGAGAGGCGCAGAGCTGCTATAGGCTCGGAAACTTATATCGATTCGGCAGGAACATCACTCAAAACTATCAAAAAGCGGCGGATTTTTATCAAAAAGCCTGCGACGGCGGGGATATAACCGGCTGCTATGAGCTTACAGGACTATACTTCGAAGGTTATGGCGTTAGACAAGACTATCAAAAGGCGGCGAGCCTGCACCAAAAGGCTTGTGACGGCGGCAATATGCTTTCGTGCGATTTGCTTGCAATTTTATACGAATCCGGTATCGGCGCCCAAAGAGACAAGCACAAGGCTATGGTTTTGCGTGAAATGATTTGCGATAACGGTGATGCAGATATGTGCAATAACCTTGCATATTTATATAAAAACGGCGACAAGGTCAGACAGGACTTGCAAAAGGCGGAGATTCTATATAAAAAAGCGGCTGTTTTGTACCAAAAGAAAGCTCAAATAAATCAAAAAAAATGCGATGAAGGCAGCCTATATGAGTGCCAGCGCCTAGCAGATCTATACTTGGACGGCAAGGGCGTAGAGCAGGACTTCAAAAAGGCTGCGGATTTATACCAAAAGGCTTGTGACGGCGGCATGGCGGCGACGTGCTTGATTCTGGGAGACTTATACAAAGAAGGCAATTACCAAAAAGCGGCAAGTCTATATCAAAGCGGGCTAAATTTGCTTAAAAATACTTGCGAGAGCGGAGATGCGGACTCGTGTAATTATCTCGGGGATTTATACAAAAATGGATGGCACATTAAACAAGATAGATCCTTAGCAAAAGAATTTTACGGGAAAGCATGCGATTTAGCAGAGCAGATCGGCTGCGACGAATACAAGCAATTAAACGAAGCGGAACTCATCGATGATAAACACGGCATCGCACCGAGCGCGCCTTAATCCATGAAAGCTTGCATGCTTGCGCACAAACAAGGCTATGCAATCAGCGAGCTATCAAATTTTTAGAATTTTAAAATTCTAAATTTTATAAATTATCTTAGGCGCAGCTTCCTAGAAATACTAATCTGCCATGATGCCAGCTATATACTACGCGTAGATAAAATTCCGCTCACTTATGATAAAATTTTAAAATTTCTCAAGTTGAAATTTTAAAATTTACTCACTGCCTCATCGCATGCATTTTATGAAAATACTTTTAAATTTAAAGTAAAAATTTGTAATTTTAAAAAATGTAAATTTAAGAGATAAAGGCGTAAGCCTGGGAATTCTTTAAATTTAATTAAATTTTATAATTATAAATGATAAATAAATTCTTTTTAATTTAAATTTAAAGAATTTTTCACTAATATACTGTTCTTTTTAATAACGCCTATGAGAAATAGTATTATAAAAGGATCAAAATGAGCTTATTTAGGTTTTCCATTGCAGCGGCGGGAGCGCTTTGTTTATGCGTGGCCACTTTAGCTGCACAGGATGATAGCGAAGGTAACTCCCAAAATTTAGGGCAGATCAATGTTACGGGAAACGTAGAAAACGACCCGCTTACCAAAAAAGTCGGCGAAACGAAAAAGAGCGCCAAGCAACTAGCCAAAGAGCAAGTTAGCGATAGTAGAGATATAGTTCGTCACGAAACCGGCGTTTCAGTTGTCGAAAGTGGAAGATTCGGTGCTAGTGGCTACTCGATCCGCGGAGTAGATGAAAACCGCGTAGATATAAGCATAGATGGACTTCGCCAAGCAGAAACATTAAGCTCGCAAGGTTTTAAAGATCTATTTGAAGGATATGGAAACTTTAATAACACTAGAAATGGCGTTGAGGTTGAAAACGTAAGACAGGTAGATATCACTAAAGGTGCAGATTCGGTAAAAAGAGGCTCGGGCGCGCTAGGTGGCTCAGTAGCGTTTGAGACAAAGGATGCGAGAGATTATCTAACGGAGAAGGATTGGTATTACGGATTTAAGCGCGGGTATCAAAGTGCGGATAGACAAAACTGGCAAAGCCACGCAGCTGCAGTTCGGTTTAAGTGGTTTGATCTTTTGGCTATTCATACTGATAGAGAAGGACATGAACTAAAAAACTGGGGATATAAAAAATATGATCCTACTGTTATAAGAAAAGTTAGAGAAAAGCCTGATCCTTATAGAATTTACAAAAAAAGCACATTGGTAAAATTTGGCTTTCAGCCTACTGATACCGATAGATTTAGCTTAGGATACGATAAGTCTAATATAAAATCAGAGGGAATAGACTGGTCGAATCAATTTGCTCTTTATAATACGCAAACTCCTTGGGGTGCTCTAACTAATGACATACGACATACCAACGATAGAAGCGAAAGAAAAAACTATTCGTTCACTTACGAAAATTTCGACGAAACGCCTTTATGGGATAGCTTGAAATTTAGCTACAACAAGCAGCATATCAAACTAAAATCGAGAACGGACGAGTATTGCGAGGGCGATAATTGCGCGGGGATTTCAAATCCCGCGGGGCTTCATTTAGAAAACGGAAAGTTAGTGGATAAATACGGAGGCGAGCTGAAGCAAGGGCTAAAATGGGGCTTTATGCCGATAGTAACGGATAGCCGCGGAGAGGAGCTGGATACCGATATTTACGACGGGCAAGAAAACACTATGAGAGGCAGCGTCTCGGATGTTTTAGTCAATTGCGATAACTACGACTGCTCCAAAGGTATCGATCTATTCGATATGAATACGTGGAGTTATCAACACTACGATCTTACCCCTACGCCTACGCCTAACGGCAAAGGAAATTATGCGGTAATAAACCCGAAAGACAGCAACGGCGATTACCTTTTGCTGCCTACTCAACACGGATTTGTGGATAATAACTGGAAAGATAGGGATCTAATCACCGATACGAAGCAATTCAATCTAGATCTTACCAAGGATTTTAATATAAAAAGCACCGAGCATACCCTAAGCTACGGGGGTCTTTATAGCAAAAGCGATAAGCGAATGGTAAATAGACAAGGATACGGTCCCATTAATAAACAATGGTGGGCGAATACCTTTTTCGGCATATCAAATACCAATCCGTCTTTTCCTATACTAGGCACTTGGTATGCCGATAAGTGTAAATTATACAACGGAAACGACTACGTATCGCTTTGCGGTCACGAAGATGATCCTTTTAGCTTCCTTATTCCGGTTGAAACCAAAACCGGAGCGCTTTATGTGGGAGATGACTTTCGTATAAACGATGTTTTAGGCTTCGATCTTAATTATAGATACGATAGGATTAAACATAATCCCTCATATACTCCGGGCGTTACGCCTAAAATTCCGACCGATCTGTTTATCGGGATGTTCGTTCCATACACGCCGCTTCCGGGCACTCCATCTCAAAAAGAGATAAAAGCTCATAGAGATGCTAACGCCGAAGCCAACGCTGTGTATTTGGCTTCGCAAAAGAGAAAGTATTCGGCAAACTCATATTCTTTATCTACGAATATCGATCCGCTCGATTTTTTTAGAATTCAGCTTAAATACGCAAACGGATTTAGAGCTCCTACCTCGGATGAAATTTACTTCACGTTTCAGCACCCCGATTTTTCGATATATCCGAATTTGGATTTGAAAAAAGAGACCGCAAAAACCAAAGAGATAGCATTTACTCTTCATAATTCGCCTAGCTTCGTCACTTTAAATTTATTCCAGACGGATTATAGGAATTTTATAGATTTACAATATAAGGGGGAATTCCAGCTTCCTTACGGAAACGGCGGAAGCAGGCTGCCTACCTCCGTGTATCAAAACGTAAATCGTCCGAAAGCAAGAGTAAGAGGAATAGAGATAGATTCGAGACTGGCTTTGGATCAAATTTGGCAGCCTCTACAGGGCTTTCATATAGGATATAAGCTAAGTATTCAAAAAGGCAGAATGGATATAGGTCACGGCAAAACCGATACGCCGATGAATGCGATCCAGCCGCGAACGGCGGTTTATAGCGTAGGCTATCAAAGCCCGGGCGATAAATACGGCGCGGATCTGTTCGTAACCGCGGTAGCTGCGAAAAAGGCGAGAGATACCTACAATATGTATTGGTACGAGCAGTATCTAGGCGGCAAAATCGTAAACGGCAAACCCGTAAGAAATAGCGAGGTGGAATGGAGGAGCGGCGGATATACGACGCTCGATTTCGTAACCTACGCCAAGCCGATCAAATATCTGACGCTTCGAGCGGGCGTTTATAATATAACCGATCGCAAATATATCACTTGGGAAAGTGCCAGATCAATAAGGCCTTTTGGAACTAGCAATCTGATAGATCAAGAAACAGGACTTGGCATCAACCGCTTTTACTCGCCGGGTAGGAACTATAAACTCACATGGGAGTTTCAGTTTTAAAAATTTAACCAGGTGTTTGATGTCTTATTAAAACGAAAGCTTTTGGAATCAAAATTTATAGATTTATTAGTAAATTTAAAAAGGATGGCTATAGTAAATCATTTGGTATCATTTAGATTTCCGAATTTTATGTGGCGTGTAAATTTCAAATTTTACGTAGCACGGCAGTCCAAGGGCTCCTGTCTGTAATTGATGTCAGCTTTATAATTTTGCAATGACGTCCGCGATCTCTTTCAAAATCAAGATAGCGAATTTTAATTTTAACTGCGGTCTATATGAAGCCTTTAGCTCGCGGAATTTCTCTACCATTAACTTGTAGAGCTCCGATCCCCGTCGCGCCATTTTGCGCAATCTAGTTTTAAAAAATCTTTATTTAATAACCCAAGGCTGCTTAGCTCAACCGCCGAAAAACAAGCAAAAAATCAAGCGCAGGCTTTAGGTAAAATTTGCACGGAATTTAAAATATTTTAAAATTTGAGAATTTGTAGAATTTAAATTTAAAGATAAATTTTGACCGAACGGATCGGTCAAAATTTGATTAAATTTTAGTGCCGAGTGCGCAAAAAGGGGATTATTTATAAGCCTTGATCGCTTTGTCTAGGATTTTCTCGGCCTCGATAGCGCTTGCGAAGTCCTTTACTTTGACCCATTTATTCGGCTCTAAAAGCTTGTAGGTTTCGAAGAAATTTTTGATCTTATCCAGCGTCGCTTTAGGCAGATCGGCGACCCCTTTGATGCCGTCATATCGCGGATCGATCTTGCTAACCGGCACGGCAAGCAGCTTCTCGTCCATGCCGCTTTCGTCCTCCATCATTAAAACGCCGATTAGACGGCACGGGATCACGCTACCGGCGGCAAGCGGGTATTCGTTTAGCACCAAAACATCCGCAGGATCGCCGTCGTCTGCCAAGGTATTGGGCACGAAGCCGTAATTTGCGGGGTAAAACATCGCGCCGTATAGCACGCGATCTACGCATAGCGCGCCGCTTGCTTTGTCGATCTCGTATTTGATGTTCGAGCCGTAAGGGATCTCGATCACTGCGTTGATTTTATCGGGGTTTGAGCCCACTTTTATCTTTGAAAGATCCATAGTTTTCCTTTATTTAGAATTTAAAATTTTGATATTTTTCACGTCTATCGTCGTTTTTGTAAAATCTTTGTCGATCTCGCCGCTAATTCGCACGAGCGTATTTTCATCCACGCTCACGCCGCGCCAAACGTCATCATCAATCTCAACCTCGATGCTATCGCCGTTTTGATCCACAAATCTATAATGCTCGTGTTTGAGTTGAGATTTTATCTTGCCGTCGATTACGACAAAAGAATCATCTCTTAATTTAAGCGCTTCTTTGACGCTTGACGGCTGAGTTTGCGCAGTCGCGCCGGTTGGGACGAACCCACCCGCAGCGAATGCGGCCGCACATAAAGCCATACTAATTAAAAATTTTCTAACCATATCTATCCTTAAAATTTTAATCTCTACGCCCGCAAACAGATCCAAAATTTCATTAAATTTAAAATCCGCTCGCACTTGACGCGTGCATTTAAATTTACACAGCGAGCTGCTTAAATTTACGTTTGAACTTTAGCTATCTCGCGCAACTGCAAGCTATAAATTTAAAGACGCGCTCGCTTCGGAGGCGTATTAAAATTTAAGCGCGATCTGCGCCGCTTGCGGTATGAAAAAGAAGCCAAAGGCACTTAAAAATTTAAGCCGCCGCCCCAAGCGCGCTAGCCCAGTTTTTCGATCTGCGCGGCGATTATCGCGTTTATGTCCGCTACGATCTCTTCGACCGTGCGCTCGCCGTTTACGCTGTAAAATACGCCTGCGTCGCCGTAAAATTTACGGATATCCTCGATCGGCTCTGAAAATACCGCCATGCGGTTTTTAAAGACCTCCTCGTTATCGTCCGCTCCGCGAGCGCGTCCTAAAACACGCTCCTTGGCGACCTCCTCGCTAACGCATACTTCGATTACCGCGCTAAGATTTACATCATCGTCGCCTCGCAGCACCTCGTCTAGTTTATTCATCTGCTCTACGCTTCTTGGATAGCCATCGATGATGATGAAGTCTTTAGGCGAGCTTTTAATCGCGCTAACGATAGCATTTACGACGATATCAAGCGGCACGAGATTGCCTTTAGAGATGAAGCCATCTATCTGCCTGCCCAGAGCGCTGCCGCTTGCTACCTCGGCGCGAAGCAGATCGCCCGTAGAGTAGTGCTCGATGCTTTGATTCATACGAGCGATCATGCTCGCATCGGTCGTTTTGCCGCTGCCAGGAGCGCCAATGATTAGAAAAAGGCTTTTCATTTTTGCTCCTTCTTATGAAGCCTAAGACCTAGCTCGCGAAGCTGCTCGTCTGTAACGACGCTAGGGGCTTTGGTAAGCGGACACTGCGCGCGCTGGGTTTTAGGAAACGCGATGACCTCGCGGATACTACTTGAGCCGGTAACGAGCATCATCAGCCTATCAAAGCCGATTGCGATACCTCCGTGCGGAGGCGCGCCGAAGCTTAGCGCATCGAGCAGGAAGCCGAATTTCTCTCTCTGCTCCGCAGGCTCGATTTTAAGCAGCCTAAAGACCTTTTCTTGTATGTCAGCTTTATGGATCCTGATACTGCCGCCGCCAAGCTCGATGCCGTTTAGCACGACGTCGTAGGCAATCGAGGTAA
>CAUSEA010000034.1:0-18448 GCA_963530525.1 uncultured Campylobacter sp.
CAAACAGATGCGCGTCGTCCTGCGTAAACTCGCGCACGCGGAAAAGTCCGTGCAAGACGCCGCTTTTTTCGTGGCGGTGCACGACGCCGTACTCGCAAAATTTAAGCGGTAGATCGCGATATGAGCGGATTTCGCTTTGATAAACCTTGATGTGACCGACGCAGTTCATCGGCTTGATGCCGTATTCTTGATCCTCGATCGTCGTAAAATACATATTTTCTTTGTAGTTGCTGTAGTGCCCGCTGATCTTCCATGCGTCTGATTTTAAAATTTCAGGACCACGCACCGGCTCGTAGCCGCGCTTGCGAAGCTGCCTATAAAGGCGCTCTTCGAGCTTTATGCGCATCCTTGTGCCCGCAGGAAGCCAGATCGGAAGTCCCGCGCCGATCTGCTCGTCGAAGGTGAAAAATTTCATCTCGGCTCCGAGCTTTCGGTGATCGCGCTTCTTAGCTTCTTCTAGCATCGTAAGGTGTTTTTTAAGGCTATCTTTATCGGCAAATACGACGCCGTAGATGCGCGTTAGCATCTCGCGTTTCTCGTCGCCGCCGAGATACGCCCCCGCGACGCGCGTAAGGGCGAAATTTTTCAAAAATTTCGTATTTTGCACATGCGGGCCGCGGCAGATATCCTCAAACTCACCCTGCGCGTATAAGCTAACCGGGCCGTCGGGGATACGCTTTAAAACTTCCTGCTTAAGATCGTCGTTTGCATATTTTTTCGCGACCGCCTCTTTAATGGAAGCTATCTTTTTAATCTCTAAATTTGCCTCGGCGAGCGCGCGCATCTTTTTTTCGATCGTCTTTAGATCCTCTTCGCCGAGCTTTTCGCCGTTATCTTTGCTGACGCGGATGTCGTAGTAAAACCCATCCTCGATCGCGGGTCCCACGAAAAATTTAGCGCTCGGATAAAGCTCGCGCACCGCCTGCGCCAAAAGGTGCGCACAGGAGTGGCGCAGAATTTTAAGCGCGTCCTCGGAGTTATCGAAATATATCGGCTGCGCCTCGCTTGTGTGCTCGCCGATACTTTGAGTATCGTAAATTTCACCGTTAAATTTATACGCGATAATATCGCTCATTGGCTTGTTTCCTTTTTTACCGAATTGTCTTTCTTACACTGAAAGAACGAGAGCTAATTTTAGCTAATCAATCCTTAACGATAAATTTAAAAAATATTAAAATTAAAATTTTTGATTCTTTTCTCGCAATAAAAAATACACGGCGTTCGCGCAAAGAGCACAAATCGCCATCACACTTGCGAGCAAAAACGGCTTATTCGCTCCCACTGCACCCACGATAAACGAAATAGCCCCGGCAATAGCAAACTGTGCAGTCCCCAGTACCGCCGAAGCTGCGCCCGAGTTGCCGTCCTTATACAGCGCCATCGCAAGCGTTGTGGCGTTAGGCGCAACAAAGCCAAGGGACGAAAGCAATACAAAAAGCGAAGCCTCAAAGCAGATGAAAGGAAGGTCAAGCATAGAGCATGCGAGCAAAATCAGGCTCGTCACAAGCATAGCTATTAGGCCGAAATTTAATAAAGCTGCGGGTTCGCGATTTTGCACGAGTTTGGCATTTAGTGCCGAAACGAGGGTCATCCCAAGAGCGTTGATGCCAAATATTACGCCAAAGGCATGCTCGCCCAGCCCATAATAGCCCAAAAATATGAAGCTAGAGCCCGTGATATAAGCAAAAAGCGCGCTCATCGCAACTGCAAATCCTAGCGTATAGCGCATAAATTCTTTATTTCGCAAGATTATGCTGTATTCGCCAAGCACGCCTTTTACGCTAAGTGTAGCAGTCCCGTCTATCTGCGCGCTCTCGTCAAGTCCGAAAAATATAAATGCAAAAAGCAAAATTCCAAGTGCGAACAAAATCGCAAAAATCGCTTGCCATGAGAAAAAATCTAGCACAAATCCACCTAGAGTTGGTGCCAGCATCGGTGCTAGCGAGCCCACGACCATCATCAGCGCAAACATCGCCGCAGCCTCATGAAGCTCAAATTTATCATTAATAACGGCTCGCGCAAGTACCACTCCCGCGCAACCGCCCAAAGCTTGCAAAAATCTAAAAAATATAAACGCATAAACGCTATCAAAGCTCACGCAGGCAAGCGACGCATATATGAAAAGCAAAATGCCCGCGTATAACGGCTTTTTGCGACCGAATTTATCACTTAGCGGCCCATAAACGAGCTGTCCTAGCGCAAACGCAACGAAAAAGCTCGCAACCGATAACTGAGCGTAAAACTCGCTCGTAGCAAAGCTTGCCTTTACCTTTTCCAGCGCGGGCAGATACATATCGGTAGACAAAGGCGCCAGAGCAGACATATAGGCGAGTATAATCACCAGCTTAAATTTAGCGAATTTACTTTGTTTGACCATCGTTTTCCTCAATTATTTTTAAGCAGAGCTCAAACGTGCGCACGAGCGCGTTTAAATCCTTAAATTTTTGCGGCAAAAGCCTAGCGATAAAATATATCGGACGCAGCGCAAGTACCGTAGCCCACGCACTTTGCACTACGTCCTGCCCGCCGTTTAAGTCGTAGGCGCGGATGCCTGCGCGCACCAAACCTTCGTTCAGCCCTTCGCGACAAAGATCATAGACAAACAGCAAAAAATCTCGCATTTTGGCTTTTTGCAGATCACCGCGCTCGCCGCGATTTTCAAAATCTATAAATTTCATCTCGCCGTTTTTTACTAAAACGTCGCGCAGCGCGGGTCTGCCGTGTATGAAGCCGCGCGAATGCAGCTGTGCTAACGCTGCAGCGTAGCCCTCAATAAGCGCTACGCAAGCCGCCTCATCCGAGCTTTTTAGCACCTCGTCCACCGGCGTGCCGCCGTCTTTGAGTACGAAAAAGCTCTCGTCTCGCAGCACCGGCTGCGGCACAGGCGCGCCGGCTGCGTACAGGCTCTCGCATTTTAGCGCTTCGTAATCGAAAGCGGCTTTCGGATTAGCTTTGAATATTTTCGTAAGCAATCCACCGCGGATGCGCAGCTCCGGCTGCTTGAGCCAGTATTTCTCGCCCTCGAAACTAAAGCTCGTGACGCGCTCGCCAGGATGATTTTTTAGAATTTCATTTACGTATTCTTTAAAATTTTGCATTCAATAAATTTAGCGAATTTTTTTTAGAAAGAGCTAAATTTACGAGTTTTATTTGTTTGCATAAAATTTATTACGTAAATTCGGCAGGGCTAAATTTTAAAATTATCAGGTAGAATTTTGCAGTCTTGGAATTTTGTAACGCAGGAAGCAGCAAAAGTGCATAATTTTGAAATTTAGAAGTTAGATAAAATTTTAGAATTTTACAAAAACTAAGATTTGTGTCAAAAAATTTTAAAACTAGAAGTGGCGACCCCTACGAGATTCGAACTCGTTTTACCGCCGTGAAAGGGCGATGTCCTAACCGTTAGACGAAGGGGCCACTTAATCTGGTATTAAGATTAAAGGCGGTATTCTACTCAAGACGCACTTAAACCCAACTTAAATTAAGGATTATTTATGAAATGCTCTTTTCTGGCGCCGCTTGCACTTTCGCTTCTGCTCGCAGGCTGCGCTACCACCGCGCTCAAGCCCGCTTCTACGCAAGCTGTAAATTTCACCGTCATTTCGCCGCTTACTCGCACCAGCGACGCGGGCTTTATGCGTAAATTTAAAAATCAAACCGAAGTTCAAATTTACGCAAGCGGCATCAGCGTGCTGAGCCTGGTTTTAAAGGGCGATAAAATTTGCATGAACGGCGCGTGCGACGACGAGCTCGTTTTCAATAAAAAATTCTTCGGCGCCGAGCACTACCGCGGGCTTCTCGGCCAAATCCTAGACGGCAAGCCGATCTTTGGCGGCAGCGACGCAGGCGAGCGCCGTTGCCTAGCGCAAAGCCTGCAAGATGGCTCTATCGATTATAAGGTTTGCCGCGGCAAGGACGGCGGCGGAAGATCCATAATCTTCGCCGACGCAAAACGCGGCGTAAAGATCAAAATCCGCGAGCTGCCATAAATTTTGCGCGGCGGGTGTTTGTAGCGCGCAAGATGCGATTCCGCGGGCGGTGCGAGCAAATCGCGAACGAGTAAAATTTCGCGCAGCGCACGTTTATAAACGCGCGGGAATAATGCGCTCTAGCAGCCGCCCAAAACACGGCGCGAGCGGTTAAAATTCCATTACTCGGCGAAGTAGCTACCCAAGCTTTGCAAGCGGCGCGGTTTTATTGACGCTCTGCGCCGGCTCTTCGCGGCGAAATTTACTAAGCAGCGCGTATGTCCGAAAGAAAAGCGCGCATTTAAATTTAAAAATTCGCGCGCAGCTCGGGTTTATGAAATTTCGCCGCACGCGGCGTAAAATAAAATTGAGGAGGTAAAATGAAACGGATCGGAGCGCACGTGAGTGCTAACGGCGGGGTTTCCAACGCGCCGTTAAATGCCGCAAAGATCGGGGCGGACGCGTTTGCGATGTTCGTCAAAAATCAGCGCAGATGGGACGCGCCGCCGCTTAGCGCGGAGGAGGCCATCGCGTTTAAGGACGCGCTGAAGCAAAGCGGCATCAACGTGGGGCATGTCTTGGTGCACGACAGCTACCTCATAAATTTGGGCCATCCGCGCGAGGCGGAGCGCGAGAAGTCCCTAAACGCCTTCGTGGGCGAGATCCGCCGCTGCGAAGCGCTCGGACTTAAGCTGCTAAATTTTCATCCGGGCTCGCATCTAAATGAAATTTCAGCTCAAGTGTGCATGGATAATATCGCAGAGTCGCTAAATTTCGCCATCGCAAACACCGCAGGCGTCAAGCTCGTGCTCGAAAACACCGCCGGGCAGGGCTCCAATCTCGGCTATGATTTCGCTCAGCTCGCCTACGTGATCGATAAAATTTCAAACAAAGATCGCATCGGCGTCTGCATCGATACCTGTCACGCGTTCGCCGCAGGATACGATCTGCGCAGCCCGCAGGCCTATGAGCGCACGATGAGCGAGTTTGACCACGCGATCGGCTATAAATTTTTAAGCGGCATGCACCTAAACGACACGAAAAACGAGCTTGGCGTGCGTAAGGATCGGCACGAGAGCCTCGGGCGCGGATTTTTGGGGCTCGCGGCATTTGAAAACATCATGAACGACCCGAATATCGACGAGATCCCGTTGATTTTAGAAACGATCGACGATAGCCTCTGGGCGGAGGAGATCGCGCTTTTGCGCAGTATGCAAGGGCGCCGCAAAGCCTAATCGGACGCCTTTTGCGCCACGTAGAATTTATCTCATTTCGCTTCAAAGTGGCATGGAATGATAAGAGCCTTTATGTCGTGCAAATTTAACATCGCTGGATTTATCACTTAAATTATAACAAGCAAAAATAATGAGGAACTTCGCGCTAAAAATTCTGCGCCGTAAAAAGGCGCGAAATTCTGCGACGAAAACACAGCACTAGAGCAAAAGAGCAAAATTTTTATAGAAAAACGCAGCGTCGCGGCAGAAATGAAAAATTTTCAAGCAAGATTTTTAAAGCGATGCGGCGGCAAATTTTAAAATTCTATCGCTACGATATTTCAAGGCTCAGCGCCAGATTCGAAGCTTTAGGAATTTTAAAATTCTAAATTCCACATCAAAAAATTCGCGCGAAGCTTTATACGCGCGACTGCGTAAATTCCAATCTTGCAATTCTACTTTCGCCCGATCCTTGCAGAGGCGAAGCGCATAAGGCTTCCATAATCCTAACTTAAAATTCTGCTGCGTACCAATCTATGCTTTTAGCACGCATTTGCTTATGACAAATCTGCCTCTTTATTTTAGCGCTTTGCTTGCGCCAAAATCTATGCAGGATCCGTGTAAATTTACGTTAAATTCTGCCGCATATCGCCCGATTAATTTAAAATTTTATCGTCGCTTTAAATTTGCTTGCGTTTTAAATTTAGACGCAGCGGAATTTTAAGCCGCAGCCGACGCGTATTGTATCAGCCGCAGCTCGGCGCGCATCGTACCAGCCGCGGCTCGGCGCGCTATTTTAGCAGTTCATACATATCGCAGGATTTTTGCCAAGTTTCTTTAAACTCGGGCGGATTCATAAAAAGAGAATTTTTATTTTTGCCTAGATCGCAAGCTTTTTTATAGTATTGCGCAGCTTTACTTTTATCGTTAGAGTTGTAGTTAAATAGCGCAAAATTATAGCAACTCGCTAGCTCGTCCGCTATATCGCAACCTTTTTTATCATAAACCGCCGCTCTCATTTCATCCTTTTTTACGCCCTTTCCTTTGTCATACATATCTGCTAACATACTGCACGATAGTTCTTCTCCTCCGTCACAAGCCTTGTCATAATAGGTTATCCCTTTTGATATATCTTTTTCGACGTCGACCCCGAGACTATATTTGATCCCCAATAATCCGCAACAAATAGTGCATTTGGCGTTACAATTTTTTTCAAGAGATCTGATACCTTTTTTAGAATCTTCTTGCATTATAATTTCTGACGCTGAAAGGCACCCTTCCTCACATCCACCATTGCAAGCTTTTTCAAACAGTTTAAACGACGTAGCATTGTCTTCGCATAATAAGCCGGCTTTGTAGCAAGACTCCATATTGCCGTCATTGCACTCCTTTTCAAACTTTTCAAACTCGGACGCTCCGAACGCGAAGCAAGTGGCGAGCGCCAACACAAATAGCGATTTTTTCATTTAGTATCCTTTCCGGGTAAAATTTGGCAAATTCCACCCCCCCCCCCCCCCCCCTAAAAAATTGATTAAATTTACCGCGAATTTTAAAAAGGCGGCGAGAATTTAACGGCCGCGGAGCCGCCAAACCCGCTCAAAATTTAAATTTTACCCGAATTGAGCTATAATCCCTTTTTTGAAATTTAACCTTGGATTAAAGATTTGAAAATAGCGTTTTTTGACTCAGGCATCGGCGGGCTGAGCGTGCTCGCCGAGGCTTTGCGGCGGTTTAGCGGGGCGGAGTTTTTGTATTTTGCCGACGAGGATCACGTCCCCTATGGCACGAAAAGTAGGGCCCAGATCGTGCGCCTGAGCCTCGATGCGGTCGGGTTTTTGGTCTCGCGCGGCGCGGACGGGGTCGTCGTTGCTTGCAACACCGCCACGAGCGCGGCTATCTCGGAGCTTCGCGGCGCATTTAGCGTGCCGGTTATCGGCATGGAGCCCGCCGTCAAGCTCGCCGCGGACAGCTTCGGCTCGCGCCCGACGTTGCTCATCGCCACGCCGCTAACGATCGCAGGCGAGAAGCTCGCGCGCCTCGTTGGGCGGCTGGAGTGTGAGACGTGGAGCCTGCCGCTGCCTCGTCTCGTGGAGTTTGCTCAGGATTTGGAGTTTGATTCGCCCGCGGTTCGGGCGTATCTGCAGGGAGAGCTAGCTAAATTTGAGCTCGCGCGCCTCGGCTCGCTCGTGCTTGGTTGCACTCATTTTAACTATTTTAAGGACGTTTTGCGTGAAATTTTGCCGTCTCACGTGCGTATCATCGACGGCATCGACGGCACGCTAAATCGCCTTGCAAGCGAGCTTGGCGGAGGGCTGAAGCTTGCGCGCGGCGAGGATTTGCCCTCGCGGATGCCTAAATTTAACGCGGGCGGCGAGAGCATAAAAGGCAAGAACAAGCGGGGCGTAGAAGATCGCGATAATAGCGGCGGCGGGCGCGACACAGAAAGTTGCGGCGAGAGCAAGCCCGATATGATAGAGCAAGGTATGAGCGGACTTCGTACAGTGCCGTGCGGCGCCAGAAAAAACGGCGCAGTGGGGTATAATGAGTGCGATGAATTTTCTAACGCGGATGAGTGCGGCTTCGGCATGGATACTTCGCGCGACGTAAAATCGCAGGTTTGTGCGGATAAATTTGACGCAGACGGTGATATAAAATTTAGCGCAAATTCGCAAACGGGCGAACTTGATGCCCGCGAGCGCGACGGCAGGCTGGCAGGCGATGCGCACGGCGTAGAGCAGTGCGACGAAGACAAATGCCGCATGTCGCCACGCGCCGTAGATGCGAATTCGCAGCTCAAGCTTTATTCTCGAGGCGGCGCGGATTTGTCCTTGGAATTTGAGCTGAGAGGCGAAGGAACGGGCATTTCGCGTGTGAATTATCCAAACGGCAACAGCGTGGAGTATTTTTACTCGGGCAGGGCGCTAGATGCGGCGCAGCTGAGCAAGGTGGAACTATTTTTAAAGCGGCTTGATGCGATGCGAGAGATCGACTAGGCTACGCGCCCGTGCGTCGTAGATCCGTAGCGCAGGTTGGAATTCCAGTGCGTCATAAATCACGTCAAATTAAAATTCCTATTCATCGCGGATCGTGCTGTGAAAGTTAAAATTTTGATGCGCTATAAATCGTAGCGCAAACTCAAAATTTCGTCGTTTTGTAAATCGTGCTGCATAGACTAAAATTTCGGCGCGCGAAAATTTAACTCGGCTTGATGATTTAGAAGCGGCTTCGCGCGGCGCGCGAGCAATAGTGCCTAGCCGTCGTCCGGCGCGCGAAAGTTAAAATTTTACGGGGCAAATGCTGCCTTCCGCTGTCCGGCACGTAAATTTAAAATTTAACGCACAACGCCGCCGTACGACTTGAAGCAGCATAGCGCAAGCCAAGCGCCGCCGTTGCCACTAATTCTTTGAATTTCATAGCGCGAGCCGAGATCGCTGTTTGCAGGAGTAACCTCACGCCGCACGAACTGTCGCCGCGGATTTGAAATTTTAAATTTAGACTAGGGTGCGGATAAAGCGCGCAAAGTTAAATTTAGCACGCCGTGCAAACCGCCGCCGGTGAAATTTAGACTAGTCACGCGGCGTAAATTTTAAAATGATTAAATTTCAAGGTGCTGCGAAGCCCGCAAGTCTTTTCTGCGGTAGCCAAAAGCTCGCAGACTTTGGAATTTTAAAATTCGAAATTCTAAAATATGTAAAGCAAGATTTCGCGCCGTATCATTTCGCAGGCGAGATTTATACCGCAAAATTCGGCGCTGAGCAGGGTAAATTTACTCTGCACCGAAGGCGCAGAGTAAATTAAAATGTATTAAGAGAGGAATAATTTATTGCAATTTTAATCTAATTAATCTTTAAGCCCCCTCTCGGCTCTTTGCCTTTTTACGATTGCTGAACCGAGCATTTTCTCTTGATCAGCATAAAATTCTACGATTTCCTTAGCATTCACGCAATTCTTGTATGAGTTGCTTCCGTCTTTAAGGGTATTGAAATCACACTTTGCATAAACCTCTTTAGCCTCATTTAGATGAATATCGTAATATTCTTTGGTCTTTACCTCGGTATCGTCACCGCAACCAACTAATAAAGCAGCTAACACCCCCCCCAGAGGAACATTTTGGGATTTTTCATTTCATTCTCCTTGTTTGAAATTTATCGGTATTTTACTATCCGCTTACTTTAAAAATTTTAAATTGCGGGCGCACGCGCCATTTTAACGCGGCTCGTTAAAATTCTGCTTTTAAAATTTGCTCGCGCTTTTTGAAATTTCGTTTTAAAATTTTACTAGCGCGACGAAATTTGTGGAGTGAAATTCCGCGAGGCAGATTAGAATTTCGCCCAGTAGAATTCCGCATCTCTGCGGAATTCAAAATTTAAAAGCAAATTTAAAATTTGCGAGAGCTACTCCTCTATCTTTTTACCTGCGAACCGCACGAGAGCCCACGTAACGGCAAGCCCCATCGGTAGCACGATCCAGACGCTGAGCCCTAGCGCTACGGGCAGATAGCCCGCCACCACGGCGACCGCGCCGACGGATAGAGCGTAAGGCATCTGTGTCTTTACGTGCTCGATATGATCGCAGCCCGCGCCCATCGACGAAAGGATCGTGGTGTCCGAAATCGGCGAGCAATGATCGCCGAAAATCGCGCCGGTTAGCACGCCTGAGATATTTACGATCATATAGGCGTGAAGCGCATCGCCCGAAAGCCCGTAGTGAAGTCCGACGGCGTTTGCCAAAGGTATGGCAAGCGGCATTAGAATTCCCATCGTGCCGTAGCTGGTGCCCGTCGAAAAGCTAATGAACGAGCCCAGCACGAAAATCGCTACCGGAAGCAAGAATTTAGGCGTGTTTTGGCTCAACATATCGACCAGATAGCGCGACGTGCCGAGCTCTTTGATGACAGAGCTGAGCGACCAGGCAAGCAGCAAGATCACGATCGTGACGATCATCGTCTTCCACCCCTTGATCCACGTAGAGATCGCCTCTCTGACGTCAAAAATTTTGCGGTAAACGCTCATAAATATAGACACGACCGTAGCAAGAAGCGCCGCTTGAAAGAGCGCGACCGACGAGTTTGCGTTGCCGAACGTCGCCTGAAGCGTCGTAAAGCTTAGCGGAGCGGCTTTTGCGGCCGCGAGAGCATCGCCTTGCAGCTTGCTTAGCCCGCTAAAATAAAAGCTCGCAAATGCACCGCAGATTAGCATTATAAGCGGGATGACGGCATTTGAAGCTTGCGGCTTGATCCCCTTTTTGGGCTCTAGCGTTTTATCTTCGAGCTCGGCGATGTTAGAATTTTTGGAGTGAATTTCACCGCTCGCCGCTCGCCGCTCGGCTGAGAGCATCGGTCCGAAATCCCTGCGCATGAACGCTACGTAAACCACAAAAGCGAGCATGAAAAGATTGTAGAAGCGATACGGCATGGTTTGCACGAAGATCGAGAAGGCGTTTACGTTTTGCACGCCGATCTGATCATATCCTGCTCTTATCAGAGAGACTTCGAGCCCTACCCAGGTAGAAATTAGCGCGATACCCGCAATCGGTGCGGCGGTGGCGTCGATGATAAAGGCGAGCTTTTCGCGGCTGACTCTAAATTTATCGGTGATCGGCCTCATGACGGGGCCTACGATCAGGGCGTTTGCGTAGTCGTCGAAAAATACGAAAAGACCCATAACCCACGTTGAAATTTGCGCCGAGATACCGGTTTTGGCGCGCTTGCTAATCCAAAGCGCCACGGCTTTCGTGCCACCCGTCCTGCTAATTAGAGCGACCACGCCGCCGATACAAAGTACCTGTAAAAGTACGCCCGCGTTACCTTTGCTAGCCATCGAGCCCACCACGCGCGCGACCAGATCGGTAAAGCTGCCCACAAGCGCGGAGATCGGATTGTCGTTAACGACTGCTAGCATATAGGTGCCGCTAAAAACGCCGATGAAAAGCGATAAAATCACCTCTTTGGTGATAAAGGCAAGCGCGATCGCCACGACGGGCGGCACTAGCGTCCAGATGCCGAAAAGCTCGGCATTATGCTGCCTGGTAGCGTCATCTACCGCAAACGCGGCAACCGATAAAAACATCAGTAATAGAATTTTTTTCATTTTCTCGCCTTAAAATTTAATGCTTCTCGATAAAAAGCCCAGCCCAGCTCTGCTGCGTCGCCATCGCCTCAATCACGTTGATATTTACTCGGTGCGGCATCGCTAGGCAGCTTAGCACGATCTGCGCGATATCCTCGGGTAAGATCGCATCGACCCCCTCATACACGGCTGCAGCGCGCGCTACGTCGCCTTTAAAGCGCACCTCGCTAAACTCACTCTTACAGATTCCCGGCGCGATCTCCGTCACGCGGATGCCAGTGCCGCGCAGGTCGTTGCGGATATTGCGACTAAACTGCTTGATAAACGCCTTGCTCGCGCCGTAAACGTGGCTACCCGGATAGGGCCACGCGCCCGCAGTCGAGCCGAGATTGAAGATATAGCCGCTGCCGCGCGCGATCATCAGCGGCAGCACCGCCTTGGTCGAATACAGCACGCCTTTGATATTCGTATCGACCATCGTCTCCAAATCCTCTACGGGCGTCTGCGCGATCCCCTCAAGCCCGAGCGCGAGCCCTGCGTTATTTACGAGAACCTCGACGTCTTTGAAATTTTCAGGCAACGCACTTACGGCATCAAACACCGCAGCTTTATCGCGAATATCCGCGGCGATAATGTGCGTGTTGCCTAGCTCGCCGGCTAGCTTCTGTAGCCGCTCCTTGCGGCGCCCGAGTGCTATGATCTTATAGCCCTGCGCGCTAAGCGCCCTAGCGATCGCCTCGCCAAAGCCGCTCGTAGCGCCCGTGATGAATGCCGTGTTTTTCATATAATCCCCTTTGCGTAAAATTTTAAATTTAGCGCAATGATAACGCAAAACGGATTTAGAATTTATGAAATTTGTTCTTGCGGCGCGGGCGCGGATGAAATAATACGAAGACATTGGGCGTACTTCGAGCGCGCACGAGCTCGCGATAGGCAGCGGATTCGGCGAGCGCACGGGCTAAATTAAAATTTTGCGTCGTTTGTTTGTCGCGGTTTGCTATAATTACCTAAATTTAGGAAAAAGGCAAATGAGCAAATTTATACGATTTATCCTCGTTAGTATCTGTGTTTGCGCCATTTATGCGGGTCTGAAATATGCTTTTATGCTCTTTATCACGTGGCTCATGTTTAGTGGGATATATTTTGATGGACCGGGTACGCTGCTCGCCATACCGCTCACGTTTCTAAGCTCATCGGTTATATTTGATTATTATTGTATTGCGCTGGGTTCTCATCTACTCTTTTTATCGCTACTTAAAGGGCGCGACGTGAAAACGCGGTGGATTTTACCTTTATTTTTTCTCATAACGCTCGCGTTTTGCAGTTTTTGCGTCTTAATCGGGCACGAAGATTATCAGCGCATAAACGCACTTTTTGCACTCTTGCTTATCTCTCCCTTTACGCTCATCGCATACACCATCGTTACGACCGTAATCCTTGCCAAAAATAAAATTTCGGATTATTATCCGATCTTAGTCGCGATAATTTTTGTGCCTATTCATGCCGCCAGCATAGGGATATGGGGGTTAGAACGGATATATTTTGGAGTATTTCTAAACGCGACAATACTGGGGATTTTTTATTTCACGGCGAAAATCGGGTTCGTAAATTTGATCGCACACAGACCTACACCCGACAAAATGCAAAATTATAAAGACCGCGTTATCAAAACGATACAAAGCAGCGCGGCATTTTTAAACGATGATATTTTGAAGAAGCGCTAAATTTTATCCTTTTTAGGAATTCTAAATAACGCTTTCATCGCGCGCTACAAGCTTATATGCTCCTGATAAATCTGTGCTTTACCAACAAAACCTTTAAAAACTGCGCCGTTTTGCCTCTTGACACATTGACATCGCCATTTGATCAAATTTAAATCCAGCGCGATCTCGTCGTTTTTGATCACGCTGATATCCTTATTTAACACGTTTTGCGCGATCTGTTTAGCTTCTGCTAGCGAGTGCATCGCGAAGGTGCCGCACTGAAATTTATTCAGCTCGGGGATGTCTGCTTGAGAGCCCACACCCAAAATATCCTTCATACTTGCGCTTCACGCCGCTACGACGGTAAAGCTTGATTTAAATAGCAACTACTCCAATAAAATTTCATCTGCTCCTCATAAAGCCTTTTACGTTTTTCGATTTAGAATTTGGGCTGTGAGAATTCCATTCATCGTTTACGAATACTCAGAATAAATATTGTGGCTATTTTATACGTGTAGGGCAAGATAAAATTTGTAATTCTCAGGCGCGGCAAAATTACGCGCCCCATTTTACAAATGGTAAAATAAGGTGTGCTGGAATCGGTTCTCACTTGAAATTTTATTTAAAAAGCAAATCGGATTTTAGCTTGGAATAAACCTGTTCGCCTTTTAGCTCGCGGACGATTTGCAGTGCGAATTCCATCGCAGTAGCGGGACCTTTCGAAGTCATTATATTTTGATCTTTTACGACATTCGCCGAATTCGTATAGCCTGGGTGAGCGATCTGATTTTCGAAGCCTGGATAACAAGTATAAGAGCTTTTTAGCACACCCGCGGTAGCTAGCGCCCATGGAGCGGCACATATTGCGCCGATTTTTGCGTTATTTGCATCAAAGTCGCGCAGAATCTTACCGAGCTTCTCGCTTTTGGCTAAATTCTCCGCACCGGGCAAGCCTCCCGGTAAAACTATCATAGAAAATTCAGACACCTTAATATCATCCAAAATTTCATCCGCCACAAGCTCGATGCCGTGCGTACCGCGAACGCATTTTTTCTCCAACCCCACGGCTAGAGCATCAATATCTGCACGTCTTAAAATATCAATGATACTTATCGCCTCAAGCTCCTCAAATCCGTTAGCTAAAACTATTGCCACTTTCAATTTGGACTCCTTATTTTAAATACGAGCCCTGCTCGCTAGGGGCAGTCGAAATTTCAGTATTCGTGCTCCTACTAGACGAGCTATCGTATAGGAACGAATCGTCGCCTTTTAGATAAGCAATGATGTAGCCTAGCTCCGTAGCGCCCGTCTTAGCGGCGATCGGCTGCATGATATTTTTCATCTTGCTACCATAACTCAGATCTGTAGTGTATTGCGACATAGCTATCGAGATCTCTTTGGCGTCCATATCTTTGAGTTTACGCGATACTCCATAAGCTCTTTTTTGGCCATTCTCGCCGTGGCATGAAGCGCACTTCTCAGCAAAGATAGCTCCACCTCTTTCTTTTAAAAAATTTATATTTCGATTTACTTTGCCGCTATGGGTTTTACTGCCTGCGACCGGAGCGTTTTTGTAGATATTTACAGTTACGTTTTCATCTTTAGAATGCTTTTCGATCAGGGATTTTAGCTCTTTGGCAAACTCACCTTTGGCTTCGAATACATACGTGTCATCATTTGCTTTATCCGCGGCATTTAAACTAAAGGCAAAAAAACATGCTAAAAAAGAAATTTTAAAAATTTTCATAGAAAACCTTGATTTAGAATTTAAAAAGGGCGAAGCAAAAGCTTCGCCCTAATTTTACCTGTATAAGGTAAATAATTAGAAGCTGTATTTAGCCTCAAATCTGATGCGATCTTTTTTCTCATCAAGACCGCCAGCAGCATCGTCAATCTTATAGTGAGAATACCAAGTTTTAAAGCTTAGCTTTTCATTATATTTATAAGAAATTCTACCTACTACTTCGTATGCATCGTCACCATGCGCTTTACCGTCTAGGTAATCAGCACCAATTCTGATACCAGTATCAGGGATAGTATATCCTGCTACTACATACCAATAGTGGTTCTCGCCAGTAAAGCTTCTATAATCTAGCAACTCTTCACCTGGGCTAATGAAGGATCCTTGATCTTCAAAGGATACAAAAGAAAGGCTGTCTTTATGATCAGGTTCAAATTTCAAATAACCCGCAGCTAAATCAACGCCAAAGAAACCAGCACTTGCTTCTGCGGCCCAGAAATCTGCATCATCGGCACCTACTACATTTTTATAGTCGCCATCGAAATCAGAAAATGCATACTGACCTTTTACGCCGAGATTAAAATCATCAGAGATATCAAAGCTTAAAGCCAGTTCTGCAGCGAAAAGATCTGCTACATCCTCTAAAGAGTTATACCATAATTGGAAAGATACGGGATCATATGAACCCATAAATCCTATGCCATATAGGTTATGATCGGTAGTTAGCTTATTATTTACGCTAGCCCAATCAAGGCTTGAAATATCGCCATCGTTCTCTAGAGAATCCATCCAAAAGCCACTAATTGTTAAGCCCTCGATATCGGTACTAGTAATCTTAACGCCATCTCCATACATATCATCGGTAAAGAATGAGCCTATGCCCTGGCGACCAACTGCAATCGTAGTACCGCCGATAGTGTATCCCAAGTAAGCCTTAGCAATATCGAAATCAGAATCCGGGTCTTCTCTTCTTGCGCCGTAATTGCCATGATATTGACTATTTGAAGAAGAAGCGGATTCGCCATGATCTTCATCCATAAATCTAATGCCTACTACACCAAAGAAGTTATCGTCGATTTTAGCTTTAAAATCTACTTCCGATTTAAACTGCCAAACACCTCTATTGCTATCTGCTTTATTTTTAAGGTGATCGTGAGTATATCGCATACGAGCGTATCCGTTTAGATCCACGTCCTTGATAGCTTCCTCTAACGGAACAGCACTTGCACTCATAGCAAGAGCACCTGCAGCGACTGCTGCCGCTAAACTAAGTTTAACTAGTTTCATTTTGAACTCCTTTAAAAGTTTGTAAGCGCAATAGTAGCACAAAATGACAAATTATATGCTTAAAATAGGCTGAAAAATACTAAAATTTTACCAAATTGTTACCGAGTATTTACCGAAAATCCAAATTTAACGGGCATAAAAAAAGCGAGACCCACACAGGCCTCGCCGATTATTGAAAGGAGTTCTAATTTCGATGTGGGGATTATATCAGGCTGCGGTAAACAGACGGCAACACCTCTTTTATGCGGGAGAAATTTGATAAAAATTTTACGACGTAAAATTTTAAGACACGAAATTTGCAAAGCGTAGGTTTTAAAAATATCTACGCGACATCTTATCAGCGGGGAATACTGCACTGAAAACGAGCAGTGCGCGAAAAACCGCGAGAAAGAAAATTTATAAGAATTTCGCAATCAAAATTCTAGCGCCAGCCGTATTTCTATAATATAGAATTTTGCGGATAAAATGGCACTAGCAAGGAATTTAAGCGCGAAAGAAGCGGATATGAAATGCTAACCGAGCCATATAAGCAAGATATGCAGCACAGAATTCTGCGGAATATAAAATTCCACAACTTATAAAATATAAAATTTATGCAGGCATCGCGTAAAGAATCAGCGGACTTTAAAGCAGAAGCAAATCGCGCAAGTCCGCCATGATTAAGAGCAGAAACTATTGCCTTCATAAGAGTAGGGAGCGAACACAAAAGCGTTTCACAAATTAAAAGCAGGCTCGCTTACCCTCAAGGGCACAGCAGCTAAAAATCGCGTAGGATTAAAAGCTGATATTTTCGCTCTCTGGTACGGCAATAGCGTCGTTTTTATGCATTTGTTTGGTCTCGATTTTGCCGATGTCATAAGCGCGCGGAGCAACGGAACCCGCTTTGCGCGAGATGATTCGCATATCGGTGATAGCACCTGCTGCGGTACTTATGTAGGCAGTATCTCCCGCAGCCGCATAATATTTGCTTGCGCGAGCGGTGTATAGCTCGCCGCTGGATAGGTCTTTAAACGTATATACGTAAGCTGTGGAGCTTTGGCGAGTGTAGTTTACGATCTCGGATTTGAGCGAGCGTAAGTTGCCTGCAGGCGTCGGAGCGGTGCTTACGGCGCAGCCTGCGATGCCAAGAGCCAAAAGTGCGGAAAATATGAAATTTTTCATTCAATATCCTTATTTGTAAAATTTGAACTTTTAGAGTAGTAGGTTTGGGCTTAAAGTTTGCTTTTTTGAGGGGTGCCAAATTGGAATTTAAACGACGATGGATGCGCTTGCGTCGCTGGCATTTGTTTTTGAGGAGCGTCGAAGTGGAATTTAAACAGATCTCTCTTAGCGTTAGGCGAAGCGAGAATGCGCTTTTGGCGATTTTTCTATATAAGTGAGGCAAATTTAGCGGCAATCGCGAGTGAGACTTAGCAATATCGTCTAAATCAAACACGGCAGAACTTTAGCTTCTTTTACCTGGCTAGCTCGCATCAACACTCTTTGCGGCGCTGACTGCGATATTTGCAAAAATTGGGCTTGAAGGCATCAACTCCCACTTTGCGACTTTTATCCGCACGATCATCATCGCCTTTTGCCTCGCCATATTCTTGCGCTACGCTAAAGCCTGGCAGCCGCTATCTAGTCTGAGCCCTCGCAACTGGGTGTTTTTGATACTAAGTGGGCTGGCGACGGGTGCATCGTGGCTAGCGTATTTCAAAGCTCTGCAAATCGGCAAAGCCTATCAAGTAGCACCGATCGATAAACTAAGCGTGGTGCTCATTGTGATCATAGCCGTGATATTTTTAGGCGAGCGCCCAAGCCTTCGCGAATGGCTCGCGCTAGCACTCATCGGCGCGGGAGTAATGATGCTAGCGTTTAAATAGGGTAAAATTTGCCCTAAACCTATCTCTCTTGTGGTCTTTTTAGCCGCTACGCCATACGCTTTGCCGTAAGATAAACCCACTGCCGCTTCTGCAAAATTGCCGCCCTAAACCACTATGATTTCTTATGGCTTGACATTTAGCCTACACGATTTCTAGGCATTAGCTTAAACGCGCTGGTAATCGGTTTGCTGATACCTTGCTGTAGTTAGGCGGTCTTTAGGGTAATTTTAGTTCTGCTTAAAAGTAGTGAGATTGAAATTTATGAGAAATCAGGAATTTACACCTTAAAATTCCAAAAAATATCGGCTCACCGTACCATAAAATAAAATCACATCCGCAAGTTTAAATCGAACTGTAAACTTCTAAATCTACAGTATAGTCGATCACAAGCTAATTACGCAAGATTCGAATTAAAATCTTGCACACTTCCATAGCTCCGCCTAAATTTATACGCTTGCTGCCTAACCCTTGCAATCGCCGCAAGCGCTAGGCTTGTAGAATAATAAGCTAAGATCGGGAGAAATTTTACTCTCCCCTACCCTTCTTGCCCCTCTTACCTTTAGCCTTAGATGATCCCTCCTCTTTGGCTTCGTCTTTAAACT
>CAUSEA010000035.1:0-18274 GCA_963530525.1 uncultured Campylobacter sp.
AGAATAACGATTTTAAGGATTCCTGCGCGCTAAAGATAAATTTAATCGGACCTATCACCTATCTTGCGCTTAGCAAATCAAGCGACAAAAGCGATCCACTCGCGCATTTAGATGCCCTTGTCGCGAAATATGAGGAGCTGCTAAAGCTTCTTAGCGAGCTTGATAGCGAGGTCGTGGTTCAGATCGATGAGCCGATTTTCGTAACGGATCGCGCAGCGGAGTTGGCGCCAAAGATTGAGCCTGTTTATCAGCGCCTAAGTAAGGCTGCAAGCAACGTAAAAATCATCTTTATGACCTATTTTGAGCACGCGACCGAGGCTGTGCGCGAGATAGTAAAGACCGATGTTTGGGCGATCGGGCTTGATTTTGTTTACGCAAGCGAGGAGAATATCAAAAAAGAGCTTCAAGCTTTAAAAGACGCCAAGACCGTGCTTTTCGCAGGCGTGATCGACGGGCGCAATATCTGGAAGAGCGATATCGATAAAAAGCTAGCTCAGCTCAAGGCCATCGAAGCCTACGTGCCTAAGGAGCGCATCTATGTGGGCACCTCCTGCTCGCTTTTGCATGTGCCTTTTACGCTAAAATACGAGGACAAGCTAAGCGCTGAGGTTAAATCATGGCTAAGTTTCGCGGTCGAAAAACTAGGCGAAATTTCGATTTTGACCCATCTTTTCTTTGAAATTCCTATGTGCGAACACGGCATGAAGGCTTACGAGCAGAATCAAAAATCCGCCAAAACTCGCGCTAGCTCGCCGCTCATTCACGACGAGAAGGTCTCCGCGCGCATGAACTCGCTAAGTAAGCTTGAGCGCGCCGATCGCTATGAAGATCGCATCAAGGTGCAGAAAAAAGAGCTTGGATATGGAATTTTACCTACCACTACGATCGGCTCTTTTCCGCAGACTGCTGAGCTCCGACAAGTCCGAAATGCCTATAAAAAGGGACTTTTAACGCGCGAGGATTATGAGAAGCAGATCAAAGCCTATATTGACGACTGCGTCAAATTTCAAGACGAGATCGGCCTAGATGTGCTAGTTCACGGTGAGCCCGAGCGCAACGATATGGTCGAGTATTTCGGCGAGCAGATGAGCGGATACGCGTTTAGCGCCAACGGCTGGGTGCAGAGCTACGGCAGCCGCTGCGTGAAGCCGCCGCTACTTTTCGGCGACGTGAGCCGCCCAAAACCGATGAGCGTGGAGTGGATCAAATACGCTCAAAGCCGCACTAAAAAGATCATGAAAGGCATGCTAACGGGCCCGGTTACGATCATGAACTGGAGCTTCGTGCGCGATGACAAGCCTCGCGAGCAGATCGTAAAACAGCTTGCGCTCGCGATTTTTGATGAAATTTCGGATCTACAAGATGCGGGCATCAAGATCATTCAGGTGGACGAGGCGGCGTTTAAAGAGGGCTATCCGCTACGCGCGGAAAATATCCCTGCGTATGAAAAATTTGCCGTAGACGCCTTTAAGCTCGCCGTTAGCGCAGCCAAAGCGCAGACGCAGATCCACACACATATGTGCTATTCGGAGTTCAACGACATCATCAAAACGATCGAGGCGATGGACGCCGACGTCATCAGCATCGAGACCGCTCGCAGCGGCAACGAGCTGCTTAAAATTTTTAGATCGGTCGGCTACAAGCAGGAGGTCGGCCCCGGCGTTTACGACATCCACAGCCCGCGAATTCCTAGCGTGCATGAGCTCGTAAGCCAGATCCGCGCGCTGCTTGAGGTGCTTCCAAAAGAGCAGCTGTGGATCAACCCGGACTGCGGTCTAAAAACTCGCAAATGGGAAGAGGTGGAGCCGAGCCTAAAAAATATGGTCGAAGCGGTAAAGATTATCCGCACAGAAGCATAAATCTAGCACAAAAAAAGACTTTGCTGTCGGGCAAAATTCCGCCCGGCAGTCCCCGCTTTGCGATAGAATTATGTGGAACGTTTATTTCGACTATGGACCGTTAAAACATCTGCGTGAAATTTTACTTCGAACGAGCATGAAAGGGCGGTGAGAGATTTCTACGCGTTTGCTTGGCAAGCATATTTGATAGCCGCTAAGTAATGCATTAATATGAAATTTAGTGCAGGCTTTACGGCTTTTACAGACGCACAGAGACGGGCATTTCTTGAAAATGTGGCGTAAAATTTCATCTCGACTGCTAGCTTAGAATTTCATCGCAACTGCTCGTTTGATTGAAACGCGGAGCGTAAATTTTATCGCGATTGTCCTAAGGACAGGTTGAGGCAAGCGATAAAATTTTAAAATTTTCGCAAATTAATTCTTGCGCGCACAAACCTCGCCAGCCGAATAAAAAACGCTGAAATTTGCAATTTTACGCGGCGCTTTATGAACTTCGCGCCGCTAGATTAGAATTGCAAAACGCGAGCCAAAGCCGGTATCGTTGCGCTAGAAATTTTAAATTGCAATTAAAATTTACATTATCTCGTTAGAATGGCTGGATTGCGAAGCGAGATTCGGCTCTGCTAGGTTAAATTTCAGCCAAGTCAAAATCTATGTAGCCGCATTAAATTTACGACTAATTTTGCCTGGCTAGCCTGAAGTTGCGTCGCGTTAAATTCGAGTTAGAGCCAAAATTTTACGATGCAAAGCTCATTGATTTTAACTTGCGTTTTGCGTGAAAGAGCGAGGCTGGCGCAAGGCGCATTTACGCTGCCACGAAATTTAAAAGAGACTTTATGGCGGCGCAGATCTGCAATTTGCAGCAAAGATTAAAAGCCATGATTTTGGCTCATAAGGCGCAGCTTTTAGATGGTTTCTATCACGCCTTAAAGTGAGATTTACTTAGTAATTTCGCGCGATAGATTTTAACGGGCGGAATTTTATCATCGCCGCAAAATTTTGGCTTTTAAAATTTTGCTTTGTATGATTTTAGCCCTCATAGTTGTGATGAAGTGCGGCTCATCTTATTTCATAAGATTTTAGCGGCATCGCGTCTAATTTATATGGCATGATTCCAAGGCGCTTATTTTTAAATTCCGCGGGTAGAACCTGCGAGACTGCGTTTGCGAGGTTTTATAAGAATTTGATGGCAAAGCGCTCAACGCGTTTAAAAATTTTATTCGTGTGTAGAGCTCTCATTTGCGTTTCAAATTTTGCCATTGTGGCGGAATTTTGCTCACGTGGCAAGGGCTTGCATGCAAAGCGTCTGTGAAATTTAAGGATTTGGACGCTAAATTTATTAGCGTGTTTAGCGACGCAACGCCGTGACTACCGCCATGCCTGCGCATAAAATCTCGCGCTATAAGCGATTTAAAAAAGCTTTTTCGCTTCGTATAAATTTCGCGCCGCGAGCGTTTAAAAGCCGCAAGAGCTTTAAAAATTTAAATTGGAAAGATTGAATGACATTTTTTTCGCCCGAGTTTGTCCTCGCTTTTTTAGCGTTTTTAATCGTTTATTGGTCGCTCAAAAATCACATTTTCGCGCAAAAAATTCTGATCCTGTTGGCAAGCTACAGCTTCATGTGCTCCATAAATCCGCGCTTTGCGCTGGTGCTTGCAGCCTATAGTGCCTTCGTATATTTTGCAGGTGCGTGTATCGCGCGCGCCAATCGCGTAGTCACAAAAGCCATACCGCCCGCAAAGCAGTCCTCGCACAAGAAAAAGCTCTCGCGTAAAGCGGCAGCCAAGCAGATGAGCGCAGCAAAACAAGCTGGCATAGCAAAGCAGGTGCAAAAAGCTGGGTTAGCGAAGCAGCTCCCACTACCCACTGCGAAGGCACGTGCAGTGATGCTTGCGGCAGCTACTGGCGGCTTATTTTTTCTCGCGTTTTTCAAATATTACGGCTACGTCAGGGAGTTTTTCAATGCTGCGCTTGCCGCGCTGCACCTAGGTGCCGTCGATAGCGTGGCGTTTCCGCTTGGAATTTCATATTATGTTTTTATGTCGATCACCTATTTTGTCTCGGTTTATAGGCGCGAATGCGGTGAGCAGGGCTTTTTGAGCTTGGCGTGCTTTTTGGCGTTTTTCCCCAGCGTAGTGATGGGTCCTATCGGGCGCGCTAGCGCTGCCAAGGGCGTAGAGCCAGTGCTGCCGCAGTTTGATCGCTTCAAGCACTTTGGCAATGCCGATGAAATTTATGTGCTTATAATTTTTGCCTTAGTTAAGCTGCTGCTTATTAGCGGCTATTTGGGCGCGTATTATAGCGATGTGATTTCAGGCGTTTACGGCGACGAGCCTGAGTCCTCCGCGGCACAAATTCTAGCCGCACTGCTACTTTATGGCGTGGTGCTTTATACGAATTTTAGCGGTTTTATCGATATGGCGCGGGCGCTTGGGCTTGCGATGGGTTTTAAGCTGCCGCAGAATTTTAATATGCCCTATGCGGCTAAGAATTTAGGCGAGTTTTGGGATCGCTGGCATATCAGCTTATCCACGTTTATACGCGATTATATTTATATCCCGCTCGGCGGCTCGCGCAATGGCTTTGCGCGCACCTGCGTAAATTTGCTAATCGCGTTTGCGCTCTCAGGCATCTGGCATGGCGCGGGATTAAATTTTTTGATTTGGGGACTTTTGCACGGAGTGGCGCTTGTATTTTTAAAATGTCTTGCTAAAGTGGGCGTAAAGCCGCTAAATCCGCATTTGGCGCTTTTTTGCACCTATATTTTTGTAAGTTTCGCTTGGATTTTTTTTGCCAACTCCCTGCCAGATGCGGCGGCGATTTTGAGCGCTTTTACCCGCGCGCGAGTTTTCGGAGATATTGGCGAGCTAGCGGTGCTTGCGGTGATTTTAGCGGGGATTTTTGTTTATCCTAAAATTTCAGCTCTTAAAGATACTTTAATCGCGCTTTTTGCCGAGCTGCCGTTTTTGCCTAAAGCTCTCGCGCTCGGCGTGATTTTCACGCTGATTTTCGCGCTGATGCCAAGCGGAATTCCAAATTTCATCTACGCAGGATTTTAGATGCTTAGGTTTGTTTCGACTCTGCTTTTTGCGCTGCTTTTCTCGGCATTTTTTATGCAAGGCTCGCTGCTTTATTATTTGGAGCAGAGATTTCACGATGATTTCGGACTGGAAGAATGGCTGCGCCGCTCGCCGTTTCGCGTAGGCGGAGAGATCTACGAAAAGATTGCAAATGGCGCAGATAAGCTAGAGCAGCGTATCAAAGGTGAGAATCTTAGCAAGGATGAGGACGCAAGTCCGCATAGCGGAAGCGAAAATTTTAAAAAACCTGCGCAAGATCGTATGGCGGAAAATCAAGCTTTGCAAAGCATGGGGGCGCGAGATCACGATGCTTCGCAAAGCATTAAGTCGCAAGGTAGCAAGCCGCAAGCCCATACCGCGAAGAATTCTGCCTTAAATAATTCTGCGCATCATTTAAAGACGCGCGATTCTGCGCAGGGGCCTTACGCGCAAAATTCCATCCCTCAAAATTCTACTTCGCAAAATTCCGTGCCACAAAGCCAGACTACAACAAGCTCTGTGCCGCGCAGCTCCTCTGTGCCACAAAACTCCGTTACGGCAAGCGCAACCTTGCAAAGCGGCGAAAATTCCGATTCTCAACTCCCTGCTACACAGGCTTTGGAGCAGAATTTAACGGTGCAAAGCTCCGCGGAGATCGATGCTAAAATTTCGCTTAGCGACGATGGCAAGATCCGCCTAAATGCAGGTGATGAGGTACTTTTTATGGGCGATAGTCTGATGCAATACGTGGGGATGAACGCTAAGAAATTTTTCCCGAAGCGAAGCCTAAGAGTGATCGATCTTAGCAAGCAATCGACGGGGCTTGCGAGCAAGAAATCTTTCGACTGGCAAAAGACGCTCGATACCGCGCTTAGAGAGAATGGCGGCGTTAAGCTCGTAGTCGTGCTGCTTGGCGCCAATGACGTCTGGGAGTACCGCGCAGGAGGTAAAACCTATGGCATTAAAACGCCGCGCTGGCGGGAGTTTTACGCCTCAAGGGTGCGCGAGATCTACGATACGGCGCACTCGCACGGCGCGGGAGTGCTGTGGCTGGCAATGCCGTGTATGCAAAAGCCAGATTTTGAGGAGAAAACGCAGTTGCTAAATCAAATATATGCCGACGCTAGTATGGCGCTTGGCGGGTATTTTATGCAAACAACCCCGCTGGTGTGCGAAAAAGGCGTCTATAAAACCTATCTGCAAAGCGGCTCTAAGCTCGTGCGCGTGCGCCAAGACGACGGCATTCATATGAGCAAAGAGGGTTGCGAAGCGGTAGCGAAAGAAATTTTATCAAGGATAGAAGTTGAGTAAGTTTATAGTGATTTTATTTGCCGCATTATTAGGCGGATGCGCGGCAAACGCAGGCGTTCGCGGCATAAATTCCGCAAATGCAAAAAGCTCTGCGGGCTTTGGAGTGAAATTTTTTGGCGATTCGCATTTAGGAAGCGATGCGCTGATAGATGCTTTCAGGCACGGCTTTTTCGTGCAAAACAGCGTCGGCTTCGTGCCTGCAATGATGCCTAAATATCACAAAAGCGAAAACATAGAATTTAAGCAAAGCGGCTTTAATGTAATTTCATCCCGCACCGAGCAAGACCCCGATTTCCCACTATGCGGAGTGATCGCTACCGGCAAAAAGGGCGCTAATGTGCGACTGGAGCTAAAGCAGCTTAGCGGCGATTTTTACGTCGAAATTTTACATAAATCGGATCAGAGTGGCGAGATTTTTCGCGTGCGCGATGCAAGTGGGCTAAGCGCGTATATTTCGCAAGAAGTGCCGCAGAAATGGGAGTATTCTAAGATGCGACTTAGATTTCCGATCGAAATTCGATCGCTGCGTGATGGAGCAGAGCTTGGAGGATATAAAATTTACCGTAAAAACGCGCGCTTTGCAGACTCTTGCGCGAGCAACGGCGCGTTTAGCAACCTCTACGAAAAATGGGGTGCAGATGCCTTTGGTAGGGATTTTTCAGGACTTAAATACAATCTCATAGTCATCGCTTACGGCACAAACGATGCGATGGATCCGAAATTTGATGAGCAAAAATTCTACCAAAGCGTCCGTGGGCTGCTTCGCTCCGTCCGCTCCGCAGCTCCTGGTGCAAAAATCCTGCTCGTAGCGCCGCCGCGAAGCCCTAAAGTGCCAAACGCCTCACGCGCTGCGGAGGTGCTAGCGCATCTAGCGCGAGACGAAGGGGCGATGTTTTACGACATAGCCGGTCTTATGGACGAGGATGGTGGCTGGCGTGGCTGGCGCGAGCGCGGGCTGATTCGCCCCGACGAGATCCACTTGCAAAAAGAGGGCTACGAAAAAATTGGCGCAGCACTGGCAACGAAATTGCGCGGCAGGTTTTAAATTTAATCTTTAAATTTAGGTGGCTCGCCGTGGAATTTACAAAGTTCGTCGCTAAATTTAAAAATTTAGTGGTAGCAATCAAGGCTATGCTCGCCCGGATTTCGCCGCTTAGATCCGCGTCGCGAAATTTAAGATCAGAGGCCGCGGCTTTAAATTTGTGCAGCGACAGGCTCGATGCCCGCGCTTTTAAAATTTCGTCGCCTAAATTTACGCTTTTAATTTGGATTAAATTTATGTGGCTACGGCTAGGGGCGAAAGGTCTGTGCGACGCGTGTGCCGCGTAAAATTTAGTGCTTGAAATTTCATTCGCACGGGCTGCGGCAAAGCGCGGCGAGCCAGATTAAAGGAGAGGAATATGATATATCTTTGCGGAGATACGCACGGAATAAACGAGATCGGCAAAATAACGAACAAGGCCTTTGCGGGCGGGCTTAGCGCCGATGATTTCGTCATCGTGCTCGGAGATTTCGGGCTGTTTTGGAGCGAGCGGATAGATGAGTTTATGGCGCGCAAAAATATAGAAAGATATTTCCCCGCCACGCTTCTTTTTATCGACGGCAACCACGAAAATTTCGATATGTTGGATGAACTGCCGTGCGAGCGGAAATTCGGCGGCACCGTGGGCGTGGGTGGCGAGAATATTTTTTGGCTGCGGCGCGGCGAAATTTATGAGATTGCGGGGCGACATTTTTTGTGTTTCGGCGGCGCGCTTAGTGTCGATAAGGCGCATCGGATACCGGGGCTTAGCTGGTGGGCGCGCGAGATTCCAAGCGAGGAGGAGTTTGCTTACGCGATGCAAAATGCGCGCGATTTCATCGCTGCGGGTGGGCGGATCAATGCGGTGCTGAGCCACACGGCGCCGTGGTTTGCGATGAAATTTTTAAAAGAATACCTTTGGTGCGGCAAAAGCACCCCCGATAAAACGTCTGAGTATTTAGAGCGGATCTTTGAGCTTGTAAGGCCTGCGCGGTGATATTTCGGACACTTTCACGGCGATAAGAAATTCCACGCGCACGGCTGCGATTTTTATCTCTGCTACGATAAAATTTTAAAATTTGAGGGCTAGCCTTGAGCCCGCGGCAGCAAAATTTAAAGCTTGCAAATGGCGAAATTTTGCCCATAAATTTTAAACGCTACGACGCGTGAAATTGAGCCTTTATATTAAAATTTAAGCTAGTTCTGCTAGAATGTGGCACTTTTTTAGAAAGGAATAAAGATGAAGGTTGTAATTACTTATTGTAATTCTTGATCTTATAGACCGCAAGCTCTCCGTGTGAGAGATGAAATAACAAGCGTCTATAAGGATGCAGTTGTCGAGTTGGCCCCTGGTAGCAGCGGAGACTTTCTAGTAGAAGTTGACGGCAGAAAGCTTTTCTTCAATAAAGATTTTGCTAAGCCTCGTTTCCCAAGTGAAGGTGAAATTTTAAATCTAATTAAAGTTGCAGCCTAGCTCAAAGCCCGAAAGTGGGTCGTAAGATTTGCTTTCGGGCGTTTTTATACTCAAATTTCATATCCCTAAATTTAATCGTAAAACCATCCTAAATTTTGCAAAAATCAGCGCTGCGTAAAATTTGAACTAAATTATCCCGCATTTCGGCGAATCCAAAAAGTCATTTTAATTAAAATTTACGCGACGATCGCGGTTTAAATTTATCGCTCGGAGTTTATAAATTTCAAAAGAAAGAGGAAATTTTTGCGAAATCAAAATTTCGCAAAAACAGGGGGGATTATTTATTTGCGCGCTCGATATACTCGCCGCGGACGGTATCTACGCGGATGACCTCGCCTTCGAGCACGTGAAATGGGATCTGTACCACGGCGCCGGTCTCAAGCGTGGCGGGCTTTTTGTTGCTACCCTGCGTATCGCCGCGGAAATTCGGCGCAGTTTCTACGATCTTAAGCTCCACTACCTGCGGCACATCCACGCCGATCGCTTTGCCGTTGTAAAACATTATATTTACCATCATGCCATCTAGCATCCATTTTTTCGCCTCGCCCACGTCCTCGTCGCTGATCGCGATCTGTTCGTAACTATCGGTATCCATAAACTGACACGCCTCGCCGTCATCGTAGAGATACTGCATCTCTTTTTCCTCAAGATTGGGAGCTTCGCATTTATCACCCGCATGGAAGGTCTTTTCAAGCACCTTGCCATCAATGAAAGATTTTATTTTAACGCGCACGAAAGCAGGTCCTTTGCCCGGTTTTACGTGTTGGTATTCTATGATTTTAAACGGAATTCCGTCCACCTCGATTTTTAGACCTTTTTTTAGATCGCCCATTGAATAAGCCATAAATTTCTCCTTAAATTAATGAGGCGCGATTATAACAAATTTTATTTTAAATTGATATAATTGGCGAAATTTTAAGGGGAGGGAAGCTATGAAAAAAATCATCTACGTTTTGGCTGTATGTGCGGCTTTTGTGCTTGGTGCGAATGCGAACGAAGCGGAGTTTGTAAAAAACCTAAAGCAAAGTCTAAATGATAAAAACGCTCAGCTCATCTCGATCGATAAGCTAAACTCGCTAAACGGACTAAATTTGCTGATCGTCCGCTCGGGCGAGAAAAAAGAGGCGCTTTTAGCTAGCGACGACGCCAAAAGCCTAGTGGCAGTGACCGAGGAGCCCAAGCTCGCGGACGCGGCGGATGCGGCGCTGTTTAAGATGAGAACTCAAATTTTAAAGGACGCCAGGGACGCCGCCGCGATTGAGCTGCTAAAGAGCATAGATCCCGCGAGATTTGCCTATATCGAGTCGTTTGATAAAAATAATCCCTACGTGACCTACATCGTGGGCGATCCGGAATGCCCGTATTGCGCCGAGGAGATGAAGAGGATCACGAAGCACCTTCGCAACAGCAACGTAAAATTGATCTTTGCGCCGGTGCACGGCAAGAGCGCGTTTATCAAATCGGCGCTGGTTTTAAAGCATCTAAAAGCCCTCTCGCCGAGCGATCAAAAGGGCGCGATCGACGTGATCGAGAAATACTATAACAAGGACGCGCAGGTAAGCGATGCGGACGTCTCAAAAGCCGAGCTTGACGCCGTATACGCGGACACCAAGACGCTCTTTTCAAAAGGCGTGATCAAATCAGTCCCATACGTGATCAAGGTGAAAAAATAGTCTGAATTTACGGAATTTGGAGTGCGAGGTTTGTTTATGAATAGTTGCGTTTTTGCAGTGGCGCGATTTGCTTACATATAGCGAGTGTTTGCTTATCAATAGTCGCGGGAAATTCGCAAGTGGCTGATTTGTGCGTGGGCGACGTAGCAGTCTAAACCTGTGCTAAAATTTAGTGATAGAATTTTAAAAACTCGCATTTGACGCTTGGCGGATTTTCTGCTTGCAGATTGTGTTTAAAATTTGCTGTCATAGTGCGCCTCTGATAGCGCGCTGTCTGCCTATCCATAGCGCCCGTCCGCTCAAACACACCTTCATGCCGTCTATCGATAGCGCGTCTGCCATGCCTGCGCTTACCCATGCTCTGCCCGTGCTGCCTTTAGATAGCGTATCCGTAGGTAGCACCCCACTCATTTCTTGCGGCATACCGTACGCGCACGGTACTGCTCGCTCACGCCATATTCTAGGCTTTTTTGGCGCGCAGCTCAAAGTAAAATTTTAAAATCCTCGAGCGAAAAGAGTAAAATTTTATCGCTTTTTAGGCTTGCTAGCTCGCCGCTAAAGCCGCTTTTGGAAAACAGCGCGAGCAGATCGGGCGCGAGGTGCGCTTTTTCGCATTTGAGTATGAGCTCGTTTAGCACGTTTTTTGAAATTTTTCGCTCCTTGTATTTGCACTCGCCTGCGACGCAAAAGCTCTCAAATTTCGCGTAGATGTCGATCTCGACCTCTTTGTTCCAAAAGCTTGAAATTTGCGAAATCTCTAAATTTAGATACTTCGCGAGCAGCTCCTTGCTTAAAATTTCAAAACCGAGCCCCGCGTAGGCGTTGAAATCCGCTTTGATTAGACTTAGCACGCGCCCTATCTCGCCGCGGCGCAGTGCGGGTAGGTTCGGCTCGATAAATCTAAACCAAAACCTCGCGAAGTTGCTGCTAAAATGGACTTTGTCGGTGATATGGTAGCGGCGCAGCGCGCGCGGTAGGCGGTCGTTTTTACGGGCTTTTTGCGCTCTTTGCTCGCTTGATTTTTCGGTGATTAAAAACTTCGCGTTTATGAGATCTGCGGTGATTTTTTGCGCCGTAAACCGCGGCAAGATTTTTGAAATCCCGATCTTTTTGCGGTCGCTTCTAGCGAATTTCATCAGCGCCTTTTTGATCTGCTCTTCGTACTCGCCGCCGAATTTAAAGCGCTCGCCGAGACGTTCAAAGCAGAGTAAAATTTCATTTTCGATCGCTTCGAAAACGTCCGCGTAGCCGCTTATACAGCCTATCTCGTCAAATACGAAATGAAACTGCAAAATCGCGTCGATACTAGCATCGCCCAAATTTCGCGCCGTGTCTTTTAACTCGTAAATTTCGACCTCCTTGCGGGCGTAATTTTAGCGAGTTTGGATATAATTTGCAAAAATTTTGGAGCCGCGCTTTGGATTTTGAAACGATCAAAGAAAATATCATCTTAAAAGAGGGGGTCAAATACTTCGATTGCGCCGCTTCGGGGCTCGCGTACCGCCCTATAGAAGCGGAGATCGAGCGCGTGCTTGCAACATACGCCAACGTCCACTCCGCAGGCGGAGCAAACGCCGAAATCACGAGCGATTACTACGAAAACGCAAGGGCCAAAATCAAAGAGCTTCTGGGCTGCGAGGAGCGCTACTACCTGATCTCGTGCGGATTTGGCGCGACCGCGGCGATTAAGAAGCTTTGGGAAATTTTAGGCATCTACCTGCCGCCTGCGACGCGAGACAGGCTCGGCTTGCGGCGCGAGAGCCTAAGCGGGTTGCCGCTTTTCATCATCTCGCCTTTTGAACATCACTCCGTTGAAATTAGCCTAAGACAGGGGCTTTGCGAGGTAGTGCGCGTGCCACTGGATCCAAGCGGGCTGATGGACTTTGCGCGGCTGGGCGAAATTCTATCCGCAAACAAAGGACGCGAAATTTACGGCGTACTTACCGCGGCATCGAACGTGACGGGGCTAAAGCTTGATTACAAGCGCGCTTACTTGATGCTAAAAGCGCACGGCGGGCGGCTGTTTGTGGACGCTAGCGCGCTCATCGCGCACGAAAACGTAGATCTCGGCTTTTGCGACGGTATGTTTTTCGGCGCACACAAGCTCTTAGGCGGCGTAGGCGCTAGCGGGATTTTGGCGGTGCGAAAGGAGCTTTTGTGCGGCGAGGAGCCGACGTTCGCGGGAGGCGGCACGATCAAATACGCAGATGCCCTAACGCAGCGTTTTATAATCGACAAGGAGCGCTTGGAGGAAGCAGGCACGCCGGGTATCATCGCGCTGGTGCGAGCTTATCTTGCCCTAAAGCTTCGCAAAAGTGCGGGGCTAGAGGCGATCAAGTCGCGCGAAGAGGCGATCTGCAGACGTTTCATAAGCGAAATTTCAAAAATCCCCGAGATTGAAATTTACGGCAATCTGACCGCGCCGCGCGTACCGATCTTTGCTTTTAATATGCAAGGGCTCGGCGCGGACGCGCTAGCCGGGGTGCTTGGGCGGAAATTTGAGATCCAGACCCGCGCAGGCTGCGACTGTGCAGCACCTTACGGCTTTGATCTGCTCGGCTTACAACCCGATACCGAAATGTCGCGCAAACCCGCTTGGGTGCGGGCTAGCTTCTCGTTCATCCACGACGAAAGCGACGTGGATTTCTTAGCAGAGGCGCTAAGACAGATTGCTAAAATTCGTGATAAAATCACCTTCGTAGCGGGCAAATACCGTTGCGGCAGCATAAATTAAGCTCGCGAAATTTTATAACAAGAGCCGCTTTTAAATTTTACGGCGCGGGATTTTGCGACATAAAATTTTGTCGGGAAATTTCGCAATGTAAAATTTTATGGCTTGGAATTTTAAAGCGTAGAATTTTATGCACGGCTCGGGCGGCAGATACTCCGTGCCGATTGGGATGTGGAATTCTTCGGTATAAAATTTCGCGGCTTAGAATTTTGAAATTTTAAATTACGAGCTAAATTTTGGCGGTAAATTTTGTGCTGAGGAGTTTTACGCAGTGAAATTTGAGCGGTAGAATTTCGTGCCGCGCGGATAAATTTTAACGCCGCCAAATTTTAAAATTCCGAAATTTCAAAATTTCGCTATTCGAACTAGCTTCGCAAATTTTGTATTTCGTGGACACGTAAAAAATTCTGCGCCGTGGAATTTTAGCCGCAAAATTTTGAAATTTTACAAAGCCGAATTTTACTCGGCAGACTTCCGCGGCGAGAAATTTTATCGCAGAGCCCGTGGCGGCAAAAATTGATGCGGCCACGCGAAAGCTTAAATTAAAGCGCGAGCGCTTGCGATAAGAGCGCAGATTTTAAGAAGCGAAATTCTGCGTCCTCAAAAGACGCAAAATTCCACCGAATTTACTCGCCGAATTCCTTCTGCAGCCTATAAACCTTATCGTAATCGACTCCCTCGATGATGCGCGGGCGCGAGGCGTTAAAATCGGCATTGATCACCGAGCGGGCGGGATCGTACTCGGGCAGGTCGGTCATCTCTAAAATTTCTGCGATCGCGTGGATGAGGTCGTCGTTTAAAAACGGCCTATTTTTGGCTGCTGCGATGCGCGCCCAAATATCTGCGTTTTGCTCTTTGAACTTATCCGACGCCATGAAAATCAGCGGGATTTCGAGCGTGAAGCGGTTGATGCCGCCGTGGATCAGCTTGCCGCGGTATTGATAAAGGCTCTGAGCGTGGTCGCTAAAATAGACTATCAGCGTGTTGTCGCTCGCAAAAATTTTATAAATTTCGCTTACGATAAAATCATTATAAGCCACGGTATTTAGGTAGTGCGCGAGCTCTTTTTTCTGCCCTTCGTCCAGCGGCTCGCGCGAGATATCCGCGGCGCTAAATTTAGCAAAGCTTTTCGGATAGCGAAACTCGTAGCTCGGGTGCGAACCCATCAGATGAAGGATGAAAAATTTATCCTTTTTCTGCGCGCCGTCCGCCTCTGCGGCGGAGCTTTCGTCCTTGCGCGCAAGAGGCGATCTTTTCGCGCCCGATTTGAAATTTTTTATACTCGGAAGCATAACTTCGTCGAGCGAGTAGGCGTATTTGTAAACCGGGATCTGGTTCGTAAAGTCCGAGTGATCCGTCATTTGCGCGCTCGCACCGCTTGCGACCGCCCACTGCCCGTAGCGCTCCTGATTGCTGATCCAAAAGGTTTCGTAGTTTGCCAGCCGTGCGAGATTTACGATGTCGAGGTTGGCGTTCCACGGGCGCTGCTTTTCGCTCTCGTAATTTCCGAAATTTAGCACGTATTTTAATACGTCGTTGGTCTTAGCGCCCGGCGAGACGACGTCGCTAAAAGCGATTAGATTTCCACTTTGCTCAAGCGCTTGCAGATTCGGCGTAGTGGGCAGATAGTAGCCGTATAGGCTCATGAAATTTCGCTGCAGGCTCTCTCCGATAATAAAAACGACATTTGAGATGCGGTTTGGCGCGGTTTTATGCGAATGTGAGGCGTAAATGCTTTGGTATCCCGCTTGCAGCTCGCGCACGCTTTTAAAATCGGCGCCGAAATAATCCTTTGTAACGAAAGCAAAGTTATAAATCGGAATTTTATTTAGCGCGATTATGATGCTGGCGCGCATTTTCGAGCTTTTGGCTACGTAGCTTTTAAATGCCGCATGTGCGATAAAAACGAGCAAGCTAAGCAAAAAGGCTAGCTTTATCGCGCGACATAGCTTCATTCGCACTCGCTGGCTCACTCTAAGCCTAAGAGCGGCGAAGACGAAGACCAAAAGCGCCAAAAAAGCCGCGATAAGCTTGAAATTTAAAAACGCATGCGCGAACTCGAAGGCTTCCTTGGGCGTCGTTTGCACTAGCGCGTCCAGCACGCCGTGCGAGTAGGTAAGCTCCAGGCTAAAGATCAAAAAAATCTGAGCGATCGCAAAGACCACGTTTAGCGCCAAAAGCGCAAAGGCGAGAATTTTATATAGCCTGGCGCTGTAAAAGCTGAGCACGTAAAGCGCGAAAAAAAGTATCGTCACGCCGCAGATCGCAGACGCCACGAAAAACAGCGCCTGCGCAGAGAGTAGCTCGCCGCCGCGCGCGATAAGAAGCAACCCGAGGGCTAAATTTAATACTAAAACTAGCGTGTATGCGTTTAACACCGCGCCGTCAAATACCGATAGGAGGCTGAATCTGTCTTTTAAAAATGCGCCGATATTTTTTGCTAGGCTCATGAAATTCCTTTGATGATTGCGTTTAAAAAACGAAGATGAAAAATACGACGCCGATTAGAATTCTATAAATTCCAAACGGGATGAAATCAAACTTCGAAACGAAGCTTAGAAATAGCTTGATCGCCGCAAGCGCCACGATGAACGCCACTGCGCCGCCTATGAGAAAGGTCGTGATATTAGAGGAGTTTTGCGCGAAGGTGTCTAAATTTTTATAGGTGTCGTAAAAAGTCGCTGCAAACATCGTAGGAATCGCGAGTAGGAAGCTAAAGCGCGCGGCTAGGTTTCTGCTTAGCCCGCACAAAAGCCCTGCGATGATGGTAGCGCCGCTGCGCGAAGTGCCCGGCACCATCGCAAAACATTGCGAAAGCCCGATGATGAAGGCCTGAACGTATGAAATTTGATCCAGATGCTCCAGCTCGTCCTCTCTCGGGCGTGCCTTGCGAAAGAGCTCGACTGCGATAAAAATAATGCCCCAGCCGATCAGTGCGTAGGCGACGGTCTGCGGCGCGAATAGAGATTTGATGCTTTTATAGAGCAAAAAGCCGATCGCAGCGGTGGGGATGAAACCCACGACGAGCTTGCACCAGAGCTTAAAATCGACTAAAAGCCGCTTGTAAAACATCGCGACGACCGCTAAAATCGAGCCTAGCTGTATAACGACCTCGAAGCATTTAAGCGTGTCGGTCTGCTGCAGGCCCATCAGTTTTGCGGCCAGGATCATGTGTCCGGTTGAGCTTACGGGCAGAAACTCAGTCAGTCCCTCGACGATGCCTAAAATCACGGCGTCAAATATATTCATCCATTTTTTCCTTTAAATTTTCTAAATTTTGCGTGATCGAAGCGGGCCTATAGATCGCCTCTACCATCGCGATATAATCGGGCTTGAGGGCTAAAATTTCATTTAAATTTTCTAAGCTGATCCCGCCGATTACGGCGATTGGGAGGTTTAAAGATTTTCGCGCCTCTTGCACGAGCGCATCGGGGCAAAGCGGCGCATCAGGCTTTGTCTTGCCGCGCCTTAGCGAGCCGAAGGCTACGTAGCTAGCGCCCTGCGCCTCGGCCTTTTGCGCGCGAGCAAGATCTGCGTAGCAGCTAACGCCGATGATCTTATCCGCGCCTAAAAACTCGCGCACCTGCGCCGTCTCGCCGTCGTCCTTTCCGATATGCACGCCGTGTGCGCCTAGCTTTTTGGCAAGCGCCGCATCGTCGTTGATGATGAGTTTGGCGCCGTAATCCTCGCAAAGGCTGATGAAAGAGCGGATTAAGGCTTCATCCTGCGCGGCGAGCTTACTGCGATACTGCACGAGCTTTACGCCGCAGCGCAAAATTTCATCTATCTGCGAAAAGATAGTTTGCGGCGGCGTTAAGGCATCGTCGCTAAGCGCATAAATTTCGCTCATCTATCTTTTTTAGGCATCGGCACGCCGTTTAGGATGCAGTTAGTGATATCGTAAAATTTTGCGCTATACATTCCGCGCTTAGCCTCTTTGGCCTCCTCGGCGGCTTTTAAAAGAAGTTCACTATCGTCGGTTGTCGGCACGGCAAATCCTGCTGCCACTAGGTCTAATCGCAGATTACTTTTAGGATCGCTTGCGTCGCAGACATAGGCGTCATTGCCACGATCGATTAAATTTACGTAGTAGCGCTTGCCAGGTTTTATCACGGACTCAAGAGCTTTTTTATATTCTTTGTCGAATTTCTTCAGCTCCTTAGCGTCCGTTATGCACCTAGAAGCACCCGCGGCGATTATGTTTAAATTTTTTAAGTCGCAGGGGAAGAAGCGATCTTTTTGAGCCTTTCTGAAGGTAAAAACGAAGCTTCTACCGTCATTGCCAAGACCTGCAAACGCAGCGATGCCGTATCTGTCTTTTTGCTCCGCAAAGCTCTGCGTGCAGAGCAAAATCGCAAGTGTCAAAAATATCTTTTTCATAGGATTCCTCTTAAGCGGCGCAAATTCTATGAGAGGAATTTGCGCCTAAATTTTGCGGATTATTTTAAATTATACTTTTCCAAAAGCTTTTCGTAGCTTCCGTCCTTTTTCATCTCCTCAAGCGCTGCGTTAAATTTAGCGAGTAGCTCCGGATACTTGCCCTTATCGAATGCGATAGAAAAGCCCTCGCTGCCGTCGGATTCTTTAAAAAATGCGGTTAGATCGTCGTTTTTCTTAAGATATTCGTAGCCCACGGACGAATCCACGCAAAGCGCATCGATCTTTTTGTTTTTCAGAGACATGACGGCTACAAAAACGTTCTCCGTAGCGCTAACTTCGGCGCCTTTGATATCTCTGATCGCAAGCTCTTGGATGGTACCTAGCTGCGCGGCAAGACGCTTACCCTGTAGATCCGCCTTAGAATTTAACGAGTTATCGTCCTTGCGCTTGACATATAAATTTTCGACCTTGTAGTAAGGATTTGTGAAATCGATAGCTTTTTTACGAGCCGGTGTCGCGCTCATTCCCGAGGCGATCATATCGATTTTGCCGCTTTTAATCGCAGGGATTAGCCCGTCAAAGCTCATATTTAAAATTTCGTATTTCACGCCCGCACGCTTGGCAAGCTCAGCTACCAGATCCATATCAAAGCCGGTAACCTTGGAATTTTCATCCACAAACTCAAACGGCGGATACTCGGCGTTCGTGCCCACGATGAGCGTATCTTTGGTGATGTCTTTAGCGACTAGCGAACCGCAAAGCAAAG
>CAUSEA010000036.1:0-17901 GCA_963530525.1 uncultured Campylobacter sp.
TTTCCGCTGCTTGAGACCTTCGCGCCGTGCGTCAAATGCCCGCCGTGGCTAAGCGACATACCTAAAATTTTCTCGCCCGGTTTCAAAAACGCGGCATATACGCCTTGGTTGGCTTGGCTGCCGCTGTTTGGCTGGACGTTTGCAAACTCACAGCCGAAGAGCTTTTTGCAGCGATCGATCGCGATCTGCTCAATCTCATCTACGAACTCGCAGCCGCCGTAGTAGCGCTTGCCGGGATAGCCCTCGGCGTATTTGTTCGTTAGCACCGAGCCCATCGCTTCCATCACCTCGGGATAGGTAAAATTTTCGCTCGCGATCATCTCCAAATAATCGCACTGGCGGGCAAGCTCTTTGTTAGTTAAACTAAAAATTTCATTATCGAATTTTTCTAAATTTGACACGTTCACTCCTTCTCTAAATTTAACGGCCTCATCGCAGGGAACAAAATCACGTCGCGGATCGATTTTTTATTCAGCAAAATCATCGCCAAGCGGTCGATCCCAAGCCCCCAGCCGGTAGTCGGCGGCATCGCGTAGCTAAGCGCGCGGACGTAATCCTCATCCATCTCGTGAGCCTCGTCGTCGCCCGCGTTTTTAGCATCGATTTGAGCCTTAAATCTAGCGTATTGATCGAGCGGATCGTTCAGCTCGTTAAAGGCGTTGGCTAGCTCTTTACCTGCGATGTAGAGCTCAAATCTTTCGGCTATTTGCGGATTTTCGTCGCTTCTGCGCGAAAGCGGGCTGATCGAGATCGGAAAATCCACGATGAAAGTCGGATTTATGAGCTTAGCTTCTACATAATTATCAAAAAGTTCGCTCTGCAGGTGGCCTAGATCGAGCTTTTCATTGACTTCAAACCTATCCTCTTTGAGTTTAGCGATGATCTTTTCACGATCATTTACGATCTTCGGCTCGATGCCGCCTATCTGCGTAAGTGCGTCGAGATACTTTATGCGCGCAAAAGGCTTTGAAAAATCGATCTCGCGCTCATCGTAGGTTAAAATTTCGCCCAGCCCGAGCCTCTTAAATAGCGCTTTAAATAGCTCCTCGGTTAGGTTCATCGCGTCGTTATAATCATGCCACGCCCAGTAGAATTCTATGCTGGTAAACTCAGGATTGTGCGTCAGATCCATACCCTCGTTGCGGAAATTTCGGTTGATCTCAAAGACCGCCTCCATGCCGCCTACGACGAGGCGCTTAAGATACAGCTCCGGCGCGATACGCAGGTAGCGATCGACGTCAAGAGCGTTGTGGTGCGTGATAAATGGCTTAGCATTCGCGCCGCCTGCGATTGGGTGCATCATCGGCGTTTCGACCTCTAAAAATCCGTGTTTTTCAAAAAAGCTGCGGATCTCGCTAACGATGATCGAGCGCTTGATAAAATCCTCGCGGATCTCCGGGTTCATTATCATATCGAGGTATCTTTGGCGGTAGCGCATCTCGATATCGACGAGACCGTGAAATTTCTCCGGAAGCGGGCAGATCGCTTTAGACGCGAGCGTTATTTTGCTGGCATGGATCGAAAACTCGCCCGTTTGGGTGACGAAAGCATATCCGCGCACCAAAATTATATCGCCCACTTCGAGATTTTTCTTAAATTTAGCGTAATCCTCCTCGCCGATACTGTCGCGAGAGTAATAAATTTGAATATTGCCGCTTTGATCTTCTATGTTTGCGAAGGTGGATTTGCCCGCGACGCGCTTTAGCTTTAACCTCCCGGCAAGGCTTACCTCCTCGCTCGCTTTTTTATCCTCGGTATCTTTGATGTAGCCGAATTTCTCTCTAAACTCGGCTATGCTCATATCTTTTTTTAGAAAGTGCGGATAGGGATTGGCCCCTAAATTTCGAAGTTCCGACGCCTTGTCTATCCTTTGGATCTCTAACTGGCTATCAAACAATCTACTTCCTTTTTGCCGCGCATTCAGGGCAAATTCCATACAGCTGCATCATATGCCCCGTAAGCGTAAATCCGTGCTCTTTGGCGACGGAAAGCTGTTTGCGCTCGATAGTAGCGTCTTGAAATTCTATGATCTTGTTACAGCTTTTGCAGATTAAATGGTCGTGGTGAGGCTTGTTCGCAAGCTCAAATTTCTTACCCTGCGCGCCAAATGAGATCGACGTCGCCATACCTGAATCCTCTAGTAAATTTAAGGTGCGATACACCGTCGCTATGCCTACGTTTAGCTCCGGAAATTTCGCTTTGATCTCATTATGAAGCGCTTCGGGCGTGAAGTGTTTGTTATTGTTATAAAGCGTGCGGAGCAAAACCTCGCGCTGCTTAGTATATTTTAAACCGCTAGCGGCAAGTGCCTTTTTAAACTCAACAATTAGAGCGTCAAACTCTAAATTTTCGATTTTTGCATTCATAATTTTGTCCTTTCTGTAGAATTTACTTCTGAACTGGCGTTAAAATCGCTAGGTTCAGTGCTTTGATTTTGATCCGAGTTCATACGGGCGGTAGAATTCTGATCTTTTAAGAGCTTATCATCCATCTTAGAACCGATAGAATCCAAGCTTTGTTTGATCTTCGGATCGTCTCTGAGATTTAAAATCCAATTTCCGATTTTTAAAAAAATCGGCGCAGTTTTGCTGCTTTCAAAATACCTTTTGGTCTGTTCGTTCATCGACATAGGACCGCTTGCAAGCGTAACAATAACGGCAAAAATCAAGAAAATTTTACTTACACTAAACACGAAACCGCCGATCTTATCGACAAATCCTAGTCCGCTCCATTTAAAGAATTTTGAAATGATTTCGCCTATAATCAGACACGAGATCCATACACCAAAAAGCACAGCGATAAAGCCGATGAGAACCTGCGTCGTATCGCCCGAAAGCACGCCGTTTGCATTCTGTAAAGCTGGAATTTTTGTTGCAATCCACTCGCCCGCCATAGTTTTATAACGCATCGCGGCAAAAAGACCGCCGATGAGACCCAAAATTCCAAAAATTTCTTTTACAATGCCGTTGGTGATACCGCGCAGTCCGAAGAGCACTACGAGTACTAAACAGCCGACGTCGAACCAATTAATACCTTCCATCAAGCACCCACCACGCCTATTAACTCTTGTAGGTTAGTCGAGTACCTAAACGCCGTATCTTTTGAAATTTGATTTGCACGGATCGCTTTAACCATCGCTTGAGTTTGAGTTATCATACCGGTAGATTGCTGATTTAGCTGCATTTGAGAGTAAATTTGATGCACCTTGTTTTCGCGGATTAGATTCGCTACGGCATTGTTATTGAGCAAAATTTCATGGATCGCGATACGTCCACCGCCAAGCTTTGGCAAAAGCGATTGCGAAATGACCGCAGTAAGTGACACGGAGAGCATATTTCGCACTTGGAGCTGCTCGCCGCCGTCAAAGCTATCAATAATACGGTTGATCGTCTGCATCGCGGAGTTGGTGTGTAGCGTACCAAATACCAAGTGACCGGTCTCAGCCGCGGTAATAGCAATCGAGATAGTCTCTCTATCGCGCATCTCACCAACTAGGATAATATCCGGGTCCTCACGCAAGGCAAATTTTAACGCATTAGCGTAGGAATGGGTATCAGTGCCAATATTTCTGTGAGAGAAAAGCGCTTTTTTATTGGTATGGACGAACTCGACCGGATCTTCAACAGTGATGATGTGCTTGCGCTCTTTTTCGTTAATCTCGTTTAGCATCGCGGCAAGAGTAGTTGATTTACCACTACCGGTAGGTCCGGTAACCAAAATCATGCCTTTTTCGTGCTTGACTACCTCTTTAAAAATCGTAGGGGCTTTTAAATCGTCCAGGCTAGGAATATCGATAGGAATAATACGAAATGCGGCAGCTAAATCGCCGTTCATAGTGTAGTAGTAATTACCACGGAAGCGTCCGATATTAGGAAGCTCGATCGCAAAGTCGAGCTCTTTATTTTCCTCGAGCGCACTTTTTTGCGCATCGGTAATGAGCGCGTAGCAGATATACTCGATATCCGTGCCCTTAAGCGGATCCATGGCAAGCGGGCGTAATGTTCCGTCGATACGTATTTGAGGCGCCGAGCGCGAAACTAAGTGAAGGTCGCTCGCTTTGTTAAAAACGACGGTTTTTAGTAGGGTTTCGATATCTACTAAATTTCTTTGAACTTCTTCCATAAAATTCCTTTCAATCTATGATTTTCGGTACTACGAAGTAGCCGCCTTCGGACTGCGGAGCATGCTTTAAGACGCTTTCTGCGACGTCGCTTTTGCGTGGAATATCTTTGCGAAACGGAGTACCGCCTTTTAGTGTAGTGATAGCCGCCTCGCCGCTTTGTAAATCCAGCTCATTTAGAATTTCTACAAAATCTACGATATTATTTAATTGCCCTTTAAATTCTTCTCTCTTAGCATCTGGAATTTTAAGGGCGGATAGCCTTTCCAGCTTGCTTAGCAAGGCATCGTCTATTATCATAACTTTCCTTTTTCTGATAAATGCGACATTATATCATAAAAATTCTTTATCTTAGGCGGTATTTAAAATTTTTTATGCTACAATTACGCCGATTTTCTCAAATAAAGGACTAAGTTTTGGCTTTAAAAGACGACATCGAAGGCGTGAAAAAAGAGATTGGCACAGAAGAGCAGTTTCTAGAAAGCGTCATAAAAAGTGAAATTTTCGTAAAAAAATACAAAAAGCCGCTGATATTTTTGGCTGCGGTTTTGATCGTAGCATTTATCGGATATTACGCAAATGAATTTCTAAGCGATCGCCGCATAGCAAGTGCTAATGCGATCTATGACGAGCTGCTTAACAAGCGCGACGACGCTAAGCTAGCCGAGCTTAAGCAAAAAGATATAAATCTATACGCTCTTTATATTTTGCAAAACGGCTCTGCAGACGAGCGAGCGGCGCTAGAAAATACCCAAGGCATCGATGTTATGCTAAAAGAGATAATAAATCTACAAAACGGCAAACAAGGCGGAGTGCTACTCGCCGATTACGATTCTTTGCTCAAAGGCTACGACCTACTAAAAGAGGGCAAAATCGAGCAAGCTCACGCAGAGCTAGATAAAATTCCACTCAACTCGCCAGTTCGTCAAATCGCACTTGCTTTGAAACACTATGGAGGCAATAAATAATGAAAAAAACGCTGATATTTACGCTTTTACTATCGTTTTTATTTTTGGGCTGCTCGACGAAGCGCCAGTATTTCGAACCTAGCGACGAAAACATCACAGGCGATATGAAATTTAACGGCTCACTGCCGTCGGAAATCGTAGCGGTTAGTAAAGATGGCGCTACGCTAAAAGACGGCGAAGTAATCTATAAAAACGGATTGGTAAAAAATTTCAAAGTCTTAAAAAGTGAGAAATTTTTAGGTGAATATGATGGAAATTTCGTCGTAACCGATATCAATGGCACGCTTAAAGTAGTTAGTGGCACAGGCGCCGTAAAATTTGAAAAGGCCCTCGGCAGACAAGCGCTCAGTGCAAATATACGCGGCGATGATTTAGCTTTAGTCATGAGCGATGATTCGATCATGCTTATCAAGCTAAGCTCGGGCGCAGTGGTACTCGATCATAAAGTAGGCGATGCATTCGCAATCGATTCGCGCGTAGCGTCACCAATATTTATCAACCAGCTTATCGCTTATCCTGCGCTAGACGGACTAGTTAGCATCGCAGAAAACGTAGGTGGGCGCTCGGCACGCGATTTCGTCGTGAGCAACCAGCCGTTTTTTAACAACATTATCGCCTTAGAAAACAAGGGCGATAACCTTTATGCCGTAACTGCTACTAGGCTAATGCTGGTAAGTCCTGCGGGCAATAAAAATCATAACGTAGACATCAAAGACGTGATTTTTAGCGGCGATAGAATTTATCTTTTCTTAAAAGACGGCAGAGTCGAGCTACTCGATCGCGGACTAAATTTGATCAAATCGCGCAAATTCACCTTTGCACAATTTAGTGGCGCGCTACTTAGCGGCGGCTATCTGTATATCATCGAGCGCAACGGCTACGTCATCCGCGTGGACGAAAATTTAGAGGGACAAGCGATCTACGAGTTAAATGGCGAGTTCGATGATAAGTCCTTTATAGCAGGCAGCTCGTTTTACTACGACGATAAAATTTTAAATTTTGATGCTAGATAAAATTTCAAAACTTTGCGTTCGCGAAGGGCTTCTGCTTCAAAAATTTCAAACGCTAGATATCGCTAGCTTCACGCGCTCGCGCTCATACGGCGCGTATTTCGGCGTGGATCTGAAAAGCTACAACGTCCTTTTATTTATGCGCGACGCAAAATCCCGTTTTGTGATGCGCGACGCGGAATTTCTACTCTCGCTCGCAAACGAAATTAGCACAAGTCTCGGCAAGGTCGTCAAGAAGCGCGTGCTGTTTTACAACTCGCAAATGTGCTCTAAAAGCGCGAAATTTTTAAAAGAAAACGGATTTAGCCTCTATGCTTTTGTGTGATGTGGGAAATTCCAGAGTTAAATTTTATAAAGGCGGCGTAACGCAAAGCATGCCCATAGCGGAGTTTATGCGGTACGAGCCGAAAGAGCGAATTTTTTTCATTAGCGTGAACGAAAGCATGAAAAAAAAGCTGAAAAACCCTCTGTTTGTCGATCTGGCGCCGCACTTTGAGCTAAAAACCGCCTACCGCGGGCTCGGGATCGACCGCATAGCGGCATGCTCGGCGGTGGCGACGGGTATCGTCGTCGATGCGGGCAGCGCGATCACCGTGGATTTGATGTTTAGAGGCTCGCATTTAGGCGGATTTATAATGCCCGGCATTAGCACGCTTTTAAAGTCGTTCGCGAGCATCGCGCCGGTGCTGGACGTGACGCTTTCAACCAATATCGATCTGGATCCGCTGCCGCAAAAGACCGTAAGTGCCGTAAACTACGGGATTTTAAAGCCGATCGTGCTTACGATCGAAAACATCGCGGGCAATAATAAAATTTACTTCACTGGCGGTGACGGAGCCTATCTGATGCGGTATTTTCGCAACTCGATCTATGAAAAGGATCTGATCTTTAAATCAATGGTAAGCTTGATCGCAAAAAAGGGGCTCGCATGATAACCATAGCGCTACCGAAAGGCCGTATAGCCGACGATACGCTTAAAATTTTTAAAACCATCTTCGGGCTCGATTTCGCCTTTGAGGATCGCAAACTCATAATGCAAGAGGGCGATTTTAAATTCCTCTACGTCCGCAACCAAGATATCCCTACTTACGTTATGGGAGGCGCGGCAGATATCGGCGTAGTGGGGCTTGACGTGCTTGAGGAGCATCGCCCGGACGTACTTACGCTGCTTGATCTTAAAATCGGAAAATGTCGCGTCTGCGTGGGCGTGCATGCGGGCACCAGGCTAAACTACGGCGCTCCGAGCCTAAAAATCGCTACAAAAATGCCTAACATCACTCGCGAATACTTCGCCTCCAAGGCCGTCGCCGTAAATATCATCAAACTCTACGGCTCGATCGAGCTAGCCCCGCTCATAGGGCTTGCCGATGCCATCGTAGATGTCGTGGAAACCGGCGCTACGATGAAACAAAACGGGCTGCAACCCGCAGAAACCATAATGCAAAGCTCCGCGCACCTCATCGCCAACAAAAACAGCTTCGTACTAAAACGCGATGAAATTTTAAATTTAAGAGATAAACTAGCCCACACGATCGCTTAACGCTTGCTTGCCCCGCCACGCAGCGCTTGCGGCCCGCGCGGCATATTTTGCGTGGGTGATCATCGCCGTCTTGGCGCGCTGTTGTTTAAAAAACTGCTGCTGCGTATAGAATTTTACGGCGGCAACCGCACCGATTAAATTTCAAACCAGCTTACAAATTTGATCTATCAAGAAACGGAAGCGCTGTCGAGCCACGGGGCGTAAAATTTTAAAATTCTATCGCTACAAATTTTAAAATTTAGCCTAAATTTGCAGCTCGTAGAATTCCTAAATTCTAAAACCCTGCGGCATAGAATTTCAAAATTCCACTTCACAATTTTATGCCGTAAAATTTAAAATTCTCGCGAACTCTAAATTTGAGCTCAAATTTCCGTGGCTTGGAAACAACAGAATTTCTGAATTTCAACTCGCTAAATTTCGCCGCCCAAAATCGTGCAAAATTTAATCGGTGCTGCTCTTTAAGCGTAGAAAGTAGCCCGCGCCAAAATCAAGATGCTAGCCGCCCACATCGCAGCTAAGTAAAGCTCCGCAAATCCTGCGTATAAGCCAATCCCTGCCATGGCGACATTTGAAAAACTACTTCATAAGGCTTACAAAGCCCGCACAAGCAGCATTATCACCTATATTTTCGGGCAGGACAAACACGCTTAGCGCGAGCAATATATACAGCTCGAAAAATTTCAAATACAGCCGTTTAACAATTTTGATAAATTTTGGATTTAAGACAGGTTGCATCCCGGCGCCTGGCTCGGCTCGAGCCCAGTCCGCGCTAGCCTGATTTTTTCGGGCACCGTTTGCTCGCCAGCTTTGTTTCGGATTTTTTCTGCGCGTCTTAAGTCAGTTTTTGTGTGCTTTACTAAATTTGCTCGGCGAAATTTTACCGCGATAAAATTTTACGTAGTAAAACTATGCCTAAAATTTCAAATCCGCTAAAGTTTAAAATTTTAAAGCTGCGTGGAGATTCACCAAAGTAAAACTTCGCAAAAATTTAGCTAGAAATTTAAAAGTGTCCGCGCCATTTATCGTACCGCAGATGAGCTAGCACGACAAATACATACTCTATACCGAGAACGGCGAGCTGTTATTGCGGCAACTCAAACGGCGCGCTATAAGCCTTGCCGACGCAATAAAGCAGAAGCGGTCTATGTACCTGTAAATTTATAGCACATAAAATTCCGCCGCAATAAACGCAATAAATTTAGATATCGAGAGCGATCCGTGTGGTTTTTATTTCTGCGTGTCGAACAGTAAATTTTGCACGCGACAAATTTTGGAACAAACAGCTTGCCTCTTATCGCAACCGCGTCAAAGCCTAGGCTTTCTGCGCACTCAAATACCTCTTGCGTGCGGCGCAACAAGCAAGAATAAAAATTTTAACCGACCTAGCGCGGCGAGAGAGCCGCGCTTACGCCGCGATGATTTCGCGCACCTTTTCAGTGAAATTATCGCTCACGATGTATTCGGTCGGATAAACTAGCACCTCGCTGCCGTTGCGGATTCGCAGAATCAGCCGCTTGGTGTTTTTCAGCGCCGTGTCGCAAAATGCGAGATGGTAAATTTTATAAATTTTCTCGCGACTAAGCTCGCCTAAGCTTAGCTCAAACTCGAAATCCTGCGCGTTTTTTCGCTGTGCCTCGCGCTCTTTGCGCGCCTTAAGGGCGGGATCCTCCGCAGCAAACCCACCCCTTCGCCCCACAGAATTCTCTCCGCCGTAGCTGCCACTTCGTTCGCCACCGAAGCCGGAATTGCCGCCGTTAAAGCCTCCGCGCTCCCTACCACCGAAGCCTCGCACCTTGCTAGGTGCGTAGCCGTCGATATTCTGCGCGACATCTAGGGTTAAAATTTCATCCAGATAAATTTGATATTTCCCGCCGTAAGGGGATGTGTTTTTGCTAAGCCGTGCCCAAAACGCCATCGGGCGCTCCAGCGCGTCGTCGTTTAGCGATGCGACCGCTTCGTAAACCTCACCGAACGCGCTCATCTCGAAGCTGCCCGCAAGATCAAGCACCGTAAGATTTGCCATCTGCTTGCCCGATTTGGTCGTGCGGGTGTGGACGTTTTCGATCTTGCCGACGCACAAAATTTTAACGCTCGCGTCCTCGTCGCCCACCAGTTCGTCAAATTCGTTCGATTTGGTATGTGCAATCGCTCCAAGCTGCGAAGAGTAAGCTTTGAGCGGATTTTCGCTCAAAAATACTCCCGCGCGCGGACGAAAGCTCGCATCTCGAGCGTTTCGTAGGCTCATCATCGAAAGAAACGACAGCTGATACGCCGCGCCGCCGACCGCGCTTTTTGAAATTTTAATCATAAAAGCGTACGGGCGCTCCCTCTCCTGCGGGCTTAAGTTTTCGATCGCCTTTAGCGCATTATCGAACACCGCAAGCTCGAAGCTGCCGTGCAGATCAAGCACATTTAAAATCCCCATTTTTTTGCCCGTTTTTGTCATGCGCGTGGATAGATCCTCGATCCGTCCTACGCTAAGAACCTCAGCGCTATCGCCCTCGATCTCGCTAAACGCCGAGGATAGCGTATAGTCGATGCCCTCCATCTCCTCTTTGTAATCATCCAGCGGATGCCCCGAGAGATACACGCCCACGGTCTGCTGCTCAAATTTCAAAATTTCGCCCTGCGGAAATTCCTTATCGGTATCGACGAAGCTTACGCTCATGCCGCTCGTCATATCCTCATCCTCTCCAAAAAGCGAGCTTGCGGCGTCCTTTTTAATCTCGGTGATCTTTTTCATCACGTCTAGGATATTTTCCATATTTTGAATCATCGCCAGGCGACTCTTACCCAGACAATCCATCGCGCCTGCGTAGATCAGCGACTCGATGACTTTTTTATTGACGCGGAAATTATCCACGCGCGCAGCAAAATCGTCGATGCTTTGAAATTTAGCCTCGCTTTGAAGCTCTAAGATATTCTCGATTGCAGCGCCGCCCACGCCCTTAATCGCTCCTAGGCCGTAGATGATCGAGGTGCCCGATTTGGAGTTTTCGTCGTCCACGACGCTAAAGCCTCTTAAGCTTTGATTGATCGACGGCGGCAAAAGCCCGATGCCTAGACGGCTAGCCTCGTCGATATATTTTGAAATTTTATCGGTATTGCCCTCCTCCGAAGTAAGCAGCGCCGCCATAAACTCCGCCGGATAGTAGGTCTTAAGATAGGCCGTTTGAAAGGTGATCATTGAATACGCCGCGGCATGGGATTTGTTAAAGCCGTAGGAGGCAAATTTCATAATCAGATCAAATAGCTCATCTGCCTTAGCTACGTCAAAGCCCAGCTCTTTGGCGCCGCTTAGATACTGCTCTCGCATGTGAGCGAGCTTCTTCTCATCCTTTTTACCCATCGCGCGGCGCACCAGATCGGCATCGCCCAAGCTAAAGCCGCCCACCTTCTGCACGATCTGCATAACCTGCTCTTGATAGACGATGATGCCATATGTTGGCTCTAAAATTTCTCTTATCTCGGGGAAAATATAGCTTGCTTTTAGCTCGCCGTGTTTGATCCTGATAAAATCGGGGATTAGATCCATCGGTCCCGGGCGGTAGAGCGAGATCATCGCGATGATATCCTCGAAGCGGTCGGGGCGCAGGTTCATCGCCAGATCCTGCATGCCCGCGCCCTCGATCTGGAAAATCCCCAGCGTGTTGCCGCTTTGAATGGTTTTGTAAGTTTGCGGATCGTTAAAGTCTATCTCCTCCCAAACTATGTCGCGATTATAGCGGCGCTTGACGAGCTTGATGGCATTATCGATCACATCGAGGTTTTTAAGGCCAAGGAAGTCAAATTTTATCAGATCGACGTCCTCGAGATAGTTTTTGGTGTATTGCGTTACTAGGCGCGCATCCTCGCCCTTATCCTGCTTAAATAGCGGTGCTTTGTTCCACAGTGGCTCGTTTGAGATCACCACTCCCGCGGCATGCATTCCTGCGTTTCGATTTAGCCCTTCAAGGCCCAGCGCAAACTCCCAAACCTGCTGTGCGATCGGATCTGCGTCGATAAATTCTTTCAGCTTCGGCTCGGCGTCGTAAGCCTGCGTAAGCGTGATGCCGAGCTTGTCGGGGATCAGCTTCGCCATCTTATCGGCCTGCGAAAGTGGCATATCGCAGACGCGAGCCACGTCGCGGATGACGCCGCGCGCGAGCAGCTTACCGAAGGTCGCAACCTGCGCGACGTTGTATTTGCCGTACTGATCGATGACGTAGTCGATCACCTCGCCTCTGCGCGCCTGGCAAAAGTCCACGTCGATGTCGGGCATCGAGATACGCGACGGGTTTAAAAATCGCTCGAAAAGCAGATTATACGGGATCGGATCGAGGTCGGTAATGCGAAGCGCGTACGCGCAGATGCTGCCCGCCGCAGAGCCGCGACCTGGGCCAACCGGAATGTCGTGATCCTTCGCCCAGTTGATGAAATCCTGCACGATGACCATATAGCCCGAAAAATGCATGTTTTTGATGATGGCAAGCTCCTTTTCCAGGCGCTCGCGATAAATTTCGTGTTTCTGTGGGTCGATAAATTTAAGGCGCTCTTTAAGCCCCTCGCGGCACAGATGATCGAATAAAAAATCATCGTTTGCAAAGCTATATCGCTCATCGGGCTGCGGCAGCGAAAGCCCGAGCCTATCGGCGTATTCGATCGTAAATTTAAAATTCGGCGGCGTCGGCGCATAGTCCTTCTCGTCGAAGGCAAATTTGAGATTGCACTTTTGCACGATCTCGGCGGTATTTTCGATCACTTCGGGGATGTCGGCAAAAAGCCGCCTCATCTCCTCGTCGCTTTTTACGTAAAATTCCGAAACGACGTGTTTTAGGCGGTCACCGTCGTTGATCGTCTTGCCCATCGAGATGCACTGATAGACGTCGTGAGCTTTAGCGCGATCTTTGCGCGAGTAGTGAGCGTCGTTGGTAGCGATGATCTTGACGCCGATTTCGCGCGAGAGGCGGATGAGGTCTTTATCGACATTTAACTGCTCGCCGATGCCGTGGCGCATGATCTCAAGATAAAAATCCTCGCCGAAAATTTCTTTATACTCGAGCGCCGCTTTTTTCGCCGCTTCGTAGCCGCCCGCGCCTCGCTTTAAATTTCGCTCGCTTCTATTTAGATGAAATTCCACCTCGCCCGCTAGGCACGCCGAAGAGCAGATGAGACCCTCGCTGTGCTCTTTTAGAATTTTTTTGTTGATCCTCGGGTAGTAGTAGAAGCCGTCCAAAAACGCGCGCGAGCTAAGATACATTAAATTTTTATAGCCAGTCTCGTTTTTGGCAAGCAGTATCAAGTGGTAGCGCTGGCGGTCGCTTTTATCGCCGATATCCTCGTGGTTGTGCAGATAGGTTTCGATGCCGATGATCGGCTTGATGCCGTGCTTTTTCATCGTCTGATAAAAGTCTATTGCGCCGAACATATTGCCGTGGTCGGTGATCGCGCACGCCTTGGTGCCGCGGCTCTGCAAAAGCTCGGCGAGCTCGCTTACTTTATTCGCGCCGTCTAGCAGCGAATACTCGGTGTGAAGGTGCAGGTGGGTGTAGTCGCTCATTTTTGGTCCTTTTTTGATTTGGAGATTATAGTAAATTCGGGCTTTAGAAACGGTCAAATTTAATGGAATTTTAGCTTAAATTTCAGTGCGAAATTTTACGAGCAAATTTTGTTACGGAATTTTATTTCGGAGGTTTTACATTCTGGGTTTTGCGGATCAAATTTTGACAAAATTTTAAGCTTAAAATGCTGTGATGAAATTCCACTATCATAAAATTCCGCCTTGATGGAAGTTTGGTCTAACATAGTTCCGCAAAATTTCACGACTTAAATTATCGTAAAATTTTGCGGTTTAGAATTCCGCTTGCAAAGCCTTGCGGCTCTACGATCTTGAGAATTCCACGATCGCTTTGGCAAGCTCTCTAGTAGGATCGACGAAAATTTTATCGCTTTTGATTAACGGCAAAAATAGCGGCAGCTCAGTGCAGGCAACGACATAAATATCAGCATCGATTTTGCCTAGCAAATTCTCAAAAGCCCCCACGTATTCGGCAGTCTTGCCCGCCTTAACGCCTTTGTAGATGCAATCCATCAAAACCGCTTGATTTTCTTCGCCAAGCTCCACGCTGATTAGCCCTGCTTCTTTAAGCGGATCGTCGTAAATTTTAGCTTTTTTTGTACCAATAGTGGCTAGTACAGCGATTTTATGGGCGTTTGGATAATTTTTGCGGATCGCTTTTACGGTGACCTCGGCGATATGAATTAGCGGGATTTCCGCCGCAGCTTCTACATCGTCTGCAAAAAAATGCGCCGTGTTACACGCCATCGCAAACGCCTTGCAGCCTGCATTTTTGAGCCTAACAGCGCTCTCGCTTAGGCGCGGAAGCGGATTTTCACCTTTGCCTAAGATAAACGCCGTGCGATCTTCGATCTGCGGATAGCTATCGATTACAAGCGGAATATTTTCTTGATCGCTGCTCGCCGCAGTCTCTTCTATGATCTTCATATACAGATCCGCACTCGCTAAAGGTCCCATTCCACCGATAATTCCAACTCTTTTCATAGCTCGTCCTTTCTAAATTTTACTTGGGCTAATTTTCCCACTTACTCATATCCATTTCGTTTTCGCTCTTTGCAACGTAGATCGACGCCACGACATCGCCCGTTACGTTCATCGAGGTTCGCCCCATATCCAAAATCGCGTCAATGCCCAAAATCATTCCGTAAGCGATCGCTACGTTACCGCTTACTTTGACGCCGATAGATTCGAGCACTAAAAGCAGCATCAGCGCACCGGCTCCCGGAACTCCAGCAGTTCCGATCGCCGCAAGCATCGAAGTGATAATGATCGTGAGGTAGTGGCTGCTGTTTAGATCAATACCGCAAGCATTAGCGATAAAGAGCGTGCACACGCCCAAATACACGGTCGTGCCGTTCATATTCACCGTAGCGCCCACGGGCAAAACAAAGCCGTAGATCGCCTTTGGAATTCCCATATCTTCGGCGGTCTGCATCGTAATAGGAAGCGTGCCGTTGGAGCTGCGAGTAACAAAAGCCGTAAGCATCGGCGGGCGCACTTTTTTAAGAAATTTAATCGGGCTAACTCCGATAAGCATACAAATAACGCAATAAACCGCAAATACTTGGATCGCAAGTCCCACGTATAGGGTAATCGTGACGTTTAGTAGCGAGCTAAAAGCCTCGATACCGCTTTTATTAAACACTACAAACATTAGCGCAAAAACACCGATTGGTGCGTATTGCATCACCCAGTGCACGACCTTAAACATAATCTCGCTCATTCCGTCGAAAAAATTATAAACCGTATCGGCGGAGCTTTTGATACGCGCGTCGCTACTATCGCGGCAAAACGCAAGCCCTACGCCAAAAAATAAGCAAAATGCGATAATCGGCAAAATTTCGCCTTTGGCTATGGAATCAAAAGGATTCGTAGGAATTATATTAAGCAAAATTTTACTCATACTAGGCGCGTTTGCTGCCTTTTCGACGGCCTTGGACGCATCGCTTAGATCAAGCCCGCTACCTGGAGAAAATATGAACGCACACGCTAGGCCGATGACGATCGCAAAAAGCGTCGTTATAGCGTAAAATATGATCGCCTTAACGCCTACTTTACCCAGGTGCGCGGGCGAGATGCTGCTCGTGCCCACGATGAGCGAACAGATGATGATCGGCACCATGATCATCTTTAAAAGCCGCACGAAAAGATCTCCCAAAGGCGTTAAAATCGCCACCCACGTGGTATCGCCTACCGGCATATTTTTAGGTAGCAACATACCGATCGCAGAGCCCAACACTAAAGCGATAATGATGCGCCAAAGCAAACTTGAGTTAAAATAAAAAGCTAAGATTCCGCCTTTTTTCGTTTGATTTTCTGACATGGACATCTCCCCGCACTAAGAATTTTAAGGGAATTCTACCGCAACTTGCCATAAAATAAAATTTAATCAGTCACCAAATGAAAGTTAAATTTGAAAATTCAATCGCGAGCTTGCCGCATTTTAAAGCGGGAATTCTGCGGCAGGCTTTGTCTTTTTAAGTTATAAAACGGAATTTTATAGTAATTTCAGAGAAAAAGGCGCATAAAATTTTATGAAATTTTGCGGATTTTGATATGGTGAAAAGCCGAAATTTTGTGGTGGTGGGCTCACTAGGACTTGAACCTAGGACCATCCGGTTATGAGCCGGATGCTCTAACCAACTGAGCTATGAGCCCGCCAGCGGTGAAAAGAAATGTGATTTTACAAAAATAATCTTAAAACGGCGTTAAAATTCTAACCGCGTAATTTTATGAAACTTAGGCCCACTTAAATCGTGGCTAAATTTCACACCAAAGCGCGCAACTTTATCTGATTTCCGATCAGATCACTTTCGTGCGCACAAGGCGGCGTAAATTTAAGACAAAATTTATATAAATTCCAGCTCTTAAATCCGCCGCGATAATCTAATCCGCTCGCAAATCGCGTAAATTAATAGCTTTTTACTTGAATAGGCTCCGATAGCATTTTAGGGACGCCCGGTAATCCATACGCTCCCCGGCAGATATTATTTTCGGCATCGGGACCTTTTTCTATGATGATGGTTTTCTTTTTAGCATCTAAGCTGATTATGAAGCATTTGTGGATATTCGCGCCCATTAGATACGCCGAATTTGCTCCGTTAGGCTCTAATGGAACGTTAGTCATAGCTGAAAAATTATCAAATTTACCAGTAGCTGTATAGTAAGAACTTATATCGCTTTCAACGGTCATTAAATTTGTCGCCAACTTAGAAATCTCCGCATCATCTCTAGTAGCTACCCCAGGTAGCGCAGTCGCTACTGCAGGCAAGGCAATCGCTACGATACAAACTGTAGCTATTATCGTCGCTACAGATACTTTTTGGGGCATTACGTCGTATTCGTAGTTTTGTAGCGGCACTGCGGCGGCGACAAGAGAGCTTTTATTTTTGCGCGCCATATCGTGCGTAAAGGGTAAAAATAGAAATTGACTGTATTCCATAAGACTCAATCCCGCGGGAGCGGTCCGACTAAAATGGTTAAGGACTAAACCCGACAAATAAGTTAAGATAGCCAAGATCCAACCGCCCACAAAAAACCAAATAATGTTACCTAAGATACGCATATTTTACCTCTTTATAAATTATGCAAATCAAGCAAACCGCCTGTTACAGACGTTGCATAGCCTACCATTGCTTTTGCGGCGTATTTGATGCGACCTGCACGCTATGCCGCACGAAACGAGTCTTGTACGCGCAAAATTTTTCATGCGCAAAACAACTACGGAATGATAAGGGATGGGGTTTAACGATTGGCAACAAACGCTTTTCATCGATAAAATTTTAGTATGCAAATAACTGCGGCAAGGGTATTTAAAAAATTTAAATTTATTTTAAAAAATATTAGAAATTCTAAAATTCCGGCGCAGAAATTTAAAAAATTTCATAAATTTTTATGAAATTTACAGATCAAAATTTTAAAATTTTTACGGTACGGCGAAGCGAATTCTTAAAATTTTGCTATAGCTTTTAGTGTAAAATCTTCCTAATTGGGATACAAGATAGAAATTCCAAATCAAATTTTCGCAACATGAAGCGCTTCCTTAATTATGAATTTAAAATTTTACACGCTACACAGTGCGGCATATTTCTGCCGGGATAAAATTCGCAAGCAAAATCCTAACCTCGCAAACTCAAAAGCATACGGCAATTACTTCTTGAAATTATAGCACCGCTTGTCCGTGGACAAATATCGCGTTGCTTACGAAATTTCAGTCTCGTGCCGCAAGATCATCTCGCGCTCTCGCTAGAACGGCGATCTGTCCGCATGCCGCTATGGCGTCTCGTCGCCGTCTTGGTCTTGAAGCGCGGCCGCTTCGCCCTCCGCTGCAATCGCCTCGAGGCTTAAAATTTCATCGACATCCTCTAGCTGCGCTACGCCGTTTCCGGCGATACTTCTGATGCTTGCGTGCATCGCGATCGCGCCATCTCGCGCACGCGCGATCTGCTTTTCACGCTGTTTCCAGATGCGCTCCATCGCGTTGCGCTCCTTATTTAGGCTCTCTTGCATGCCGACGAATGCCGATACGATCGTCTTTATCTGGTTTGCAAACTCGGGCGAGGTTAGATAGTCGTAGAGCATCGCCGTTTTGCTATCTTGATTTTGCCCCGATCTTTTGGCAAACGCAAGCGCCACGACGTGTTCGCGCAAGACGGCGCAAAGCCCCTTAAATTCCTCAAACGAACAGATCCAGATGCTAGCATCGC
>CAUSEA010000037.1:0-17479 GCA_963530525.1 uncultured Campylobacter sp.
CGAGCGCGGCAAGAAGCTCTACGCGACCGTAAACGGCTTTGCGACCAACGGCCAGTTAGGAAACATCGAAAGGCATTTGGAATTTCTTCGCGATCTGCGCGTGGATGGAATTTTAATCGCCACTTTGGGCGTTGCGAGCCTCGCGCGAGCCGTCGCTCCCGAAATTCCGATTCACGTCTCTACTCAAGCTAACGTGCTAAATTATCTCGACGCGCAGGTTTGGGCGGATCTAGGCGCCGTCCGCATCGTCGCGGCGCGAGAGATGACGCTCAAAGACGCCGTAGAGATCAAAGAAAAAATTCCGAACCTCGAGATTGAAATTTTCGTGCACGGCTCGATGTGTTTTGCATACAGCGGGCGCTGTCTTGTTAGCGCGGTGCAAAGCGGGCGCTTTAGCAACCGCGGAAGCTGCGCGAACGACTGCAGATTTAACTACGAGCTTTACGCGAAAAATCCCGAAACCAGCGCGCTTTTTCGCTTGCAAGAGCGCGAAGGGGAGGGCACTTTCGTAATGAACGCGAAGGATCTTAGCCTCATTTCGCACGTGCAAAAGATCATGCAAACGGGCGCGATCGACAGCTTCAAAATCGAAGGGCGCACCAAGAGCGAATACTACGTCGCGTGCGCCACGAATGCCTACCGCGAGGCGATCGACGATGCCGCGGGCGATAAATTTGAGGCCGGCGTTTACGAGCGCGAGATTGCGACGCTTAAAAACCGCGGCTTTAGCGACGGATATTTGATAAAGCGCCCGTACGAGCGCGAGGATACGCAAAATTTAGACCGCAGCATCGAGCTTGGCACGCATCAGGTCTGCGCGATCTCGCAGGATGGCGAGTTTATAAGCGTAAAGGATAAAATTTTACCCGGCGTTTCGTATGAAATTTTTGCTCCGCGCGGCTTTAAAATTTGCGCTTGCGATAATGAAATCGGCGAAATTTTTGAGCTTAGCGGCAAGCCATATTTAAAATTTAAGAGGCTGCAAAGCCGCAGCGGTAAGGAATTTAGCGAGATTCACAGCGGCAATCTAAATGAGATTAAGCTGCCCGCGAAGCTCGCGGAGTTTTGCTTTTTAAGAAAGGAGATAGAATGAAATTTGTTTCTATAATAATGGGCTCAAAGAGCGATTACGAGGTCGTTTACGAGGCGGCCAAAATTTTAAACGAATTCGGCGTAGCGTACGAGATGATCGTCTCCTCCGCGCACCGAAGCCCCGCCCGCACGGCAAAATACGTCGCGGATGCCGAGAAAAAGGGCGCACAGGTTTTCATCTGCGCGGCGGGCATGGCGGCGCATCTTGCGGGCGCGGTCGCTGCGAATACGACCAAGCCGGTGCTCGGCGTCCCGCTCGGCGGCAGCGCGCTTAGCGGCGTAGATGCGCTGTATTCGACCGTGCAGATGCCTGCGGGCATCCCCGTCGCGACGCTTGCGATCGGAAAGGCGGGAGCGAAAAACGCGGCGTATCTGGCGGTGCAAATTTTAGCTCTAAACGACGAGGTGTTAAGCTCGAAGCTAAAGGCGGATCGCGCGGCAAAAGCGGAGGCGCTGAAAAAGGACTCCGAGCAGATCGAAGTGCTGCTTGAAGATTAATCTATGAAAATTTTAAAATTGCGCGAGAGCTTTGAAATTTGCGGCTTAAAGGCTTGCACGAATAACGCAGATGAGATGAGAGGGCGAGGGGTGATCGCAAATTTGTGGGGCGAGTTTTTAAATTTAATGCTAGCAGAAGCAGCGCCACGAAAAATGAAATTTACGCCGTATTTACGACTATGAAAACGGCGCACAGGGCGAATACTCCATGCTAATAGGCACTTGCTCGAAGGAACAGCACCATAAAGAAAGCCACGACGAAGCTTGCAAATCCGCGAAGCAGTGCCGCAAAAATGAGCGCGATGAAACCTGCGATAAATTACGTATTGAAGTGGGTGATTACGCGGTTTTTGATTTTGCGAACGAGCCTACGAGAGCTGGCGAATACTGGACCGGAATTTAGAAATTTTTTGAAAGTTCGAAGCTTCAAAGAGCCTTTAAAACGGACTTTGAAAAGCTCTTTGGAAGATAAAATTTAAATTTACATATCGATAAAAGGATAAAAATGACGTTTTCACAGATTATTTTGACGCTTCAAAACTACTGGCACGAGCAGGGCTGCTTACTCGTTCAGCCCTACGATATGCCCGCGGGCGCAGGCACCTATCATCAGGCCACCTTTTTGCGCAGCCTAGGAAGCAAACCTTGGCGCGCAGCATACGTAGCACCCTCGCGTCGCCCCACAGATGGGCGCTACGGCGAAAACCCAAACCGCTTGGGCGCGTATTATCAGTTTCAGGTGATCTTAAAACCGAGCCCGGACAACATCCAAGAACTCTATCTAAAAAGCTTAGAGAAGCTGGGGTTAGATCTTAAAAGCCACGATATCCGCTTTGTAGAAGACAACTGGGAGAGCCCGACGCTAGGGGCCTGGGGGCTTGGCTGGGAGGTTTGGCTGGACGGCATGGAGGTGACGCAGTTTACATATTTTCAGCAGGTAGGTGGCATCACGTGCGAGCTAATTAGCGGCGAGATCACCTATGGACTTGAGCGCTTGGCGATGTATCTGCAAAACAAAGACGACGTTTACGACATCGTCTGGGACGACAAGTCGGGGCTAGTAACCTATGGCGACGTGCATAAAAGGGGCGAGTTTGAGTTCAGTAAATACAACTTCGAGCTTGCGGACACCGCGATGCTTTTTAATCAGTTTGAAAACTGCTTCGGCGAGTGCAAAAGCATCCTAAAGCACGGCCTGGCGCTTCCCGCGTATGATTACTGCATGCTCGCGGCGCACACGTTCAATGTCCTTGACGCGCGCGGAGCGATCTCGGTCACGCAGAGGCAGGATTATATTTTAAAGATCCGCGATCTTGCCAAAAACTGCGCGCTTTGCTACGCAGATCCGCAAAAATACGTCGCGGAGCTGGACGTTGCGGCGTGCAGCGATAAAAAAGGCGGCAAAGACGGCGGCGCGGCAAATGAGGGTAAAAAGAGCGAGAAGTGCGGCGTTAAAGAGGGTGTCTCGGCGCCCGCAAACTCGGCAGGGGCAAATTTAAAAAACGCCCACGGCAAGCAAAATTCCGCAAATAAAACAGATAAAAGCGCAAAGTAAAATTTATGAAAACGGGCGAAATTTATGAAATTTTAAACGCCGCCGCGCCATTTTGCGACGCGGAGGCGTGGGATAATAGCGGGCTTTTGCTCGGAAGCTTGAATGATGAAATTTCAAAAATCTATCTAAGCCTCGACGTTACTAGCGAACTGGTGCGCGAGGCGGAGGCGGGTTCGCTTTTGGTGGTGCACCACCCGCTGATTTTCAGCCCGCTAAAATCGCTTGATCCGCGGCTCTATCCTGCAAATTTGATCTATGAGATGATCCGCAAAAACATCTCTCTCATCGCGATGCATACGAACTTTGACAAGCACGTTTTAAACGGGTTCGTAGCGCGCGAAATTTTAAAATTTGAAATTACGGATGAGCGGGAATTTTTGGTTTTCATGCGCGCGGATTTGAGCTTTGAGGCTCTGTGTGCGGATATAAAGCGCAAGCTTGACATCGAGCATCTGCGCGCGGTAAAGACGAAAAATTTCATCCGAAATATCGCGCTTTGCACCGGTAGCGGAAGCGAACTAAATCAAAGCTTGGGCGTGGATTGCTTCATCACGGGCGATATAAAATATCACGCGGCGCTTCAAAATTTAGAAAACGGCGTGAGTTTGATCGATATAAATCATTTTGAAAGTGAGCGCTATTTTGGGCGCGCGCTCGCACCTTTCTTGCAAAAAAGCGAAATTGAAGTTATAATAAGCGAGCAGAAAAATCCATTTACGTATTATTAAAGGAAGAAGATGAACAAATATTTAAGTCAATTGGTAGAGCTTTGCGAATTCGATAAGCAGCTGGACGGATTTAAGCCTAAAATCGAGGCCGCGCAGGAGAAGCTGGGCAAAAAAAGCGGCGAAATTTCAGGCGCGAAGGAACAGATCGAAACTCTAAATGAGGAGATCGCCGAGCTAAAATCTCAAATTTTACAAGCAAACGCGCAGCTTAGCGCCTTTTCGTCCAAGCTAAAAAGCACGGGCAAAAAAAGCGGCGCGGCAAAAACCGAAAAGGAGATCAAGGCCCTTAGCGTCGAAGAGGACATCGCAAAAGAGCAGCTCGAAGCCACAAACGAGGAGATCGAAAGGCTAGAAAAAATCGTAGCCGCAAAAGAGGCGCTCGTAAAAGAGCAGAGCGAGAAGCAAGAGGCGCTTGGGGCCGAGTTAAAAAGCTTGCAAGAGCAGGTAAGCGCCGAGATGGGCGAGGTCGAGGTCGCTCGCGGCGCGATCTACGCCAAGCGCGATAAACTAATGCAGGCGATGAATCCAAAAACCGTCTCATTCTACGAAAAGATCCGCAAGTGGGCGGGCAATACGGCGGTCTCGCCTGTGCGCAAACAGGCCTGCTACGGCTGCTTTATGCGCATAAGCGACAAGACCTATTCTGCGGTCATCAAAAGCGACGACATCGTAACCTGCCCGTATTGCGGCAGAATTTTATATAAAGAAGCCGAGTGATCTACACCGCCTTGGCGTTTTTGGCGTGGCTTGCAGCTGCGCCTTTTATTTTTATCCTAAGCTTTAAAAAAAAATACCGCACGAGCCTGAAGGCGCGATTTTTTCTATACAAAAACCCTAAATTTAGCCCCGCTGCGGTGCATTTTCACGCTTGCAGCCTGGGCGAAGTAAACGCTCTTGCGCCGCTAATTTCTAAATTTGAGAGCGTCGCGCTTAGCACGACCACACAGACGGGCTTTGATGCGGCGCGCGCGTTCACGCCGAACTCTCGCTACCTGCCGTTTGAAAACTGGCTTCCGTTTTGGCTTACGGGCAGCCGCGTGCTGGTGATCTTTGAAGCGGAGCTGTGGCTAAATTTGATCCGTTCCGCTAAATCGCGCGGAAGCTACGTGATCCTGCTAAACGCGCGCATTAGCGACCGCTCGTACGCGAGCTATCTGCGCTTTAAGTTTTATTATCGAAAAGTGTTTGAAAATATCGATCTGGTGCTTGCGCAAAGCGAGCTTGATGCGGCGCGGCTGAGGGAGCTCGGCGCAAAAAATATAAAGGTCGCGGGCAACGTGAAAAGCGCGAATATCGCCGTTGCGACGAAGGACTATTCCGCCGCGTCCGCAAATAGCTTCGTGCTTACGATCTCAAACACTCACGAGGGCGAGGAAGAGCTTGTTTTATCAAATTTAAACGATTTTATAAAATTTCGCGGCTCGCAAAGTGCGCCCGAAAAATACCAGCGCGCAGCGAGTATCCGCGGCGATAGAAGCTTGCCTGGGGCTAAGCTTCGCGACGAGCTGGGCTCGACCGAAGCGCTAAATTTAAACGCAACTTCTTTGGATGCGGCGACTTCAAGCGACGCTTCATCCGCCGTGCCGAATACAGTGCCTTTAAACGGCTCGTCTTTAAATTCTGCCGTACCGAATGCAGCGCCTGCGATCGCCGCGCCGCAAAAGCTAAAAATCATCCTGGCGCCGAGACATCCTGAGCGCTTCGAAAAGGTATGTGAAATTTGCAAGACTTGGGCGGATGAGCACGGGCTTAGCTTTGAACGATTTAGCGAGGGCGCTGGGCTTGAGAGCGATTTTATTTTGCTTGATGCCTTCGGCGAGCTAGCGAACTTTTATAAAATTTCAAACGTCGTGATCTTGGGTGGCAGCTTTTTGCGCAATATCGGCGGACATAGCCCGATCGAGGCGGCGAGCTTCGGCGTGCCGATCATCAGCGGGCGATTTTTTCATAATCAAAAGGCGCTGTACGCGCTCGTACAAAACATCGCTCTGTGCGACGCGAACGAAATTTCGAACGCTTTAAAAGAGCCGCTAAAGGGCACGCGGATAGATAAAATTTGCGATTTGCAAGAGATAGAAAATTTAATCAAGGAAAGAATTTAATGCAAGAAAAAGCCTATAAGCTGCTGGCGGCGCAGGAAAACATCTCGCACAACGAAGCCAAGGCTCTCATCGATGCGGGACTTGTAAGCGCTCGCGGCGCAAAGATCGCTCTAGCGCGCGAGATGCTCGGCGAAAATACTAAATTTAGCGTGATGAAGCCCGCAAAACCCGCGATCATTTACGAGGATGAGAACGTTTTGGCGGTCAATAAGCCGCCCTTTATGAGCAGCGAAAATTTAGAAAAAATCTATAAATTCGGGCTTCTAAACCGCCTGGATAAGGAAACTAGTGGCGTCGTACTGCTGTATAAAAACGAGGAATTTCGTGAGGCGGCGATTGCGGAGTTTAAAAATTTACGCGTGAAAAAAAGCTATATCGCGATCGTGAAGGGGATCGTGAGCGAAGAGATGAAATTTGACGAGCCGATTTTGACGATAAAAACCAGAAGCGGCGCGTTTTCTAAAATTTCGCCAAACGGCAAGAGCGCATTTAGTGAGGTTTATCCGCTGATGATAAGCGGCAAAAAATCACTCGTGAAGGTGCGGATCGAGACGGGCAGGACGCATCAGATCCGCGTGCATCTGGCAAATGCGGGATTCGGCGTAATAGGCGATGAAAAATACGCCAAAAGTCGCGCGAAGCGGATGTTTCTGCACTCATACGAGACCGAAATTTTAGGGCTTAAATTTAAAGCTCCGCTTGATAAAAGCTTCAACGAATTCGGCTTTGAAATTCCTAAGGATCTCTGATATTCAATGGCTTTTAAGTTAATTTTAGGTAACATCGCAAGTTTAAAAATTTTATAAGGGATCAAAGTGTTTGAGATCATAAGCGAGTCGTTTAAAAACGCGGTCAATAAATTAAAAACAATCGATGACGAAAAAGCTTTAAAAAACGCCTTGGAGACGCTAAAAAAGGCGCTTTTAAAGGCCGACGTGCATCACAAAGTCGTAAAGGATTTTTTGGCGCTTGTCGAAGCCGATCTTCGTATCGGCACGATAGGGCAGAAGCCATTTTTGCAGTCCATTAAGACAAATTTGACTAAAATTTTAACGGCGCCTAGAGGCAGCAGCCAGGGATTTGTGTTCGCTAGCACGCCTCCTACGGTAGCTTTGATGACGGGACTTCAAGGAAGCGGAAAATCCACAAGCACGATAAAACTTGCAAACTATCTGAAACTTCGTAAAAAAAAGGTCTTGGTCGCAGCATGCGACTTGCAGCGTCTAGCCGCGGTCGAACAGCTCCGCCAGCTTTGCGAAGCAAACGAGATCGAGCTATTTTTCATCGAGGGCGAGAGCGATCCGCTAAAGGTTGCCGAAAAAGCGCTAAGCAAGGCTAAAAGCGGGCTTTATGACGTATTGCTCGTAGATACGGCGGGGCGTCTTGCGATCGATGAGGCTCTGATGGCACAGCTTGCAGAGATGAAAAAAACTCTAAATCCGCATGAAATTTTTTACGTAGCGGACGCTATGAGCGGTCAAGACGGTATTAAAACTGCCGCTAAATTTGATGAAATTTTAGGCCTTACGGGCGTGATCTTAAGCAAATTTGATGCCGATACCAAAGGCGGCGTAGCTCTTGGTATCGCGCAGCAACTGGGCATCCCACTTCGCTTTATCGGAACCGGCGAAAAGGTTGCCGATCTGGAGGGCTTTATACCAGATAGAATCACCGGCCGCATTATGGGCGAGGGCGATTTAGCGACGTTAGCCGAGAAAACAAGCGCCGTTTTCGATGAAAGAGAAGCTAAGGCTCTGAACAAAAAGATCAAAAAGGGCGAATTTAATTTCAACGATTTCGTAAATCAGATCGAAAGCGTGAAAAAGCTCGGCAATATGAAAAATTTAATCGGCATGATCCCGGGGCTTTCCGGCATGGCGAATAAGATAAAAGATATCGATTTGGAAAACTCAAAAGAGATACTTCATATCAAAGCGATGATCAGCTCTATGACGCCGAAAGAGCGCGAAAATCCGGATCTGCTAAATAATTCGCGCAAACGCAGACTTGCTGCTGGCGCAGGGCTTTCGCAGGTGGAGGTGAATCGCTTCTTAAAGCAGTTTGCGGGCGCTTCAAAGCTTGCGAAGAAATTTTCAAGCAAGGGCGGCATGCAGGGGCTTGCCTCGATCGCTCAAAGGCAAAATTTACCGAGATAGCCTCTCGGTAGAGTTTGCAGATGTTTAAGTTTTAGCCATCTGCAAGTTCTAAAACTTACAAAAATTTAAGGAGAAAAAATGGCAACAGTTGTTAGGCTTACAAGAATCGGAAGAAAGAAGCAGCCTTTTTACCGCATCGTGGTAACGGATAGCAGGAAAAGACGCGACGGCGGCTTTATCGAGACGATCGGCTTTTATAACCCGCTAAAAGATAGCGATAATATCAAATTCGACGCGGAGCGTTTGGCATACTGGAAGAGCGTAGGCGCGAAGTTAAGCGATAGGGTCGCTCAAATCACAAGCAAATAAAATGGTAGAAAATTTTATAAAAGAATACGCAAAGTTGATCGCCGACTATCCGCAGTTCGTTTCTACGCAAAAGCGGGTCGGTGAAAACTTTACCGAGATCATCGTCTATGCCGACAAGGCTGACACCGGCAAACTCATCGGCAAGGACGGCAAAATGATAAACGCCATAAAGACCGTCATCATCGGCTATAAAGCAAAAGATCCGATCAATTATAAAATTACCGTCAAAGCCAAAGATGCCTGATGATCTTTTAGAGGTCGCGAAGCTCGGTCGGACTATCGGCCTAAAGGGCGCGGTTAGAATTTTCGATCGCAGCGACTTTCCCTCTCAGTTTAAAAAAGGCGTCAAATTTTATCTGCGAAACGGCGAAATTCTAGAAATTCTATCCTTTAGCGGCGCAAATTCTAGTGCTATTTTTAAAAATTACGAAAGCGTAGAAGCGGCGGCAAATTTAACCAACCAAATCCTTTACCGAAGCAAAGAGGACACGCGGAAATTTTGCAAATTGCAAAAGGGCGAGTTCTTTTACTTCGATATCATCGGGCTTGAAATTTATGAAGACGGTGCAGTTTTGGGGCGCGTAAAGGACATATCGCAGATCGGAAATGGATATCTTTTCGAGGTAGAAACGGATGAAAGCTTAATCTCGCAGGCTTTGCCGAAAGAATTTTTCATCCCCTACGTGGATGCCTATGTGAAAGAAATTTCGCTTAGCGAGCGTAAAATTTTTACGCAAAATGCGCGCGCGATTTTGGAAAACTCATGAATTTTATCTTCATCTCGCTATTTGAAAATCTCATCGCGCCGTATTTTGAGGACTCGATTTTAAAGCGCGCGGTCGATAAGAAAATAATCTCGACGCATTTTTTTAACTCGAGAAATTTCACAGCAAATCGGTATAAAAAGGTAGATGATTATATGATCGGCGGCGGTGCGGGGCTTTTGATCGGCACGGAGCCGCTTGCCGGAACGATCGAACACGTAAGAGCTAAATTTAAAAACGCCAAGTTTATCTACCTCTCGCCTGCCGGTAAGAAATTTAATCAAAACGACGCCAAGCGTCTAAGCGGCGAAGAGAGCTTATGCTTTATCTGCGGGCGCTATGAGGGGATCGATGAGCGCATAGTCGAAAGATATGTAAATGAAATTTTTTGCATCGGCGATTTCGTTCTTACTGGCGGCGAGCTCGGCGCACTTTGTATGTGTGATGCGATAAGTCGCAACATAAAAGGCGTTTTGGGCAACGAAAGCTCGCTCGTCGAAGAAAGCTTTGAAGGTGGAATTTTAGAGGCGCCTGCGTTCGCAAAGCCTGATGTTTTTGAAAATTTACCTATAGTTTCAGAGTTTTTAAAGGGTAATCACGCTAAAATGCGCAGCTTAAAAAATCAAATGGCGCTATGCAAAACGAGGTTCTTCCGCCCGGATATGTACCGAAAGATCGCCAGAAATAAAGGAAATTTATGAAAAACAAGTATATCCAAGCGTTTGAGGACGCTCAGATCACAAGCAAAAGTGTGCCTGATTTCCGTGCCGGCGACACCTTAAAGGTAGCCATCAGGATTAAAGAGGGCGATAAGAGCAGAATTCAAAATTTTGAAGGCACCTGCATTGCGCGTCGCGGAAACGGCGTCAGCGAGACTTTTATCATCCGCAAGATTGGCGCAAATAGCGTCGGCGTGGAGAGAATTTTCCCGATCTACAGCGAGAGTATCGAAAGTATCGAGGTTTTAAGAAAAGGACGCGTTCGCCGCGCGAAGCTATTTTACCTACGCAACAGACGCGGTAAAGCGGCTAAAATCAAAGAGCTTCGAAAATAATCCTTTAAATTTACGCTTCTTAATTCAAAAGGAAGCTCTTTTTATAATGCGCGAGATTTTAAAAAATTTCGCGCAAAATCTACTCGCATTAAATCTAAAATTTTACAACTTTTCCATTAAAATTTTTAATTTTAAACTGCCTAAAAATCGTCTTTTTCTATAGAAAAAGATAAAATATATCCTGATTTTATTTGCGTTTAAAAATATTACTATAAAATGCAAATTTTAATTTAGAAAGCTCGCGCTAAATTTGAGAATTTGGCCGAGTAAAATTTATTCAGTAAAGAGCGAGATGTGATTTTTTTAGGCATTGACGTAGGATCAACCACTGTTAAAACGGTAGTTTTAAACGAAAAATATGAAATTTTAAGCAAGAGCTACGAGCGGCATTTGGCAAAGCCCAAAGAGCTGGTGCTGGATAAAATTTTGCAAATCCAAAAAACCTATGCAGGCGAGCAATTCAGCGTCGCCATAGCAGGTTCGGCGGGCATGGGTATCGCCAAAAATTGCAAAATTCCGTTCGTCCAAGAGGTTTTCGCTACCTCGCTCGGCGTCAAACGGATGTTTCCGAAGACCGATGTCGTAATCGAGCTGGGCGGCGAGGATGCTAAAATTTTATTTCTCACGGGCGGACTTGAGGAGCGGATGAACGGTTCGTGTGCGGGCGGCACCGGTGCATTTATCGATCAGATGACCAACCTTTTGCATCTGGATATCACGGAGCTCGATCGTCTAAGCTTTGCGGCGAATAAAATTTACCCGATCGCCTCACGCTGTGGCGTGTTTGCCAAAAGCGACATTCAGCCGCTACTAAATCAGGGCGTTAGAAAAGAGGATATTTGCGCTAGTATCTACGCTGCGGTCGTCGAGCAGACGATTTCTGGACTCGCGCAGGGTCGCGAAGTTAAGGGCAATATCCTGTTTCTGGGCGGTCCGTTGTTTTTCCTAAAAGGCCTTCAGGCGCGCTTTAAAGAGGTGCTAAAGCTCACCGACGAAACTGCGACCTTTCCCGACATCGCGCCTTACTTCGTGGCTTACGGCAGCGCGCTGTACGCAAAAGATACGGGCGAGACGTTAAATTTGGAAGAGACGATTGCGCTTTTAAAAAAGGAGCCCGACAGGACCGCGCTGGAAGCCGAGCCGCCGCTTTTCAAAGACAGAGCGGAATTTAACGAGTTCACCGCTCGCCACGCCCGCGCAAGCGTGCCTAAGGTGGATATCCACACCTACAGCGGAGACGCGTATTTGGGCGTGGATTGCGGTAGCACTACGATCAAAGTCGTGCTTATGGGTGCAAACTACGAGCTGCTGTATAAATTTTACTCCTCCAATAAAGGCGATCCGGTCGATATTCTACTGCCGCGTCTTAAGGAGCTATACGGTCTTTGCGAGGGTCGCATCAAGATCAAGGGCAGCGGCGTTACCGGCTACGGCGAAGATCTCATTAAAACCGCCTTTCGCTTCGATTACGGTATTGTCGAGACGATCGCGCATTACAGCGCCGCGCGCCACTTCAATCCGAAGGTCGATTTCATCATAGACATTGGCGGTCAGGACATCAAGTGCTTCTCCATTAAAGACGGCAATATTGATTCTATTGTGTTAAACGAGGCGTGCAGCTCGGGCTGCGGCTCGTTTTTGCAGACCTTTTCAAATTCTTTGGGTTACGACATTAAAGATTTTGCAAACCTAGCCCTTTTTGCAACCCATCCCGCCAAGCTCGGTAGCCGCTGCACGGTCTTTATGAACTCTTCGGTTAAGCAAGCTCAAAAAGACGGCGCTACGATCGAGGATATCAGCGCGGGCCTTGCCATCAGCGTCATAAAAAATGCGATTTACAAGGTTATTCGCGTGCGAAACGCCGATGATCTTGGGCAAAATATCGTAGTGCAGGGCGGGACATTTTTAAACAACGCCGTGCTGCGCGCCTTCGAAAAAGAGCTCGGCAAGGACGTGATCCGTCTAGATATCAGCGAGCTTATGGGTGCATACGGCGCGGCGCTTTTTGCCAAAAATAACGCGAACGAGCGTACCGATATGATCAGTCGTGCAGAGCTTGAAAATTTCACTCATCGCAGTGAATTTAGCGTCTGCAAGCTCTGTACGAACAAATGCCCGCTTACGATCAGCTACTTCGGCGATACTAAATTTGTCTCGGGCAATAAATGCGAGCGCGGCGCGGGCAAAGAGATCCGCCACGACATTACGAATTTATTTGAGTTTAAAAACGAACTTTTGCGAAAATATCGCAAGCCGCCGAAGCAAGACGCACCGCGAGTCGGAATTCCGTTTGTTTTGAATATGTTTGAGATGATCCCGTTTTGGAGTGCGTTTTTTGAAAATTTAGGCATGAGCCTCGTGCTGTCGCAAAAGCCGCGAAAAGAGACGCTGTTTTTGGCAAGCCAGAGCATCCCGAGCGATACCGTCTGCTACCCGGCTAAAAGCGTGCACGGCCACATCTACGATCTTTTAAACAAGGATGTGGATTTCATCTTTTATCCGTGTATGAGCTACAGCTTAGATGAAAATATCAGTGAGAACTGCTACAACTGCCCCGTAGTCGCATACTATCCCGAGCTGATACGCGCGAACGTAGGCGCGCTAGAGGAGAAAAAATTCCTCTATCCACACGTGGATCTTAACATGCAAGATTCGTTTTGCAAAACGATGCAGGCTGAGCTCGCGGACGCCGGGTATAAATTTCATTCCGACGCCGTGAAAAACGCCGTCTTGCAAGGCCTTAAGGAGCTGCAAAACTATAAAAATACTGTTTTAATAAAAGGCGAGGAAACCCTAAAAGAGATACAAAGTAGCGGTGCCAGCGCCATTGTGCTAGCGGGTCGCCCGTATCATATCGACAAGACGATAAATCACGGTATCGATCGCTATCTAAATTCCTTGGGCTTTATAGTGCTTAGCGAGGACGCGCTGCCGCTTAGCAGGGTGCAGACGAAAAGCCTTAATCAATGGACCTACCATGCCAGGCTTTATAGCGCGGCGCGGTTCATCTGTAAATACCCGCGCATGCAGCTGGTGCAGCTAGTCAGCTTTGGCTGCGGGATCGACGCGATCACGGGCGACGAGGTGCGCGACATACTGCGCCAAAACGGTAAAATTTACACTCAACTTAAAATCGACGAGGTTACGAACCTAGGCGCCGTTAAAATTCGTCTGCGTAGCCTAAAAGCGACCATGATAGAGCGCGAGAGGCAAGGCGCGCAACAAGAAGCAAGAAAGGATGCGCGCTAATGTTTGCTAAATTTACGAAGGATATGAAAGCGACCCACACGATATTGATCCCCACAATGATCGATCCGCATTTTCGCTTTATGCAAGGCGTGCTGCGCGACGAGGGCTATAAGAGCGTCTTGCTCGGCGAAAATCGTCAAAATATCGTCGAGGAGGGGCTTCGCAGCGTGCATAACGACATGTGCTACCCCGCGCTGCTCGTCATCGGGCAGTTTATCGACGCGCTAAAAAGCGGCGAGTTTGATACGCACAAAGTAGCGCTTCTCATCAGCCAAACGGGCGGCGGCTGCAGAGCGAGCAACTACATAAATTTGCTTCGCAAAGCGCTTGAGGACAGCGGCTTTAGCTACGTCCCTGCGATCTCGTTAAATTTCGGCTCGCTAGATGAGAATGAATTTAGCCTCGGCAAGAAATCGCTTCTAAAGCTCTTCGCCGCGATATTTTACGGCGATTTGATGATGGGGCTGTATAATCAGTGCAAGCCCTACGAAAAGATCAAAAATCAAACAAATGAAATTTACGAACTATGCGCCGAGCGGATCAAAAATTTGACCGATCAAAGATCGTTTTTCAATCTCAAGAAAAATTTCAAATTTATCCTCTCGCAGTTCGCTAAAATCGAGCGCGACGATAAGCCGCGGATAAAGGTAGGCATCGTGGGCGAAATTTATCTCAAATACTCACCCATCGGCAACAACGGCCTAAACGCCTACCTCATCCGCGAAAATGCCGAGCCCGTAAATACGGGGCTGATGGACTTCGTGCTTACCTGCATCTACGATGCGGTCTACGACAAGCAGCTCTACGGCAAGGGCGGCGCGGCGTATTACGGCTCGCTTGCGGTTGCTAAAGTAGTGGAATTTTTCCAGCGCATGATGATTAAGCAGATGAAGCGCTTCGGCTTTCGCGCGCCGAGCCCATTTAGCGAGGTTCGCGCCGCCGCCGACGGCTACATCGGTCACGGCGTGAAGATGGGCGAGGGCTGGCTGCTGACGGCGGAGATGGTCGAGTTTATGCGCCACGGCATACAAAACGTCGTGTGCGCGCAGCCCTTCGGCTGCCTGCCAAACCACATTATTGCGCGCGGAATGATCCGAAAGATCAAACAGAACTACCCGCAAGCAAACATCGCCGCTATCGACTACGACCCGGGCGCAAGCGCGGTAAATCAAGAAAACCGCATAAAGCTGATGCTTGCCAACGCGAATAGAAAGTAGCGCGCCGCATATCAAAAAGGGCTTTGGAATTTTAAATTCTAAAGCCTGCCGTAAAATTTTAAAATTTAAAAGCAAGCTCGCGACGATGGTTAAATTTTGACGCGTAAATGTTTCGCTTCCTTTCGCGAAATTTCCTCTAGATTTTAAAATTTTAAAATCTTGGCAGTTCCATTGCGCTTCTTTTGCCTCTTCCGCTCATTCCGGCTTCTGCTCTTACGAAATTCATCGTAATTTTATACAAATCCGCGCGAAATTCTACGCGCCGCCGCCATGGAATTCTGCCGCAAAATTCCATTCCGCCGCGCCGTAAAATTCCACTTTCGTTAAGGCAAAATTTAATACAATCCGTCTTTAAATTTTACGAAGGAAGTTTATGAAATTTTGGATTTACGGCGTGGTTTTGGCGCTATGCTGTGGGATTTTTAGCGGATGCGCGAGTAAGAATTTGCCAGGCTACATGCAAGGGCACGAGCATATCGTCGCAATGAGCGCGGCATCTGGCGGTCAGCTGCGAATGAGCGGCGAGATTTACGATTATGTATTTGATGCGAATCTCAGCGCTGTGCGCGCCAAGGTCGCGAGTCTGGCGTCGCTAAATAAAGACGCGATAAGGCGCAACGTAAGCATGCTCACGATCGACAGATACAACGAGGGCAGCGATGCTGCGTATATCCAGCATGAAATCGAGCTCGTAAAATACGATCTGCCGCTATCCGTGCAGGCTAAGCTGATGGATGATCCAGAGCAGCTTGAGCCAGCGTATAGCTCTACGTTTCGCTACTCTTATCTGATCGAAGGCAAATATTTTAAGCGCCTAAAAGATCACGACGAGCTGCGCAGATCGCACCGCCTAAGCGTGCCGATCGAGTACCCTGCGCGTATAGCGGTCGATAGCGGGATCAAAAGCGAGCGCGATGTGAAAATGGATACCGACATACAAGGACTCATCGTAATGCCGCTAATGATGCCAGTGCTGCTTTTAGGCAGTATCCTAAGCGGCTGAAATCAGCTGAATCACGGAAGTAAAATTTTATTGATTTAAATTCTAAAATAGTGGCGGACAGAGAGGGATTTGAACCCTCGAGCCCCGGTTAGAAGCTGCACCCTTAGCAGGGGTGTGGTTTCGGCCACTCACCCATCTGTCCACAAAAAGAAATCGCATTATACATAACTAATCTAATAATGGGCTTAAATTAGCTCAGCTCGCAGAATTTATCACCGCGCGGATATTTGAGCTGGCGGCACAAAGAGCTATAATGAGTCAAAAGACGCTATGAAAAGAATTCATATTTATCATAGTAAAATTTTAAGTATAAATTCGCTTGCCCTGCAAATTCTAAAATTTTTGAAGCTTAATTCCAAAGTTTACTATAACTTTACGTTAAAATCCCCTTTAAATTTATAGTGGTCCAGTAAAATCTGGCGTAAATTCTGCATATAAATTCCGATCCTTAAATTTTCTACCTTCGTCATCGCACGAAATTTAAGCTAAGATTAATGGGGGGGTATAATCTTCAAATACATTTTTTAAAAGGATTTGCCGTGTCGTCTAACGCTAAAAGGTTGATGGGTATTATTATTGCACTTGTGGCTGCTTTTTTTGGAGCTGGTTTTTATATGAATAGCATCGATACGCTAGCCTCCCTATTTGGAAATTTTTATAATCCATCTTTTGTTGTAGATTTTCTCGCTTTTGAGAAAGGAGTAGATCAACTTAAAATTACCTACGTAATCGCATTCGCGATTATATTTGTAGTGCTAGCTATTTTGATTGATAAATTTATGATTAACTCGAAAGATTCTAAAAAATAACGTTGCCAAATTTTTAAAGCAGGCGCGACGATGAGGTTAAAATTGTAAACGATCTCGTTACGCTTTTAAATTTAATTTTAAAATCTGCGTTTTTTGCAGTAAATTTTATATAAATTCCATGTTTTTTTGCGGATGTCGAGACTCCGCGCTCAAATCCAAAGAAATAGAATTTTAATCACATAATTTTATCTTTACAAGATATGACGTAGTAGGCAGTGGGCTACAATGCAAATAATTCTACGAATTTTAAGAAGCTGATTTTGCGGAGATATCTTGATGCTAAATGCGCTACGTCCTTTCCGGGTAGAATTTCATAAATTTAAAGTTTGTTGTTAAATCAAGTAGCACCGAACAATGCTTGGGATAGAATTCCGCAGTTTAGGGCATTGTGGCTAGCATTGTAGTTAAAATTTTAAAGCTTACGCGAAAGCGCAATTTTATAATTTTAAATTTTAAAATTTATGGGATTTGGAAATTTAAGAAATTCACAGGCCCGAAAAGTCCTATAATCTTAAAAATTCCGAATTTAGAAAATTTTAAAATATTCAGAATTTTTAAAATTTCAAAGTATGGGAATTTTTTAGGCTTTTAAATTCCGAAATTCTGCGAGTTTCAAAGCCTTTAAAATCCCAAGAATTCCAAATGTGCGCGATTTATTCGCCTAGAGCTTTGTCGATGAGCTTGACGTCCTCGCTTGCGCTGCCGTCGATGACTAGGGCTTGATCGCCGCCACTTACAGCGCTTTTTCCGTTAAATTTCGCGCCCACTTCGATGCCGAAGCTTTGCGATAGCACGTCGCCTACGAGCACACCGCCGCCTAGCAGCTCGACGAGCTCAGCTTCGATATTACCGAAAAATTTGCCGCTGATTACGATATGTTTGGCCCTGATCGAGCCGCGCGCAGTGCCGTTTTTACCGATGACGACGGTGTTATCGGAGATCA
>CAUSEA010000038.1:0-16829 GCA_963530525.1 uncultured Campylobacter sp.
CTAAAAAACAGAGCGAAACTAAAAAAACCGCTAAAAAAGAGAGCCCTAAAAAGGCGGAAAGCTTAAAAGCTTCCGAATCCAAAGAGTCCGCGCAGAGCGCCAAAGAGCCTAGCAACGAAAAAGCGCGTACACAAGAGCCTGAGGCAAAAACCGAAAAATCTCAAAATCAAAAAGAAGAAATTTCCTCCGCCCCGCAGGAGAAAGAGGATAAGCAAAATACCTCTTCAAAGCCTGCTTCGGTGCAGATAAACAGCGGCGATAGCATCGCTAGCGAGAGCTTGCAAAAGCGCCGTGGTCTAGTCATCGTAAAAAAGAAAAAGGAAGTTCAGGTCCCGGCGGCACAAGATAGGACCGAGCCTAGGCGCGAAAAGATAAGTGCGAGCCTAGAGGCGATCTTCTCAAACGCTGAACTAAATTTGAAAAAGAAAAAGATCGAAAAGAAAAAAGCTCCCGCGGCTAAAAAAGAGGACGCCCTTAAAATTGACATCATTCCTGATCACGAGATGGCGGATATCGTCATTGAGGACGAAGACGTCGTGGTAATGCCCGATTTCACCGTCAAACCGATCCAAACCGAAAACCGCACCAAAAATAAAAACCAACCCAATATTTATCGCGCCTCGCAGAATCAAATTTTTAGCAGTGAGGGTGGTATAAGTCGCGGCGGTCGCAAAAAGCATAAAAAAGCCCCTCGCGAGCAGGGCAGCGAAATCGTAAGCTCGGTAAATATCCCAAAAGAGATTCGCGTCTATGAGTTCGCCGATAAGATCAAAAAGCAGCCTAGCGAGATCATTGGCAAGTTATTTGCGCTTGGAATGATGACGACGAAAAATGACTTTTTGGACGAGGACGCGATAGAAATTTTAGCAAGCGAATTCGGCATTGAGGTAAATATCATCGATGAGGCGCAGGAGTTTGACTATATTAAAGCTTACGAGGACAGCGAAGGCGAAGAAAATTTAATCGCTAGAGCGCCTGTCATCACCATTATGGGACACGTCGATCACGGCAAAACGAGCCTGCTTGATTATATACGAAACTCGCGCGTCGCAAGCGGCGAAGCGGGCGGCATCACGCAGCACGTAGGCGCGTATATGGTCGAGAAAAACGGCAGAAAGATCACCTTCATAGACACTCCGGGCCACGAGGCCTTTACTTCGATGAGAGCGCGCGGAGCCGAGGTTACTGATATCGTAATCATCGTAGTGGCGGCAGACGACGGCGTTAAGCCTCAGACTAAGGAGGCTATAGCGCATGCCAAGGCCGCAAATGTTCCGATTATCATCGCGATAAATAAGATGGACAAGCCTAATGCCAATCCCGATCTCGTAAAAACCGGGCTTGCAGAGCTTGACATCATGCCTACCGAGTGGGGCGGCAGCTACGAGTTCGTGCCGATCTCCGCAAAGACGGGCGAGGGAATTGAAAATTTATTAGAGATCGTGCTTTTGCAAGCCGATCTTTTGGAGCTTAAGGCCGATCCTAGCAAGCAGGCTAAGGCAACCATCATCGAAAGCTCCCTGCAAAAAGGGCGCGGCGCAGTTGCCACCGTCATCGTGCAAAACGGCACCCTGCACGTCGGAGATACCGTCGTAGCGGGTATCGCATACGGCAAGGTGCGCGCTCTTAGCGACGATAAGGGCAGGGCGCTAAAGCAAATTTTACCGGGCGAATGCGGCGTCATCATAGGCCTTAGCGAGGTTCCGGGCGCGGGCGAGACGCTGATCGGCGTTTCAAGCGATAAGGAAGCGCGCGAGTACGCGAGTAAAATTTACGAGCATCAGCGCCAAAAGGAGCTTAGCAAATCGACCAAGGTCACCATCGACGAGCTAAGCGCCAAGATCGCCGAAGGCTCGCTAAAGAGCCTTCCGGTAATTGTCAAGGCCGATGTCGCGGGCTCGCTGGAAGCTATCAAAGCAAGCCTTGAGAAGCTCCGCAACGACGAGGTCAAGGTCGACATCATCCACAGCGGCATCGGCGGTATCACGCAAAATGACATCGCCTTAGCAAGCGCCAGCGAGAACTGCGTGATCTTGGGCTTCAACGTCCGTCCTACGGGCGAGATCAAAGAGCTTGCCAAAGAGCGCGGCGCGCAGATTAAGACCTACAACGTCATCTACAACCTAATCGACGATATCAAGGCGCTTTTGAGCGGTCTTATGAGCCCGATCATCAGCGAGGAGGCCTTGGGTCAAGCCGAGATCCGCCAGGTCATCAACGTGCCTAAGATCGGGCAGATCGCGGGCTGCATGGTTACCGACGGGCTCATCGCTCGCGGCGCGAAGATCCGCGTCATCAGAGAGGGCGTCATCGTTTTCGAGGGCAACGTCAGCTCGCTCAAGCGCTTCAAAGACGACGCCAAAGAGGTCGCCAAAGGCTTCGAGTGCGGCGTAGGCATCGAGGGCTACGACGATATGCGCGTGGGCGATTTTATCGAAAGTTACAAGCAAAAAGAGGAGCAGGCTACGATAGACTAATGCTCGCGAAATCCGCGTGGGCATTGGCTTCGTTTGCACGGCTTGCAGCTAAATTTTAAGCCGCGATCGCGCTTTGAAATTTTATGCTCGCAGAATTTGGGCGTGAAATTTCGCCTTTTAAATTTAGCGGCGGAGCATACGGGCAAGGCTTTAAATTTTGTCGGTTTCTGCGCGAGGCTCTGCTGCGTAGCGTCAGTTTTGAAATTTTAATGTTTTAGATTTTCTTGCGGCGCAGCTTTGCGATCAAATTTTATTTTACGCTGTTTGCTGGTCGCAGATTTTCCGTGCGACTTAAATTTTAAATTTAATCGCAAAGTTGAAATTTAAAAGCGGTAAATTTAGATTTAGCGCGGTATCGAAGCGCTTTTAAAATTTAAGATAAATTTCGAATTGGTGCAGTGTGGCAAAACAGCAGCGCGGAGGATGGCGCAGCGCAGGCGGCGCAAAATCAGGCCGCAAAGACGCGCGGTTCTGTAGCGGGCGCCGAACGGACAGCGCGGCGGTGATATAGCGCGCCGTGGCGAGCAGAATACGGCGTAGAATAGAACTGCGCCTTACGCGGAAATATTTCTGCTGTAGCGGTGCGGCTATGCGATGAGATTCTGTACGTAAACCATGAAATTCTTGCGCGATCTGCGTTTTAAATTTAAGCGCGAAGTGCGCGGGCTAAAATTTAAAAGCAAAATTTCAAAGCCGATATTGCGCCTTTTAAAATTTAAAAGCGAAATTTTAAAAAGTGCGGCGTCGTTTGCAATACCGGCGCGCAGCAAACCGCTTAGAATTTAAATGGACGCTCCGGCGCGACGCACGCCGCGTCAAATTTAAACAGACCGCGTCGCCGCAGGGCGGATATTTCGTCATGCCGAAGCGAGATAAAATTCTGCGTTGCCGCCGCGCCGAAGTGGAATAGAATTTCGCATCGCCGTAAGATGGACGCGAGATAAATTCCATGGCGGAGCAATAAAATTCCACGCCGTATAATCTGCGGCGATTTAAGATAGCGAGGTAAAGATGAATCCGACCGAACTCAGAAGACTTCGCACGCAAAGCGTGCTAAAGCAGCTCATCCCCGAAGCGCTCGCGAGCCTTGAGGACGAGCTTTTGCGCGGGCTGTGCGTCACCGACGTGGAGTGCAAGCGCGGGCGCTACGACGCGTTCGTATATCTGGATAAAAACGCCTTCGACGAGCGCGAGCAGGAATTCGTGCTCGAAAAGCTTGGCCGCGTGGCGAGATATTTGCAAAACTTCTGCGCCGAGGCGGAGGGCTGGTACCGCTGCCCTGCGTTTCACTTCAAATTTGACGACCGCTTGGAGTATCAAAACAAAATGGACGATCTATTCGACAAAATAGAGGAGGAGCTGCGCAAAAATGGTTGATTTAGAGGCTTTGGCGCGCGAGTGCGGCGTGCAGCTTTACGACGTGGAGACGGTGAGCGAAAACGGCAGAACGATCTACCGTATCAGCATCACAAAAGCGGGCGGCGTGGGCCTAGACGACTGCGAGCGGTTATCGCGGCTACTTTCGCCGATTTTCGACGTGGAGCCGCCGCTTGAGGGCGAGTGGACGCTGGAGGTCGGCTCGCCCGGGCTTGAGCGCAAGCTAAGCAAGCCGCAGCATTTCGCAAACTCCGTGGGCGAGCTGGTGCGCCTAAGCCGCACGGACGGGCAGAAGCTAAGCGGCGAGGTGCTTGGCTGCGAAGGCGGCGTGCTTAGACTGCGCACGGACGGCGGCGAGATAAGCGTGCGACTCGATGAGATCAAAAAGGCGCGAACCTACGTGCAGTGGTAGCGGCGCGGATTTTAAAGCTCTGCGTGCAGCTTTGAAATTTTGCGAATGAAGCTTTAAAATTTGCCGCGCGAGATTTGCTTGTTTGAAATTTTGGCTTGGAATTTCGAGATTTAAATTTTAAAATCGCTTTTAAAATTTGCAGCTCCTAGTTATTCTTAGCTGCTCTTGATCTCTTGCGGCGCTCGACGCAAAATTTTAAAATTCCAGCGCCGCTCGCCTGTTTTGAAATTTTATGTTACGCCGATGAAAGATAATTTTTTTATGCCGCTAGGCGGCGCTTTGAAATTTCGGATCGTACCGCTAAAAAGCAAGCTTCGCGGCGATTTCTGCTGCGTAAATTTTTAATTCCCATGCCGCGCGTGCCGTTTTGAAATTTCATGTTGCGTCGCTAAATGATAAGTTTTGCGCGATATTTGCACGTTGCTTTGGAATTTCGCGTCGCGCCTGAAAGCGGCTAAATTTAAAATTTACGCGCTGTTTTGGGCGCAGTAAAATTTCAAGTCTTTTGCTTCAAAGAGAATTCTAAATTTTATGTTTTATCGTAAATTTAGGTTTTGCAGCGCGCACATTGCGATCGCACCCCAGTGACTATTTGCACGCGGCTTAATCGCAAAATCGGCTAAGCAAGCGCGGCGGAGCGGGACAATTTAAATTTTGGATCTTTTATGAACGACGAATTTTACATGGATTTGGCGCTGCGGGCTGCGTGGCGCTATCAGGCTCTGACGCTACCCAACCCCGCCGTGGGCTGCGTGCTTCTGGATAAGGGCGGCAGGGTTCTTAGTATAGGCACGCATAAAAAGGCAGGCTTTTTGCATGCCGAGGCAAACGCCGTTTTCGCCGCGCTGTGCGATCTGGACGCAAATTTCGCGCAGGATTTCGCTCGCGAATACGCCCGCGAATTCGGCGTTAAATCTCAAAACCTAAAGGCTCTAAAAAGCGCGCTTTTGCAGCCGAGCTTCACTTATGATTTTATCTTAAACCGCCACGGCGGGCTTTTGCGCGGCGCTTGCGCCTACGTCACGCTCGAGCCCTGCGCGCACCGCGGCAAGACGCCGTCTTGCGCCGAGCTTTTGGCGGAGCTTGGGCTGTCGCGCGTGGTAATCGGCGCGCGCGATACGAACGCGCAGGCTGCGGGCGGTGCGGAAATTTTACGCCGCGGGGGCATAGAGGTGAAATTTGACGTTTGCTCTGTCGCGGCAGCGGAGCTTGCGGAGCCGTTTTATTTGGCGCGCGAGAGCGGCTTTTGCTTCATCAAAATCAACGCCACTCTAAACGGCGCGGTGCATGGGCGGATCGGCAGCGAGAAGCAGCGCGCGTTCGTGCACGAGCTGCGCGGCGTGTGCGATTACGTAGGCGTAGGCGGGCAGACCGTGCGCGTCGATAGACCGACGCTGGACGTGCGTGCGGCTAAATTTGATGAAATTAGCGCTTTGGTGGGCAGTGCTGATATGTTGGCGCCAGATGCGCGCGTTGCGCCGCAAAATCTAAAGCTACGCGCGCCCAATGTGTGGATCCGCTCGCACCGCGCACTTTCGGATTTTGATGGCAGCATTCCGCTTTTCGGCGTCGAAAGGCGCAAGGTGGAGGTCTTGCACTCGCTGCCTGCGGGCGCGAAAATCACGATGATAGAGGCGGGGGCGAGTTCGTTTGACGAGTTCGCGCAGTTTGCGAGCCACGCGCTTATTTTTTACAGCGCGCAGATGAGGGGCGCGGGAAATTTTAGAGCAAACGCCGCGCTACAGCCGCTTTTCATCTCCAGCGTAGGCGATCCGCACCTGGAAGCGAACGAATTCTACGGCTGGTTTAAAATTTTAAAATGAAAGGTTATATTACTGCCGATATAAAAATCAGCGCAACTACTATTATTATGACGAACACTAGCACTTTATCTATATTATATTTCCTTTTAGGGCTGCAATTTTGCAAGAAAGCCCCAAGCTTGTATTCACTGATATGAAATAGCCAAGCGGTCCAAATCGATCCGAGGGATAAGCACATCGCCGCAAATGCCGTATCAGATTTCTGCCATACGATCATGCCGAAAATCAAAAACAAAGACAGAAAAGAAACGATAATCACGCCTATCGTCGCAAAGGCGATGAAAAATATAAAATTTAGCTTGCAATCGATGCCTAAAATGCGAAAATTAATAATTTTATTTGCGATATAAAATGCGGAGATTATCGTTAAGATAGCTTTTGCGAGCTCGGCCTTAAAAGGAGCGTAGGGCAATAGCGGTACGCCAAAAACTGCATTCGATATGATACCTACGTGCGATAAAGTAAAGCCGAGCGAGAACGAGAATATGCCCGTCAGTAAGATGCCTAAAAGCAATTTGTAGAAATATATTTTCATACGCAATCCTTAAAATTCTGCGAAATTATACGCAATAGCGGCTTAAAATTTTAATCGCAAATTTAGCGTAAGCTTTGAAATTTTTCACGTATGCTGCAGGCAACGACGCAGAGCGAATATAAAAAACAGATATATGCCGCAAGCGGAACAAAAGCGACAAATCCCGAAGCATAAACTAAAGCGACTAGCACATATGTGGCATTTGCCAGCGCAGGTATGCTATAAGTCCAAAGCTCTGGCTTTTCAAAAGGGGTGTAGATATTATTCAAATACAAAGCTAAATTTAAGACAAGCAGTAGAAAAAATATATAATTCTTTTTCATAAAAGGAAAAGCGGTGCAAACCAAGACTACTATCAAATTTAATGCAATAAGAAAACCTATGTAATTAATATCTATAAAGGCGCAAAGTAAGCCTAAAATCGCGATTAATATATGCCTTTTCATAACCGATTGCCGTCCTTTTAATTCCTGCAATTATAATGCGTAGGTTTAAATTTTGATAAAAAATATTTCGTTCTTAAAATTTCGTCGTGCCGTGCGGGCGATTTACGCCTATGAAATTTAGCGCATACGGACGAAATTAAATGGGGTGCTTAGCTTTATTTGGATTCAAAAACGATAAAGTTTAGCCATATTATTACGCCTATAAGCAATAAAATAGATGATATTGTTTCGTTGGCATTCCAGCGCCTTTTTAGGCTAACGATTTGTAAAAATTTACCGAGCTCGTAATCGCTTTTGCGAAATGAAAATGCCGTGGAATAGGTGCCTATGAATAATATCACGGCGGATAATATCGCTACTAATTTTTTATCCAAATCCAGACCGAATAGCATAAAACCGAATACTATGATATAAGTAACGGCGGTAAGCGCCAAAATTCCTACCGTTGCGAAAGCGATGAAAAATATAAAATTTAGCTTGCGATCGACCTCTTTGACGTAAAAATCGCTCAAACTGCTACTGATATAGAAGGAAAATAGCTCAAGAATTACCGTCGTAAAAGGTAGGCGAATATCGCCCGGGAATAAAAAATATCCCTTCAAAAGGTCTATTATATTAACATTTAAAAGTTTTGAGAGGTGCAATGAAGCAACGTAAAATGAAATCAAAAAAACTGCCAAAAAGACATTGCCTAAAAGAAACTTGTAAATTAAGTATTTTATGTTTTTGCGCACCTTGGCTCCCTGAAATTTCGCGAGATTATACGTCAAATTTGCTTTTAACAGGCTCAAATTGGCAGGCAAATAATGAGTGAAATTTAGCCAAAATTTTGATGCGTAATTTAAATTTATGGCTCAATTTACAGCTCAATTCGCGCGTGGAATTTTTAAATTTAGAGGTGCGGTATGCTGGCTAAATTTAAAAATTCAGCGCGCGCTGTGTCATTTCCGTGCTATTAAAATGGAAGGCGTTTAGCTAATTTTAAACCATTCCAAGCTTCTGCAAAATTTTGCTGAAATTGCTAGTCTGCGGATCTCGTCAAATTAAAATTCTACAAACGCGTATAGGCGCCTTTTTGAATGATGCGGCGACCCGCTGCGCAAAATTCTACTATTTTGCGCATACAGCGCCTGATTTTGAAATGGCGTCCGCGGGGCGAAATTTTAAAATTCCACCACGCGTAGGGATTTAAAATTTCATAACGAGCGCAAAATTTTAAAATTTAAAACCTCAAAATTTTAAAATTCCGAAATCTCGCGGCGCGGGCAAATTTAAAATTTAAAACTCGAGCCAAATTTTAAATTTTAAACCGAGCGGAATTCTAAATTCTAAATTGAGCGGAATTCCAAATCCAAAAATTTAGTGACTATGCCCCAAATGCTCGTCCACGTCATTTGATCTTACTTCGCAGATGAGCTCGCCGCCGCAATCGTTATCGCTGCTTTCAAGCTGTAGCGTTGTGTGCGTGATGCCCAGATGCTCCATTTCGTGCGATATTTCGCGTAAGATCCGCTCTGCCTCGCGCACGCTCAGCTCGCCGCTAACTACGATGTGAGCCGTGAGCGCGTTTGCGCCGCTTGTTATGCTCCAGACGTGCAGGTCGTGCACCGAAAGCACGCCGTCCACGCCCCTGATCTGCGCGACGAGCCCGTCCAGACACACGCCCTTTGGCGAGCCCTCCATCAGGATGTTTAGGCTGTCTTTTAGCACGCCCCAGCCGCTTTTTACGATGAGCGCGGCCACGAGCACGCTAGCCGCCGCGTCCGCCCAGCCCCAGCCAAAGTACATCATCAGCAGTGCCGCCGCGATCGCGCCCACCGAGCCCAGGGCGTCGCCCAGCACGTGTAGGTAGGCTCCGCGCATATTGACGTTTTCTCTTACGTCGCCGCCGCGCAGCATGTAAAGCGCCACGACAATGTTTATGGCAAGACCCAGCGTGCTGATGGCAAGCATGCCCGCGGTGGCTACTTCGGGCGGGTTTTGGAAGCGCTGCGCCGCCTCGATGACGATAAAAACGGCGATCGCGACGAGGACGAGAGCGTTTATCGTCGCGGTTAAAATTTCGATCCGCCTGTAGCCGAAGGTCTTTTGCAGGTTGCCTTTGCGTTCGCCGAATTTAAACGCAAACAGCGAAAGCCCGAGCGCCGCGGCGTCCGAGAGCATGTGTCCGGCGTCGGAGAGCAGGGCGAGCGAGTTTGTCGCGAAGCCGCCCGCGATCTCGATCAGCATAAAAGCTGATATCATAAGGAAGGAATTTCTCAAAACAATTTTATTTGACGTGTGCGAATGCGCGCAATGGGCGTGGTTTTCGTGCATTTTGACCTCGTTTTTCGGCAAATTTTAGGTACATTATACCCCAAAAAAACGCTTAAATTTTAGCCAAATCCCGCTCTAACTCGACGTTTACGCGCTTGCCGATGTTTTTGCTTGCTAAGCTCCTCTATCAGCCTCGGTACGTCATCAAGGGCGATCGCAAACGCCTTAAATGCGCTATTTTGCATAAAATTCCTTTGGTTAAAATCGCGCGGATTTTAGCTGATTTTGAAATTTGCGTCAAATTTTGGAATTTTTGCTGTAACTCTTGACATTACAACAATTTTTTATTATACTTCGCTCATCGGTTGTAAGTTATAGCATTACAACAAAAAATTTCTAAGGAGAAAAAGATGCCAAACTACAAGATTGTTTCAACGAAAAGCGAACCTAGAGTCGAGCTAAAAGAAGCTCTGAATTTAAGCGGCTGTGAGCTTTCTATCAACGAACTTCCCGCAAATGCGAGCGTGCCGTTCGTGCATTCGCACAAGCAAAACGAGGAGCTTTACTTGGTGCTAAAAGGCGGCGGCACGCTCTTTATTGACGGCGAGGAAAAGGCGGTGGGTGAGGGCGACGCGATCCGCATCGATCCGGCTGGCAAGAGATGCTTCAAGGCGGGCGCGCAGGGGATGAAGTTTATCTGTATCCAAACTAAACGCGGCAGCCTGGAGCAGTACACTAACGGCGACGGCGTGATAAACGACGATGTAAAGCCTAGCTGGCTGTAAAATTTCGCAAGACAAGCGCGTGGCAAAGCGCGGGTGTAAATTTTAAACTGCGTAGCGCAGTAAAACGATGCCCTGCGTGGCGGGTTCATCGGCTGCAACGACGGCGATAAATGGTCGTATGATAAGTACATTAGCTGCGGCGGAAGTGAATTAGCTTGCAGCAGCGATAAGCGGCTGTGTCAGCAAACAAAAATCTAAATTTAAAGGATAGAAAATGAAAAAAGTAGCAATCATCGGAGCAAACGGAAAATCAGGTAGTGCGCTAGTCGCGGAGGCGCTAAGGCAGGGCTACGACGTAACGGGCTTCGCGCGAAACAAAGAGTATAAAAACGGCGCCATCAAGCTCGTGCACAAGGACGTTTTTGAGCTTAGTAAAGCCGATTTGGCGGGCTTTGACGTCGTCATCAGCGCGATCGCTGCATGGACGCCGCAGACCTTCCCGCTTCACGCGAAAATGACGCAGCACATCGCGGAGCTGCTAAGCGGCACGCAGACGAGACTACTCGTCATCGGCGGCGCGGGCGTGTTATACACAGACGCTTCGCACAAGACGCGCCTGATGGATACTCCAAGCTTTCCGGCTGAGTATATGGGCGTAGCTGAGGCGACTGCGGCGAGCTACGAGGTGCTAAAAGCGAGCAAAAATTTGATCTGGACCTACGTGATCCCTGCCGCGGAATACGACGCAAACGCCGCTCGCACAGGCTCATACGTCCTTGGAGGCGACGAGCTGATCCTAAACGGCAAGGGCAAAAGCTACATCGGCTACGCAGACCTCGCGCTCGCCGTAATAGATGAGATCGGGGCTCAAAAATTTATCGGCAAGCCGTTCACGGCGGTCGGCGAATAATGGGCGTTGCTGCGTGTAAATTTTAAACCGCGCGGCACAGCGAAAATCGGGCGTAAATTTTAACTGCACAGCGGGCAAAACGCGGATAAAAATTTTAACCACGTGGCGCGGTAAAATTCGAACGCAAATTTAAAATTTAGCGAAAAAGCAAGCTCGGGCTTTAAATCAAAATTTAGCGCCAGGACAGAGCCTATATTTGAATTAAAATTTAGAGCTAGAGCTAGCTACGGTTTGAAATTAAATTTAGCGGCGGAGCCGAACTCGAGCTAAAATTTAAAATTTAATGACGACGGTAGCGGCGACCGCGGTGCTAATGACGGCTGCGATTGCGTTTGCTATAACATCGGTAGCGATTGTATTCGAATAATAGCGGCGGTGGCGATAGCAGCGATTGTATTCGCGACAACGGCAGCAGTGGTAATGAGCAGCGGTAGCGGCTGCAATGGCGGTAGGCGACAGCGGCACGGGTGGGCGGTATTAGCGCCAGCCGTATCGCAGCGGGCGGCAGCGAGAATATAATGAACGGCGCCGCGGCGATTGCAAACAATAGCCGTAAAGATGATGAGCGATGGTGGCGTAGCGGCAAGCAGCAATAGCGATCTGCTGTAAATATAATGAATGGGAGCAGTAACGGCGATAATGTCGGCAAAGATAATGTAGTAGCGAAGTAATAGCGACGATAGCGGCAGTCGCGGCGACGAGACGGGGATGATCGCGCTATCGGTATAGGGTAACGCGAGGCCCGCTATGTCGCGGATGAAATTTAGGTGCGATTAAAATTAATATCTAAATTTTAAAAAATCGACTAGCGGATAAAATTTCGGAACGATTAAAATTTAATATCCGAATTTTAGAAAGATCGTTTGGCTGATAAAATTTAGAAACGATTAAATTTAAGATCAGAATTTTAAGAAAATCGCTTGGTGGATTAAATTTTAGCGCGATCTAAAATTTAGCGGCCGAGTTTAAGAAAAATTTCGCTTAAATTCTAAAACTCAGATCCAAATCAAGGAGCGAAATGCAAGTAGGTATCAAATTTTCACTCGCGGTTCACATCATGCTTTGCGTCGCGTATTTTCGCGAGGAGAAGGTCACGGGCGATTTCGTCGCCGCAAGCTCGGGGATAAACCCCGCCATCGCGCGCAAGCTGATCTCGCAGCTAAAAAACGCAGCCTTGGTGCTCACGACTGCGGGCGTGGGCGGCATCACGCTGGCTCGCGACGCGCGGCTCATCACGCTTTTAGACATTTACGAGGCGGTGAGCGAGGAGGACGCGATGTTTCGCCTGCACAAAGGCTCGCCTAGCGCCTGCCCCGTGGGCGGCAAGATCGAGGCGGTACTCGCGCCGCGCTTTGCTCGCATTCAGAATGATTTTAAAAAATCCCTATCAAGCGTGAGCTTGGCGGATCTGCTGCAAGATCTGGGGTAAAATTTTAATGTAAATTTTAATTTGGGTTTTGCTTAGACTTGGCACTTGCGAGCTAAATTTACACGTAAATTTCAAAAGTCATATTGCATAAAATTACGATTTAATTTAACCTAAGCTATAATTCATCCTAAAATTTTAAAGGAAGCAAGCGGCAAAGATGCAATAAATCCAATTTGTGCTTGGCGATAAAGCGCATATACTTTAAGCATAGAATCGGGTAGCGGACTAGAGCTCGGTTATGATGCGATAGGATATGGATTAATACCTTTGAAATTTAAAAATCAAACTTGAAAGTTATCGCAAATTTAAGCGAAGACATAACATAATCTGAACGATTTTGATTTAAATCAATATTATGGAGAAAATATGTCAAAGTGGCAGTATGAAAACGACGTCGATGATTACGTAAAAGCGACTTTTAAAAATTTAGGACTTAAAAAATCGCGTGATTTTAACGAAAAACAAGCGATGACGCGGTATTTAAAAGAAGCGCTAAAGGGCTCGGCAAAGACTAAAACTAAAGAAAATTTCGGAGTTCCCGATTTTAGCTTGGAGATTTATGGCACTCCCGTAATCATAGAAAATAAATTCGGCTCGAAAAAATTAGTCGCCAAAGACAAAGACGAGATGAAATTTGACGACAAATCTATATCTGGTTACGCCGTAAACGGCGCGCTTCACTATGCCCGTTCTATAATCGCAAGCGGCAAATATCATGAAGCCGTTGCGATCGGTATCGCGGGCGATAGCGAAGAAAATCTGCAAATTTACGTGTATTTCGTTTGGGGTAGCAGCGAACTTACGTTTAAATTTATGGACAATTACAAAACGTTAGATTTTCTTGAAAATAAGAAGAGCTTTAAAAATTTTTACAAAGATGCCAAATTAACCGACGAAGATAAGCATAGATTTTTAATTACGTCGCGCGAAATTCTTAAAATTTACGCCAAAAAGTTAAATAAGCTAATGCATAATCACAATATCACCGCTCCGCAGCGCGTCCTTTACGTTTCAGGGATGCTGCTTTCGATGCAAGATATAAAAGATAACTACGGATTGATACCCGATGATTTGAAAGGTTCTCAGCTAGATAACGAACGCGACGGCGTTTTAATAACTAATCGTATAAGTTCATTTCTCAAAAATAGAAAAATTCCGCTCGAAAAGCTAAATTTAATGCTGGCCTCCTTTAATGAAATTTCGAAAAATTCGCAACGAGACGAGATAGATGAAACTAAGCCGAACGATAAAGAAGTTGCGTATTTGTTGAAAGAAAAATCTAGCACGACCAAGCAAATTTTCACGTTTTTATATAGAAATATTTTTCAAAAAATAGACGGCTCCGGAGGCGAAAGTTTTGGACATATTGATGTTATGGGCGAGATGTATAGCGAGTTTTTAAAATATGCTTTAGGTGACGGCAAAGAGCTTGGCATCGTGCTTACTCCGCCTTATATAACTAAAATGATGGCTGAAATTTTAGATATAGACAAGGATAATCGCGTTATGGATTTGGCTACCGGAAGCGCCGGCTTTCTCATCTCTGCGATGCAAATCATGATAGAAAACGCTAACGAAAATTACGCCAAAGGAAGCTCTAAAGCGATAAAAAAGATAGATGAAATCAAAAGAAATCAACTTTTAGGCGTGGAATTAAATGCCGAGATGTATACGCTTGCGGCTACTAATATGATATTACGCGGCGACGGCTCGGCGCGTATAGAGCACGGCAGCGCATTTAATCGCCCCGACAAGCTTTACTCAAATTTTAAAGCCGATAGAATTTTGCTAAATCCGCCTTTTACTTTTGAAGAGAACGGAATGCCTTTTATCGCTTATGGCCTAGATCGCATGGCAAAAGGCGGACTTGGCGCTATTATTATACAAGATAGCGCAGGCAGCGGCAAAGCCGTGAAATCAAATCAGAAAATTTTAAAATCCCACACTTTGCTGGCGAGTATAAAAATGCCCGTTGATCTTTTCGTACCGGTGGCCGGCGTTCAAACCAGTATTTATATCTTTAAAGCGCATGAGCCGCACGACTTCGAGCGTTCCGTCAAATTTATCGATTTTAGAAATGACGGATATAAACGCACTTCTCGTTCTTTGCAAGAGCTAGACGAGCCGACGCAAAGATATGCCGATATAGTTAAAATTTATAAAGCGGGTAGGGCGGCGAAAGTGAGCTCTCGGCTATGGAATTTAGACGAAATTTATGTCGAAGATTTTATTACTGGTAGCGGTATGGATTGGAATTTCGATCAGCATAAGAAAATCGATACAATGCCGACATTAGCGAATTTTAAAAAGACTGTGAGCGACTATCTAAGCTGGGAAGTGTCGCAAATTTTAAAAAAGGATAATCCCAAGCAAAGCTTAATTAGCGAAAGGATTGCAAATTTAGAGCGAGAATTTAAAGCGAGCGGCGGGAAATTCGAGGAATTTCGGATAGGAGATATTTTCGATATTCAAACGGGTTCGCTTTTAAATTCTAGTATTTTAATAAACGGCGATATAAAGCGAATTTCTGCAAAAAGCGAAGATAACGGCGTGATAGGGTCATATGATACACTGAATATCGGTGAAGCCAGGCATTACGAAAATTTTATCTCTGTAAATTTTTTCGGAGACGTATTTTATCATTCATACTTAGCCAGCATTGAAATGAAGGTGCACGTGCTAAAATTTAAAAAATGCAAAGAGCTTGATTTTAAAGAAGTTGAATTTACGGGTTATTCCGGGCTTTATATTTCTAGTTGCATTAAAAATATTCTACGCGGCAAATTCGGATACGGTAATCAGCTTTCTAGTTCTAAATTAAGAGATGAAAAATTTGAAATCTTTTTGCCGACGTTAGGCGGCAAGATAAATTTTTCCTTTATGGAAAAATTTATCGAAGAGCTCGAGCGCGAACGCGTCGAAGAGCTCGAGCGCGAACGCGTCGAAGAGCTCGAGCGCGAACGCGTCGAAGAGCTCGACGCGTATCTTGCGGTAACCGGACTTAAAGATTATAAACTTGCCGATAAAGAGCAAGCCGCGCTGGTTGAATTTGAAGAATTTAGCCAAATGAGGTCAGCTGGTGAATTTGAAAATGTAAAGGTAGGCGATCTGTTTGCGGTTAAGTCAAATCCGCAACTTAATAAAGATAGCTTTAAATTTTGCGATAATGGCGAATATCCATATTTTACAAGAACTGTTTTAAATAACGGCATAGCTGGATATGTGGAGTATTTAGATGATGCGCATAAAATCGCTGGAAATTCTTTAGCGGTCGGAATGCTAGGAATGCAATTTTTTTATATGGATAAAGATTTTTATGCCGGGCAATTTACAAAAACACTTTTTGCAAAATTTGATAAATTTTCACAAGTAGTGGCTCAATACTTCATAGTCTGGCTGAATAAAAATCAAAAAATTTATCAAGGCGGTTTAGTTAGAGATTTTGAAAAATTGTTAAATGCGACCGAAATTTCAATCCCGATCAAAAACGGCGAGATAGATTATGGCTTTATCACAAATTTCATAAAAGCTATCGAAAAGCTAGTCATAAAAGACGTTGTGCTGTGGACAGAGCGAAAGATCGCCGCTACAAAACAAATCGTAGAGGCTAATTAAAATTCCGCGAAAAGTAGTGTGCTAAGCGAGAGGCAACGTTTCCAAGATAGAGAAATTCTAAAAATTTTCTATCGCGCTTTGCTTATAAGATACATTTGGGCGTAAATTTTTAAATTCTATATTCTTGGCTTGGGCGCGTAAATCAAAATTTTGCCTGAAGGCACAGAGCGTTTAAATCCACCGCACTTATTCGCCCACAACAGAAATCAAGAGAAGATAAAGTAAGGGGGGGGGCGTTAAGTACAAGGTTAGATCAGGGCGGAACCCACGGGAACCTGCCCGCCCAAGCTACAATTTTATCTTCCTAACTTCCAGCTCGCCGCTAAAAAAGTTCGCGTAGTAAAGCAGGTCTTTTTCGACCTCAAGCCCCGCTAGGTAGCGCAGAGAGAGGTTCGCCTCAAAGCTTGCCGCAAACATCACAATCGCAGCCGTTATGCCCGCAGGCGTCGCATTTAGGCTCGGGAAAAATTTAAAATCCGCATTCTGCACGAAGCAGACTTGGCACTGCCAGCTGTCCACCGACGCAAACACCCACGGCACGCCTATTTGTTTAGCAAACGCATCGATCTGCGCGCGCGTAGCGAGATTATCGGTCGCATCCAAAATGAGATCAAATTTCTCGCCCGAGTCTATAGCACTAGCGAAAAATTCCTCTGCGCGGCTCTTATGTACCTCGACGCTCACGCCGTCGTAGCGAGCCTCCGTGCGGCTTTTAAAAATATCCGCTTTAAATTTGCCCTCGTCTGCGAGCGTGAATAAAATTTGCCTGTGGATGTTGTGAAGCGCCACCGTGTCGAAATCCACGACGCTGATCCGCCCGATAC
>CAUSEA010000039.1:0-16235 GCA_963530525.1 uncultured Campylobacter sp.
GTAGAAGGTTTAGGTTTACGGCTCTTATCGTAGTAGGCAATAGAAACGGCTTGGTAGGCTTTGGCTTTGGTAAGTCCAAAGAGGTTCCCGACGCGATTAAAAAAGCGGTAGACGATGCGTTTAAAAATATCATCAAGGTAAATTTAAATGGCTCTACTATCACTCACGATATTGAAGTTAAATACAATGCGAGCAAAATTTTACTTAAGCCGGCGAGCGAAGGTACCGGTGTTATCGCTGGCGGTTCAGTCCGCCCAGTTTTAGAGCTTGCGGGTGTTAAAGATATCCTCACTAAATCGCTAGGTTCGAACAACTCCTCAAATGTCGTAAGAGCTACGATGAAAGCTCTTAGTATGTTAAAACACTAACAAGGATAAAATATGGGATTAGAAAATCTTAAAAAAGCCCCAGGCTCGACTCACGCTACTAAGCGCTTGGGTCGCGGTCAAGGAAGTGGCCTAGGTAAAACTGCGGGTCGCGGCGGCAAGGGTCAGACTGCGCGTACCGGCTCTCATGAAAAAAGAGGCTTTGAGGGCGGTCAGCAGCCGATTCAGCGAAGGCTTCCGAAGGTAGGTTTTACTTCTAAATTTGAAAAGCCTTACGTGATCAATGTCGATAAAATCGAAGCTATCAAAGATCTTGGCGAGATCACGATCGAAAGCATCAAATCCGTTCATAAAATTTCAAATTCCGTTAAAAAGATCAAGCTGATCGGCGTAGGCGCAAAAGCGCTCGCTAGCAAGATCAAAGACGAGAACGTAAAGTATAGCGGACAAAAATAATGAATAAATCGCTACGCAACAAAATTCTCATTACTTTGGGCTTTCTTTTTGCCTATAGGTTGCTAGCTTACGTGCCGGTTCCGGGAGTGGACGTTGAGGTTATAAAGCAATTTTTTCAAAACAATAGCAACAACGCTTTTGGAATGTTTAATATGTTTAGCGGTAACGCGGCGGAGCGATTCAGCGTTATCTCGCTAGGCATTATGCCTTATATTACCGCTTCGATCATTATGGAGCTGCTTGCCGCAACCTTTCCAAATTTAGGTAAACTCAAAAAAGAGCGCGACGGTATGCAGAAATATATGCAGATCATCCGATACGCTACCATAGCGATTGCTATGGTTCAATCCATCGGCGTTAGCATCGGCTTGCAGGGCATTCACGGACAAACCGGAGCGCCTGCGATAATGGCTGAAAATACCAACGAGTTTGTTTTTATCTCGTGCATTTCGATGCTGGCAGGCACCATGCTTTTGATGTGGATCGGCGAGCAGATTACGCAGCGCGGCGTCGGTAACGGCACTAGCCTTATTATCTTTGCAGGTATCGTAAGCGCCATCCCTAGAGCGATCGGAAGTACCGTAAATTTAGTAAATACCGGCGAAATGAACGTTTTAAAGCTAATTGCGATCGTGCTAATCATCCTGGCTACTATTGGTGCAATTTTATATGTGGAACTAGGTGAACGCAGAATTCCGGTATCGTTTTCGCGCAAGGTATTGATGGCAAATCAAAACAAGCGCATTATGAATTACGTGCCGATCAAGCTAAATTTAAGCGGCGTCATTCCGCCTATTTTTGCAAGCGCGATTTTGATGTTTCCGACTACAATTTTACAGGCAAGCACCAATCCGATCATCCAAAAGATCCACGATTTCCTAAGCCCTAGCAATTACTTCTTTAACTTTTTGACCTTTGTGTTGGTTATATTTTTTGCGTATTTTTATGCGTCAATCGCTTTTAATTCCAAGGACATTAGTGAAAATTTAAAGAAGCAGGGCGGATTTATCCCGGGTATTCGTCCGGGCGAGGGAACGGCGAGCTTTTTAAACGAAGTCGCCAGCCGTCTTACGTTTTGGGGTTCGATCTATCTCGGGCTAGTAACCGTCATCCCGTGGCTGCTCGTTAAATTTATGGGCGTACCGTTTTATTTCGGCGGTACCAGCGTGCTGATCGTCGTCTCCGTCGCTCTTGATACGATGAGGCGCATCGAAGCTCAGATCTATATGAACAAATATCAGACTCTAAGTGCGGTCGGGCTATAAATGGCGATTTTGCTTAAAACAAAAAAAGATTTAGAGGGGCTTCGTGCGGCGAACAGGATCGTCGCGCAAGCCCTCGATTACGCGGCTTCATTTATAAAGCCGGGTCTTAGCCTACTTGAAGTCGATAAAAAGATCGACGATTTTATCACCTCCAAGGGCGCATATCCTGCTTTTAAAGGGCTATACGGCTTTCCAAACGCCGCTTGCCTCTCGCTAAACGAAGTCATCATCCACGGCATCCCAGACGAAACGATCTTACAAGAGGGCGATATCTTAGGCGTAGATTTGGGCTCGAAGCTAAACGGATATTTCGGCGACAGCGCACGCACTCTGCCCGTCGGTAAAATTTCAAAAGCCGACGAAGATCTCATCGCATGCAGTAAGGATACGCTGGAGTTTGCCATCAAAACGATCAGGGTAGGGATGCACTTCAAAGAGCTAAGCTTCGAGATCGAGAAATTTATCCGTGCGCGCGGCTTCGTGCCGCTATACGGCTTCTGCGGCCACGGCATCGGCAAGCACCCGCACGAAGAGCCTGAGATCCCAAACTATCTAGAGGGCAACAATCCAAAATCAGGCCCCAAAATCAAAAACGGCATGGTTTTTTGCATCGAGCCGATGATCTGCCAAAAGGACGGCACGCCGGTCATCGCCGAGGATAAATGGAGCACGAGAAGCAAGGATGGGCTCCGCACTAGCCACTATGAGCACTGCATGGCGGTTTTCGACGATAAGGTAGAAGTCCTAAGCGTAGCGTAGATTTTCGCACAAAAGGCGACTTGAGCTAGTTAAAATTTTTCACTTTGTCGGTGCGAAATTTTGCCTGCGATTAGATTTCGACAATTTTACACCGCTCGCGTCTTGGAATTTTACCTCAGCCGCTTCATGCATAAATTTTTATCCAAAAGCCTTTTGAAACCTATCGCACTAGAAATTTTAAAATCTATTGCGACGGTTTGCGGTCTAGCTGCAAAATTTTAAAAGTCGAGATTTTAGCTCATGTTTTCTGTTTTTTAAAGCCTCGTTTTGTAGTTTTGCTCATAGATCCTCTTTCAATTAAAATTTAACCTCAAAATTTCGCCGCCCAATTCCAAACTCTCCGTATCTTTAAAATTTGGCTGTAAAATTTAAAGCGTAAAGGCGCGCAAGTAAGCGAGCTCAAAGCTTTAAGCGGCTAAGATTGCGCCTTGATTTTAAAGCGAAAATATGTCGCGCTACGCAGAGTGCGCGTCATCGTGTCTTTGTAAAGCTAAGGAAGATGAAATGAGAGAAAAATTTTATGTAGCGCTAGCAAATATAGGCGGGATTATGGCGCGGACGAAAGCGGGTAGGCTTATAGCGCGCTTGCTTATAAAAATCGACCGCGGCTTTTTTGCCGCACTGCGCGAGCGTCCCGTATGGAGGGTGTTTTGGCTTAGCACGGCGCTATGCTTGCTTGCGTGCTGGGCTAAGATACATTATCAGATCAATGGGTATCATTTTTCGCATGTATTTAAAGGCTTTTCTGCGGTGCTCATCATAAATTTACTCATCTTTCACCTTTGCTATCTGCTTAGCGGCCGATTTTTTAAGCTCGTTTCGTTCGTGTTACTAGCGCTAATTGCGCTAATTGCGAGTGTGGCTTTATTTTTGATCGTAAATTTCGACTCAAGCTTCAACGTCGTGGCGATCGACGCGCTTGTGCATACCGATGCAGCAGAGACGCGCGAGTTTGTTTCTCAGTTTCTTAACCCTGCGACGATTTTATATCTAGCGGTGCTACTTGGCTGCATCTTTGCGGCGCTAAGAGCAGGGCAGAGAGATGAGAAGCAAACGCATAGCCGCCTAAGATTGCTGCTAGCAGCGCTTTATCTTATCTACGGGGCGATCTTTTGCGCAGATATCGCCGTCAAAGCTTCCCAGGGCAAGCAGGGCTATATAACCAAGCTATCGCAATATGTCCCGCTGGAGTTTGCCTTTACGATAAAAGACTATCTGAGCGATAAAAATTTCATCACCGATATGCGTGAAGTGCAGCTCGGATATGACGAGGCCAAGCGCGCGAACGAAAGCGTTTTAAAAGGTAGCACAAATTCGGATCCGCAAAGCGCCGCCTTGGATTCTGCGTCTGAAAATTCCGCGCCCGCATCAAGCGTCCAGGCGCAAAATTCCGGCGCAAATTTAAATTCTACGTTCGCTTCAGGCACTGAGCCGCAAAGCAGGGGCGATACTTTAAATTCCGCGCCACAAAGCCCTAGCGTGATTTCAAATTCCAAAACCACTGACGCTGCTACAAGCCCCGCCCCACAAAAGTCTCGTGTCAAAAATATCATCTTAATAATCGGCGAGAGCTTGCAGCGCGGGCATATGTCGCTCTACGGCTACGGTGTTAAAAATACACCGCTTTTGGAGGGTCTCGAAGCAAGCGGCAATCTGATAAAATTTAGCGATACAATCTCGCCTTACGGCACGACTAATCAGGTGCTGATGCGGCTTTTAAATTTCAGCGATTACGAAAGCGAGCGCAAAAAGGCGTGGTTTTGCAACCTTAGCATAATCGATATGTTTAAGCTAAGTGGTTACCGCACCTTTTGGATTAGCAATCAAGAAGCTTTCGGCGCGCATGCGCTAAGTGCCAAAAGCGCTGCCGATCGCGCGGACGCGGAATCCTTCCTCTCAAAGAGCAATCTTTATGAAACCGTCCGCATCAAGCCTGACGGAGTGCTGCTTCCACTCATAAATCAGGCGAAAGCGGGGCAGAGAGAACGAAATTTCTACGTGATCCATCTCATCGGCAGCCATATGGATTACAGCCTGCGCTATCCCGAGGGATTTGGCAAGTTTAGCGCGGCGGATGTAAAGGCAAAACTTACTTCCAAGCAGAAAGATGTCGTCGCGTATTACGACAACAGCGTGCTTTACAACGATTTTGTCATAAATGAAATTTTTAAAATTTTCTCCGGCGATGACAGCCTCATCGTTTATCTTAGCGATCACGGCGAGAATTTATACGAAAATGGACGCCTTGGGCACGGCATGGAAAGCCGCTTTACTTACGAAATCCCGCTGCTTTTCATAGGCTCTCGCGAGTTTTTGAGCGATCATGCTAAGCTATGGCAGAGGCTAGCTGCGGCGAAAGATAAGCCTTTTATGAGCGATGATTTGGCGCATTTGCTAGCAGATATCATCGGTGTCGCGCCACTTGAGTTTGACGAGCATAAAAGCCCGATACGATCGGATTTCAATGCTTCGCGCAAGCGAATTGCTAACGGAGTCGATTATGACGAGAAATTAAAAAGCGCGAAGGGCTACGAGCTCGAGTAATAGATGAGTTTTGCTTTTATCCCGTTACATGCTGTATAAACGAAGGATTAGTATGCTCTGCTTTTTGATCGGTTCATCAATTCAGATTAAAATTTGCGCCACTCCATATGGCTACGCTGATAGTAAGGCGCGCAACGCTTATTAAATTTGAGATCAAATTTATGCGCTGCGGCTAGCTCTCCTTTTTTACCTCATCCATATACGAGTAAATCGTGACTTTCTGCGTCCTAAGCGCCTTTGCGACGAGCTCTACGGCGCCTTTTACCTCAAAAATCCCTTTTTGCGAGAGGAATTTTACAATACGCTTTCGATCCTCTTTCTTCATCCCCTCCACATTCAGATCGTGCGTAGCTGATGCGATCAGATCTTGGACGATGTCAAGGATATTTTGCTGCAAATCGTTAGAGCTTTGCGTTTCTAAATTTGCGCCATCCTTTAAGCTCGCCCCGTCTAATGCCGCGCTATTACAGCCTCCGTCGGTAAAATTTGCGCCCTGCAACTCCTTGCTATCGAGTTTCGCATTCGGCAGCAGATTTTTTATTACTTTGTATGCGGCCATGGCGCTTGAGGTATCGATATTTACGCATAGCGCGCCTACTACCTTACCGTCTGCGTCGCGGATCAGCGAAGTCGAGGAGCGTATGAGCTTGCCGTTTTGCGCGGTAAAATAGTAGTTTGCGGTGCAGTCGTTTTCAAAATTTTTGCTTAGCAACACGTCCTTTACCAGATGATCGAAGCTTTGACCGATCCTCCTACCCGTTACGTCGCCGAGGACGAAAACGACGGAGTTTTGCGGCGTGCTCATATCGTGGATAATCACCTCGCAATCGCCGATCGTATTTTTAATAAGGTGCGCGGTCGGTATAAAGGTCTGCAAAAGTTGGTTCAATTCGGGCTCCTGAAATTTCATATAAAAAAATCTATAAATTTAGATTAAATTTTAAAATTTTGCAAATTTATAGAAACAGTTATATATTTTTAATAAATTTAGAGTAAAATTATATAAAATTTTATATGCAAAGGAGCTTAAATGAAAGAAATTTATCCAACCGGTTTCGCGCCGAAAAAGGCGCATTATGCGCCGGGCATCTTAGACGACGACGGCACGCTCTATGTCTCGGGGCAGCTAAGCGTGGATCCACGCACGGGAGCCGCTCCAGATGGTCTTGCTGCGCAGACCGCGCAGGCCCTAAGCAACGTCGCGGCAGTGCTGGCCGCCGCAGGCGCAGATAAAAACGACGTGCGGATGTGCCGCGTCTATACGCCTGACGTCACGAACTGGGACGTGATCGACGAGCAGTACGCGCTGTTTTTCGGCGCGCACAAGCCCGCTCGCGTCGTGGTGCCGACTACGGCTCTGCACTTCGGCTGTCTCGTAGAGATCGAGGCCGTCGCAAAAATAAAAGAGAAAAAATAGGAGCGAAAATGAGCGATTTCATCTGCACGGGCTGCGGTAAGCACGCGCCCATCGATACTTTGAGCTATAAATGCGACTGCGGTGGGCTGTATAAGCTAAACTCCGACGCGCCTAAATTTAACCCCGCGCTCGTAGATCAAAGCGAGTTTAGCATCTTTAGATACCGAAGATTTATGGGCATCGACACGGCTAAATTTAAAGAAATCTCTATGGGCGAGGGGCTTACGGCGAGCGTAAAATTCGGCGAAAATCTCTATCTCAAGCTCGACTACGCGATGCCTACGCTTTCATTCAAAGATCGCGGCGCAGCGGTTTTGGTGCTGCATGCTAAAAATATCGGCGTGAAAAAGGTGCTGCAAGACTCCAGCGGCAACGCGGGCAATGCCGTGGCGGCGTACTGCGCTCGCGCGGGCATCGAGTGCGAAATTTACGTCCCGAAGGGCACGTCTCCCAAAAAGATCAATATGATCAAAAGCCACGGCGCGCACGTCACGGTGTTTGACGGCAGCCGCGACGAAACGGCGGATGCATGCCGCAAAAAGGCAGCGCAGGAGCAGATCTATTACGCCAACCACGTTTATAATCCGATCTTTTACGAGGGCACGAAGAGCTACGTTTATGAGATCTACGAGCAGCTGGGCAGGGTGCCGCGCAATATCTTTATCCCCGTGGGCAACGGCACGCTACTGCTGGGCGCTCAAGCGGCGCTGGGCGAGCTATATGAGGGCGGTCTTATCGAAGCGCTGCCAAAAATTTTCATCGTTCAGGGCGAGCGTTGCGCCCCGCTTTTTGATGCTAAAGGTACGGCGCGCGCGATAGAGCCACAGCCGACGCTAGCAGAGGGCATCGCGATCGCAAGACCGATGCGCGCGGCCGAAATTCTTGGCTCTAGTTACGCGGGCGAGCGAGAGGTGATCTTGGCGAGCGAGAGCGACATACTGCCTGCCAGAGCGGCGCTTGCGCGCGGCGGATTTTACGTCGAGCACACGACCGCGGCTACCTACGCGGCGTATCTGCGCTACAAAGAGAGCCGCGATCTGCAAGGAGATAGCATCATCCCGCTTTGCGGCGCGGGGCTGAAGAGCGATCATTAAATTTAAGCGCCAGACGGATTTGTGTGGCTAGCTAGCGGCGAGGAATTTTAAATCTCGCCGCTTTAAATTTAGCGAGTTTGTGAGTTTGTTTTTGGTGAAATTCTAAAAATTTAACGACGCGTAGGCTTTTAAATTTAAATTTGTACCGAAGCGCGGGAAGACCTTTTGTTTGCGGTGTGATACGGCGATAGGTGATACAGTGCATTTTGTGGGCGACTTTGCCGCTAGCTGGATTTGGAAATTTTATCTACAGATAGCTGAATGAGCGCCATTTAAATTTGAAATTACGGTCAAAATTTTATAAAAATAAGCTCACAGGGCGCGGCGCTATCCGCCCGTATCATTTATAAAATTTAGCCATTTTTATCGCTCTTGGTGAGTGAGCTGATACGCAGAGGCTCAAATTTGCGCGATTATTTTAGATTTTCTTTAGCGATGCGCGTAAGCTTAAGCACAAATTCGCTTTTTGCCGCAGTGTAGGCGTCGCGATCGAACTCGAAGCGCTTGCAAAGCTCTAATTTAAGCGCCTCGTACTGCGCGGCGATATCCGCATTCGCCCGCAAAAAATCTCTAAAAAATATCTCATCCTCATCGCCGAAATTTCGCAGATGCACGTGAAAAACGCGCTCGGCAAACCCCGCTTCGGTGTAGCCCTTATTTAGGCTGCAGCGGCTCCCCTTTTCGCTCATTAGCAGATAGCCCGCCTCTATCAGGCGCTGCTTGGCGGCGGCGATATCCGAGCACTCGATCAAAATATCCACGATAGGCTTCGCCCAGATCCCTCTTACCGCGGTGCTGCCGATATGGTGGATCTTGATCTCGCCATGATCTTGCAGCAGGCCGCGCAGAATTTCGCGCTCCTGCCTAAAGTATTCGCCCCAGCGCGGATCGTGCGGCACGAGACGTATCGGAAAGAGCCGCCACAGCTCCTGCAGGCTCATCGAAAGGAGTTTATTGCTCATCTTAACTCCAAAATATTGGGTGAAATTTGAATGAATGGCGGGTAGATAGGGATTCGAACCCCAGAAGGCTGACGCCTTACGCGCTTTCGAGGCGCGCTCCTTCGACCGCTCGGACATCTACCCGAATGAAAATGTAATTTAAGCCAAAAATGGCTTAATAACAGATTTAAAAATGAAATTCCGCGCGAAATTTTGCCTGATTTTGCGGGCGGGGGTTGAAATTTAACGGCGCAAATTTATATTTCGTTTTAAATCCATGGCTTAAGGTACGGCGCGGCTTTCGGCATAAAATTTATTTTCGTGCGCGTAGTTTTGGGCACGGAATTTTACCGCTTTATGGGTGAAATTTATAAAGCAGCAGCGTTTTACTCTCTACGTGGCTTTTGCGAGCAAGGAATTTTAGCATCTTGCGGGCAAATTTTATCGCGGCGGCAAAATTTCGAGCATTATGTGGTGCGGGTGCGGTTAAGCGGCAAGAAATTTTAGACCAGGCGGAAAGAAATTTCAAAACGCAGCGCAACGACGCAGCCCGTGTGCAGGGCCGAACGGCGAGCCGCTAAATTAACGAGCCAAATTCGGTGGGCAAAAAGCTTGCGAGAGATTTGCCACCGAAAGGTCTGCGCTACGAGCTAAATTTAACGCGGCTTTTCGCGGCGCGAGGATAATTTGAAAATCCGCTCCTCCTTTGCGCGCTTGGTTCGCTTTGCTAGCCTCGGCAATGAAATTTGAACCCAAAAATTCAAAACCTGTTTTCAAAAATCGACATAGGCTTTTGGAAATTTCCTCTTCAGTGCCAGATCTCAAATCCGGGCAAGACGTAGATCCACGCGCTCTTCGCCGAAGCTGTTGCGATACGCGGCGGTGAGCTTGCAGTGATGCAGCCATTGCCGTACCGCCTCGCTGCCGCCTAGCCAGTTCGCGCACGCCGCCGCTACGTAGGTTCTCGGACCCTCCGTCCGAACTCCGAGCCTTGCCTATCTTTGTGCTTATAAGCGTCCTTCGTGAGTTTTAAAATTTCTAAAATTCAGCCTCGCAAGGTATCATCTGATCTCCCGTTAGTGCCGTTACCGCGCTGATGAGGGCGGAGTAGGAGCCCATCTTTAGCAGCCTTTATGATCTCGCCCTTGTCGTTTTTATGTGATCGCCTAAGCATCGCGAGCGCGCACGCGGCGCTGTCCGTGACGACCTCTTGCGGTAGATTGCGCGCTACGATCTTTTCGATCTCACCCGTAGCCGCGGTGAAATTTATCACGCCCAGCGCTTTTAGCATCTCGCTTTTGACCTCCCACGTACGCGCGTCTTTCAGCTCGCGCAAAAATGCTGCGTAAAGCTGCTCGCCAAGCGCAGTAAGAGCATGCTTGCCTATGAGTTTCGCCCCTCGGATACGCTGCACCGAGCGTTTGGTATTTATCATATCGCAAGCCGTTTTGATAAGCTCCTCGTTTGAAGTTTGAGCCATTTTCTCCCTTTAGATTGAAATTTTACGCAAAAGCTCATCGTCGCCGCGGCGAAAAATCACTCGCTGTTTATAAATTTCATGCGCCGCCCTACAAAACCGAGATAAAAATTTTGATCTCGTCTCCGCCGTAAAACTCAAAATCCGTTCCAAACGCTCTTTTTAGTTCGCCGGCCTCAAAAAAGCTCCAAATTTTGCTCCAAAATTTTGCTACATTTTGCGGCTCATTTGGGAAACTAAAAACGGCGTATTTGCCGCTTTTGATCTCCAAGGCTTCGTCGCTGCGGGGCGCTTTGGTGCCGATAAAGATATCGTAAAGCCCGTCGGTGCCGTTTTCGTAATCGTAATAGACGCCGTAAATCTCGCTCCGCCCGTCATAACACTCTTTCATAAATTTCGCCCACAGCGCGGGAATTTTGCCGCTTCCGCCTAGCTCGTCCGCGTTTTTCGTGCGGGCTTTTAGCCCGTAAATTTTAAATCCGTCTAAATACGAAATTTTGATTTTTTCGCTCAAATTTTACCCTTTCCGCTACTGCTCTAAAAGCTCCCTTGCTTCTTTCGCGATCGCGACATCGGTGAATCCGAAAAGCTTAAATAGCTCGCTCGCGTTGCCGCTCTCGCCGAAGCTTTGCATGCCGTGTACCGCGTCTGCAAATTTATACCACTCAAGCGCGCTTGCGGCTTCGACGGCTAAAATTTTGGTTTGCGCCTGCAGGATTTGCGCCAGATAATCAGCGTCCTGCTCGCATAAAAGCTCGAAGCACGGCGCGCTTACGACGTTTGCGCCGATGCCTTGCTCTTGCAATATCGCTGCCGCTTTTAGGCAGAGCGAGACCTCGCTGCCGCTTGCGATGAGCGTGATTTGCGCCTCTTTGCTTTGCCTTAGCAGATACGCGCCGTTTTGCACGTCGCCCAAAACCGCCTTAGGTAGCGGCTCAAGCCCTTGGCGCGAGCAGACGAACGCCGCGGGTGCATTCAGAGCAAGCGCCGTGCGCCAGCATTTTACGTTTTCGTTGCCGTCTGCGGGGCGGAAGGTGTAGAAGTCTGGCATCGCGCGGAAGGTGCTAAGCTGCTCGATAGGCTCGTGCGTAGGTCCATCCTCGCCTACGCCGATGCTGTCGTGTGTGAAGACGAAATAGTGGCGCAAACCCATCAGCGCCGCAAGTCTAGCGCCCGTCTTGAGATAGTCGCTAAAGATAAAAAACGTCGCGCTAAACGGGATGAAAAGCCCGTATCTCGCAAAGGCGTTGCCGATCGCCGCCATCGCGTGCTCGCGGATGCCGAAGTGTAAATTTTTGCCGCACGGAAAGTCGCCGCCGCCTTTTAGCTCGGTCTTATTTGATGCCGCCAAATCGGCGCTTCCGCCCAAAAAGCCTGGCACCGCGTTTGCGATGGCGTTTAAAATTTTACCGTTACTATCGCGCGTGGCGACCTTAAGCCCGCTAAAATCTGGAAATTCTATCTTGCTAAAGTCGGGATTTAAAAGCTTGTTTAGAAGCGCTCTTTTTTCATCGCTTAGCTTCGCAAGCTTCTCCTTCCAAAGCCGCTCCTCCAAATCGCCCCTCTCAACCGCGGCGCGCGTTTCAAAAAGCACGTCCTCGCTTACGACGAAGCTTTGGGCTGGATCAAAGCCCAGGCTTTGCTTAGCGCGCGCAAGTAGCTCCTCTCCAAGCGGCGCGCCGTGCGTCTTGGCTGTGCCCTCAAGCTCTAGCGCCCCCTTGCCGATCGTGGTGTTTGCGATGATGAGGTAGGGTTTTGTTTTATTTTTGACCTCGTCAAGGACGAATTCTATCTGATCGAAATTATGCCCGTCGATGCGCGCAACCTCAAAGCCTTGCGCTTCAAATCGCACTTTCACGTCCTCAAACCACGCGATATCGGTGCTGCCGTCGATCGTGATGCCATTAGAATCATAAATTATCGTAAGATTATCGAGGTTGTGTCTGCCTGCAAGCGCGCACGCTTCGTAGCTGATGCCCTCCTGCAGATCGCCGTCGCCGCAGAAGCAATAGACGCGGTGATCGATGATCTCGCTTCCTTCCTCATTTAGCAGATGCGCGGCGTATTTTGCGGCCATCGCAAATCCGACCGCGTTTGCGACGCCTTGCCCGAGCGGTCCGGTAGCTATTTCGACGCCCGGGGTGGTGATCTCCGGGTGACCGGGTGTTTTGGAGTGCAGACGCCTGAAGCTTTTCAGATCGTCCATGCTCAGATCGTATCCGCTAAGATAGAGGTAGCTATACACGAGCGCGCTTGCGTGCCCGCCAGAGAATACGACGCGGTCGCGATTCAGCCACGCGGGATTTTTAGGGTTGTGGCGGACCTTGCTCATAAAGACGCTCATTACGTCGCTTAGCCCCATCGGCGTGCCGGGATGGCCTGAGTTGGCGCTTTGGATCATATCCGCGCTTAGAAATTTGATCGTGTTTGAAATTTTACTTAGCTGCTCGCTCGACATTTTTCATCCTTTCAGGTATTTTTCTATCAAATTTAAAACCAAATCACGTAGGCTCGCATCATAGCCGCTCATCGCGCCGCTTACCTCGTCTATTAGGCGCTGCTTGTAGCTTCTAGCGCCCGCAAGTCCGAGTAAATTTACGAAGGAATTTTTCGCGCCGTCCGCTCCTACCGGTTTGCCCGCGCTTGCCTCGTCGCCTGTGGCGTCGATGATATCATCCTCGATTTGAAATATGAGACCTAGCTTCAGCCCGATCTTATAAAGCTCATGCGCGAGCTCATCCTTTAACCCGCCGATTATGGCGCCTAGCTCAAACGCTGCGGCGATGAGTGCGCCCGTTTTATGCAGATGCAAAAACTCAAGCTCGCTTTGCTTTAACGGACTGTTTTCAAAATGGCAATCGATTGCCTGACCGAGCACCATGCCGCTGCTACCTGCGTTTCGCGCTAGAGTTTTAATGCATTTTATCTTGATCTCGTCGCTTAGGTTCGCGCTCGCGGCGATCAAAAACGCGTCGGTATTTAGCGCGTCGCCCACTAAAATCGCCGTGACCTCGTCGTATTTTTTATGCAGGCTCGGTCGCCCGCGGCGTAGATCCGCATCGTCCATCGCGGGCAGATCGTCGTGGATAAGCGAGTAGGTGTGGATCATCTCAAGCGCCATCGCGATCGCCAGCGCGCCCTCAAAGCGCCGCTCATCCACCGCCGAAACGACGCCTAGCAGTAGCTGCGCGCGAAAGTGCTTGCCGCCCGCTTGCAGCATGTAATTGAGCGCCTCCTCAAAATACGGATGAAAGCTAGACGCCTTCAGCTCGTTGTGCTTCAAGTAGTCTTTAAATTTTTCTAAAATATCCATCGATCCTGCCTTGCGGTTTTTGATTTGCTCTGCTTGGGCGCGCCCTTGACGAATGCAAATTCGCGCCATTCGAATGCCTTTTCGTCGCGCAGCTTAGACTTTGCCGTCGCGAGCAGTTTATACGTCGCGTAGAAGCAATCATATCGCCTAAAATTTTAAATTTTAATTCCCTAGCTTTACGCAGTGCGCGAGGCGAAGGATGCTCCGCTTTTTTGAGCCGCATCTTAGCCTCATTTATTCGCGGATACCGCACAATGGCTCGCCTTGCTTTGTATTTAAGCTGCGCTAGCTAAATTTTACTTTGCGCCGCAGTGTAACAGCCTGCCGAAATTTTAAAATTTGCCCTCGTGTCGCCCGTTAAATTTGACTGATTTGCTAAGGTTAAAATTTAATAACCTCGCGTCAAATCAAGCAGGCTGCACTTTATGCAAAACGTATCGCCACAAAATCTAAATTTAACGCCGCTTTATAAAATCGGGCTTCATTTAGTTCGCTACAGAAGCCGCTCGCTCCGTAAAATCCAAACCGCTCGCCAGGCAGGAAGTAGTTGCCCTCTCTAAAAAGCCTATTTTCACCATTTTTGAACTACGCTTAGCCCTTATTGCCAAGCAGATCGCTTAGGCCGCCGAACCCTCCTAGCATGGACGCTGCTGCGCCTTTCTTTTCATTTTCTACGAGTTTTATCGCGTCGCTTATCGCCGAGATTAGTAGGATCTGCAAGCTTTCCCTGTCGCTAAAAAGGCTGTCGTCGATGCTTAGATCGAGCACCTCGCCCGCACCGTTTAGCCTGATAGCGACCATGCCTGCGCCCGATTTTACGGTGAATTCCTTGCGCGCATTCTCCTCTTCGATCTGCTTAGCCTTGGCCTGCATCTGATCGAGCATCTGCCCCATTTTTGAAAAATCCATTCCCTCAAACATCTTTACTCCGTTATTTGGTTTTTTTCGTTTACTTGCACGATTTTAGGCTTGAAGCTTCTTGCTTTTTTGGCGCTCATCTGTGCGTAAGCCACGATGATGACGACGTCGCCGATGCAGACTTTGCGTGCGGCCGCGCCGTTTAGGCAGATCTCGCCCTTTTTCTCACCGCGGATCACGTAAGTAGCGAAGCGCTCGCCGTTATTGACGTTTAGGATCTCGACTTTTTGGTACTCGCAGAGTCCCGCAGCCTCGATGAGCTCGGGCCCTATCGTAATGGAGCCTACGTAGTTGAGGTTGGCGTCCGTCACGCGCGCGCGGTGGATTTTGCTTGATAAAATTTCGATTTTCATTGGCCGTCCTTTAAATTTAGTCTAAATTTGACTCGCCTCGCGCTGCGACGAGCTCGCTCACGATCTGTTTGTCGCTGAAAGGATGCTTCACGCCCTTGATCTCCTGGTAGGTCTCGTCGCCTTTGCCCAAAATAGCGATGATCTCGCCGTTTTTGGCAAGATCTAGTGCGCGCGCGATAGCCTCTTTGCGATCCGCGATCTTTAAAATTTTATCTTTTCGGCGCATGCCGGCGCAAATTTGTTCGATGATCTCGTCTGGATCCTCGCTGCGCGGGTTATCGCTCGTAACGATGCAAATTTTAGCAAAGTGTTCCGCGATGGCGCCCATTTTCGGACGCTTGCCGTGGTCGCGATCGCCTCCTGCGCCAAAAACCGCGATGATCTCGCCGCTTGCGCGCAGCGCGTTTAGCACCTTTTCGATGCCGTCTGGGGTATGAGCGAAATCGACGATTACAAGCGGATTTTTATTTACGATCTGTACGCGACCCTCGACGCCGCCGAAGTTTGCCAGGGCTTTTGCGATCTTTTCGTTCGGCAGCTTGGTTAGAATTTTAACCGCCGCAAACGCCGCGGTAAGGTTGTAGAGATTAAATTCGCCGATCAGATCGCTTTGCAGCTGTGCATTATCGCCGTTTGGGGTGCGCACGAGCGCGTCGATGCCGCCCTTTAGCCCGTATCCGCTTACGCCGAAGCTTGCGGCGTTTTTGATACCGTAGGTAAGGGCGTTTGCGGGGTTAAATTTAATATGTCCGTCATCGGCGTTTATGAGCTTTGGCGCGTCGTCGGCGAAAAATGAGCTCTTGACTGCCGCGTATTCTTGCATGCTGCCGTGATAATCGAGATGATCTTGGCTAAGATTAGTAAAAATTTTAAGCGCAAAATTTAGCCCCTGGATGCGGTTCTGTGCGATTGCGTGCGAGCTGACCTCCATAACGAAATACTCGCAGCCCTGCTTGTCGGCTTCATAAAGATAGCTCATCGTCTTAAAAACCGAGCTCGTCGTAAGCCCCTTCTCGTCGATTCTGCGCTCGTTTATGAAGGCGCCGCGCGTGCCGCTTAAGCCGCAGCTAAAGCCCAGATCCAGCAGCGTCGAATAGATCGCCGCCGCGGTCGTGGTCTTGCCGTTCGTGCCGGTGATGCCAATGATTTTGATGCGCGGATCGATATTCAAAAGCTCCTTCGTCCGCGCGATAGAGATGATCTGCGCGCCTTTTTGCGCCGCTTCGGATTCAAATTTGGCGTTTGCGTCCGTGCGCATAAAAAAGCAGCCCGCCTCGCACTCGGCGGAGTTATCGGTGATAAAGCTATTTTCGAGTCGTATTTTCATGATTTTTGATTTTTTGCATTAGCGCTTCGAAGCGCTCATCGCCTG
>CAUSEA010000040.1:0-14889 GCA_963530525.1 uncultured Campylobacter sp.
GCAAGGTAATTCCGTTTTGGCCGGGCTTTTTGGCGAAGGATTTTTTCTATGTCAGTATCTTTATGATATTTTTCTTTTATCTGGTCGGCTTTCACTTCGATTTTGCGATGGATCCAATAAATTTCGAGCCGGCAAACAGCCTCAAAACCCCAACGCATATCTATCCGGAATGGTACTTTCTCTGGGAGTATGAAATTCTGCGCGGATTTTACTTTGATGTAGGACCGCTTAAGGCTGCCGACATCGGGCTTATCGCCTTTGCCTTCGCTGGAGTTTCACTATTTTTTATCCCGTTATTTGATCGCAGCAGCGTAGTAGCGCCTGCGCACAAAAACAAGGCGTTTTTCATCTGGTTCTGGGTCTTAGTGATCGATATGATCCTACTTAGCCTCTTCGGCAAGCTCCCTGCAGACGGCGCGGAGCTTGGTATCGAAAATAAATACTGGGGCTTTGCTTTATCGATCATCTATATCGGATTGCTCGTCGTAGTGCTTCCGTTAATTACAATCGCAGAAAGAAAGAGGGTCTAGCCATGAAAGAGATAAGAACCCTAATCTTAGTGCTTTTTTGTGTGGGAATTTTATACTGGTTTATCGAGCCTTATGCTCATACTAAGCTTAGTCCGCACACCGATCCGGTAAATTATGACTTTGCAGCAGGCGATACGGCTTTGGCCGCGCATAACGTAGCCGCAGCAGAAAGCGCTTTGGCCGCAGCCGAAAAGGGCGGAGATGAGACGATGATAAAAAATTCTAAAAAAGCCCTAGCCAGCGCGAAAGAGCAACAAGATAAAACGGTGCTTTTTTGGGATGAGATAAATAAAATCGATCTTAGCAAAGGCGATGCCGTGCGAGGCGCCGAAACCTTTACAAATGCAGGCTGCACCGCATGTCATGGAGTAAAAAGTGCAAATATCCCCGCTCCTATGGACGCAGCAAGCGCTAGCGCCGCATACGGCGTAAATCCTCCGGATCTTAGCAGCGCAGGCTATCTATACACCGATAAATTCTTAGCTGCACTCATCAAAGATCCGGTCATGGCTCTTAAGCTAGATCAGAAATTTGGCGATGAAAAGCCTTTTCCGATGCCCGGGTTTTTCGGTGCGGGCGGTGATCTAAATCAAGAGATCGCCGATATCGTAGCCTATCTAAAGTCGCTCGCTCCTAGCGAGGATAAACTAATCGCCTCTGAGGCTGCTGCTAGCGGTATCAAGCAAGGCACCGAACTAAACGAAGCGCAGAAAAAATTCCTTTTAAGCAAGGCGGTTTTTGAGGATGCTTGTCTAAGATGTCACGACGTCAAATACGATAAGCTCTTTGCATCCAGCGACAAGGCTAGCTTGGCTGCGTATATGGGCTCGACGCCTCCTGATCTTTCGATGATGATCCGTTCTAAGGGCGCCAACTATCTGCACGAGTTTATCAATGATACGCAAAAGAAGCTTCCAGGCACTTCGATGCCGCGCGTAGGCTTGAACGAAAACGCTGAAGCCAAGGTCGTGGAATATCTAGCTGACGTAGGCGATAGCAAAAAAGCCGAGCGTGAAGCTACAACCATAAATATTATGATCTATTTCTTGATCCTTTCTGTTTTTGCAGGTCTTTGGAAAAGCAAAATTTGGTCGAAACTTCACTAAAATTTTAGCAGTCGGAGTAAAATCCGACTGCCGTTTAAAATTCCGCCATATCCTAAATTCTATTAAATTTCATCTATCAAAAAGCTCTTGCAATTGAGAATTTAGCCGCTTTCGTGCTTTATGATAACCGCTTTTTTTATTACTTTTTAAGATTTTTCTACATATAATTGCTACTTAATTTTGAAATTTAATGTATAAATTTAACTTAAGAAGGTTCAGATGAAATTTTTTAAATTTGCGATTTTGGCTCTTATTTTTCCATTTTGCATGTTGCTGGCGCAGACCGATTATCGCGCCGAAGCGGCGGCGATTAAAGAAAAATTTGCCCAGGCGGTTAAATTTTATGTAGACGGCAATAACTCGGAGGCTAGAAAGATAACTCAAGAGGCGTATTTTGGGCATTTTGAAAATCTAGAAGCCGGCATTCGCATAAATTTAAGTCAGAAAAAATCCTACGATATGGAGAAACAATTCGGCGATATCCGTAAAGCGATCAAAGCAGAAAAGCCTCTAAATGAGATCCAAGCAATGATCGATAATCTAAATCGCGAGATTGACGAGGTTCTGCCTGTGATTGAATCTGGTCATCGTCTCGTAGCCGAGTATCAAGACGGAGGCGATGGCAGCACTTCTGCGCCAGCCTCAGGCGGGAATTCCGCAGCATCCGGTACAACTTCGCCGTGGATGAGCGTCTATACGGAATTTAAAGCTGAGCTGGATAACGCTAAAGCTGCGTTTGATAAGAAAGACACTGCTGCGCTAAAAGCTGCGCTAAATCGCGCTAAATTTGATATCTACCGCAACGAACGTCTAGAGGAGGCAGTGCGAAAATATGTCTCATCTCAGACCGATCAATCAATCCAGCAAATTATCGGAAATCTCTTGCGCGAGGATGCGGATACAGACAAATCAAAATTTGACGAAGCGATAAACGCTCTAGATAATCTAGCATTAAAAGCCGTAAATGATTTGCCGCAAGAAAGCTACTCCATAGCGCCGCAGACTGCGTTAGCACAAAGCGATACTAGCGAGGATGAGGGCAAGGATTTCACGCCGATTGTGCAAAATATCAAAGACAAAATGGCTAAGGTTTTGCAGCTTTACGAGAGCGGCAAGGTTGATGACGCGATCGACGAGAGCGGTAATATCTACTTCGACGAATATGAAGAGAGCGGTATGGAAAATATCGTCGGTGCTAAAAATACTCAGCTTAAGCTAGATACAGAAGCAAGTTTTAATAAAATTTCGGCTCTTATGCGCGCGGGTGCTTCCAAAGAGCAGATCGTAGCGGCGCAAAACAAGCTATTTGATCAGCTTACCCAAAGCCTAGAGCTAACGAAGAAATCAAGCAATTGGGATCTATTTTTATACGCGTTTATCATCATCTTGCGCGAAGGATTTGAAGCGCTCATCATCGTAGCCGCGGTCATCGCTCTACTTATAAAATCCGGCAACTCAAAGCACCTAAATATCGTTTACAGCGCTCTTGGCGTAGCGGTTGTGCTAAGTATCGCTACGGCTTACGGGTTGAATTATATCTTCGGTAGTGAAAATGCAGGACAAACGCGCGAAGTGATGGAGGGCGCGGTGATGTTAATCGCCGTAGTTCTGCTATTTTACGTGGGCTTTTGGCTTCTTTCGAATGCAAGCTCCAAAAAGTGGAGCGCCTATATCCAAGGTCAAATTTCAAACAGCCTAAGCTCTGGCGATAGCAAGATGCTTTGGTGGACGGTATTTTTAGCGGTTTATCGCGAGGGCGCAGAGACGGTGCTATTTTATCTGGCACTACTTTTCGATGCTAAAAGTCCAGCAGCTACTAGCATGGTAGCAGCAGGCTTTGTAGCTGGTCTGGCGGCTCTTATCATAGTTTATATCGTCATCAAAAAATTCTCGCTTAAAATTGCTATCAAGCCATTTTTCATCGCTACATCGGTCATCATATTTTATATGTCCGTCGTATTTGTGGGCAAGGGCGTGATGGAGCTAGTCGAGGGCAAGGTATTCGTGCCTACCGTTATTGATGGGCTTCCTACGATTACGTGGATCGGATTTTATCCTTACGTCCAGAGCCTCGTGCCGCAAGCTGTGATGATCGTTCTTCTAATCGTAGGAATTTTGATCTTAAAAAATAAGCAAAAAAACAAATCTTAATAAGGAGAGAAAAGATGAAAAAGATTTTTTCAGGTATGTTGGCACTAAGCCTAGCCTCTGTTATAGCAATGGCGGGAGAGCATCCAATCGGCGAGCCGATTGAGCAAAATGGAATGGAGATCGCTGCTGTGTATCTTCAGCCTATCGATATGGAGCCTAAAGGCATCGATCTAGCTCCTAGCAAGGCGGACATCCACCTTGAGGCGGACATCCACGCTATCAAAGGCAACGCAAACGGATTTGGCGAGGGCGAGTGGATCCCTTACCTAAAGATCGCTTACGTGCTTAAAAACCTAGACACAGGTAAGATTCAAAAGGGAAATTTCATGCCGATGGTAGCTAGCGACGGCCCTCACTACGGTGCTAATATCAAGATGGTAAACGGAGTAGGCAACTACGAGCTAACCTATAACATCGAAAATCCAAGCGCCAACGGATTTGGCCGCCATGCAGACAAAGCGACCGGCGTAGGCAAATGGTGGGAACCGTTCTCGGTTAAATACACCTTCCAATACACAGGCGCTCCTAAAGAGTAATCATAGATGGCTCCGCCGAGTTCGTTTTCGGCAGAGCCCTAGCGGTATTGGGTTTTAGCCGCATGCTTTAAATTTAAGGCGGTTACTTTAGCCCATTTAAAATTTAATCGCTACGCCGCAGCCAAAGCGCATCGTTTTTGCTTTAATGCGTTTAAGCTTACGAATCTTTTAGCTGCGGCAAAATTTTAAAATTAGCGCGTCGCGAGGGTGAGACAAAACCAAAGCAATAGCGAGGCGAAATTTCTCTTTGCGGGCGGCTCTTGCCGTTGCAAATTTTTTGCAAGCGGATTTGAAATTTTAAAATTTACAAAGCGGCGTAGGTTTTAAAATTTTAAAATTTAAGCAATTATAGGCGATTTACGCGCATTAGGCTCGATGAGGATTTTTAATGACGATATTTTTTTATCACGTTAGCTTGGCTCTGTTTCCGCTCGCGTTTTTAAGCGCATATCTGGGCGGCAGGCGTTTTATCAGCGCATCGTTTTTGCCCGCGCTTTTGGGGGCTGTATTTGGGGCGCTGTGCTTTAGCGCATTTGCGCGCTCGGCAAACGCTGATGCAGGCAAGATCGTATTTGATGCGCTCGCACTTTTAACGCTGCTCACGCTACTGCTTGCGTTTAAGCTTAAGCGCTTCTATCTAACCGCTGTAGTTATTTTTGCTCTTGGTTGCGCGTATGGATTTGAATACCGCTTCATAGGGATGAATTTTAAAATTTTCTCAGGCGAGCTGCTGGACAGCTTCAGCCTAACCAACCTCTTTATGGCGGTTTTAGGCGTGCTGGCGCTAATTTTATTCTATTTTATTTATCGCTCAGCTCTAGCGCGCGCGAGCAGAGGCACAAAGCTAGTGTCGTTTGCTCTTGCGTGGGTGTTTGCCTTTATTGCTAAAATCGGCTTTTTAGGTCTTGATCTGCGCCAGGCGGACGCGCCCAAAGCACTAGCTGCGAAGGGTTTTGAAGGGCTTTCAAACGCGATCGGCTCGTCCGAGTTTCTAAGCGTCATCGCTAAAATCATCCACTACAATAACTCCTATCTGACGCTAGCTCTTTGCCTTATAGCTGCGCTAATTGCTCTGCTTACGGCATTTCGTGCGCCAAGTCGAGTGCCTCGCGAAGCGGACATTATAAAATTTAGAGAGGTTAAGGCGGGCAGATTCGCCATTTTTAGAGATTTTAGCCTGATCTTGTCGCTTGGGGTTTTAATTAGCTTTTTGGGGCTTTATTATATCTTGGTCGCTTCAAAACCGCCTACGATCGATGAGCCTAAGATCATCGAGCCACAAGGCGCGGAATTCGTAATCGATGCAAACATCGTAAAGGACGGCAAACTGCACCGCTTTGCCTACGTCACCGACGACGGGCATAAGGTCAGGTTTTTTCTGCTAAACCGCTTCACGGACAAATTTGCCCCGGTCGCGGTTTTTGACGCGTGCTCGATTTGCGGCGATATGGGCTATATCAAAAAAGGAGACGAGCTCATCTGCATCGCTTGCAACGTACGGATATTTTTACCGAGCGTCGGCAAGCTGGGCGGCTGCAATCCGATCCCGCTGGATTATAAGCTAGAGGGGCGAAATATCGTCATCGCGCTTAAGACGATTGAAGATGGCGCGTCCTATTTCTCGGAGATTGTGGATAAAAAGGTGATCGATCCGGTTAGTAGAAAAGAAATTTTAAACACCTCTAAATTTAGCTATCTTTACTACGGACGCACCTACTTTTTCGAAAGCGAAGCGAATGCAAACGCCTTTACCGCGCATCCCGAGCGCTATGTAGATGAAAACGGCACGCTAAAGGAGCTTAAATAATGTTTTTACGCATCATCAAATCCTCCATTTTAAACTCCAGGGATAGCAAAATTCTAGCGTTTTTGACCATATTTTTATCGGTCTCGCTGATCGCTTGTATGCTAAATATCACGCTAAAAATCGGCGATGAGGTCGCTAAGGAGCTACGCAGCTACGGCTCGAATATCGTCGTGCTACCGCGCTCGCAAAGCCTAAGTATCGAGATCGGCGGGCGCGAATACTCGCCGCTTAAAAACGATGATTTTTTAAAAGAGAGCGAGCTGCATAAGATCAAAGAAATTTTTTGGCGCAACAATATCACCGCCTTTGCGCCCTTTTTAACTACCCGCGCGGGAGATTACGACGTCGTGGGGACCTACTTTGAAAAGGACGTGGGCGTTAGCGACGAGCCTGATTTCAGATCGGGCGTGCGCTCGCTCTATCCGTTTTGGAGCGTAGAGGGACAGTGGGTAAAAGACGGTGCCGATGACGAGGTGCTTGCAGGAGACGGGCTTGGGCTAAAGATTGGCGATACGGTTAAGCTTGGAGATTATGAGGTTAAAGTCGTTGGGATTTTACACGGCGCGGAGGATGAAGCCAAAAAGCTAATCGCAAATTTATCGCTAGTGCAAAAGTTAACGCACAAAGAAGGCCTGATCGCCAAGGCCGAAGTCAGCGCTATGACGATCCCCGAAGATGATCTGTCCGTAAAGGCAAGAAGGAGCCTCGATAATCTAGACGCCACAGAATACGATACCTGGTACTGCTCGGCATACGTAAGCTCCATCGCATATCAGATCACCGAGGAGTATCCAAACGCAACTGCTAAGGCGGTCCTTAGCGTCAGCGAAGCTCAAAGTGGCATCACGAAGAAGATTCAAAATTTAATGGGCGTCGTAAGCATTCTGTCGCTGCTGATTTCAAGCATCTGCATCACGAGCCTATTAAGCAGCGAAATTTATAAGCGCAAAAAGGAGATCGGCTTGCTTAAGGCGCTGGGAGCAAGTAACTTTATGATCTATATCCAGTTCGCCGCCGAAATTTTTGTCATCTGCGTAGCAAGCTCACTCGTGGGCGCAGTCGTGGGCTACGTGCTTAGCTGGGCGATCGCGTATCAAATTTTCGGCTCATTCATCGGCGTGTCGCTGATGGTCTTTCCGCTTAGCATCGTCTTTGGACTTCTTATTTGCATTATCGGCTCGATTCTGCCGCTACGCGGAGTGATCAAACTACTGCCTGCGGAGGTGCTTTATGGCAGGAAATAACGGAGCGTTTTTTAGAGGCGCGATCTTTAAAAGTATCATCAACAGCGGCATCCGCAGCCTCGTGATTTTCGTCGCGATCATGCTAGGCAGCGCAGTTTGCGCGGCGTTCGTAAATATCTACGCCGATATCGATAAAAAGGTCGCCAGCGAGCTAAACAGCTACGGCGCAAATTTAATCGTAAGCCCCGCAAATTTAGAAAATTCCCATATGGACGAAGCGGCGCTCGATGCAAAATTTGCCAAAATTCCTGCGCTAAAAAGCGCGAATAAATACCTTTTCGGCAGCGCAAATTTAGGCGTAAACTCAGGCATCATCATGGGAGTAAATTTCTCCTCTTTGCGCGATACGATGCCGTTTTTGGATCTCAAAGAGGGCTCGTTTATAGGCGTGGATTTCGACGATAAAAACGCTCTCATCGGGCAGGATCTCGCCAAACTTTTGGGCGCGAAGCTCGGCGATAGTATCGAGATCACGCCGATCGGCTCAAACGAAACGAGCAAGGTAAAGATAAAAGGCATCGTCTATGACGGGCAGAAAGAGGACGGCATGCTGCTAATCTCGCTGCCGCTGGCGCAAAAAATTTTAAATCAGCCTGCGCAGGTAAATTACGCCGAAGCGATCGTAAGCGGCGATTTTAAGCAGCTTAGCGAAATTTCAAAAAGCCTGAGCGACGCGCAGATGAGCTTCGCGCCGATCGGCAAGGTATCCAAGACCCAAGGCATCATCTTAAACAAAATCAAGCTTTTAATGCTTCTTATCGGCATTACGATCCTTCTGATCACCTCGGTTTGCATCAACACGAGCCTTAGCTCGATCCTGCTTTCGCGGATCAAAGAGTTCGCGCTCATCCGCGCAATCGGCGCGAGCAAGCAAAATTTGCTCCACCTAATCCTGAGCGAAATTTTAACCGTCTGCATCGCAGGCTCGCTAGCAGGAGTATTCGTGGGATACCTGCTAGCGATCTTGCTCGGGCATCTGATATTTTCAAGCAGCGTGGATTTTAGGCTGATTAGCCTCTTTGCGGCGGTCGCGCTGAGCCTGATTTTTGCGCTCGCGGCAAGCTACTATCCGATCAAAAAGGCGCTGAATCCAAATTTAGCGAATCTATTAAGGGAATGACATGGAAATTTTAAAATTTGAAGGCATCTGCAAATACTTCGGCGAGGTTAAGGCTCTCGATAATATCAGCTTCGACGTTTTAAGCGGCGAGTGGGTCAGCATAATGGGCCCAAGCGGCAGCGGAAAGAGCACGCTCGTAAATATCCTAAGCCTGATGGACACCCCTACCGCGGGCAGATATATCCTAGGCGGAGCCGACGCGAGCGCGCTAAACGACGAGCAAATTTTGGAATTTCGCCGCAAAAAGATCGGCCTCGTGTTTCAGCAATTTCACCTAATCCCCTATCTAACGGCCGTCGAAAACGTCATGCTAAATCAATACTACCACAGCTGCGTGGACGAGGGCAGCGCCAAAGCCGCACTTGAGAAAGTGGGGCTCGGACACCGCATCACGCACCGCCCTAGCGAGCTTAGCGGCGGCGAGCAGCAGCGTGTCTGCATCGCGCGCGCACTCATCAATGACCCCGATATAATCATTGCCGACGAACCTACGGGCAACCTCGACGAGGCCAACGAGCGTGTGGTTTTGCAGCTCTTTCAGACGCTTCGTAGCGAGGGCAAGACGCTGCTTTTGGTCACGCACAACGAAGAGCTCGGTAAATTTGCCGACAAAGTGGTGCGCCTAAGACACGGCAAGCTCGATCGAATAGAGCTTTTGGATCAAAGCACGATGAAACATCATCTAGGCTCGCAGGATAAAATTTTAGATCGCGGTCCAAACAAAAGCGCTTCGCAAAGCTCTAGCGCCGAAGCTGCGAGCGAGCAAAATCCCGCCTCGCAAAATTCTGGCGGCGAAGATCAGAGTGCCGAAAATTCTAATGGCAAAAATTCCGATATTAGAAATTCAGGCGCACAGAATTCCGGTGCATAAAATTTAGCTCGCATGATGAAAAATGAAGCTACGTTAAAATTTAAAAATTTCACCGCCCGCCCGCGCTCTTTTTGGATCCGCACAAAGCTCGCGCGTGCAGGTGCAGCCCTTTGCTGCGCACGTCCCGCCGCCGAAACCATTTGTCTCAAAAGATCAAGCGCCGATGCGACGCCGAGCGGAGTGGGGAAAAATTTAAAAAGTCTAAATTTTAAAAACCGGTTTAGCGCGCCCGAAGGCGGGTTTTAGATGATAAAATTTTTAAATTTAAAAATTGCTGCCGCCGTGTTCGCGCTGCTGCTCGCAGGCTGCGACGGATGGAAGCACCATCTAAGCAGCGACGGCGCCTCGCTCGCCTCCAAGTTCGACCCCTCCGAGCGCACACTAAAGATCGAGGGCAACGACAAGCCGTTCGTGCTGTTTTTCTATACTAGCGGCTGCGGCGCGTGCAAAGCCCAAGTACCCGCGCTAAACGAGCTGCAAGCTAGCGGCGACGCGCTGATTATCGGCATTCTAGGCGACGGTAAAGGCTTAGAAGCCGACGCCGCGGTCGCTCGCGAAAAGGGGATAAAATTCCCAAGCGTCAGCGGCGCAAACTCCGTAAAATACTTTGAAACCATCGTAGGCGGCATTTTCGGCACCCCTACGTCGGTGATCTACGATAAAAACGGCAAAGCGGTCAAAAAGCTCATCGGCCTCTACCCCAAATCCGCCTTCGAAACGCAGCTCAAGCTTATGAATTAGCGAGCGGAATTTAATGCAGCCGGATTTACGGCACCGGCCTGCAATACCCACCAAAATAACATTTTGAGTTTAAAATTCCTTTCAACTTGCAGATGCCTTTGCGTTTAAATTTCAAAATTTAGGCGCGCATCGGATTTAAGTATTCGCCGAGTTTTGCTAAAATTAGCTTTGTCATTAAGCTGCTTAAAGGACTAAAAGCGGCAATATTAAAACAGAAAGGATACTTCAATGAGTAAAAAATCCCTTGCTTTAGGCGCTGCCGCGATGCTTTGCGGCGTGCTAAGCCTAAACGCCGAGGCTGCGGCGCAGAGCGCGCAAATAGATCTGAAATTTAACGCCGCGAATTTTACGCAAGAAAGCGTGATCGTAGGCGGCAAAAAGATAAAATTTCGCGCTTACAAAAATATAATCTACGTCGCAAAACCCGTAAGCACGCACTATCAGAGCATGAATATCTTCATCCCGCAGCAGTATTTTGATGGTGGCAAGAGCGGCAAATTTGACGCCGCGAGCGCGCCGATATTTTTGCCAAACGGCGTGGGCGGATACATGCCGGGCGAAGCGGGCGAGGTCAAAATAGACGAAAGCGACAAACCAAACGCGATCGCTACGGCGCTTTCGCGCGGTTACGTCGTAGCCGCTCCCGCAGCGCGCGGACGCACGCTAAAAGGCGCAAACGGCGATTATATCGGCAAGGCGCCCGCGGCGATCGTCGATCTAAAGGCAGCCGTGCGGTATCTGAAATTTAACGACGCGGCGATGCCCGGGGACGCAAACAAGATCATCTCAAACGGCACGAGCGCAGGCGGGGCGCTCTCGGCGCTTTTAGGCGCGAGCGGGGACGAGGCCGCGTACGAGCCGTATCTGCAAGAGCTGGGCGCTGCAAAGGCGAGCGATAAAATTTACGCGGCGTCCGCATACTGCCCGATCACCAATCTAAAGCACGCGGACGCGGCGTATGAGTGGATGTTCGGCGCGCAGAGCGAATATGAAAAGATGGATTTTAGCGGCTTTGATGCGGCGGGATTTAACGAGCGCGGCGAAAATTCTAGCGGCGGCGATCTAAAAGCAAATTCCAAAAAGGACGCAAATCAAAGCGCCGCAAAGCCCGCGCGCAAGGTGCTAAGCGCAGCGCAGATTAAAATTTCAGACGAGCTAAAGGCGCAATTCCCCGCCTATCTAAACTCGCTAAGCTTAAAGGACGGAGACGGCCGCGCGCTAAGCCTGGATAAAAACGGCGACGGCAGCTTCAAAGATTACATAAACGGGCTCATATCGGCCTCGTTTGCTGATTTTGCGGCGAAAAATCCGCGCGCGAAGGCGCCCCTATACCTCGCCGCCAAGATCAAGGACGACACATCGCAATCGCATATGCTTTTTTGGGGCTACGCGACTGCCGAGCCGCGCGCCAAGACCCCGCCCGCATTCGACGGCTTCGCGCTTGAAAATCCCGAAAACGAGCTGTTCGGCGGCGCCAAATTTAACGCGGCGCATTTTACGGATTTTAGCGCGATGAATGACCCCGCCAAAGGGGTGCTAATCGCAGGTGCCCAGCTCGTGGAGATGATGGATGCGATGAGCTTCGTGCGCAACGAAAACGGCGCGAAGCATTACCGCATCCGACACGGCGCGAGCGATCGCGATACTGCGCTTGCGATCCCCGCGATTTTGGCGCTTAGCTTGCAAAACGCGGGCAAGAACGTCGATTTTGCGGTGCCTTGGGGGCAAGGACACGGCGGCGATTACGATCTGGACGAGCTTTTTGACTGGATCGACAAAGTAGTCGCGCAGTAGGCTTTACGGGCAAAATTTTACTTTGGATTTAGAATTTTGCCCGCAGCTCTGCCGTAAAATTTATCGTCAAAAGCTCGCTCTAGCAGATACGCCAAGCGGCGTAAAATTCCGCTGCGAAATTCTATCGCGGCAGATTTTTAGCGTCGCCGCAAGACGCATAACGATTTGAAATTTTACGGCTAGCGTTCAAAAAAATTCATAGAATTCTATCGCGGCAAAACGGCGCGAATTAAAAATTTTATCGACTGCAACAATATACGGCGCAAAATCTCAAGCGCGATCCGCACCAAAATTTCGACGCAATCAAATTCTGCGGGCTAAATAAAAACCGAAGTATGCGATAAAAATTTAGCGGCGTTTATACTATCCGATCACAGCTCTTTGAGCGCGCAGTATCGCATAATGGGCGCACATTCGGCGCGCGGACGATAAAACCCACCAAAATGAACGCAGAAAACCCAAGCAAGCGCGGTAATCAGGCTAAATTTAAGGCGCGCTTTTCGATCTGCCGCGGATCCAAGCCCGCTTTTGCTATCTATTGAACCCACTTCAATAATCCACCGGCATGCAAAAAAGCGCCGCTTGGGGTCTGTATTTTTGCGCCCGTGTGCATAAATTTCATGATTTAGCGATGCTTTTGAGCGCAGCTTAGCCTATTTAAAGATCACCGCGCCGCGTCAGGATCGTTTCCCAAACCTGGTGCGCCGTCATCTTTGCGGCGGCGCAACTCGGCGCTAAATTTAAATGCTAGTCGTCTTTGCGCCGCCTTTAGCTCGCGTGCGGCAAGCGCTCTATCTATGGCAACGCAGCTTCGGCATTAAATTTAAACGCGCTGTCTTTGCGCCGCCTCTCTAGCTCGCGTACAGCGGACACCGCCTGCGACGACGCCAAAATACAAGCCGCTTCTTGCCGCGCTGCGCCGCAAAAGAGCTTTTAAAATTTTAACGCCCTAGCCTTTTGCAATCTCGTAAAAACCGTCTTTAAAAACGACCTTGCCTGCATCCGCAAGACGCTTTAAAAGCTGTGCGCTCACTTCGTCAAACATCGCCTTCACATCACCAGTGCGCTGCGGACGGCGCGAGAGAGTGCGCAGAATTTCATCCTCGCTAAAGCTCAGCCGCTCGCTTGCGTATTTGGGCGCAGAGATTATATTTACGTTTTGATTTTCGATGAAAGTGGCCAGATAGCGCAGCTGCGCCTCGCTCACCCCCTGCACGCGGTATGCGGGCGGGCGATCTATAGTGCCAATATCTACGCGGTGTGGATTGATGCGCGCCAGAGCCGCATTCAGCGCCGCAAAGTCTTCTTGCGTGTCGTTTAGCCCGCGCACGACTAGGATTTCGATATCAAGCTCGCCGCGAAACTCGCGCGCAAAATCCGCGATCGCGCTTACGATATCCTCGGCGCTAATGCCTGCGTGCGGACCGTCCACCTTGCGAAAGCTTTTCGCAAGCGCGCTATCTAGTGAAAATTTGCAGATATCAAGCTTCATTAAAGCAGCGCTGTTTTCACGGACTAGTGAGCCGTTTGACAAAACGAGTAGTTTCTGTGGCAGGTGCAGCGCCTTTAGCGCGCCCACGAGCTTGGCAAAGCGCGGATGCAGCGTAGGCTCGCCGTTTGCCGTGATCGTGATGATGTCTATGTTAGGGTGTGCTGCTAGCGCAGTTTTCAGCTCGGCGATGACCGGGCCGATCTCACAGGGCTCGCTCATCGAGCTTACCGGCTTGCCAGCGCCCAGCTCGCAATAGACGCAGTTGAAGTTGCACTGCTTGTGCTGCGGGCTAAGATCGATGCCAAGGCTGCGCCCGAACCTGCGCGAGGTCACGGGCCCGAAAATATATCTCATTTTTACTCCATGATTTGATTTGCGGGGTTTGCTTGTGCGCAGAATTTTGCTTTGAATTGCGCTTTAAATTTTGCTTCCGCGCGCCAAAATTCGGCGCCGCTTTTATACGAAATCTCACTTCTGCGCACCGTCCCGCTACGGCGAAATTTTAAACTTAGAGCTTTGAATTTATCCTTAAATTTAGGGCGCGCGATATATAAATTTAAGGCGGGGGCTAAATTTAAACTCGCAAGCTCGCGGTATTTTACGCCGCCGTGGACACAGCGCGTAAAATTTTAAGCCCCGCTCGGCACAAAATTTCAAACTGCGGCTAAATTTTAAAATTTAGAGCTTTGCGTTTTGCGAGCTGTTTTGAAGGCGTCAAAGCGACGTCAAATTTAAAATTTATCGCGGCGGCAGAGATCGTGCAGAAGCAAAGCAAGCGACCCAGGCGAACAAATTTTAAATTACGACTCTATAAAATTTGCAACGACGCGCTGCAAGCGAGCTCTCGCAAAATAAGGTTTTAGCGCGCGCTTAGCTCGTGTACTAGATCCACCAGATATTTGGCGTTTTGCACGCTTACGTCGGGCAAAATTCCATGCCCTAGATTAAAGATATGCGCAGCACCCTTCATCGCCGTTAAAATCTCGCGCATGCCCGATTCTATCGCGCCGCGGTCGTATAGCCGCATCGGCTCCAGGTTGCCCTGAAGCGCAAATTTACCCCCGAGCTGCTCGCGCGCAAGCCCCATAGGAGTGCTCCAATCCACGCCCCATACGTCAAAGCTCGCCTCGCCTCGCTGCGTCGCGATACTGCTCAGCCGCGACATCTGCGCGCCCGTGCCCTTGGCAAAGACGATGAGCGGGATATGCGGGAATTTCGCCTTTAAAAATTCCGTGATTTCTAGGATGTATCGCCAGCCGAACTCCTCGTACGCACTCGGCTCCAGCGCGCCCGCCCAGCTGTCGAAAATCTGCACCGCATCCACGCCCGAGCCGATCTGGCGCGCCAGATAAAGCTTCGTCGCCTCCGTAACGAGGCGCAAAATTTCATGCAGAAGCTGCGGATTTTCGTAAAGCATCCTTTTGCAAACGGCGTAATTTTTACTGCCGCCGCCCTCGATCATATAGGTAGCGATCGTCCACGGCGCGCCGCAAAAGC
>CAUSEA010000041.1:0-13158 GCA_963530525.1 uncultured Campylobacter sp.
GCTACAAAACCAGCTACTCCTTTATGGATAAGCCCGAAATTTCAAGCCCCGCGGCGAATATGCTGCGCGTAAAGCTAAACGGCGCAAAGGGCGCGAAGCTTGAAATTTCGACCGATAACGGCGCGATAATAAATCTGTATTTAAGCGACGACTCCAAAAGCTACGGCGGCATGGGTAAAATTTACGCCGCAATCGCGGCGGTTTTAGCGGCGATCATTTTGTTTTATCTTTTGGCAAGAAGAAGACGGTAGGCACGAGACCTATTCGCGACTTCTGCTTTTGCCTGCGCGCACAGGGGTGCATAATGCTTTCCTGCGTGAAATTTAATGCAGAGCTCGGCTTTTAAATTTCATCCCCGTTTATCTCATCCGCAAGTTTTAAAATTTTATCCCGCACCGCCTCAGGAGCGTAGATATCCATCCACTCTATCCCGTTTGAAGCGCTAAAAAGCACGGCGATCTGCCCCTCGCTCATCGCGCGCTTAGCAAGCTTGGTTGCCGAGGGGCTGTTGCCCATATTTGGCGTTTCGTCTATGCTTATCTCGGCGCAGCGGCGTAAAATAGGCACCAAATCAAACTCTCCATCGAGCAAAATAATAACCGAGCCGCGCCTAAAACTGCAGGCGTTCCAAAAGATCTCGGCGCCGTTTACGCATTCGCGCGAGAGATCGAGGCGAAATTTGACCCGCTCGCGCACGAGAAAACTAAACTCGCTCAAGTTTAGCGGGTGTTCTATGCTACCGAAGGCTCCCGCGATGCTATCTTTGCGCCCGTTATAGACATAGGCGGCGAGCGCGTTTTGCAGTAGCGGCGCGATGATCTGATCATGCGCGCTCGTATGGTCGCCTTCTCTGGCGCGGCCTGGGATCTTTACGAAAAACGGTTTGAAATACTCCACAAACGCTCCTTGAGCCTATAAAATTTGCTCGCTTTCGTTTTTAAATTTAGCGCTCGCGGCGGTTAAATTTAGCCTGCCGTCGCCGCATTTTCGGCTCGCCTTTCAGCCGCCGCCGTTTTTAAATTTTAAAATTTTACGCAGGCTTTAGCGCGTAAAATTTCATACGCCGTTTTTCTAAATTTAACGCGCTTTTAGAACGCCGCGCGCCTAAATTTACCGCCCTAAAATTTCAAATTTATCGCCATGCACCGCGATCGCTTCGGCGTTATTTATCGGTGCCAAATTTAGCTTGCCGCCGTAAGCTTTTAAAATTTCAGCCGCGCTTTGTACGAAGGGCTCCTCGCCGTAGTGCGGCACGGGGTAAAATTTCACCAGATCAAGCCCCGTTTGCGCCGCAGCCCCGTAGTCGCCCGTATCGTCCATCGCGCTCGCGTACTCCACGCTGGGAGCCGCGATCATCGCGCTCGTCGACTCGCCCACGTACACGAGCTCGCCGCTTCGGACGCGATCTGCGATGAGGCCAGCAAGACCTTTCTTTTTAAGCTCGCGCAAAAGATAAAAGGTATCGCCGCCGCTTACGTAAAGCACCTGCGCCGCACCGATCTTTGCCTTCGCTTCGTCCTCGCTTGCTTTGGAAACGTCTAAAATTTGAACCGTAAAGCCCATTTTGGCAAACGCCTCTTTCGCCTCGTCCACGTAGTCTCGGTACTCCTCTACGTTTGCGGCGGTCGGGATGAAAAGCACCTCCTTAGCGCGGATATTTTGCTTGGCAAAATCCTCAAAAAGCGTCGCCGCGCCCGCAAAATAGGAGCATAAAAACATCTCTATCATCGTTTTTCCTTTCAAAAGGCCGAAATTTTGCGCTATTTTAGTTTAAATTTTATAAAATCACCGAAAATTTAAACGAAGGAGCGAGCGTGAAAAAAATGTGGGAGGGGCGCTTTAGCGAGGCGAGTTCGGCGCTTTTGGAGGAGTTTAACGCCTCGATCGGCTTTGATAGGGCGCTTTGGCAGGAGGATATCGCAGGCAGCAAGGCGCACGCAAGAATGCTTGGCGCTTGCGGGATATTAAAGCAGGACGAGAGCGAAAAGATCGTCGCAGGGCTTGATGCCGTGTTTGAGGAGATAAAAAGCGGTAAATTTGAGTTTAAAACCGCTGACGAGGATATCCACATGGCGGTCGAAAAGCGCCTAAGCGAGCTCATCGGAAGCGATCTTGGCGGTAGGCTGCACACCGCGCGCAGCAGAAACGATCAGGTCGCGCTTGATTTTCGTCTCTACGTGCTTAAAAGCGGCGCTCAGGTTGCCGAAAAAACTCGCGAGTTAGTCACCGCGCTGCGAGATATGGCTAGCGAGCACGCGGACACGCTGATGCCCGGCTACACGCACCTTCAGCACGCTCAGCCCGTGAGTTTAGCTTATCACTTGCTAGCTTACGCGTTTATGTTTCGCCGCGACTACGAGCGCTTTGCCAGCTCGCGCGAGCGAAACAACCTCTGTCCACTGGGCTCGGCTGCGCTTGCGGGCACGCCGCATCCTATAAACCGCGAGCTAGTCGCGCGGCAGCTAGGCTTTGCGGGGGTGACGCCAAACGCGATGGATAGCGTCAGCGACCGCGATTTCGCGCTGGAGATTTTGTTTAACGTAAGCGTGCTGATGACGCATGCGTCGCGCCTGTGCGAGGAGCTCATCTTGTGGAGCTCGCAGGAGTTCGGCTTTGTCACGATCAGCGACGCGTACAGCACGGGCAGCTCGATCATGCCGCAGAAGAAAAACCCCGACGTCGCCGAGCTAATCCGCGGCAAAACGGGGCGCGTAAACGGCAATCTCGTCGCGCTGCTAACGGTGATGAAGGGCTTGCCGCTGGCATACAACAAGGATATGCAAGAGGACAAGGAGGGCGTTTTTGATAGCGTCGCCACCGCGCTTGCGAGCCTTGAAATTTTAAAACAGATGCTAAAAACGGCTAAATTTAACGAGCAAAATATGCTAGCAATGACCAGGCGCGGGCACCTCATGGCGACCGATCTGGCTGATTATCTCGTGCGGGAGAAAAACGTGCCGTTTCGTCAGGCGCACTTCATCACGGGCAAGGCCGTGGCGTATGCGGAAAATTTGGGCTTAGATTTGAGTGAGCTAAACGCGCAGCAGCTTGCGAGCGTGGATGAAAGCTTGGACGCGGGTGCGGTTAAATTTCTTGATCTAAACGCTTCTAAGGAGGCGCGCAAGTCGCAAGGAGGTACGGCAAATGAGAGCGTGGCGGCGCAGATTGAAATTTTAAACGGGTGGCTGAAGGGATAAATTTAAGAGCCTAAGAGCGGCGAAATTTTAAAATTTCATAGCTGTGGTTTTGAAATTTAATAGTTTCAGCTTTAAATTTTAAAATTCGGCAAGCTCGACGATCTGTGCGGGCACATACACGGGCTGGGTGGAGCTCGGCGAGCGGCGGTCGGCGTGTTGGCTGTGTGCGGAACGGGCTTTGTGACGAGATTTCGAAATTTCAGTCGCAGTCTGCGAAATAAAATTTAAAAGGCAAGGCTCGCGTAAAGCGATGAATTTAAATTTGACGCTTCGCCTACGAGATAAAATTTTAAAAAGTGTACCGCCGCTAAGCTGCCTAAACGCGACTAAAAGGGGAGCAGGCTTTGTAAGCGGGTTTTAATCCGCGCCGAGGGCGGCGCGGCGCGGAATTTAATTTAAACTCAAAGATTAATGACGGCGGATCGGATTTTTTCGAGAGCGGAATTTAATCGAAGCAAATTTAAAAATGGAGGGCGTTTTGATATATCTGGTGTCTAATACGAAATTTGATCATCCGCAGGTGAGGCAGCTTGCGGTCTGCGAGATAAAATTTCTCAAATTTAGCCTGCCTGCGCAGACGGGCGCGCTAATTTTTACCTCCAAAAATGCGGTGGCGGCGATAAAATTTAATGAAATTTCGCCTGATTTACATACGCCCGTTTACGCTATCGGCGAGTCGTGTGCGGCGGCTGCGCGCGAGTTTGGATTTCGCGGCATTTATACGGCGTGGCACGGGCACGGAAATGAATTCGCCGCCGAGATCGCGCCGCTCTTGCGGGGCAGAGACGCGCTGTATCTGCGCGCGAGGCAGACGGTATCAAAGCTGGAGCAGATCCTGTCTAGCGCCGGCGTGCGGCTGCAAAGCATGATCGCCTACGAAAATTCCATTCTCAGCCTGCCTGCCGCTGCAAAGCCGCCGCAAGGCAGCACGCTGATTTTTACCTCTCCTAAAAACGTCCGCGGCTTTACCGCGAATTTCGGCTGGGACGGGGGCTATAAAGCGATCTGTATCGGCAGGACGACGGCGAGCGTTTTGAGCGAGTTTTGTGAGCCGATAATCTGCGAAAGAAGGTCGATAAAATCCTGCGTCGATCTGGCGCTTTTGCCATAGTTTAAGCAAATTTTGACTATAATTTTGCCCAAGCCTGGGTGAAGCGAGAGCGTTTTATATGAGGGTTCAACATATTTGTATAAGCGACGACGTGAGAGGTCCGTGTGACGCGGCTCGGCTCGAGCTTTTTTAAAGTTACGGGTTGCGACCTAGAGATTTTTCCTAGTTGCAAGATTGGCTTTGTTTGAGCCGATTCTTTTTACGCAACGCTCACTTGGGTTTTTTACGTTACGGAGGCTTCATTGAATATCCTAATAATCGGCGGCGGCGGTAGAGAATACGCGATCGGGCTAAGACTTCGCGAGGATAAAAACGTTTTAAATCTGTATTTTGCTCCTGGAAACGGTGCTACAAAGGCGCTCGGTAAAAATTTAGATTTAAAAGATTTTAATGAACTCGCGCTCTTTGCCAAAAACAACGACGTAGCCCTTACCGTCGTGGGCGCCGAAGAGCCTCTTACAAAAGGTATCGTGGATATTTTTAAAGCGCAAGGTCTCGCGATATTCGGCCCCAGCGCTGCTGCGGCGAAGCTTGAGGGCTCTAAAGCCTATATGAAGGACTTTCTGGCGCGAAATCATATCAAAACCGCAAAATTTCTAAGCAGCGACGATCTATCCGAAATTTCAAAATTTATCGACACTCTAAACGGTCGCGTCGTGGTTAAAGCGGACGGCTTGTGCGCGGGCAAGGGCGTCATCATCGCAAATTCCAAAGATGAAGCTAAAAAAGCCGCCGCGGATATGCTAAGCGGCGAAAGCTTCGGCGAAGCAGGCAAGCGCGTCGTCGTGGAGGAGTTTTTAGAGGGATTCGAGCTGAGCTTTTTTGCGATCTGCGACGGGGAGAATTTTGTAAGCCTGCCCGTAGCGCAGGATCACAAAAAATTGCTTGACGGCGATCTGGGCCCGAACACCGGCGGCATGGGAGCCTATGCGCCAAGCCCGCTAGCGGATACCGCGCTGATAAAAAGAGTAGAAAGCGAGATCGTAGTACCTACGCTAAAAGGGATGCGGCAGCAGGGCGCGCCCTTTTGCGGCGTGCTGTTCGTGGGGCTTATGATCGTGGGCGGCGAGCCTTACGTACTGGAGTACAATGTCCGCTTCGGCGATCCGGAGTGCGAGGTTTTGATGCCGCTAATTGACGGAAATTTGAGCGAAATTTTATACAACGCCGCCGTAGGCAAGCTAAGCAGCATAAGCTTAAAAGAGCTATTTGCGGTGGGCGTCGTGATGGCTAGCGAGCGCTATCCTTACTGCTCTTCGCAGCCTGCTTTGATTGAGGTCGGCGAAATTCCCGCGGGAGCCCATATCTGCTATGCAGGCGTGAGCGAGCGGGAGGGGCGGATTTACGCTAGCGGCGGGCGCGTTTTGGTAAGCGTGGGCGTCGCGCAGAGCCTAAAGCAGGCGCGCGATGCGGCTTACGCGCTGTGCGAAAATATAAAATTTAGCGGCGCGCAGTATAGGCGCGATATCGCGCACCAAGCCTTAAGAGATAAAATTTGATCGTCGCTCCGCTTAGCAAGCGCGTAATTGCGTTTAGTATCGACGAAGCTGTGAGCGTAACGCTTTTTGTGGTCGTACTATTTGCTATCGACGAGCCAGAGCTTGTCGCAGCGGCGCAGAGCGGAAGCAATTTTGAGGTACAAAAGATCGCGTCAAAATTCATTTTGCATTACGCGATAATAAAATTTTTATATCAGGCGATTTTCGTCTATCTATACGGCGCGACGCTAGGCAAGCTTGCGGTTAAAATTTACTGCGTCCGCGCTGACGGCAGCTCTATGGATATCGCTACTGCAGCGATCCGCGCGGCGGTTAGGTTGATAAGCGAGATGATCTTTTATATGGGATTTTTGGTGGCGCTTTTTACGAACTCGCGTCAGAGCCTGCATGATATGGCGGCTAAAACATTGGTGGTAGAGATTGAAAAAGAGTAAAAAATTTAAAATTCTAGCGCTTAGTTTTAGCGCTCTTTTAGCAAGTAGTGCGAGTGCAAAGGTCCAAGACGTCGAGCTCATAGCAGATAATGTCGAGAAAAACGGCTTTTTGACGGAGGCGAGCGGCAACGTAACGGTGTATTCGCAGGACTACTTTATCACCGCCGATCGCGCTACATACGACGAACAAAATGGCATCATCGAGCTTTTCGGCAACGTCAATGCGATGCGCGGTAGCAGCGAGACCACGCGCGCCCAGCATGTCAAAATCGATCTGAAAAACGATAAGCAGGAAGCCGACGTAAATTTTATGATGGATAAGGACTCCGAGCTTTGGATGCAAAACGACGCCAGCTGCAGCGACAGCGAGTATTACCGCGTGGAGGGCTCCAGCGTATCTAGTTGCAACGTCACCGATCCCGATTGGCGCATCAAATTTAGTAGCGGCATGCTTAATAAAGAGAGCAAATTCCTCCATCTTTTCAATCCGAGATTTTACGTGGGCGACGTGCCGGTGCTCTATCTGCCGTATTTCGGCTTCCCGACCGACCGCACGCGTCGCACGGGCTTGCTGCCTCCCGAGGCGGGCTACATCAGCAAGGAAGGGATTTATTATAAGCAGCCGATCTATTTCGCGCCTTACGATAGCTGGGATTTTCAGCTTGATCCGCAGGTGCGTAGTAGAAGGGGCTTTGGCGCCTACGGCACCTTTCGCTTTACGGAGTCGCCATATTCTTACGGCGAGATCAGAGGCGGAGTTTTCGATAACTTCTCGCGGGCGCAAAAGCGGCTCGAATATAAAAACGAGCGCCACCACGGATTTGAAGTGCAATACGATCGCAGCAAGCTCGCGACCTATTTGCTAGACGGCGATCTGCGCGAAAATTTATGGATCGATTTTACTCAGCTAAACGATTTGGAATACTACGATCTGAAGGAAAAGGGCGGTCTTAGCGACGATGCGGATAATTCGCTCGTAACTTCGCGACTGAATTATTATTTGACCGGTGACGAGCACTATTTCGGCGCTTACGGACGATACTACATCGATACGAGCAAGCTAAACGCCGATAATACCTTCCGTAACGACGATACCGTCCAAGAGCTTCCCACGCTGCAATATCATAAATTTAGCAACGATTTGGGGCTGCCAAATTTGATCTATTCGCTTGATGCGAAGGCGCGTAATTATACCAGATGGGAGGGCGCGACTGCTCGCCAATACGAGTTTGACGTGCCGATTAGTATAAGCACGCCACTACTGGCGGATTATTTAAATTTCGCCTTTACCGAGCGAGTGTATATGACTAATATCGATTGGCACGATAAATTCTACTACGCAAACGGCAATCTTGGCGAGGATAAAAGCACTTTCTATGCTAATCAATACACCGAGCTTTCACTCTACACCGACGTAGCCAGGGCTTACGATAGCTTGTATCATACGATGAGCTGGAGAGCGGATTTTAGAATTCCAAGCTGGCAGCAAGGCGACATCGAGGATAGAATTTTAAAGTATCATCAGTATAAATACGACCTTGCTCGCGGCGCAGTAGATCGTTCGCGGCTGGGTAACTTGCAAGACTCGCTTTATTGGGAGGATAACTTCTTAAGCGAGCTTAGTGACGAATACACCCACGAAAATGCAGCTTTAAGTATGACGCAGCTTTTCTATAATGAAGACGGACGTAAATTCTTACGCCATAGTGTCAAACAGCGATATGACTTCGATGATCACGAGTTCGATGATTTAGAACACCGCATCGACGGGTATTTCGCAAACGGCTTAAATATCGGGAACCGCTTTACCTACTCACATAAATATAAAAGCTTTGATAAGGTCTATACCTACGCCAACTACTCCAACGACGACTTTAGCTTTGGACTTAGTCACGCTTACGAATACGAAAAGCTAAGCATGGAGCCTAAACGCTATACGAAGGATAACTACGGCATCGTAAACGCTTCGGTAAATTTGCCTAGGAATAATAAAATTTTTGGGCGTTGGGATTACGACTTGGAGCGATCTTATTCTAAAATGTGGCGCGTGGGGCTTTCTCATACGCGCAAGTGTTGGAATTACTCTTTTGTGTATCAAGAGGATATCGAGCCTAAAAATACCAGTACGACGGGCTACAGCAAAGCAAGCAAGGAGCGCGGAATTTACTTTCTCGTAAATTTCTATCCGTTCGGCGGAGTAGGGTATGATTTTTCGGTAAATAGCGAATACGGAAGCGAAAAATAATGACGCCTAGAGCTGAGCTGATGTTTGAAAACCAAATCGATGCCGCGATGAAACTCGCAGAGATTTTACCCGCCACCGTGATTAAAAACGAAAATTTTCTAATAATCGCCCAGTCCCTGGAGTCGCTTCCTATCGCAAACCATCTTGCTCTAAAACTCGGGCTTGCTTATGAGTTTTTATTCACAGAACCCGTTTTGGCACCCAATAATCCGGAATGTGCGATCGCGTGCGTAAGCGAAACCCAAGAGATCGTGATGGTAGATGAGCTCGTGCGAAGCTTTGGCATCAGCCTGGATTATGTTTACGGACAGGCAAACAGACTTTATGAGGAGAAAATTTTAAAAAACATGTATAAATTTCGCAAGGGCGAGCTTTTGGGAAATTTGGAGAAAAAAAACGTCATCTTGGTAGATGAGGGGTGTGAGAGCGGGCTGACCGCACTTACTTGCATAAAGACGCTCGTAAGCTTAAACGCCAAAGCGATCTTTTACGCCACGCCCGTTATCGGCAGCGATAATGCAGACGAGATCGCCATGCTAGTAGATGGAATTTATGCCGTTCACAAGATCAGAGATTTTGTGAATGTGGATTTTTATTACAAAGAAAAAACGCTCTCAAGCGCGGAGGAGATAATGCAAATTTTAAACAAATGCCCGCTTTATCTGCCGTTTCACGAAACCAACAAAAACAAGGAGAAAATTAATGCAGTGCAAAATTGAAGTAAATGGCAATACCGAAATTTTCGATATCAATAAGGTCGCAAAGCAAGCCGCGGGTGCGGCGCTTTTGCGTGTGAAAAATACCGTCGTGCTAGCTACCGTAGCGCGCGAAGAGACGCAGGTGCAGGAGGACTTTTTACCCCTTACCGTTCAATATATCGAAAAGATGTACGCGGCGGGCAGAATTCCAGGCGGCTATATCAAGCGCGAGACCAAGCCGGGCGATTTTGAGACGCTAACCAGCCGCATCATAGACCGCTCGCTGCGCCCGCTCTTTCCAAAGGGATACGCATATCCGACGCAGATCGTGGTTTACGTGCTATCGGCAGACCCCGAGGTCGATCTGCAAGTCGTCGCTCTTAATGCGGCGTCTGCGGCGCTGTATCTTAGCGACATCCCGATTAAAGCGCCCGTTTGCGGCGTGCGCGTAGGCTATCAAAATGGAAGCTTCATCTTAAATCCGAGCAACTCCGCGCTTAAAGCTAGCGCGCTCGATCTTTACGTAGCGGGCGTCGGCGATGAGCTTTTGATGATCGAGATGCGCTCTTTGCCGCAGATTAGAGGCGGTGCGCAACAGATGAATGAATTTAGCGAAGATCTGATGGTAGATGCGATCGATTTTGCCGCGAAGGCGATAAGCGCGGGTTCAAACGCCTACGAAGAGGCTTTTTTGCCGCTTAAAAAGCCGGATGCGAGCCTGGAGTACAAGCCCGAGATAGAGGATGAGGATATCGCGGATTTCATCGACGCGAACTACAAAGACGCCGTCAAAGCTGCAATCAATCAGATGGCAAAGAGCGAACGCGCTACCGAGCTAAACAGAATCGTAGATCAAATTTTAACTACCGAGGTCGCGGCGCAAAACGAGTGGAGCAAGGAGGTGATCTCCAGCGTCATCGGCAAGTATAAGCGCGGCATCATCCGTACGCAGATCATCGAGGATCACCGCAGAGCCGACGGACGCGCGCTTGATGAGGTGCGCCCGATCAGTATCGAGACCAATATCTTGCCGTGCGCGCATGGAAGCTGCCTATTTACGCGCGGGCAGACGCAGGCTCTGGTCGTCACTACGCTGGGTGGCGATAGCGACGCACAGCTAAGCGACAGCCTAACGCAGCTTGAGCCGATCAGCGAGCGATTTATGTTTAACTACAACTTCCCGGGCTTTTGCGTCGGCGAAGCAAGTCCGCTCAAAAGCCCGGGCAGACGCGAGTTGGGACATGGAAATTTAGCCAAAAGAGCGCTATATCCAAGCATCGATCTAAACTCGCCGCAGTCTATCCGCGTAGTGAGCGAAATTTTAGAGAGTAACGGCTCAAGCTCGATGGCTTCGGTCTGCGGCGGCGCGCTATCGCTTCGGGCGGCGGGCGTGCCTACGCTAAAGCTTGTTGCGGGCGTCGCGATGGGCTTGATTTTTGAGGGCGAAAAACACGCTGTGCTAACCGACATAATGGGGCTTGAGGATCACGACGGCGATATGGATTTTAAGGTCGCGGGCACCCATGAGGGCATCACCGCGCTTCAGATGGATATCAAGCTCGGCGGCATCAGCCTGGAGGTTTTAAAAGAGGCTCTAGCGCAGGCAAAGCAGGCTCGCGCGCATATTTTGGGTCTTATGGAGCAGGCGGACGCGGCGATCGTCATAAATGAAGATGTGCTTCCGAAGCTTGAAATTTTTAGCGTCGAGGCAAGCAAAATCCCCGACATCATCGGCCAGGGCGGCAAGGTCATCAAAGAGATCACCGAAAGCTTCGGCGTAAATATCGATCTGGATCGCGAAAAGGGCGAGGTCAAGATTCAAGGCGCCAAAGCTAGCGCCGTATCGGGCGCGAAAGAGAAAATTTTATCGATAGTTTCAAATTCTCGCGATTTTCGCAAGCCGCGCGGTGAACGCAAAGAGATAAAATTTCAGATCGGCGAGGAGTTTGACGGCGTGGTGCAAAGCGTGCTGGATTTCGGCACCTTTATCTCGCTGCGAGACGGCGTGGACGGGCTACTGCGCGCTAAATTTATCACGACGCCTTACAAGGCGGGCGACGTGGTGCGAGTGCGCGTGACCGATCAGAAAGGCACTAAAATTTCACTGGAATTAGCTTAAAATTTTAATTAGGAGCGTAAAGATGCAGCTTAAAAAGATATTTTTCCCTATTGGCGGCGGCGAGGAGCTAGCCGAGCGCATACACGGAGCGCTGCTAGTGAATAAATTTTTCGGTACGCACATCAACATAATGGCGTGCCAGCTCGATCCTAAGATGATCTACAACGTTCGTATGACGCTAAAAGGCGGCGTGCTGATGGAGGAATTTTTAAAATCTGCAGGAGACGAGATGAGGGCTGAGCGCGAGGAGATCAGAGCGATCTTCGACGCCGAATGCGCTAAGCTCGATTTGGATCAAAACGACGACGATCACGTCCCAAATAGCGCCGCTTTGAGGCATATGGTAGGCATCCGCTCCGAGCTGGTCGAGAAATACTCCAAGTATTGCGATTTGGTGCTGGTCTCGGTGCCGCCTACGGGCTCTATCACGGGCACATTCGAGGCGGCGGTCACCAAAAGCGGCAAGCCTTGCATCGTCATACCGCGTAAGCTGAAGGAGTTTAGGGCGGATAAAATTTTGGTCTCGCTTACCGGTACTGCGGCGTCTGCGCGAGCGCTCGATAATTGGCTGGAGCTTTTGCAGCGTGCCAAATCTATCACCGTCATTACTGCAAATCACTACCTTCAGGATGATCTTGCCGAAACTAAGCGCCGCATAAGCGACTATCTAGCCTTGCATGACGTTAAAATCGATGTTTTTGAGGCGTTAAATGCCGAGGGCAAGATCCCGGGACAGGTGCTACTAGAGTATGCAGACGCGGGCGATTTCGACCTCATCGTCGCGGGCTTACACTCAGACAGCGGCATAAAAGAAATTTTCTTAGGCGGCGCGTCGAAATACTTCCTGCAAAAGACCAAAATTCCGGTCTTAATGTAGCTTGAAGCTTAGACGCCGTGTCGCGGTACATCGCCCGTACTGCGTCTAGGCTTAAGTCGACTTTTAAGCGCCTTAAATTTTAATCGGCTCGCTTTGGTTTTGCTAGCTCGCCCACAAATCGTGCAGTTATGCTATCTTGCATATGGGTTGCGATTAATTTTTATCGCTAGCTTTGCTGACGAGCTGCTTTTGTTTTGCCGCGTCGTGAAATTTCGCATAAATTTGAACTTGAAATTTCCGCTTGCACGTTAAATTTTAAATTACAAGGAGCGCAGATGGCATTTGAAAATGCAATCATCACCAAAGAGGATGATGAGAAGTATGGATTGAGTAAGATTTACTACAAATATAATCCATACTATGAGACTTTTATTAATGAGCTGCGATGGACTATTGATAGGGAGAGAGATTGCTGGGCTTGGTTTCTTTATAGCTTCCCAGGCTATGAACACGACCACGATTACGATACAAAGTCTATTTGGATCTTATATTATAAAGGTGAAATTATAGAGATGATTATAGATCATGAGGTAAATATTAATAGGAAATTAGTTCCAGAGGAATTTCATAGGACTTGGAAACTCCTAGATTTAAAACCAAATTATACGCAAAGTCTTAATAAGCAAGATATTTTATGCCTGTTAAAAGAAATTTTGGAGGCGTATAGAGATATTGATTTGTATAAACCAAGAGAAAACTACACTATGGAACTACAAGACTTAACCAATCGCAGTGCAAAATAGAGCTTTAAATTTAACTCCATCTTAATCCTGCATAAAACCAAATTTTATAAAATTCTAGAATTTCGCAGAATTTTAAAATTTTAAAATTCCAAAATCCTATAATTCCAAAATTTTAAAACCCCGTCCTAAAATTTCTTGTAAATAAAATTTATCAAAATCATCGACGCAAGCGCCTCTATTAGCGAGGCGATGATCATCGCGAAGTATATCTCTTGCGAGATCGCGGCGGTGGAGT
>CAUSEA010000042.1:0-12286 GCA_963530525.1 uncultured Campylobacter sp.
AAAGTGCAGCAGGAAATATAAAATTTGAGCCCCAAAAGACGCTCGTAGTCTATTTCTCCGCAGGCGGCAATACGGCTAGAGCGGCAAATTTAATAGCACAAAATTTAGGGGCCGAGATAGTCGAGTTAAAGCCCGTGCAGCCCTACACGAACGCGGATCTAAACTACAACGATCCAAAAAGTCGCGTTAGCCGAGAGCATGATGATACGTCGCTTAGGAAAGTGCCTTTGGCTAACGCTAAAATCGAAGGCTGGGAGAGCTATGATGTCGTTTTCGTAGGCTATCCGATCTGGTGGCACGATGCTGCGTGGCCGGTTGACGAGTTTATAAAAAACAACGATTTTAGCGGCAAAAAGGTGATCCCGTTTTGCACCGTTTATAGCTCAGGGCTTGAAAATAGCGATAAAAATTTAGCCAAAATGGCGGGAAGCGGCGAGTGGCTAGCGGGGAAGTGCTTCGGCGAGAGGCCGAGCGAAAAAGAGATAAAAGAGTGGCTTGCGAGATTTTAGGCGAGCTCACACTTTGGCTTTAAATTTGTGATTAAATTTAAAGCCAACATAATGAAGATTTCTTAAAATTTTAAGTACGGTGGCGATACTGCGTGCATTAAATTTAAACACATGGGAAAACATCGCAAAAAATATAAACAAAGGAGAAAAGATGCAGGAAAAACAAGTTTTGGTTAAAAAGGAAAATCTCGCAGTTTATGATAAGGTGAGCGATAAAATTTTTGCAGTCTGAATACCGCGCTACTTTTTGCTGCGACGCCTTATGCAAACGCAGGAGCAGCGCTAGTGCATTTTCCACGCGGAGTACGCACGGCGTGGCACACGCATCCCGCGGGGCAAAATTTAATCGTAACGAAGGGCAAAATTTACACAGGCACGGCGGACGGAGTCGTACAAATCGCCCGTGCTGGCGACGTAGTGCTCTGTCCGCCTGGCGTCAAACACTGGCACGGAGCCGGACTGCAAGAAGACGGAGAGCACATCGCGGTAACCTTTGAAAAGGAGGGCAAAAACGTAACGTGGCTGGAGCATCTAAGCGAAGACGAGTATAAAAGCCTCATCGAAAAAGCGGACGCAAAGAATGCGGAGTAAGTATCCTCCAGATAGAATTTACGGCAGTCGCCAGGCAAATTTTACGCGCCGTTAGGCGCATTTAAATTTACCCCTCGATGCTGAGCAGATCGCCGAAAATTTCTTTGCAATACTGCATGAAGCGTTTGGGAATTTTAACGCCGCGAATATCCACGGTGATGACGCTGTCTTGGATCTCAAAAACGATAAGCTCGCTAGTGATTTTCACCGCCTTACAGCCGTTGTAGCATACATCGCCATTGCACTCTGCGTATAAGCCGTTGTGCGGCACGTCTGCGTCCTCGTACCGCCCGAGCTTGATCGGTCTTTGGAAAAGCAGATAGTTCTTATAGTCGTACTTGTCGTCCGCAAGGCCTATCATATAATAATTCTCGGCGCTGTTTTTGGAAGCTGTCGCAATACCTGCTTTAAAATTTAGTCTAAACATAAATTCTGCTTTGGCAAAAAACGGCAAATTTTACCGCTTAAAATTTACACGAGCTGCGCGCCCCTGCCTTTTACGATCTCGCCGATGACGTAGCCGTCAGTGTTTGCCAGCACGAAGTCCGCGTTTTCTTTCGGAGCTACGACGATCATGCCAACGCCCATATTAAACGTCCTCATCATCTCGGCGGGCTCCACTTTTTGCGCGATGATTTTAAAGATCTCAGGCGTGCGGATCGCTGTATGCTCGATCTTCGCACCCAGCCCCTGTGGAAATACGCGCGGTAGGTTTTCCACTATGCCGCCACCTGTGATGTGCGCAAGCGCGTGGATCTTGTCTTTTAAATTTAAAAAGTCTCCGACGTAAATCCTAGTCGGCTCCAAAAGCACGTCGATGAGCGCGCGATCGCCTACTTTGTCGTCAAATTTTAACCCCAGCTCGGCAACTACTTTTCGCGCAAGCGAGAAGCCGTTTGAGTGCAGACCGCTGCTAGGAAGCGCGATGAGTACGTCGCCCTCGCGGACGAATTTTGAACGGTCGATCTCGTCCTCTTCGGCGATACCCACGGCAAAGCCCGCAAGGTCGAAGTCGCCCTTTTCATACATCGAGGGCATCTCCGCCGTTTCGCCGCCGATTAGCGCGCAGCGGGCGAGTTTGCAGCCCTCGGCGATGCTTTTTACGACCTCTTTGGCATCAGTGATCTCGAGCTTTGCCGTCGCGTAATAGTCGAGGAAAAATAGCGGCTCGGCAAAGTTGCAGATGAGATCATTCACGCACATCGCGACGAGATCTTGCCCCACGCCGTCAAATTTGCGCGCGTCGATCGCGAGTCGCAGCTTTGTGCCCACGCCGTCGGTAGCGCCTAGGATCGCGGGCTTTTTGTAGCCGGCAGGTAGCCTCACCGCACCCGAAAACGAGCCGATACCGCCTAAAACGTGCGGAGTTTGCGTCGCTTTGACGAACGGTTTTATCGCGTTTACGAACTCATTTCCCGCGTCTATATCGACGCCAGCGTCTTTGTAGCTTATCAAATTTTATCCTCCAAGATGGTATAATTTCGCAGATTTTAGCTAAAATCGAATAAAAACGCTATAAAGGCCCACCTTGAAATTTAAATACGCCGTCGTCATCACTGGCAGCATCGGCAGCGGCAAGAGCGCGGTTTGCGAGCTGCTTCGTGATCGCGGATTTGAGATTATCGACGCCGATAAGATTTCGCATTGCGTTCTTGATCGCTGCGCCGTGCAGGTGGCTGAAATTTTCGGCGCGCAATACGTCGTGCAAAAAGACGCGCAGGTTGCAAATTTGAACCCCCAAGCAGAATTTAACGCTAGATCGGATGAGGAAATTTCGTCCGCCCCCTGCGCCTCGGTGGACCGAAAAAAGCTAGGCGAGCTGGTATTTAAAAACCCGGCGGAGCTTGCAAAGCTTGAAGCGCTGCTGCATCCGAAGATAACGGCTGAAATTTTATCGCAGGCGCAGGCTTTGGAGGCAAAAGGAAGGCTTTATTTTGTCGATATTCCGCTATTTTTCGAGGGCAAGAGGTATGAGTTTTTTGATAAAGTAGCGGTCGTTTATGCGCCTAAAGATACGCTGATTTCGCGCGTGATGAAGCGAAACGGGCTCGATCATGCCGCTGCAAAGCACCGCGTGGAGCTACAAATGGACATAGAGCAAAAGCGCGCCATGGCGGATTTTGTGATAGATAACGGAGGCGATCTTGCCGCGCTTAAGGCCGCGGTGGAGAGATTTTTAAAAGAGCTAAAAGATAAAATTTAGCCCTTTGCGCGAGAGCTTGTAAAATTTCTGCGCGAATTAAAATGAGACTAACAATAAAGGAGAAGGCGATGAGGATCGGCAGCCGCGCCCAAAAGGGCGCTAAATTTCAAAATTTTAAAAGTATGCCGCTTAAAGAGCGGTTGAAATTTACGGCGCGAGCGGTTTTGCTCTCCGCGCTGTTTGCGACGGGCGCTGCGGCGGAGATCGACGATCTAAGGAAGGGCTGCGCCGCGGGGAGCGAGATGGATTGTAAAAAACTAAGTCGCGTGATAAATGAGCTACAGCACAACTGCGACGCCGGCGGTGAGGAAAACGCGCTAGACTGCGCAAATTTGGGCTATGCATATGACTCGAATAGAAACTTCAGGCAGGCCGCGCGCTATTACGACATGGCGTGCAAGCTCGGCGAGCAGAAGGGCTGCGTCTATTTGGGACTGCTCTACAACGACGGGCAGGGAGTGACGCAAGATCGTAAGAGGGCGAATGAGCTTTTCGGCGATGCTTGCAAGAAAAACAGCAGCGAGGGGTGCGCGAGCCTTGCATACAACTATAAAAAGGGGCTCGGCGTCTATCCAGACACGAAAAAGGCGATCGAGCTTTTGATCAAGGCTTGCAAGATGGGGCAGGTAGAGGCGTGCCATAACCTAGGGCTCAGCTACGTTCTCGGCGAAGGTGTGAAAAAGGACGCGGACAGGGCTAGGATATTTTTTACGAGGGCTTGTGAGCAAGGACACACGGATTCATGCGTAAATTTGGGCGTTACGTATTTCAAAGGCGACGGCGGGCAAAAGGATCATGCGCTTGCTGCGAAGTATTTTAGCGAGGCGTGTGAGAATGGTGGCGAGCCGCTAGCCTGCTCAAATTTAGCGTATCAATACGAAAAGGGCTGGGGCGTAGCGAAAAATAAAAAGAAGGCACGCGAGCTTTATGAAAAGGCTTGTAAGCTCGGAAGATTTGATGCTTGCGAGCATTTAAAGGCTATGAGGTAGGCTCTAACATCAAGCGCGAAAAACGCATAATAAAATGGGCTTACGAAAGAAGATACGTTAGTAAATTGAGTCTTAGTAAAGCCTAGGAATAAGCGATGCGCCTAAATTTAGATAGAAGTAAAATTTTAATAAAGCGTTAGTGAGCGTTAGTAATTTTAAAAATTTGCGAGGTAGATGATGAAAATTTCAAAATATAATGCGAGCGGCAATGATTTCGTGATTTTTACGGATTCTGTTAAGGCGGATAGATCCAAGCTAGCGCGCGAGCTATGCGATAGGCGCGATGGAGTAGGCGCCGACGGGCTCATCGTCGTACTGCCGAAATTTAACGGTATCGAGGGAATAAATTTCGAGTGGGAATTTTACAATAGCGACGGCAGCAGCGCCGATATGTGCGGCAACGGCTCGCGAGCGGTATGCATGTATGCGTATGAAAATTTCTTGGCCGCGCAGAGTATGAAATTCCTAAGTGGCGCAGGCGTAATTAGCGGCGAAATTTTCGGTATTTTCGGCGGAAATTTGAGCGAGAACATGCGCGGCGAGCTACGCAATGTAAGCTTCGGCGAGATTTTCAATCTGCGTCCTAACGCTCACGCGTTAGTAGCTAACGTCGAGGTAATGTTAACTCGTCCTAAACGCCTTGGCGAAAGCTTTGAGGAGGCAGGGCTAACGTGGTATTTTTATAACACAGGAGTGCCGCACTTGGTAACTTTTGTTAGCGATTTAAATGAGTTCGATGCCGCGCTAGCCCGCGATCTGCGTGAAAAGTATAACGCTAACGTTAATTATGCGTTAGTTCAAAGTCGCCTCACAAGCAAAATTTTAAAGGTGCGCACCTTTGAGCGTGGCGTAGAGGCAGAAACTCTCGCATGCGGTACGGGGATGGCGGCATGCTTCATCGCAGGCGTCGAAAATATGGGGCTAGCTCCCGACATTCGCGTGATACCTGCAAGCGGCGAAACGCTAAATTTGCGCTTAGGAGATGGAGGTAAAATTTACTTTCGCGGCGATGTTAGGCATACTTTCGATGGCGAATTTATTGGATACGTGGAGTAGGCAGGGCGAAATTTCGAGCCGGTTTGCGCGAGAATTCGTGAAATTTTTGAGTGCGATTTATGCAAGATTTCGCTTTTCATTCCGTTTTATAAAATAATAGATTTACAATACGACATTGGAATTTTAAAATTTTATGATGATGAAATTTTGGAATTTACAAGGTATGGTTTGCGTAATAATTTTAATTGCGAAGTAAAATTTGGCGCTTCACTGCAAAATTTAATTCCTAAATTTCGGAATTTTATGAAATAAAATTTTAAGATTTTGGTGCGCGGAATTTTACTACTAAGTTTGAAATTTTTTGATTGAATTTTGCACTTGCATTGCGCCAATTTAGGCTTCTGCGGAATTTAAGCGTTATAGCGTTATAAAATTTACGCTCTAACCCGCTCATTTGGTTTATAATTTTTGCTGCCACCGCAAAAAATCCGCCTTGTTCGCACAAGTGAAATTCCGTCGCATTTGCACGAGCGAAATCCGCCACCGATAGCAGAAGGCGCTACATCAAGCGCAAATCCTCGCCGCGGGTAAAATCTGTCATTGACGATAAAAGCTAGATTTGTAGATACGGCAATTCTTGAAGCGCGGTAGAATTCGCTAACGACGATAAAAGCATAGTGTGGTTACGGCGAAATTTAAAATTTGCACCAGCCGAATTCCGTCGCGCCGTCATTTTGTCATTTAAATTTTAAATTCCATCCGCGTCGGTTTCGTCGAAACTAGGCATAAAGCCTGATGATTAACTCTCTGGCGAGCGCTAAAATCACGACGAAGATTGTAAATTTTAATAAAGATTTTTGTCGCATTGTGACGAGCATAGCGATGCCAAATAAAACGAGCGCAATGTCTAAAAATGTATCTTTTATACGCTTAATTGAAATTTAATCAAAATGCTAAGTATGATAAGAAGTATTATAAAGCGCAAGATTGAACGCATTGAGGATAGATCGCCAAATTCTTTGTCATATTCCTTTTTTACCTCCCACTCAGCTTTCCATGCGAACATTTTTACTATAAAATCCAGCATTTTCGTCTCCTTTTTTTAAGGCGAGTCGCATAAAAACGAAATTCTGTCGCGCTACGTGAAATTAAAGAATTCTATCTAATCGGCGCTTAAAATTTTTAATTTTGGGCTATTTGTCGGCGTTTTGGACGAGCGCTTTTTCGTATTTTTCGATAAAGCTTCGCCCTGACTCGCATAGACGGTAGATGAAAATCTTCGACGCCTTGCCCGCATCAAGCCCCGTATCCTTAATGCTTTCGCGCTGCAGGTAGCCCCAGTTTTTATGAATTATGTCAAGAGTTGATTTGATCGAGGTGTAGTTGCGTCCGCTTGCGGCTGCGAATTCGTTCACGGGTCTCATAAACTCCGCATCGCTTTGCTTATTGCGACACAAAAGCCCCTCTTTGCCTTGCGATTCGACTAGTTTTAGCGTTTCATAAATGAGTTTGTCTTTTAATTTGATCATCGGCTTTCCCTTGCGTAATTGATATGGGTTTGCCAAAATTATATCATAAAATTTATATTTTTATGATATGAAATGTCAATAATTAGAAGCTAAGCACGAACTCATGAAACGGCACGACATCGCAGCGAATACCCTCAATCTCGAGCCTGCCGGAGTTTGCCATAGAAACGACTTTTAAGCTCGTGATGCCGAGCCTCTTGAGCACGCTTAAAATTTTGCGAAATTTTAAAAAGATAATGTCCGCGTCGCTGAATGGGATGACGAGAACCCCCATCTTTAGAGCAGGCAGGTAAAAATCCAACTCTTTTGTGTAAAAAATTGGTGTATTTAGCCCCAAAAGCTCGCAAAAAAGGACGTTGGCAAATTTTTTCGAGAAGTCCTTTTTGCTTGTTAAAATTTCGCGCATATTAAAATGCGAAAAATATAGCTTTTTTGCGCGCGCAGGCTCACCCACTTTGCTTAAAAATCTGATGAAATTTTCCCGCTCAAGTTTGGCGATGGTGCCGTATACGGCGTCTTTGGAGATCTTGATGCGCGGCTTTAGCGCGGTGTAAATTTTATTTGCGCTAAATGCGGCGTGTACGAAGCCTAGGCACTCTTTGAGGATTAAAATCTCCGTGCGGCTAAAGTTTGCCGTAAGCAGCCTCTGCTCGAATTCTAAAATTTCGGCAGGCGCTATGAAGGGGTTTTTTGCGCCGCCGCCTTGGGCTAAAAACGCCGAAATCATCGAGTTTATCTCGTTGTGACGCTTGTCGAAGGCGATAAATTCTTCAAACGAAAGCGGCAAAAGCTCAAGCCGCTCAAAGCCCGGCAGGATCAACTCTTTATCGCGCGTAGAGATGATAAAACGCTTTAAATTTAGCCCCCCAGCAAAGCTTTGAAGCGATGAAATTTCAAAATCGGCGCTACTAAAATTATCTAAAAAAAGCGATGAAATTTGCTCGTTGGCGGCTAAAAATTCTTTGATCTTGCGGAAGAAATTCTCGCTCCTGCTTTTTACGCCGTAGAACTCCGCATTTTTTGCATTGTTTGAGTCGCCTGTACTCGCAGTTTTTGCGTTTTTTGTATCTGTATTTTTTACGGCGGCGCGGTAAAATTCGTCCGTATCCGAAATTTCTGCGCCAAGCATAGCTTCTCTGCTTATTTCATATTCATTTGCTTCGCTAGTCTTTGTATTGTCCGCACTATTTCTAGCTGCAAAAATTGCATTATTCGCTACTACCTCTTCAAGGCGTAGATCGGCTAAATTTAGATACAAAATTTCGTCTTTTTTAAGTTCTGAAATTTCATTTTTCAGCACGGCGCTTTTGCCGGAATTTAGCACTCCGTAGATTATGGTTTTGGCAGAGCAGATACCTCTTTTGCGCGGGATAAAGCCCGTGAATTCTGGCGGATTTTCGTAAAAAAATTTTAGATCATTCATATCAAGTATTTTAAAATTTTCCTTATTAAAAGGAAATAAATCTGAAAAATATTATGAGATTTTTATATCCATTTTAAATTTGTCCAAAATTTTTATATTGGAAATTTTCGCTAACCTGGAAATTCCAAAATTTTACATATTTTTCCTTATGAAAAGGAAATATTTCCATAAAATTTGGCTATTTTCTTGACAAAACCGGAGCGCTTTTATATAATGTGCATCTTTTGTTTGAAACAAAGGGTCGCGCGTTGCGACAAGTTCTTTATTAAGGAAAAGTGATGCAAAAAATTAGGTTAAAACTCAAGGCTTATGACCATCGAGTTTTAGATCGCACAGTTTCGGCTATCGTTGAAGCCGTAAAAAGAACAGGTGCGGACGTCAGAGGTCCCGTGCCGATGCCTACGAAGATTAAACGCTACACCGTTTTAAGATCTCCGCACGTAAATAAAGACTCCAGAGAGCAGTTTGAGATGAAAATTCACGCTCGTATGCTAGACATCGTAGCGGCTACGCCAGATACGGTTGATTCGCTAACTAAGCTTGATTTGGCTCCGGAAGTCAACGTCGAAGTTCACGCGATGGGCAAATAAGGGGTAAAACAATGGAATATATTGTAGAAAAAATAGGTATGAGTAGGACGATCGACACGAGCAGCACGCCCGTGACGCTTTTACGACTTATCAATACCAAAATTTGCGAAGTTTGCGATGAGAAAAAAGCTATCGTAGCATATGCAGAGGGAAAAGCGTATAATAAAGCTATAGCCGGCATTCAAAAGAAATATAGCCTAAGCAAGGAATTTAATAAATTTGCGACTTTAAGCTTAGAAAATGCCGAGCTTGGCGATCAAAATTTAGATATTTTGAGCGAAGCCAAGATCGTCAAAGTAAGCTTTAAATCCAAGGGTAAAGGTTATCAGGGCGTTATTAAGCGCCATGGCTTTGCGGGCGGTCCTGCAGCGCATGGTAGCCGCTTCCACCGAAGGCCTGGTTCTATTGGCAACTGCGAGTGGCCCGGTCGCGTTCAGCCCGGTATGAGGATGGCGGGACACACTGGAAACGAAACGATCACTGCCAAAAACGAAGTCGTAAGCTTTGATGCCGAGAATAAAATTTTGGTGCTTAAGGGCTCGGTTCCTGGATTTAACGGCGCAATGGGCAGAATAAGGATAGTAAAATGAGTAAAGTAAGCGTGCTTAACGAAAAACTGGAAAAAGCAAGCGAAATTGAAATCCCTGCGAAATTTTCGGAAGTCAATTCGCACAATCTATATTTGTACGTCAAATCTTACCTTGCTTCGCTTCGTGCAAATACGGCTAACGCTAAAACTCGCGCCGAGGTTAGCGGCGGCGGTAAAAAACCGTGGCGACAAAAGGGTCGCGGTGGCGCACGTGCAGGCTCAACGAGAACCAATGTCTGGGTAGGCGGCGCGGCCGCATTCGGTCCGACTAACGAGCGAAATTACGAGCAGAAAGTCAATAAAAAGCAAAAACGCCTTGCGCTGGAATTTGCTATCAATGAGAAAGCAAACGAGGGTAAAATTTTTATCTTCGACGATTTGGAGCTAAAAAGCGGCAAAACTAAAGATGCGGCAAATTTTATTAAGAAACTAGGCGTTAGAGATGCGCTAATCGTTAAAAACGAGCTAGACGCACAAACTCTTTTGGCCTATAGAAACCTTAAGAATTACTATGTCATCGATGCAAGCGAGGTCAATGCTTACCTAATCGCAGTTTACGGCTCGGTCGTATTCGAAAAAGCGGCATTTGAATCAATAGTGAAAGAGGACTAAAATGGCAGATATAACAGATATCAAAACGATCCTTTATACGGAAAAGTCTCTCGGTCTTCAAGAAAACGGCGTGGTCGTTATCCAAACTAGCCCGTCGGTTACGAAAAACGGACTAAAGAGCGTTTTAAAAAACTATTTCGGGATCACTCCGCTAAAGATAAATTCTTTAAGACAGGACGGCAAAGTAAAAAGATTTAAAGGCAGAACTGGCGCTAGAAACGATGTGAAAAAATTCTATGTCAAACTACCTGAAGGCGTAAGCCTAGAAAGCGTGGAGGCGTAAAATGGCGATTAAAACTTATAAACCGTATACTCCAAGTAGAAGATTTATGACCGGGCTTAGCAGCGAGGATATCACTGCAAAAGCTAGCGTTAGAGGCTTGCTCGTTAAAATTCCTGTCGCGGCTGGAAGGAACAATAACGGTCGTATTACCAGCCGTCATAAACAAGCCGGAGCCGCTAAACTTTATAGAATTATCGATTTTAAGCGAAATAAATTCAGTGTTCCTGGCAAAGTCGAGGCAATCGAATACGATCCGAATCGCAACTGCCGTATCGCGCTGATCTCATACGCAGACGGCGAGAAGCGCTACATTATAAAGCCTAACGATCTTAATGTGGGCGACGTAGTAGCTGCTGCCGAGGGCGGATTAGATATTAAACCCGGCAACGCGATGAAGATGAAAAACATCCCTGTGGGAACTATCCTGCACAATATCGAGTTAAAACCCGGCAAAGGCGCCCAAATGGCACGTAGCGCAGGAGGTTATGCTCAGCTTATGGGTAAAGAGGAAAAATATGTCATTCTACGTCTGCCTAGCGGTGAGATGAGAAGAGTACTTGCAGAGTGCATGGCCAGTATCGGCGTAGTAGGTAACGAAGAGTGGGCAAACGTCGTCATCGGTAAAGCCGGACGTAATCGCCACAGAGGTATCCGTCCTCAAACCAGAGGTTCTGCGATGAACCCAGTCGATCACCCGCACGGCGGTGGCGAGGGTAAGAAAAACTCTGGCCGCCATCCGGTAACTCCGTGGGGTAAACCGACGAAGGGCTATAAAACTCGCCATAAAAAAGCGAGCGATAAGCTTATAATTTCAAGAAGGAAAGGAAAATAAAAATGGCTAGATCGCTAAAAAAAGGTCCTTTCGTAGATGATCACGTAATGAAAAAGGTCGTTGCGGCAAAGAAAGCCGGCGATAACAAACCGATCAAAACTTGGTCGAGACGAAGCACGATCGTGCCCGAGATGATCGGACTTACGTTTAACGTTCATAACGGAAAGAATTTTATCCCGGTTTACGTCACCGAGCATCATATCGGTTATAAATTAGGTGAGTTCGCTCCTACGCGCACTTTCAAGGGCCACAAAGGCTCCGTGCAGAAAAAGATCGGCAAGTAAGGATAGAATATGAGTAAATCAACTATTAAATTTGTTCGCCTTTCGCCGACAAAAGCAAGACTTATCGCGAAGCAAATTCAAGGCATGAATGCGGAATTTGCCCTTGCTACTTTGGAATTTACGCCTAATCGCGGCGCGAAATATATCGCTACGGCGATTTCAAGCGCGGTTGCAAACGGCGGCTTTGAGCCTGAAGAGGTCGTAGTTACCAGCTGCCGAGTGGATGCGGGTCCCGTGCTTAAGAGATTTCGTCCGCGCGCCAGAGGTACGGCTAGCCGTATCCGAAAGCCTACTTCGCACATCATCGTCGAAGTAGCAAAACCAAGTAAGAAGGAAGCGTAAATGGGACAGAAAGTAAATCCGATCGGTTTAAGATTAGGAATTAATCGAAATTGGGAGTCTAGATGGTTTCCTTCTAAAGCGACGCTTTCCGAAAGTATCGGCGAGGATTACAAGATCCGCAAATTTTTAAAAGCTAAGCTTTATTATGCGGGAATTAGCCAAATTTTGATCGAAAGAACGGCTAAGAAAATTCGCGTAACGATCGTAGCCGCAAGACCGGGTATTATCATCGGTAAAAAAGGCGGCGAGGTTGAAAATTTAAGAAGCGAAGTCGTTAAGCTAGTCAATAAAGACATAGCGATCAATATCAAAGAGGAGCGCAAAGTAGGCTCAAACGCACTTTTGGCTGCGGAAAACGTAGCTATGCAGCTAGAGCGCCGCGTTGCATTCCGCCGCGCTATGAAAAAGGTCATCCAAGGCGCTCAAAAAGCAGGCGCAAAGGGAATTAAAATTTGCGTTGCAGGTCGCTTAGGCGGCGCCGAGATGGCTAGAACCGAATGGTATTTGGAGGGAC
>CAUSEA010000043.1:0-11537 GCA_963530525.1 uncultured Campylobacter sp.
GCTTTGGGAGAAAAGGAAAAAATATGGCATCGCAAGAAAAAAATAGCCGCGCGCGTTCGGCATGGATCGCAGGCGAGACAGAAATTTCGTGCGATACCGGCAATTTGCACGAAATAAAACCGCTTGAAAGCGAAAGGATTTCAAGCGGCACAAAAGCTCTAAACGCCGCAAGAGCTTCGAGCGGCGCGGCGCTAAATTTAAAGGCAAAGCAAAATTTAAAAGCATCACAGAACTCAAAAGCAAAGCGTGATTTAAAAACGATGCGGAATTTAAAAATGTCAAAGACGAGCAATGCCAGAAAAGACGAGGCGCGAGCTAAGGGCGCGGCATGGAATTTAAAAGCAGAGCAAGCCGGAAGCGAGAGCAAAGGCGCAAATAATAGCGCAACGCAAATCCGCAAGATAGAGATCTCGCGCTCCGACCTAAACGTCCTGAGCCTGCTCGCAAACGGGGCTTTCGGCAAGATCTGCGAGCTACTGCGCCCAAGTAAGCTTAGCATCTGCGGCATAAATTTCGTTTTTTCCTGCGCGGACGCAAAAAAAGACGATATTTTGGAGCTTTATCTCCGCAAGGACGGCATAGCCGAATGCGCCAAAAATTCGCTTAGCGGCGAAAGTGGCGCGTATTTGCTAGCCAAAGAATCACGCAACTTGCAGGATGGAGTTTCTGCCGCAACGCAAAACGAGCGGAGTTTTGCGAAAAGCGGCACGGATCTCGCGCGCACTGCAAGTACGCAAAGCACTATAAACGCCACAAGCGAAGACTTAGACCATATAGAAAGCCTTGCTAAGAACTACGATCAAACTTTTACTCGCAGCGCAGATGTAAAATCTGCGAAAAACGCCGCTTTGGATTTGGCGAAAAGCTCCAGTGAAAATTCCGTGCGGAGCATTGCTGAAAATTCTGCGATCAATCCCGTTTGCAGCGTAGATGCAAAATCCGTAGCAAATTCGGCGAGAAATTTTATTTCAGATTTCACCGAAAATTTCATCAAAAATTCCGCTGCAAATCCCGCCTATTATGAGCTTGTCGCGCGCATAGACGTTAGCGACGTTTATGCCCCAAGCGCAAGCGAGATTGCAGGCTCGGTATTTCAAAACGCGTACGCAGAGCAAACTGCGGTGCAGGGGCGCATCACGCTGCTAAAAAATGGTCTTGCAGAGCAGATCGCGCGCATAAAAAAAGTCGCAAGCTCGCTTGCCGCGCCTAAAATTTCAGCGTTTTTTACCTGCGCTGATCCGATCCACCGCGTGCATGAGCGGCTGATTAGGCATATGATCGATAAGGCGGATTTCGTGGTGATTTTTTTAACCGGCACGAGCAGCGCGGATGCCCTGCCCTACGAACTACGCAAAAAAACGCTAAGCTATTTGCTGCAAAATTTTTTGGTCGCGCAACGCGCCATGATGATCGATCTGGGCTCGCTTGCGATTTTTGACGACAAGCCCGCCCTGCAATGCGCGATCGCAAAAAATTTAGGTATAAACAAAATAATTTTTGGGCAAAATCACGCAAATATGGAGCTATTTTTCGAAGGCGGCGGCGTGCATTCGGTGCTGGACGAGTATCAAAAGCGCGGCGATATCGAGATTTTGCTAATGCCGGAATACGTCTATTGCGAGAAGTGCAAGGTGCTCGTAAGCACCAAAAACTGCCCTCACGGCGCTCATCATCACGTGCATTACCGCACACAAAATCTCAAGGAACTGCTGCACGCGGGGATTTTGCCACCCGCGATTTTTATGCGTAAAGAGATCTCGGCGATGATTTTAAGCGAGCTTTTTCCCGCGCGGTTTTCAGATCTACAAAAGCTCTACGACGAGCTTTTTCCAAATAGCGGGATCTTGCAGAGCCACGGCGAGAGCGAGTTTTACGAGCAGCTTATGCAGCTGTATCAAACCAGCGCGCTAAAGACGTAGCTCTCGAGGGCGCAACGCAAAAATGACGTGGAATTTGCGGAAGCTAGGTAGAGGGTAAAATTTCGCGACGTTAGAATTTACGGCGGCTAGGCGTAAAGTAAAATTTCATAGTGCGGAAAGAAAGGACTGCGCGGAATTTTATAGCATAAAGAGCGGCGAATGCAGATTTGGCGTAAAATTTTGTGGCGCAACGAAGCTAAATTTTTAAAACATTAGTGGTGCGATAAAAGAGGTTTTAAATCTTAAAGGCGCGGATACGTAGCAAATTTATAACGACGCAATAAAATCATGCGGCGAAGCGGATTTAAAATTTTAAGGCGTGATGGAGCGATGGATATATATAGCAGTGCGGCGGATCTAAAATTTAAGCTTTCGGCGAGCAAGTTTAAATTTAGCCAGATGCTCGCAGTAAGTCGCAGTGCATAAATTTGGGCGAGGCGCAACGACTGTTCGCTCGCGCAAAATGCCGTGCGTTTGCGTATGGGTTTGAAATCTCCACGCAAGCGAGCAAAATTTTAAAATTTTTACGCAAATGAGTAGAATTTTAAAATTCCTACATTAACGAGCGAAATTTTTGTGGCGAGCGAGTAGAACTGATTTCGTGTAGGCGGGCAAATTAATTCTACATTCACGAATGAAATTTAAAATTTCCTAGCACGCGCGAACGAAATTTAAAATTCTGCACGCGAGCAGATGCCCTAATTAAAATAAGCGGTAAAATTTTAAAAAGCAAAATTTAAAAGGACAATTATGGATAAAATTTTCGTTACATTTTTCGGCGCGGGGCTACTAAAGCCCGCGCCCGGCACCTGGGGCAGCATCGCAGGCTGGATAGTAGGTCTTGCGATTTTGATGCTAGCGGGCGAGGTGACGCTGTTTTTGTGCGCCAGCCTCGTCTTTTTCGTCTCGCTTAAGATCGTAGGCGATTACGAGAAGCGGACCTGCTCGCACGATAACAGCGAGATCGTCATCGACGAGGTCGTGGGGGTGTGGATCGCAATGTGCGTCGCCGCGCCCGCGGGCGAGATCTTTTCGCTGCCGCTGCGGGAGCTGATCGCGGGCTTTGAGAGCAGCAGGATATCGATCGTCGCGATGATTTTGGCGCTGCTGTTTTTCAGAGCGTTTGACATCCGCAAACCCTCGATCATCGGGCGCGTGGATCGCGACGTGCCGGGCGGTCTCGGCGTGATGCTGGATGACGTGCTGGCGGGCTTTTTCGCGGGGCTCGGAGTTTTGATAGTTATCTCTTTAGGGGTCAAGCTCGGCGCCGCGGGATTGATTTTTTAAGCTTTTTTGAGCGGATTGCTGAGAATACAGCGCGATTGTAGGCGTTATCAAGCACCAAAAATTTTAGAAACCACATCTTGAGCGGGGCTTATGAATTAGCGCAAATTTTAACTTCTGAGGCGCGAGCCCGCTTGGAATCTGAAATTTAAGCGGTATTTATCCGCGTAGCCTGCAAATAAAGCAAACGTAAAATTTAAAATTTTGCACGAGTCGCGATAAAATTTGCGTAGCCTTAAATTTTAAATTTCGCAACCTGCAGAATTCTATGACATAAAAATTTAATTGCGCTGCAAGAATCAAAATTATGCCGCCTGAAATTTCGTGCGGCTAAATTTTGAAACAAAGCGGCAGGCGCAGCTCGCGCGTAAAATTTTAAAATTTATCGCTAATCGCAGGCAGTCTAGCAGGGCGTGCTATTAAATTCCAGCAATATTTATGGTTTTGCTTGTAACATTGCCGCAAAGTGCGGGTATCAGCGCAAAAATTTAAAGGAACGAAAAATGCAAAAGAGCGCGATTGAGATACGCGGCATTCCCGCCGCCGTTTGGGGGAACCGCTCGAAAAAGGTTTATATCTACGCTCACGGGCAAGGCGGAAGTAAGGAGGATGCGGAGCTTTTGGCTTCCGTCGTTTGCGAGCAAGGCCGGCAGGTTATTAGCTTTGACTTGCCAGGACACGGACAGAGGCGGCATGAGCCCGCTTCTTACGATCCGCGGCGCGCTATTTTGGAATTTCGCGAAATTTTATCGTATGCAAAGAAACGCTGGGGCGAGGTCGCGCTGTTTGCCGTTAGCCTAGGGGCATGGCTCGGCCTGCAAAGCTTCCGCGACGAAAAGCTTAGCGACTGCCTCTTCGTCTCGCCGATACTTGATATGAAATACGTTATTTCGAATATAATGCGCCAAGCTGGCGTCAGCGAAGAGCGATTGAAGCAAGAGCGGATGATTTTGACCCCTGCTGGGCAACCGCTTTTTTGGGAATATTGGAGTTTTGTTTTGAATAATCCGATCACAAAATGGGAAACGCCCAGTAGAATTCTATATGCAGAAAACGACGATATGACGCCTCTTTGTATCGTTAGAAATTTCGCGCAGAAGTTTGGCTGCACCTTAAGCGTTATGAAAAACGGCGAGCATTGGTTCCATACGCCGCAGCAGCTAGATTATTTACGCAAATGGATCAAATCGGCGGTTGAGAATCGCCGATAAAATTCTATGAGAGATTTTAAAACTCACATCCAAGCCCGCGCCGATGAAATTCCGCGCATTTTCGGGGTGCGAATTTCATAAATTTAAGATAATCTTGATATTTTGCCTTAATATGCTTGTTTTATAAGGCGCTTTTCGTAAATCCCAGCTCACATCACCGTCACTGCGAGGGGCATAGCTTCAAAGCACCCATCTCATAAATTTAACCGCAATAGCATGAATCATGACTGATATGAATTGCAAACTAAAATATGATTTAGAATTTAACCGATAGGCTGTCAATACAAATGCAAAAATGCCGATTTTAAAGCTAAATTTTAAAAAATGTCTATAAAGATGAATTCTTGAGATCTTATGTTTTTGGCAAAAAGTGCGAGCCGATGTACGGCTTATCGCACTTCACTAGAACTATCGCGCTTTTGCTACACGTACGCTTTACGAATCCATAGCAGTCGCGCGATTAAATTTTAAAAATTATTTGCCTATCCTAAAGCCATTTAGCTTCATATAAGTCGTATCTTTATGAAATGCTTCGCAGCGCTCCCTGTTGCGGTTAATGTTCTCAGTCGTGAAGAAATACCCATCACTATCTTGACGCAAGGTGATGGTCGCGCAAAAGATCATATCGTTTTTGAGTTTCGGTCCTACACCGTAGTCAAAGGATTGATTTAAAGTGACGGTTTTTTCTAGATCGCTATCGCTAAACTGTCTGGAACCCGTCATGCTCTTTAGCTCGCGAAAACCCCCTTGATTTAAGTAGTCGCGTTGTATATCTTTAAAGACGCCTTCAAGCTCGACCGCATACGCCTTAACCAAAACCTCATCCTTAGCGCCCGTAAGCTTCGGCATCACGATCTTTACTATCACGAAGATTATGATCGCCAAAAATATTATTCCACTCACGCCGCCGCCTACCGCCGCACCTTTTCTCATTTTCATCATTTTACTCCTTCGTCGATGTCCTTTACCAAGGCATCTATTTTTTTATTAAGCATAAAATTTTCATAGCTTTTTTGGATATAGGCTTCAAGCAGTTCGCCCGCATCCAGATGATCGCTGCCGCGAGTTAAAATCCGCCAGTCCCTGCCGAAGACCTTCGCAAAGTCATCATCCAGGCTTATCGCGTATTTTTTCGTCAAAGACTTACTCGTCAGCTGAACTGAAATTTCTTTCATTTCTCGCCTAAATTATCGCCTGCCAAAATATCGTCGATCTGCTTGCTTAGATCCTCATCGCTCATCTTGCGATATGCCAGATCGTTTTCTAGCGTGCCAAGCTGCATTCCCAAAGCCTCGTTTTGCGCCTTGACCGTCGCTAGCTCTGTGCGTAGCTTTTCGTTCTCGTCTCTAGCCTCGCTATAACGTCTAATCAGCTCAGCTACTTTATTGCTTAAGCCCTCGACCTTTTTCTCTTCGTCAAAGATTGATTCCATTATTTCGCCTTTTCTGATATAATTTAAATGAAAATATTACCCAATTTTGGCTTTAAAAAAGGAAAAATTTTGCAAAATTTTAAAATCGAGAGCAAATTCTCCCCAAGCGAGGATCAAGAAAAAGCGATCGAAGGCATCGTCGCGGGCTTTCAAAGCGGCAATAAATACCAAACTCTTCTCGGAGTTACCGGCTCGGGTAAGACTTTCAGCATGGCAAATATCATCAGGCGCCTTGGAATTCCAGCACTCGTAATGACGCATAATAAATCTCTCGCGGCGCAGCTTTATAGCGAATTTAAGGGCTTTTTCCCGCAAAATCACGTCGAGTATTTTATCAGCTACTACGATTATTATCAGCCCGAGGCCTACATCCCCAGACAGGATCTTTTCATCGAAAAGGACAGCGACGTAAATCAAGAGCTTGAGCGCTTGCGGCTAAGCGCCACGGCGAGCCTGCTAAGCTTCGACGATGTCATCACCGTGGCGTCGGTTTCGGCAAACTACGGCCTGGGCGATCCCGCCGAATACAAAGGCATGGTGCTGTTTTTTGAGATCGGATCAAAATTTAGTACTAAATTTTTACTTCGCAAGCTCGTCGATATGGGTTACAAACGCAACGACGATTTTTTTGATCGCGGGAATTTTCGCGTAAACGGCGACGTGATCGACATCTACCCCGCGTATTTTAACGACGAGGCTTTTAGGATCGAGTTTTTCGGCGACGAGATAGAGGCGATGTATCATCTGGACGTGCTGGAAAACAAAAAGACGCAGAGCGTCAAAAAATTTATTCTCTACCCGACGAGCCAGTTCATCGTGGGCGAGCAGCGTCTGAAATCGACGATCAAAGGGATCGAGGAGGAGCTTGAGCAGAGGCTGAAATTTTTCGAGGACGCGGGCAAGCTTGTCGAGGCGCAGCGGCTTAAAGGGCGAGTGGAGTTTGATCTTGAGATGCTGGGTGCTACGGGGATGTGCAAGGGGATTGAAAACTACGCGCGCTATCTGACCGGTCAAAAGCCGGGCGAGACGCCCTATTCGCTCTTTGACTACTACGAGAGCAAGGGCAAGGACTACCTTGTCATCGTCGATGAAAGCCACGTGAGCCTGCCGCAGTTTCGCGGGATGTTCGCAGGAGATCGTAGCCGTAAAGAAACGCTCGTGCAGTACGGCTTTCGCCTGCCTAGCGCACTTGATAACCGCCCGCTGATGTTTGATGAGTTTATCAACAAAAAAGCTAAATTCCTATTCGTCTCCGCAACGCCCAATGATTACGAACTAGATCTTAGCCGCGGAGCCGTATATGAGCAGATACTGCGCCCGACGGGACTACTTGATCCGCAGATTGTCTTAAAAGACAGCGACAACCAGGTCGAAATTTTACACGATATGGCAAAGGAGGTCATCGCGCGCGGCGAGCGGATCTTAGTAACCGTGCTAACCAAAAAGATGGCGGAGGAGCTGAGCAAATACTATCTAGAGCTTGGGCTTAAGGTCAAATATATGCACTCGGATATCGATGCGATCGAGCGCAACGAGCTCATCCGCGGCCTACGCAGCGGCGAATACGATATGCTAATCGGTATAAATTTGCTCCGCGAGGGGCTCGATCTGCCCGAAGTAAGCCTTATCGCGATCATGGATGCCGATAAGGAGGGCTTTTTGCGCTCGCGTACGAGCCTAATTCAGACGATGGGGCGAGCGGCGCGAAACGTGCACGGGCAGGTCGTGATGTTTTGCAAAAAGATCACCGCTTCGATGCAAGAAGCGATCGACATCACTCAAAAGCGCCGTAAATTTCAAGATGAATACAACCGCGCCCACGGCATAACCCCGCATTCTGCGAGCCGCAATATCGAAGAGAGCCTAAAGATCGAGGACGGCACCGAAATTTTAAGAAAGGGTGCCAATTTAGAGAAGATGCCTGCCGCCGAGCGCGCCAAGATCGTAAAGGAGCTCCGCAAGCAGATGCTCGAAGCCGCAGCGGCTCTGGAGTTTGAAAAGGCCGCAGCGCTACGCGACGAGATCGCAAAGCTTAGGAAGCTGTAAATCGCGAGACTCGAAACGCCCTGAAATTTCGTCGTGAAATTTGAGCGAGCCCTTACCGTACCTAATCCGTCAATGAATTAAAGCTTGTCACAATTTTCTCTTTTAAATTTTGATATGGTATCCAAAACAATAAAAATTAAAACCATATGAGACATTGCCAATATAAACCATTTTTTGGGAGTAATATAATATCCTCTATCCGCAAATCTCATAAAATATCTATGCCCTTTTATGCTTTCTCGTTCGCCTAAATTATCGTCTAAAATAAGAATTTGATAAGCCGTTTTCGTTTTAAACGGAAAGGGGAATTCGAAATACCAAATCCTAACTTTGCGATCTTGCAAAAGATCAAAACGTAGTATATCTCTTTGTTTGTCATATATATAAAATTCATCTATCCCTTTATAATTTAGTCCCAAGGAAACCTTCTCTACGGCTTTTCTTTCGCTATTATAAAATTGCAATAGCCACCAGCTTCCTCCCCTTAACGCGGAATCGCTAGTAAAACCTGTTATTATGCCATCTGTGATTTTGAGATCACTTAAATTTTTTGGATTAGACAAAGCGACTATATAATACCATGCGTAAGCAACCAATATTAAGCAAAAGCAGATCTTTATCTTATCCCAAATGCTTAGCCATTCATAAAAATTCTTAATTGCTTTCACACCGACCTCTTAATTTAAATATTCTTATTTTAGTGCTGATCCCTTAAATAAGTATATAAAAATTCGGCTCAACAGAACTTTAATGCAAATACAAGGAGTATTAAGTTACGATAAGCCAAATTTAAACATTCGTCCAAGCCCGCCGCTTAATGCCATCTTTGCAGCTCTTTTATAAGGTTTCGCAGCTTCCACCTCATCGAAATTTAGCAGAATTTATCGTCTTTTGGAATATAGGTGCTTCGGTTGAAAAAATAGCATAAAAGAAAAACTAATATGCAAATCGGAGCTATAAAGATTCCGTATAAAGTACCGGCGCCGCTTAACTCATCTCGCGAACCTCCCATTGCCGAAGATAAAAATAGCAAAGTGGGAAATAAAATCAAGACTAAGCTAGCCGTATTCTCAAAAATAAAAATCGTCAAACTGGCATCTTGATTTTTTATGAAAAAGCTGCTGTATTTTTTTGTCTTGTAGCACTTTAAACAAAATGCCGTCAAACAAATGGATAAAACTACCGCCACACAAAACAAAAAGGGCTCGGGCATCTGAATATCCACGTAAGAAATAAGTCGCGAAGCTACCGATGCAATGCCGAACAAAAACGCTACAAATACCATACTAGAGCACCCAATTAGCCTATGTTTGTCGTATTGCTTCTTTAAATTCTCCGGTATTGCGGCGAATTTTTCGTCTAGCTCTTTCATCTCGGCTTGAAATTTTTCGCTCACGGCTCGCTCCTTTTAAGCGTTTAAATTTTAGAGATTATATTAAATTCGGCGCCGCGTCTTTTTGATGCCCCACCTTGCGGTTAAATTTTAAAATTTACCGCGTTACATTCGCGAAGAGCCGAAAAATTTCAAACTCGGCAAAACATTAAAATTCCCATCCGCCTTTAAATTTAGCATTTTACCGCAGCTAGCAAAACTCTAAATTTTCCACGCGCAGCGGTCTTTCGCCCTCGAAAATCACCCCGATGCCGAAAGGCTCGCAAATATCAAGCGCGCCCTCGGCAAATCTCAGCAGCCACTGCGTATCGCGTGCGTAAAACGTGCATTGCGGCAGCTCAAACGGCAGATCGCAAACGGGCACGTCAAGCAGCCTGAGCTCATCCTCGCTCAAACGATACTCGCGTCTAAGCTCGTCTCGCAGGAAGACAAGAGCGTCTTTTACGTACCGATCGATGTCCCAGGCGTCGCTGCGCGAGCAAGACCCCTCATCGTCCACATCCGCCGTATCTGCAGACACGAGGCAAAACGGCACCTCACCGAAGCTTTCGCTTTTTAGCTCCGCATACCAAATGAAGCCCTCGTCCTTCGCGACTTTTTCAAGCTCGCCAAATTTCCAAGCTATTTTTTGCATTTTATTTCCGCCCCATATTTTCGCGTCGTTTTTTAAAATTTCGATGCCGCGCCCGTTTTTGGGCGCCGTGTTTAAATCCGCCGCCGAAATAGAATCCCGCTCGCTTCTTAAGCGGACGAGCAATGATAACGAAACAGGTTGCTTTTAAATTTTAAAATTTTAATGCAAGCCGCTTTAAAATTTAAAATTTCAAAAGACCCGCCGCTGTCCGCCGTGAGCAGAGATGAAATTTTAATGCCGCGTCTTACGGCGAAATTTTAAAATTTAGCTCGCCGTAGAAACAGCACGCCGTAAAATTTCACGCTGAAATTCTAACTCAAAATTCCACGCCCGTAGCACAGAATTTAAAGCCCGAAAAATTCCATCGCGGCGACTTAGAATTTTACTCGCTAAATTTTATAAATTTGTGCGCTTTTAAATCCGCAAATTTAGTACGCCTTTACGAGCCGTAAATTTTCTAGATATATGACGCCGTCAAAAACGCCTCCTCCATTCGGCGCAGGCCAAGAAATGGCAATTCTTTTCGGCTCCTCGTCGTATTTGGGCTCGCAATAATTCTTGGAGCAGTCTATTTTAAATACCTCTTTATCGTTGCTATCAAAATCCGTCTGGGTAGAATTTTTAGGAATTTCCAGCGTGTGGATTATACGATACAGCTCGCCCTCTTTTGTGCGGGCGGACATTATTTTTATTAGCGTGTCTGTGCTGCCGTCCGAGGTCCTATAGACCCCGTCTTTCCCCAAGCCCGCCAGCTCGAATTTTTTCTCCTTGCTATAAAACGCCGAGATTATGGAGCAGCCGCTAAAAAGCAAAGCCGCCGCAAATAACGCAAACGCTCTCATCTTTCCTCCTTAAGCCGGTTAAATTTAGTTTTTAAAACTATGAATGGGTGCTGGGATCTGGCCGCCGCGGGCTATAAAGTCCGCCGATGAGTTTTTATTTACGCTCATCACGGGCGCGCTTCCGAGCAGGCCGCCAAATTCCAGTGTGTCGCCCTCTTTGCCTTTTGGTATTATGCGCACGGCGGTCGTTTTTTGATTTATCACGCCGATCGCGGCCTCATCGGCTATGATTGCGGCGATCGTCTGCTCGGGCGTATCCTGCGGGATCGCGATCATATCAAGCCCCACCGAGCAGATCGCGGTCATCGCTTCGAGCTTTTCTAAATTTAACGAGCCTGCGCGCACCGCGGCGATCATGCCCTCGTCTTCGGAGACGGGGATAAACGCGCCGCTAAGCCCGCCTACTTGGTTGCACGCCATCACTCCGCCCTTTTTGACCGCATCGTTTAGCAGTGCCAAAGCCGCAGTCGTGCCATGCGTGCCGACGCGCTCTAGCCCCATCTCCTCAAGCACGCGCGCGACCGAATCGCCCACCGCCGGGGTTGGGGCTAACGAGAGATCGACGATACCGAATTTCACGCCTAGGCGCTCGGACGCCATTTGTCCGACGAGCTGTCCGATGCGCGTGATCTTAAACGCAGTCTTTTTAACGGTCTCTGCTACCACGTCAAAGCTCGCTTGGCGCACCTTCTCAAGCGCGCGTTTAACGACGCCGGGGCCCGATACGCCCACGTTTATGACGACTTCGGCCTCGCCCACGCCGTGAAATGCGCCCG
>CAUSEA010000044.1:0-10649 GCA_963530525.1 uncultured Campylobacter sp.
CCCGCTAGCATAGAGCTCGCGCGCGAATACCAAACGCAGATCCGCAAAATTTTAAGCCTAATCGAGACACTCAAACTGGCAAATTAGCAGGACGCATTACAGCTGAAATTTTGCATCTGCTCATTTTAGGCTAGACGGAATTTTTCGGCAAAACGTAAAATTTAATCAGCAGTGCGATCTCTCGGCGGCTGTCCGAAATTTAAACGAGCGATACGATCAAAGAAATGAAACGCCTGCCGCAAATAAATTTGAAGCAAAAACGCCCTCCGTGTCTTATAAATAAAATTTAACCCTCTGGCAGTTCTTGGAAGCGACTCTTGCTTAGCTCTTCATGTCCAAAATAAAATTTAACTACATTTTGTATCGCGACGCTTAGCTTTGGATACCGAACTCGCATAGCGGCAGAATTTAATCGGCAGCGCCCGCGATGATGAAATTTAAAGCAGATCTGCAAGGATGAAATTTAAATTAAAAGCAAGCTCAGGGCGAGAGTTAAATTTAGAGCGCGCGCGGCGTTTACAAAAGCCGTGAGCCAAAGCGCATCTGCCTAGCGCATACCACAACGTATCGCAAGCGCAAGTCTGCACGTACTCAAGTTCTGCCAAAATCCTCGCCGCGCGTTCCCGCGTCGCCTCATCAAACGCCGTCGTAGGCTGGATTGTAAATTTAAATTATAAAGAATTGTATGAGACGAAATTTAAAATTCCGCCTCCTAAGCGGGAAAGGATTAAAGCGCTGCGTAGCGCACCATTAGGCAGGTTTGAAGCGCCGCCAGCTTATCTAGCGTGCTTTTTTGCACTTCGGAATCGACCAAAATGACCGCCAAAGCGTCCCCCTCCTCGCCTCTGCCTAAGCGAAAATCCGCGATATTGATGTTTTCGTCGGCTAGGATCGTGCTTACGGATTTGATAACGCCCGGCACATCGGTGTTTTTGAAGATTATCATCTTGCCTTTCGGCTTAAAATCGGTCTTAAATCCGCCGATATTTACGATACGCTCCTCGCTGCCATCAAATACGGTGCCCGCGACGTTTGAGATCGCCTCGTCGGTCATAATTTTTACTGCGATCTCGCTTTTATAAACGCTGCGCGCAAGCTCGCCGAAGCTCGTCTCAATCCCCTTTTCATCCGCAAGAAATTTAGCGTTGACGTAATTTAGCGAGTCGCCCAAAGAATCGTGTAGCGCGCCTACGATTGCAAAAACGAGCATCGATTTTAGATACTGCACCACCTCGCCGCTGCCCTCGATGCGAATCGATTTGATCGGGCCTTTGTTGATCTGCGTCGCAAGATAAGCCATTTTCGAGACTAAATTTATATACGGCTCGATACCGCGCGGCAGATCCTCGAGCTTAAGCGGCAAATTTAAAGCGTTTGGATAGTTTAAGCCGCGCGCGGCGCTGATCGCCTGCTCTGCGGCTTCTCGGGCGATATTGCTTTGCGATTCGAGCGTATTTGCGCCAAGATGCGGAGTCGCGCTTAAATTTTCGATATCCAAAAGCTCGTGATCGGTCGCAGGCTCTTTGTCAAAAACGTCAATGCCGAGATATGCGATCTTGCCGCTGCGTAGATTGTTTGCGAGCGCTTTTTCATTATACAGCCCGCCTCTAGCGCAGTTTATTAGGCGTACGCCGTCTTTCATCTTCGCTATTTGCGGCTCGTCGATCATATTTATCGTCTCTTGATTTTTCGGCGTATGGATCGTGATGAAGTCGCAAGATAAAATTTCATCGAAATTCTTCGTATATTTTACTCCGAGCTTCGTTGCCTTTTCGGGTTCGATATACGGATCGTAGGCGATGACGTTCATCCCAAACGCAAGCGCGCGCACCCCCACGCGCGAGCCGATGTTTCCAAAGCCGATGATACCGAGGCTCTTTTTATAAAGCTCGGTGCCGTACCATTTCTCGCGCTTCCAAATTCTATTAATTTTCAGATCGTTGCAGGAATTTACATATTTGCGCGCCGCATTTAGCAGATGGCACATGGTCATTTCGACTGCGGCGATGGTGTTTGCGGTAGGTACGTTCATCAAAATAATGCCGCGCTTGGAGCAGCCGTCGATGTCGCAGTTATCGACACCCACGCCCGCACGCACGATCGCTTTTAGCTTGGTGCCTGCGCCAAGAAATTTCTCATCCACCGCCGTAGAGCTTCTGGTGATCGCAACATCCGCATCGCCTAAAATTCCGTAAAGCTCGCTCTTGGGCACGCTCGTAGCGTCGATTACTTTAACGTCCGATTCTTGCTTAAGCAGATCAAAACCGATTTTGTGGATTGCATCGCAGACTATGATAGTTTTCATTAAATTTAACCTTTTGAAGTAGGTCCGCAAGGCGGGGATGCCTTGCGGAAAGAGTTATTTATTTAGTTGATCTTTGATCAGATCCCCTAGGCTTTGCTTCTCGTCGTCGTTGCTATTGATCTCGTTTAGCGCCTCGCGCTCCTTCTGATGAGCCAGCCTGCGCACGCTTAGGCGAATTCTATTTTTCTTCTCGTCGATGAAAGCGATCGCAGCCTCGATCTCGTCGCCTACTTTTAGGCTATCTACGCTTACGTTGCCAAGATCTTCCTTGCGGATAAGCGCGTCTATACCGCCTCCAAGCTCGACAAAAATTCCGAACTCTTTAATATCGCGGATCTTGCCTTTTACGACATCGCCTTGATTGTGGCTCTTGGCGTAATCGCTAATAGGGCTATCGCCGAGCTCTTTGTGATTTAGAGAAATTTTTTGAGTATCTTTGTCGATCTTGATGATCTTAACCTCGATCTCGTCGCCTACTTTGAATAAATTTTTGCACTTCTCGCCGCGATCCCACGAAGCGTCTTCGTTATGCAAAAGCCCCTCCACGCCGTCGATCCTTACGAACGCGCCGAAATTTGTAATCGTAGTGACGCTGCCTTTTAGCACGTCGCCCACTTTATGCTTAGCAATAAACTCGTCAAAAGGCTTTGTGAGTAAATTTTTAAGGCTTACGCGCAACCTGCGCTCGCTAGGGTTAATCTCTACGACCTCGACGTCAAGCTCCTCGCCCTCGCTGATGAAATCTTTCGGATTTTTGATATTTTTATCCCACGAAATTTCGCTGATATGCAAAAAACCCTCGATGTCGTTGCCAAGATCGACAAACGCGCCGTAAGGCTCGATATTGCTTACTTTTACGCGGATAGTATCGCCCACTTCCAGGCTATCTTTAATCTCGTTCCAAGGATCGGGCATCGCCTCTTTGATCGAAAGAGAGAGATGCTTTTTATCGTTGTCGTATTTGATAACCTTAACGGGAACCTTATCGCCCTCTTTGTAGAGCGAGCTTGGATTTACCGGGCCTTTGTATGAAATTTCGCTGTAGTGTACGAGTCCGTCCACGCCGCCTACGTCTACGAACATACCGTAGGTGGTGATCTTTTTAACGATGCCCTCGATAATGCCCTCGGTAGCGACTACCTTTTCGATCGCCTCTTTGCTTGCTTTACGATCCTCATCAAGTAGTTTCTTGCGCGATACTACGACGCTTTGCTCATCTTTATCGACCTTGATGATCTTTACTTTGAAATTTTTGCCGATGGCGCCGTTTGGGTTTTTAAGCGCGCTTTGCGAGCGCGGCATAAAAAATTCTACATCGTCTGCGTTAGCGCAAACGAAACCGCCCTTATTAAACGATAGAATTTTAACGTCATAGACATTCTCTGCGTTTTCATCATAGGAATCGATGAACGCCTTTACTTTTTCCTTCTTTAGGGCCTTTTTATACGATACGACCGGGCGACCGCCTCTGCTTCCGATAATAGCGACTTTGATGTCATCTCCTACATTAACCTGCGAGTTTCCTTGATCGTCGCTAACCTCGGCGGCGTCTAAAATACCCTCCGACTTCCTGCCTACGTCTATGAAAACCTCGCCGTCCTTAAGGGCGATAACCTTACCTGTGACGACCTCGTCGCGAGACTTGCCGGCGTCATACTCTTCTAACAATGTCGCAAAATCTTCCTCTGCGTGGTTTTGAACCTTCTCGTTCACCTCAGCCATATGCTTCCTTTAAATTTATTTGTGCTTTTTTGAAAAGAACTAAAATGCGCGATTCTAGCTAAAATTTGCTTTCGATTTGATAAATTTCTAAGAGTAAATTTGATAAGAGAGTTTATAAATTCTGCGTTAAATTTTCTATTCTCGCTACTACTTTTTTGATGATCCAATCAGGCGTGCTGGCTCCTGCGGAGATGCCGCAGAGATTTTTGTTTTCAAACCACGAGCGCTCAAGCTCGCTTTCGTTTTCTATAAGATAGCTGTCTTTGCAAAAATTCTGCGAGATTAAAAAAAGCTGCTTGGTGTTGGAGGAATTTTTCCCGCCTACGATTATCATCACATCGGCCTTTTGTGACAGGCTTTTTACGGCCTCTTGATTTTCCAGCGTCGCATTGCAAATCGTATTAAAAATTCTCAGCTCCCTAGCGCGCTGCATCAAAAAATCCGCGATTTTGGTAAAACTTTCTATCTTTTTCGTCGTTTGCGAAACGAGCGCGACGCGAGTCCCAAGCTTGATCTGTAGCAACTCCGCAGGCTCCAGCACTACATATACTCTTCCTTTGGCGTAGGATTTCACCCCCTTTACCTCGGGATGGTTTTTATCGCCGAAGATCACGATGTCGTAGCCCTCCGCGCTCATCTTTTCTACGATCTGCTGCGGCTTGGTCACGAAGGGGCAGGTAGCGTCGATTAGCTCTTTATTTTGCGCCTTTAATCTTTGCAGATCGTCCTTTTGGATGCCGTGGGTGCGGATGATGAGCTTTTGCTCGCCCTTGATCTCGCCAACACCCTGTAATGTTTTGACGCCGAAATTTTGTTTTAAACGGTTAATTTCTTCGGCGTTATGTATGAGCTCACCGATCGTAGCGGCCTCGCCGGCGCTTTCTGCGATCTTGATCGCACGCTTGACGCCGAAGCAAAAGCCGTAGCTTTTGGCCATCTCAATCTTCAACGCCGGCTCCGATCTGTCTTAAAATCGCGGCGAAGTTCGGAAACGACGTCGCGATACAATCGCTATCCTCGATGATCATCCCCGATCTTAAGCCTAAAATCGCAAAACTCATCGCGATACGATGGTCGCCGCACGGCGTGATGATCGCCGCGTTCGCCTCGCCGCCTTCGATCTGCCAGCCGTCCTGCAGCTCGCGCGCCTTAATACCGCAGGCGCGAAGTCCTTCGCAGGTTACCTTTATGCGGTCGCACTCCTTTACGCGCAGCTCAGCGGCATTTCTAAGCACGCTACTTCCTTGCGCGCAGGCAAAGGCGATCGCAAGCGCAGGCGCTTCGTCTATCAGCCACGAGATATTTTCGCTCACCTCCACGGCGTGAAGCGGCGCGTAAGCGACCTCTATATCGCCGATCTGCTCGTAAATTTCGCTCGTTTTGTGAAATTTTACCTCGGCGCCCATGCGTTTTAAAATTTCATAAGCCTCTATGCGGGTTTTATTTAGCAGCATATTTTTTAGCACAATGCGCGAGCCTGGGATTATCGCTGCGGCTACGGCGAAGAAAAACGCCGAGCTGGGGTCGTTTGGGATAAAAATTTCAAGCGGTTTAAGCGGAGAGCTAAGCGGCGCGACTTCGATCGCAAGGCCGTTTTGCGAAATTTGCGCGCCCATCGCTTTTAGCATCCGCTCGCTGTGATCGCGGCTAAGCTCGGGCTCGCTGAACTTACATCCGCTGCCGCGCAAGGCTGCTAAAATAAGAGCAGTCTTAACCTGTGCGGACGCAATTTTGCTCGCGTATTCAAAATACCCGAGCTTCTGCCCAAGCACCGCAATAGGCGCCTTTTCGCCGCCTGCTCGTCCGTAAATTTTAGCGCCCACCTTGCAAAGCGGATCCGCAACGCGCCTCATTGGGCGCTCGCTTAGATACCGATCGCCGCACAGCACGAAAAAGCCCTCGCATCCCGCCAAAAAGCCCATAAATAGTCGCATCGCGGTGCCAGAGTTGCCGCAATCAAGCGGGACGTTCGGCTCTTTGATAGCCTCCGGCGGAGTGATCAGAATTTCGCCCTCTACGCGCTGTACGCTAGCGCCCAAAAGCTCCACGATCTTTAGCGTATTTAGCGTATCCTCGGCGGCTAGATAGTTTGAAATTTTACTCGTCGCCTCCGCTAGCAGCGAAAAGATCGCCGCACGGTGCGAGATCGATTTATCCGCGGCGATATTTGAAATCTCCGCCCGCAAAGGGCTTGCTTGCGCAAAAATTCTCATCTAAGCCCAAGTCCCAGCTTGCTGCTAAGCGCGGCTAAAATTTTATCGGTAAAGCCCGCGACTTCCTCGTCGCAGAGCGTTTTTTGAAGGTCTTGAAATACAAGTCTGATCGTCAGGCTCTTTGAATCGCCTAGGTTTTCGTCGCTGTAAAGATCACTCGGGATAAGCTCCTTTAGCGCCTCGATTCTAAGGGCGTCTATGCACTCTTTGATCTGCTCGAAGCGCATTCCACTCGGCACCAAAATGCTTAGATCGCGCGATACGCTAGGAAACTTCGAATAAGCATCCGCTACGATATTTTCAAATTTAAGCTTAGAAAAATCGATCTCGCACAGATAGCTTTTATCCAGATCACGCCCTGCTTCTACGGCGTAATCCACGCGCCCGATAAAGCCCACTATCTGCCCACCCTGCTCGATCTGAGCTTGCTCGAATTCGCTTAAAAATTTCAAATTTTCGCTAGGCAGCCTGACGTTAAATTTACCGATGACGCTTTGGATTAAATTTGCAAAATACAAAAAATCGACTGCGGCTGGTTTTGCGCCGGCCACGATAGAGGGCTCGGCTTTTAGTCCGCTAGCTATAAAGCCCAGCCTTAGGCACTGCGAGCCGTCCGCATCAAACACCTCTCCTAGCTCAAAAAGCTTGACGCTTCTGCGGGAATTCTTTAAATTTCGCTCCGCAGATTCCAGTAGGTGATTAATCAGCGTCGGTCTTAGCGCGTCCAGCTCGCCGTTGATCGGATTTAAAATTTTAACCTTGCACGGCTTAAAGCCTAAGCCTTCTAGCGCCTTGCCGTCGTCAAATACATAATGTACGCACTCGAAAAACCCCACTGCTGCCGCCTTGCTGCGAAGCTTGCGCCCATTACATAAGCTTACGTAGGTATCGTTTAGGCGGTTTTTTTCGTAGAAGCTTAGCGGCGCGGCAGCGATATTGTCGATACCCACGATACGCACGATCTCCTCGCACACGTCGTGAGAATTTACGATATCGTGGCGGAAAGGCGGCACCTTAGCGGTGATGAGATCGGCTTCGACGCCTACATCAAAGCCCAGCCTTTTTAAAATTTTTACGATCTTATCGCGTGGAATTTGCGCGCCGATCATTGAGTTTATCTCTTTTTCGCTAAAGCCCACGATAAGCGGCTCCAAAGCGTTTGAAATCTTTTGCGTGCCCGCATATAGGCTAACGGCTTTATTTTTAAGTAGCAATCTAAATAACAGATCTAGCCCCAGCCTAAGCTTTGGCTCGCTGCCTCTACTTGAGCGGTACACGTGCTCGTCGCCCTTTAGGCTTTTGTTTTCGTTTACTGCTTTGGCGATAATTAGTGGCGCGGTGTAGTTTGCCTCTAATAGCACCACTTTGCTACTGCAACACGCCTTTAGCTCCGAGTCTTGGCAAATCCCTGCTACGCTAAGCAGCCTCTTGCCTGCATAAACGCCGAACTCGCCGTTTGGCATAGGCTTTATGTCAAGCGCCACCTTGCCATCTGCGGAAGCGATCTTTTCAAAATCATAAGCGCGCAGCAATACTCCGGTAGAGTGAGTAGCGTAGTTGATGAAATTTTGCACCGCGCAGCTTTGCAAAATACCAACGCTTGCAAGACGCAAGGTCTGCTTTAAATTTAACTTCAGCTCGCCTTTGATCTCGTAAGCTCGAAAAGCAAATTTAGCGCTTACCTCATCGCTTGCACGCACGCTTAAAATTCTACCGATACCAGGCGCTCCGTCGGCATCTTCAAACTCGTGCTTTTCCTTTAGCGGCAGATCAAGCGCTGCGCCCAGATCGCGCGCTATGCCTAAGATGCTAAGGCAGTCACCGCGATTAGCGGTAAGCTCAATCTCGATAAGATCGTCGTTAAAAATTTCATACTCGCGCAGCTCTTTACCTAGCACAAGCTCGCCGATGCTGCTATCAAGCACCATAATGCCGTCATTCGTCTTAGCAAGTCCAAGCTCGGTTGCCGAACAGATCATGCCAAAGCTCTCCACGCCGCGAAGTTTGGCAGGCTTTATCTCAAGGCCACTAGGCAGCACGGCGCCGATTAGGCTAACCGCGACGTATTGCCCCGCCTCGACATTTTTCGCGCCGCAGACGATCTGCAGGCTCTGCTTACCGACATCAACCTCGCAGACATTTAGATGATCGGAATTCTCGTGACGACGCTTGCTTTTTACGAGCCCTACTACGACGCCTTTAGGAAGCGAAATTTTATCGTGAGCGTCAACCTCCAGACCGATGGAATTTAGCGTAGAAAGCAGCCTTTCGCTTGAAATTTCGCTTATGTCGATCCACTCCTGCAACCAATTTCTCGTTATTATCATTTAAACTGCTCCAATAATCTAATATCGCCTTCAAATAGCGAGCGCAGATCGGGGATACCGTGCAGCAGCATCGCAAATCTCTCCACGCCGAGCCCGAATGCGTATCCACTGACGTTTTTCCAGCCCACCGCCTTAAAGACGTTAGGATCGACCACGCCGCTGCCTAGCACCTCGAGCCAGCCCGTCTGTTTACAGACGCGGCATCCCTCACCGTGGCAGAAAATACAACTGATATCGACCTCGGTGCTCGGCTCCGTAAACGGAAAGAAGCTCGGACGGAAGCGCACCTGCACGCTTCCGAACATATAGCGCAAAAATTCCTCCAAAACGTATTTTAAATTTGCAAAGCTCACCCGATCGCCCTGCTCGACTACGAGGCCTTCTACTTGATGAAACATCGGCGTATGGGTTAGATCCATATCGCGGCGAAATACCGCGCCCGGGGCGATCATACGCACCGGCGGAGCTTTAAATTTCTCCATCGTGCGGATCTGAACGCCGCTGGTATGCGTGCGCAGCAGCCGCCCGTCATTTAAATAAAACGTATCTTGCATATCGCGCGCAGGGTGGTATTTGGGTAAATTTAGCGCCTCGAAATTGTGGAAGTCGTCCTCGATGAGCGGGCCGCTTTCGACGCTGAAATTTTGCGCGATGAAGTAGTCAATGATCTTATCCATCGTCTCCATCACGGGATGCAGCGCGCCGCAGCTTACGTTTTCGTTAAAAAGCGTGACGTCGGTTGCTTCATTTTTCATCGCCTCTTTTTGCTCCGCCGCCTCCAGGCTCGCCTTTTTAGCGGCGATGAGCTCGCTGAAATAATCGCGCTTTTCATTCGCGCTTACGGCAAGCTCTTTTTTCTGCTCGGGCGCGGCGGATTTAAGCTCGGCAAAAAGCGCCGTTACGATGCCTTTTTTGCCGAAAAGCTCCAAGCGCACGGCTTCCAGCTCGCTTAAGCTCGATGCGGCGTCGATTTTTGCTTTAATCTCTTGCAAATTCTATCCTTGTGGTTAAATTTAATGGCGCGATTGTAGTTAAAATTTGATAAAAGCTAGGTAAATTTGCGTGTTTGGATTTTTTGGCTATAATCGCGGCTAAATTTCAACCTCATAAAAGGATCTAAAATGAACGTATTCGAAAAGATCGTAAACGGCGAAATCCCGTGCAACAAAGTGCTAGAGAACGATGAATTTTTGGCCTTCCACGACATAAACCCAAAAGCGCCGATCCATATCCTGGCGATCCCTAAGAAATGCTACGAAAACTTTCAAGCAACACCTCCCGAAGTGATGAGCAAAATGAGCGCTTTTATCCAAGAAGTAACTCGCAAAATGGGGCTTGATAAGAGCGGATACCGTCTTGTTTGCAACTGCGGCGAAAATGGGGGTCAGGAGGTGATGCACCTACACTTCCACATCCTAGGCGGAATGAAGCTACCGTGGGACCGCGTAAGCGACCGAAACACCGAAGAGAATTTTTAGGGCTAGAGCTTAAAATCTACTTAAAATCAAAATTCCGTGAAATTGCAAAATTTTACGGAATTTGCAAAATTCTTTGAAATTTTTAAAATTCCGCTTCATTTATAAATACCGAAGTTTTAAAAATAATCAAAATAGTAAAACTGCAAGCCAAAAATTTATTGACAGACACTAAAAAGCAATATAAAATTTCATCATAAGTGAGCTCTTAGCAAATGCCATTTTTTAGCTGCAAAGCTTTAGCTCTTAGAATTTCAAATTTGAAATCGGCAAGAAATTTTAACGACATGGCAAAATTTTAAATGAAACCGAGCTTTATAAAAAGAGTTATGCTTTTACATGGCGAATGAGTTAGATTTCGATGATATGAAATTTAAAACCTACATGAATTTTGCTTTGAATGAGCGATTTAGCTTCAGTTTTCAAGCATAATTTAAAATTTTAGCGTGAAATTATAATCTTAGAATTTTAAAATTTTTTGAAATTTCAATATTAACTTTAATAGATTTTAGGGGCATGTGCCCCTAAAAATTTTGAAAGGATTTGCGAGGATTATTTGCTTAGCATTGAGCTTAGCATCCATAGGCGTTTTTCATAATCGCCGTAG
>CAUSEA010000045.1:0-9413 GCA_963530525.1 uncultured Campylobacter sp.
TATGCAGGGCTACTTCTACAGCAAGCCGATGGAGCCTTCGAGGATAAAATTCTAATCTCATCTCGCCGCGACTTTATAGCCCGTCTTTTTAAATTTACGAGCCAAAGATCGCCTCCGTAAAGTAAGAAATTCTGATTTAGCAAGCCGCCGCTTTAATTTATACAGAATTCATCTTGGCAGATACTGCGCGAAATTTATTGCGAACTTATGGCGCACCTTATAAGCTAGGATTGCCGTAAAAGCTTACGCGTGGCAAATGAAGTGGAGCTAAATTTAAAATTTAATAGCGGATTTATGGATAAAATTTTATGAAGTTCAAAATTTTAAAATTCCAAGCCGTAAAATTTTTAAATTTAAAATGCGCTAGCTGCAAATTTAAGGCTAAATTTTAAAATTCCGTAGCGATAAAATTTTAAATTCCGCGCCTTAAACCCGCCTGCAAATTTTAAAATTTTACGGCGCAAATTTTGACCCATTCGTTTTATAACATTTCGCGAGAGCTTTGCAAAATAAAATTTTAGCACGCCTTGCTTTAAGTAACGATAGAGCTTTCAAATGTGGGCAGAATTTTTCAGTGCAAACTTTCCCGCTTCAGCAAGAATGAGCTTAAATTTTAGGTTTTAGCGCATTAGCTCAAGCAAATTCGCTCTAAGCCTTCATACTCCCCGTATCCTTAAATCTTTGATGCCACGACAACGCCTCGCTTAGGATGTGCGGAGTATGCCCAGCACAGGGCTGCACACATGCCCGCTCGAAATAATCTCTCAGCGCGTCTTGGTAAGTGGGGTGCGCGATGCTTATCATCGCGCGAGCCCGCTCACGAGGGCATTTACCGCGCAGATCGGCGATGCCGTATTCGGTGATGATGACCTGAGTATCGTGCTCGGTATGATCGACGTGGCTCACGAATGGCACGATAGCGCTAATCGCGCCGCCTTTAGCGAGCGACGGGCTCAAAAATAGCGACAAATATCCGTTGCGAGCGAAGTCACCGCTACCGCCGATGCCGTTTTTCATCTGCGACCCCATGACGTTGGTAGAATTCACATTGCCGTAGATATCCGCCTCTAGCATACCATTCATCGATACGATGCCAAGCCTTCTGATAAGCGCTGGCGAGTTGGAGACGTCTTGTGAGCGCAGTATGATGTGCTTGCGGTAGAAATCGATGTTTTTTTGAAATTCCTCGACACCTGCGGGGCTAAGCGATAGCGCCGTGGCACTTGCAGTACCTACGACGCCTCTTTTGATGAGATCTAGCATGCCGTCTTGGATCACCTCGGAGTAGCATTGCAGCCCTTGATAGCCAGCATTTTGTAGCGAGCTAAGCACAGCGTTAGCGACGTTGCCGATGCCCGATTGTAGCGGCAGTAGCTTCTTTGCGGGAAGTCTGCCGCAAGCTTCCTCGTTTTTTAGAAATTTTACGACGTTGCACCCAATCGCACTTGAAATTTCATCCACAGCGGTGAAATTATTGACGCGATCATGCGTCCTAGCCTCTATGATAGCGACTACCTTGGCAGGATCTACATGCATGTAAGGGCTGCCTACACGATCGCCTACGTGCTTGATCGGCAGATCCGTAGCGTGCGGAGGTAGGCGCAGATCCGTAACGTCGTGAATGCCCTCCAGCTCAAGCGGCTGATAGTAATTTACTTCTAAAATCACGCGATCGGCGATATCGAGCCAGGCTTGGTTGTTGCCTAGCGACGTGGACGGCACGAGCTCGCCGCTTTCTTTAATCGCCACTACTTCGATCACAGCAAAGTTTAGATGTGGAAAAAAGCCCGCCTTAAGCTGCGCGGCAAGGCTTGATAGATGCACGTCTGTGTATCGCACGGCGCCGCTATTTATCGCACGGCGCATATCGGCATCCGTAAAAAACGGCGCGCGAAAGCTCACGGCACCTGCTTTTGCCAAAACTCCGTCTAAAAGCGGATCGGTCGATGCGCCTGTAAAAATTTCGATTTGATAGGGCTCGCCTTTTTCGTGCAGCGCTGTCGCTCGTTGCGCTAGAGCTTGTGGTAGCGCTAGCGCGCAGCCCGCCCCAACAAAGCCGCTAAAGCCCACCGATGCGCCATTTGGGATCAGCTCGCAGGCTTTCTCGGCGCTCATAATTTTTGATTTTAGATATTCGTTTTGCACGCGTGAGTTCATTTTCCGTCCTAGCCGTGATTTGGGCGAAATTATAATATTTTTGCGCGAAATTTCAAAATCTAAATTTCGTGCGCGAGCTAGGCTATAGAGCAAAATATGAGGCGCGGTCGGTTGAGATATACGCCGCCAAACGCTTTCGATCAGGCTTTTTTTGCTTCGGCGGTTTGCAATATCCACTTGTGCGAGCGCTCGGTGAATAGGGTTTTAAGCGCGATTGAAGCTTGGCTTAATGATCATCTAGCTACGATATCATTAAACGCTTATCTCACACCCAATCTTGCGGAATTTAGGCGCAAAATTTACGCATAATTTGTGAGCTGCGATATTTAAATTTAAGCTTCCTTTTGCAATTTAATCGCTCGCCGCACTCAAATTTAAATCCCCGCCTCGCAATTTTAAAATGGATGTTTTGAAATTTATCGCTCGTGGCGTTTAAATTCCGCGTCTAGCGAGCCTTGAGTCTACATTTGAAATTACATCGCTTGCGGTGCACGCATTTGCCCGCCGTACCTGTATTTTAATCCGCATTAATTGAAATTCCCCCTGTCTGGAATTCTTGCCTCTTCGCACAAGACGGCAGTTTAAAATTTCAAATTTCGCGCTTTTTTGGGAGCGGCTCGACGTAGATACGCAAAATTTTGATAAATTTTACGCTTGCGAAATTCTAAAAATTATATCATCACGGCTAGATTGCAGATTTTGTTTAAATTCTAGTTCTTAAAATTTTAGCCTGACCGTCACGCACGATTTGCAATTCAAAGAGCCTTGTTACACAAATTCTAATCTCTGCTGAGTCTAAAATCGACGCCGTTTACGACGCAAATTTAAACGCGTTTTAGAATTTAAAATTTAGTCCGCCTTGTTACCACTTTCGGTCGAGCTTTACTAAAATTTCAGCAAATTTTATACTCGCAAAATTTTAAAATTCTATCGCCGCAAAATAGGGCGAAATTTCATCTCTGCGGCTTGCCGTCGCCGAATTTCGCGACTATCTCCTCGCTGCAGCTCTCTTTGGGCGCCCAGCCATCGCGCTTCATCCGCGCCAGATTGCCGCACGCCTCTTGCGATCCGCCCTCGCAAAGCTCGTCGTATATCACGAGGCTGCGGCACTGCCCGCTCGCGAAACTCTCCAGCGCCGCCGCGTTGCCCAGGCAGGCTTGCTCGCGCAAATCGCTCATCGCGTGCTCGCCTGCGCCGCTCATTTTATCTCCCTGCCTCCGCTCGGCGAGGGTAGCGAGCTCGCAGGCGTCTGCGAAAAAGCCCTGCGCTTTGAGGCGGTTTCGCACGACGCCGCGACCGCCCAGCTCGTATCTCATCGCCGCTTCGTAGCATGCAGCGGCGTCCTTTTTGCTGCACTTTGCTAAAAGCGCGCTAGTTTTTGCGCCGCTAAATTTAAACTCTTTGGCTTTGCCGTCCGCGTTTGCTAAACTAAGCACCAGCGCCGCAGCCAGCGCAAGCTTTAAAACTTTCATCTCTGCTCCTTTTGATTTTGTTTATCCGCTCGCTAGCCCCGATTTACTGCTTCATCGTGCGCCGCACCCGTCGCCCGCTAAAATTTCAAAGGCTCGCGCGCTCTATCTGCGCTCGAAGCCAGAAATTTTACCGCCTCTGTCGTGCTAATTTTTCGGCAGTAGATTGAGCACCGCGCAGGCGCGCTTGTTGTGCATTTTGCATGCCTTATCTAGCGCCTGCCCCGAGAGCTCAAAGCTTTGAGGAGTGCCAATTCCTTGGAGATATTTGACCGACAGCTCGTAGCAAGCTTCGCTACTGCCGGCATCGCACTGCTCGCGAAAAAGCTCAAACGACGCCACGACGTCCTTCTCCACGCCCAAGCCCCGCCCTAGCGCATCTGCGTAGAAAAAGCACGATAGCTGATCTTTGCGCTCGCAGCCGCTTTTTAGACCGCGCGCGACGCGCTCGCAGGAGCCTTCGTCGCTTTTTACGATGCAGCTTTGCAGATCCGCCCGCGAAATACCGTCCGTTTGGATGACCGCATCGGCGCTGCTTTGCGAGCCGGCGCTCGCCTTGCCGCTCTTTATAAAGCGCGCGCTTGCGGTCTCGCCGATGCTTGTTGTTTTGTCCGTTTTGCCCGTCGCAGAAATTTTATCTGTCCGCACGCTCTCGTCGCAGTTTGCCGCAAGGGCACAGAATAGCGCCAAAAATAGAAATTTTTTCATACCCGCCTCCGTTAAATTTAGCGCCATTTTAATTAAAAATGCTGAATTTAAGAGAAATTCGCTCTACTCCAAATTTCAGCTTTGTATCGCAATGTGTTTGGAGCGCGAATTTAAAGCGCGCCACCGAAGCGATCGATCATAGGCTCTTTAGCGCCGCAAGTACGTTTTGCGCGTCTTGCTCGGGCTTAGCGATACGGCTAAAGCGCTTTACTTCCTTGCCGCCTCGAAAAATCAGCGTTTGGCGGTGGTAAAATTTCTTCCCGTCGCCGGTGGTGAAGGTTTCGAGCCGCAGCGGCGCTTCAAGTTCGAATTTTTCGTCGTTTATGAACTCAAACGAGGCGCCCGTAGCGCGCTTAAACTCGCTCGTGCCCGCCTCGCCCATGCTGCCTACGGCGATAAGCTCAAAGCCAATGGCTTTTATCTGCGCAAACGCGCTCTCGTAGGCCTTGCATTGAAGCGTGCAGCCAGTAAGCCCCGCCCCGCCGCGCAACTCTGCGGGCAAAAATTTGCCGCTGTCGCCCATTTTCGGGTAGGTAAAAACTACGCAATTTTTCGGTAAATTTATCATCTTATGCCTTTTGATCGAAATAGGTAGCAAAAATAGCATAAAAAATCTTAAACCCGCTTAACGGATGAAATTTTAATAAAATTTAGCGTAAAATAAGGGGCAAAATTTCGGCAAATCAAATTTGGAGTTAAATTTTGGATATTGACAGAGCGATAGAGGAACTGGCAAAAAAGCAGCAGCAGTGCAAGATAAAATTTCTAAAACCGCTGATTTTATTGCTATGCATCGCGGTTTTTTCCGTCGGCTGGTTTATCCACGGCTTGATCCAAAACGAATACTCCTCCGCCGTGCTGATGTCTGCGATGATCCCGATAATTGCGGTAAGCTGCGTATGGGGGATTTTTGATGATTCCATCGCCAAGTGGGAGTACAACGCCTTTTACAAAGACGCCTTCATCCGTGCTATCATTTCAGATATCGATCCCGCCTTTAGATACGAGCCGCAAAGCGGCATAGACGAAGAAGAGATCCGCAAAACAGGCATCTATCCGAACAATGAATTCGTAGCTGAGGATCAGATAGACGGCGTGCATAAAGGGGTGAAATTTAGCCTAAGCGAGGCGATAAAAATCTATGAAACGCGCGAGTCTATGGAGCTTGTAAAGCTATCTCAAAGGGCCAAAAGCGATCTTTCCGCAGCTTTTTTGCTGTCGGCGATCGCGCTTTGGAACGCTTGGAGGCGCGGTATCTTTTGACGCCTAGCTTTATGGAGCGTCTCGGGGCTTTGAAGCTTAAGCTTGCGCCCAAGATCGCTCTTAGCGCGGCGTTTATGGACGGCAAATTTTATCTATTTTTAAACGGCGCGAAAAACCGCTTCGAAGCCGCGCTGTTTTCGCCGCGCACTACGCTAAAAGACGCCGAGCGGATAAAGGCCGAAGTTTTGCAGCTTCTTGGTATCATTGACGAGCTACGTTTGAACGAGGAGCTTTTTGGCGGCGCAAGCGAGAGCGGCGAGTCCGCAAATAGCCCGCCACTCAGCTGCAAAGAGCTGCAGAGATTGCGCGATAAAGGCTTGAGCTCGCGCGATCGCTGATTTGAATTTTAAAACGCCATCTCGCGGTTTAAAATTTAACGCTTTTCGTAAAATTTAATCTCATCGCCCGCGTCTTTAAATTTAGCGCTTTTTAGAATTTGGCGTTTCTTGAAATTTGGCGTCTCTTGGAATTTAACGCGGCGCAAGCGAGTAAAATTTACCGCTTGCGGCAGTAGCTTGAAATTTTAAAATTTGATCTCGCGCACGGCAAGATCCGCGATGAAATTTTACTCGTTGTTTCCCGCGATCGTTTCGATTAGTTTGCGCTTGTTGCGGCGGTTGTAAAGCACCGACGAAAGGAGCGATAGCGCGATGAATAAAATCCCCACGGTGCCGGTTATGATCTCGCTTACTTCAAATTTCAGCTTGGCAAACATCATAAACGCCAAACACGCGATAGCGTAGTGTGCGCCGTGCTCGAGATACGCGAAGTGCGACAGCGTGCCGCGGGCGATGAGATACAGCGTGATGGAGCGCACGAACATCGCGCCCGCGCCGAGACCTAGCATGATGATGAAGATATTATCGCTTAGCGCAAACGCTCCGATCACGCCGTCGAAGCTAAAGCTCGCGTCCAAGGTTTCTAAATACAAAAAGCCCGCAAGGCCGTTTTTTACGCCGTCCGTGCCGAAAAGGCGGTCGAAGCAGGAGATGAGTAGATAGAGCAGGATCGCGCCGAAATACGCCGCGCCGAGCGTAGCCGAGCCCGTTTTAGCAAGCAGCACGAGCCCTGCGGCTAGAGCGATCAGCGTGGGCGCGTTTGGAATGCGCTTTAAAAATCTCACGAGCCCGTTATTTTCGATTATGCCTAGCCAGTGTAGCTCGCGCTGCGCATCGAAGAAAAAATCGCAAAAGACCATCAGCAAAAACGCGCCGCCGAAAACGTAAATTTGCGCTTCGTTCTCGCTTAAAATTTCATGGTAGCGGTGCGGCTGCTTAAGCGCCAGCACGAGGGTTTCCCAAAGACCCAGATGCGCGCTAGCCGCGACGATTAGCACGGGGAATAAAAACCTCATGCCAAAAACCGCGATCGGAATGCCCCAGAGGATAAATCTGCTCTGCCACACCGGCGCCATATCTTTTAGCACTTTGGCATTGACTACGGCGTTGTCGAAGCTGAGGCTGATTTCGAGCACGCATAAAAGCGCGCAGATATAAGCGGCACCCGCGCCGCCGATATAAAATGCGATAGCAAGCGCAATTAGGCTTACTACAAAAGAGGAGTAAAAATATTTCATCGCTGTCCTAGCCGATTTTTTGCGCGATTTTAGCAAAATTTAGCCCTAAATTCTATATAATTGCAAAAATTCCAAAAAAGGCAAAAGATGCTTACCAATCCCGTATTTATCAGTATCTGTGTAATGTGCGCGCTGTGCTTGCTGAGGTGCAACGTAATGCTCGCGATCCTAATCGGCACGATATGCGCCGTTCTCTCAAGCAATATCCCGCTGGGCGATGCCATAAATTTATTCATAAACGGCAACCCCGAAAACGCCGGCAGCCTCGGCATGGGCGGAAATTTAGAAACCGCGCTCTCATATCTGCTGCTAGGCGTCATCGCAAGCGCGATCTCAAAGACCAACTTAACGGCGATCTTGGTGCGCGCGGTGGCAAATTTAATCAGCGACAAAAAATACGTCTTTATCTTTTCGATCGCCTTTTTTGCGTGCTTTTCACAAAATTTAATCCCCGTGCATATAGCCTTTATCCCGATTTTGATCCCGCCGTTAGTCAAGATCATGAACTCGCTAAAGATCGACCGCCGCGCCGTAGCGTGCGCGCTGACGTTCGGCTTGCAGACGCCGTATATGGCGCTGCCGCTGGGATTTGGACTTATCTTTATGGGGCTAATCGAAAAAAATATGAACGCAAACGGCATCGCGGTAAGCCTTGGCGACATATCAAGCGTGATGTGGCTCAGCGCAGTGCCGATGCTCGTGGGCCTCATCCTAGCCGTGATCTACTACCGCAAGCCGAGAGACTACGCCGAAACCAAACAGAGCCTGGATGCGCATTTTAGCGAGCTTAAGATGGGTATGCGCGAATGGGGCGCTCTAGCGGGTATCGCGGTGTGCTTCGCGGTGCAAATTTGGATCAAATCCCTTCCGTTTGCCGCGCTTAGCGGAATTTTAGTAATGCTTGCTAGCAAAGGCATCGAGTGGAAAAAGCTCGATAACGTATTTGACGAGGGCGTGCATATGATGGGCTATATCGCGTTTTTGATGCTGATCGCCGCAGGATACGGCACGATCTTAAAAGAAACCGGCGGCGTGAATGAGCTGGTGCACGTAGCGAGTACTTTAAGCGGCGGCAAGCTCGGCGGCGCGCTGCTGATGATCGGCATCGGACTGCTCGTGACGATGGGTATAGGCTCGAGCTTCGGCACGATCCCTATCATCGCTACGATTTATTGTCCGCTAGCCGCGCAGTTGGGCTTTAGTACGGCGGCGACGATCTTTATCATCGGCGTGGCAGCGGGTATCGGCGATGCGGGCTCGCCTGCGAGCGATAGCACGCTTGGGCCTACCGTGGGGCTGAATATCGACGGCGGGCATAGCCACATGTGGGATACCTGCGTGCCGACCTTTATTTTCTTTAATATCCCGCTAATCATATTCGGCATAATCTTTTCGATGATGTTATAGATTGCGGAATTGACGCGGGTTTTCGTGGGCATAATTTTAGAATTTTGCCCACGCGGCGATGCTCGTAAATTTATAAATTTACGGACGCGTCCATTTTTAAATTTAGCCGCGCGGCTTTGCTTTTAAATTTGCCTGCGCGATTTCGTCGAAATTTATTTGCGCCGTTCGCGCGGTTTGCTTAAATTTAACCGCTCGTGGCGCGTTGATGAAAATCATTGCTAAAATTTGAAATTTCGCATAAAATTGGCGAAATTTCATAACAAGGAGCGGCGGTGGAGCAAATTTATCCTTACGTGCAGATCGTGCATCTCATCTGCGCCATTATCTTTTTAGGCTACATATTTTTCGATGTCGTGATTTTTTCGCGGCTTAAAGGCACGCTAGGCGCGGATTTTGAGCGCGTTAAAAAGGCGATCGGCTCGCGCGCGATTAAGATCATGCCGGTTTGCCTTTTTACGCTGATAATCACCGGCGGAATGATGATGAGTCGCTGGGTCGGGAGCGCTAATGGCGGGTATTTCGGCACGCCGCTTCAAAAAATCTTTATGCTAAAAGTCACGCTCGCGCTCATCATCGCCGTGTGCGTAGCGATAAATTTGAGCTGCCGCGCGATGGGAAGGCCCGCGCCTCAGTTTTTGCGAGCTAACATCCACAAGATCGCGCTTACTTTCGGCTTCATCATTGTGCTTTGCGCCAAGCTGATGTTCGTAGTATGATTTATGGCGCAAAATTTAGCGCTGGTGGCACACTTTTATCGCGGAATTCTGTAGCGTGGCAAAGATTTAATTTTGCTTGCTTTTAAAATACGACGCTTGCTAAAAATTTTAAAATTC
>CAUSEA010000046.1:0-9376 GCA_963530525.1 uncultured Campylobacter sp.
GAGGCGGAATTCGCGCCCGCTGCCGAGCGCATCGGATCGCATTTTTTACTGAGGCATTGCCACGGGGCGAAATTTTGATATGAAAGGCAGCGTCGTGCGATAAAATTTTATATTGCGACGCGACGTTAAGGCTAGCGAGGCCGTGCTACGACGGGAGTTTTAATCGCCACATCCGCAATCGGATTTCGTATCGCAGCGCTTCTTGCGGCAAATTTTATATCGCCTAGCGGTGCTAAAGTGAGTAAATTTTACCCGAGCGAAATCCAGGTCGCAGCGGCGCATGATCAAGTCGTGCCGCAGTTTTTTGAGAAAGCCGAGGAGGGGCTACTTGCAAGGGTGTATTTCTTGCAAAAGAGGTGCCACTCTGCGGCGGGGCAATGCACCGCTCGCCCGCCAAGTTATGATTAACCGGCGCGCTTAGAGGTGTGAGCCCATAGCTCGCGTTTTATTCTGCTTCGCTGCGCTCGCAAGAGACGCCGACAGCGACTAGTGCTATATTTGTTTTGCGCTGCGGGCGGAATTTTAAAATTTACATAAAAAGGAAAATCTATGCAACTAAAAAAGATAACGCCGTTAAGCAACGAATATCTCGAAAAGCTCGGCTTTTACTGGCACACGGACACCGACGAGACCCCTTACGTCAGCGACGAGATCGTGCGCGTGAGCGCCGCGGAGGCCGATGCGTATTATGAGGCCGCAAACGAGCTATACGAGATGTTTGTCGCAGCCGCGCAGCACGTCATCGACAATAACCTCTTCCACGAGCTCGGCATCCCCTTCAATCTCGTAGATCTAATCAAACAAAGCTGGGAAAATGAGGTGCATTGGCACCTATACGGGCGCTTTGATTTCGCAGGCGGACTGGACGGCAAGCCGATCAAGCTAATAGAATTTAACGCCGACACACCCACGGCGGTGTTTGAGACGGCGATCATCCAGTGGGCGATGCTCAAAGAAAACGGCATGGACGAGGCGAGCCAGTTCAACGACCTCTACGACGCGCTGCGCGATAATTTCAAGCGGCTCGTGGTGCTTGACGGCGAGCTAGAGGATTTTTCTAAATTTTACGAGGGGTGGAAAATTCTATTTAGCAGCGTCGCAGGCAACGTCGAGGACGAAAAGACGACGAAGCTTTTGCAGCAGACCGCGGAAGATGCGGGCTTTAAGACGCGCTTTGCCTACGTGGACGAGGTGGAATTTAACGACGAAGAGGGTGTATTTTTTGACGGCGAAAACTACGAGTATTGGTTCAAGCTCATCCCTTGGGAGGCGATCGCGATCGAGGAGGGCGAGCTTGCGCTCATCTTAAAAAACATCGTGCAAAATCAAAAGGCTATCATTCTAAACCCCGCATACACGCTGCTTTTCCAAAGCAAGGGGATTATGAAAATCCTGTGGGATCTGTATCCGAACCACCCGCTGCTGCTGCAAAGCTCCTTTTCGCCGATCATCGGTAAAAAGATGATCAAAAAGCCGTTTTTGGCGCGCGAGGGGGCGAATGTGGCGATTTTCGACGCCGACGGCAAAAAGATAGAGGAAAACGGCGGCGAATGCGGAAATCAGAAATTTTTATATCAGGAATTTTACGAGCTAAACAAAGACGAGCGCGCCCAGAGCTACCAAGCGGGGGTGTTTTTCGCCTACGAAGGCTGCGCGCTGGGCTTCCGCAAGGGCGGCGAGATACTTGATAATCTCTCAAAATTTGTAGGGCACTACATCGAGGATGCAAAGTAGCGGCGCGGCAAATTTTATAAAATTTGAGAAATTTTAAGGCGGCGGCTTTTGGCGATAAATTTGGCGGCAAGGCCCTCGCCGCGGTAAATTTTATCGCCGGGCGGCAGCGGAATTTAACGCTAGGAGACTACGGTAAAATTTAACGTAGCGGCGCGACCAAAATTCTGCGCGGATAAATTTCGTGCAGAGTTAAGATTCGCGCGAGCTAAATTTTAAAATTTAAACGCGAACGGCAGCAGCGATTAAATTTACCTCTCGCTTCGGCGCGAATTAGAATTTCAAAATTTAGACACAGGTTTCAGCGGCGGTAAAATTTACCGCTTATTTCGATGCGAGTTAGAATTTTAAATTTAACGCCCCGCGCGCTGCGGGCATTAAATTTCAGCAAGAGCGGAATTCGCAATAGTAAAATTTCGCGAGAGTAAATTTTGCAATAGTAAAATTTCGCTAGAGCAAATTTACGCAATAGCTAAATTTCGTGAGGTTAAATTTTGCCGTTTAGACGCCGTGCTTCCGATCGCACGACGAAATTTAACGGCTAAATTTGGCCGCGCTGCTGCGGCTTAAAATTTTAAAACGCAAAGGGGGAAATATGAAGATCGTATGTTTGGATGCCGCGACGCTGGGAAGCGATGCCGATCTTAGCGAGATCGCGAGCTTGGGCGAGTTTGAAAGCTACGAGATGACCGAGCCCGCGCAAACCGCGCAGCGCCTAGCGGGCGCCGATGTCGTCATCACCAACAAAGTCCTAATCACGGATGAGATCATGGCGCAAACCGCGCTTAAGCTGATCTGCGTCAGCGCCACGGGCACGAATAACATCGACATGCAGGCCGCGCAGGCTCGCAGCATCGCAGTAAAAAACGTGGCGGGCTATTCGACGAACAGCGTCGTGCAGCAGACATTCGCGTCGCTGTTCGCGCTAACCAACGCGCTCGGATACTACGCGGATTACGGCAGCAGCGGCAAATGGTGCGAGAGCGAAATTTTCACCCACATTGACGCGCCGATCAGCGAAATTTACGGCAAAGAATTCGGCGTCATCGGGCTTGGACAGATCGGCGTAAAGCTCGCCCGCATCGCCGCCGCGTTCGGTGCGAACGTGAGATACTACTCCACTAGCGGCACGAACGACAACGGCGAGTTTGCCAGAGTGAGCCTGGACGCGCTTTTGAGGGCATGCGACATCATCTCGATCCACGCTCCGCTAAATGAAAAAACGGCGGGATTGATCGGCGAGGCGGAGCTTGCGAAGATGAAAGAGGGGGCGATCTTGATGAATTTCGGCCGCGGCGGCATCGTGGACGAGGACGCGCTGGCTCACGCCGTGGACGAGCGAGGCCTACGCACGGCGCTTGACGTGCTGCAAACAGAGCCGATGAGAGCGGATCATCCGCTACTGCGCGTGAAAAATCGCCGCAACGTCATCATCACGCCTCACATCGCATGGGCTAGCACAGAGGCCCGCAAACGGCTGATAAAGATGATCGCGCAAAATATTAGGGATTTTATGAGCGGCAAATGAGCGCGGTTGAAACGCCGGAGCAAATTTAACAAAATCAAGATGCGGCACAAGGCCCACAAAGACTCTGCACGCAGTATTTCAAAGCGCTGTATATAAAATTTTATTAACTGAAAAGAAGCGATACCGTTTCGAGTAAAATTTTAAATTTACGCCGCGGATAAGCTATCTCTCCGCTTTGAATTCGTAGATTTATCTTTTCTTATAAATTCTTTTTATGCTCATCCAAAATCCCGTAACTATAAAAAATAACACTGAAATCGCCGCTACGCAAAATAAGAACTTACCCGCCTCGCCGAAGATATAACCCGAATGCACGCTCAAAACGGCTTTATGTATAGCAAAAGGGCGCGGCATGGTACTTTTCGTATCATCATGGCGAGCATGCCGCAAGATGCCCTTTTTAACGTTTATACTCATCGTATTCATATGCTCTTCGCTCTTTTCGCCTTTATCGAAATAAAAGATCATAAAATTTTCTCCATCTTTTTGGGCGATAATATTGAAGAATTCGTAGTTCTCACCGCGTTCACTCTTAAAAATATCAAGTGCCGTCTGCAAATTTAAAATTTTATCTTCATCCTCAAGCGAAAATCCTCGCACTTCGGTAAAACTCGTTTTTCTAAAAATTTCCTTTTCCCCTAGCGCTCTGTTGGTGATTTTGGCTATCCAATCATACGACCAATAAAGCCCGCTAGCGCTTATCGTAAGCAAAACGGGCAGCAGCAAAACTCCGACCGCGCCGTGCAAGCTATATAAAAAAGCATAACCTCTCGCTTTAAAATTTATCCTAAATGCGCGTAAAATCTTTCCTCTAAAGCTAGGATAATAGATCACCGCGCCTGAAATTAAGACTAAAATAAACATAATTGTGCTAAACGCCACGATATTTTTGCCTATTAGCCGCAGAGTTTCGTTTTTACTTAACCCAAAACCTAGATTAGTATGTAGATTTAGCGCTACGCCGATAAACGTATCGCCTATGTTTTCCGAAGTAATTTCGCCGCTATAAGGATCTATAAAATATGATTTAAACTCGCCGCCAGAATCTGTGCCAGAAAGCCTAATCGCTTCGTTTTTGTTTTGAGGAATCCTATAATAACTGAGCGTAAAACCGGGCTTGACTTTTCTGAAAATATTTAAAATTTCGGCGGGCTTAAGAGCGTCTTTTCCGCTCGGGCTCACGAAAGATTTGCTTTGATTTAACGCATCTATAATCTCGTCGTGATACGAGATAATGGCGCCACTAAGGGCTACGATTAAGATCGGCACGCAGCATATAAGCGTCAAAACAAGATGGACGTTGAACCAAAATTTTTTCCTTTTTAGAATCGCCATTAATTTCCTTAAATTTTAAATCCGCGGACGAAATTTATGCGCCGCGAATTTAAAAGTTCACGTTAAATCCAACCTGCGCCTTCATCCCGTCTACGACCATCATTTGATAATTTCCCGAGCGCGTTAGTACGAATTCGTTGAATATGTTATAAAGCGTAAAATTTAAACTTGCGTCTTTTGTAACTTTATAGCTCGCGCCCAGATCAAAAAGCGTGTATGAGCGGATATCCTCATCGTAGCTTAGGCTATCGCGCGTCCTACTATAATAATTTATTTGCGACCATAAGTTTAGCTTGGAGCTTACGTCGTAATCAAATCCTAGCTTTACCGAATGGATTGGAAAATTATTTAAGGTTTTGCCTTTCTCGCTACCCGTTTTTTGCTCGGATTTCGTATAGGCGTAGTTTGCATGTAGCTTCAAATTATCTAAAATTTGATAATCGCTACTTAGCTCTAGACCCCTAACCTCGGCTTCTCCGACATTTATAGTGTCCCAAATGCCGCGTCTGTAAGTTTTGCCGTTATGCACGCAAGGATTTCCCGGTCTTGGGCGGCAAATTAATTTGGTAGAAATTCCATCTTTGATTTTGGTATAAAACGCAGTAGCGCTAAAGTTAAATTTATCGTTATCGTCGTAAGAAAACCCGCCTTCGTAGCTTATGCTGCTTTCAGGCTTTAAAGAGCTTCTGCCTATCTGCGCTCCCTGGCCTCCTGCAAATGGCAGGGCAAGGCCCTCGCTACGCTGCTTAATATCCGGAGTTGAATATCCCGTCGAAACGCCGCCTTTAATAGAAAAACTTTCGTTTAAACGATAAACGGCATAAGCGCGCGGAGATATATGGCCGCCGTAGTCTTTATCTCGGTTATATCTGATTCCGCCGGTTAGTGTTAAATCATCAGTTAGATAAAAATCATCCTCGCCGTAGATCGAATAATCCCATCTTTTGACATTTGCCTCATCTGCGGTAGTAGCGGCTTCGTTTAATCTCTCGCTTCGGTATTGTACGCCCAAACTCAAAGCATTTGAATCGAAAAAATATGAGCCTTTAGAATTTAGCGTAGTCGTTCTAAGGCGCAGATCCTGGGCGCCGCTTTCTTTCATGCTATCGTAATTTGCGTAGCTATCTATCATAAACTTATCGTATTTTCCCTGATGAGATAGGCTTGCGGTGTAGCCTTTCATATCCTCTTTCGCAATATCGTTATTACCTCCCCAGGTTGTTCGCGTACGCCCGTATGTACGCCTAAATTTATTATTTACTTTACGATAATCAAGCGTTACCTCATCATTTTGCGTTACGTTATACATCAGTTTTGCGCCCATATTCGTCTCTTCATTATTTCTATTCGCATAAGGCTCTTTATCCTCTATCTTTTCAAAAAATCTGCCGTAAAGTACGATACCTAGCACGTCCGGGACGATAGCTCCGTTTAGATAAAAACCCGTTTGATAATCACCTTTTATTTGCGATTTTTTAGCGAAAGTATAGTATCCGTTTACATTGCCGCTAAGCTCATTTGAAAAGCCTTTAGTGATGATATTTATTACTCCGCCCATAGCGTCGCTGCCGTAAAGCGAGCTCATAGGCCCACGGATAACCTCTATGCGCTCTATCGCATTTGCGGGAGGCAAGAAATTCTGGCTGCTGCCAATACTTCTTATTCCTTTATAAGCGCTATCGCTAGTCGCAGGCTTGCCGTCGATTAAAATTTTCGTATATTTTTGAGATAGGCCTCTTAGGCTTATGCCTTTTCTCGATGCAGCGCCTAGCGTTGCGGTAAAGGCACTCGGCAAGTCCTCTACCATTGCGGAGATATCTTGGTAGTTACGCTTTTGTATCTCTTTTTGCGTAAGAACGGAGATAGAAGCGGGTGCGTCTTGGATATTTTGCCGATAGCCCGTAGCACTGACTACGGTAATTTTACCCAAATTTACGCTTTTGTCCTGTTTTTCTAACTCACTCGATATCCCGGCTGTCGCTATAGCAGCAATCAGCGATAATTTATATATTACGCGCACAAACGCTCCTTTTCTTATTAAAATTTAAACTCATTTTACTATAATAAGATACGCATTATCAAGAAATACTAAACGGCAGAGGGATTATTTTAAACGCTAAAGGGATAAGATGAGTAAAGAGATAAGTTTAGACGATTTTTTGCAAAAAATATCTAACGACATTGAGCCGTCCAAGCAATGTGGGTATAACAAAACCGAGCTTGAAAGCGAAAGCATAAAATTCGACTTTAGCTCTTTTTATACGGGCGGAGAGATAGGATATTATAGCAGCGATATAATTTGCAGAGATTTTCTTTTGCATCGCCACGAGCGAGGTAGCCGCTATTCATTTTTATTTTTCAATATGGGCGAAAATCCTATCTGCTTCAGATCGGATAAAGATCAATTCGTTTTGAATAAAGGTGAGTTTTGGCTCGGAACTATGCAAAGCAAATTGCGTGGCGTTCACGAGCTTGAAAATAAACACTATAAAAGCTCCTGCATAGCACTTAGCACCGCTTTTGCGAATGAACTAGGAATTTTAAAAAATTTGAATTTAGATCAAGCAGTTTGCATGAAGAAATTCAAAACGAGCGCCGTGCAAAATATCATCCTTAAAGAAATCGAAAATGCCGCGATATACGACGGCAAAATGCGCGAAATTTTTATGGAAAGTAAAATTTTAGAGATGCTTTATAAAAGTTTTCATAAATTTAATGAGCCCGAAAATGCACTTAGCCTTGATGAAAATCGCATAAAGACAGTTCAAAAAGCAAAGAAAATATTACTCGAAAATATGCAAAACCCACCTAGCATTAAGGAGCTCGCTCGTCTTTGTGCCACGAATGAATTTGCACTAAAAAGGGATTTTAAAGCATATTTTGGCACGAGCGTTTATGCAATGCTGACAAATGAGCGGCTTGGAATTGCAAAAGAGCTATTAAGTCTAGATCAAATCAGCGTAAACGAAGCTGCCAAAATGGTCGGATATAATAATTTATCGCATTTTTCTAAAATTTTTAGGACTAAATTTAACGTGCTGCCGACGCAACTGAAAAAGGATATAAAATTTTACTACTCGGATTAGAATTTCGCGCGACCGACTATCTTTTAGAAGCCACATTCTTTCGCAACCGCATATCAAAATCTCATAAAATTTTATATCGCAACCGGACCTGCAAAAATACGGAATTTAAATTATAAATGCCGCCGAAGCCTTGGCGGCAAAAGCGAGCTGCGATCAAATATCGCAGCTGCGGGTATGTTTAGACGCCAAGGGGCGCCTTAAAATTTTAAATACGTCTAAATTTAAAATAGGCTATAAACCTCATCGAGCGTAAAGTGCTTTTTATCGATCTTGCCGCCGTAGTATGGCTTAATATCCTCGTCAAAAGCCTTATGGAAAAATTTCGCTTTATACATTTTTACCAGGCTGCTATTAACCGCATCAAGCAACTCGGTATTGCCCTTAGATAGGGCAACAGCAATATAATCTACCTTGCCGAGGTTGATGATTTTTGCATCAAGTGCGGCGTCGTTTCTAGCGTATCCGAGTACGACCGTATTATCGTCGGCAAAGCCTATGCCCTCGCCAGCCTTTAGTCTGGCAACACACTCATTCGCATCGGCACATGTCGCAATCTCATAGCCCGCGTTTTTGAAGTGCTCCTCGGCAGTTGTGCCCTTAACGCTTAGAATTTTTTTATGCGCGATCTGATCGATTCTTGAAATATTATCATCCTTACGGCTTAGCACGCCAATTTGCACTGAATAATACGGGTAGGAGAAATCAACTTTCTGAACGCGATCTTTTGTGACGGTAAGCTTGGATATGATGAGATCTACTTTGTTTTGCTCCAGTGAGGGGACGCGATCTTTAGATTCTACGGCGATAAAGTCGATTTTGATCTTTTTATTGCCGAATAGATTTTTAACCAGCTCGTTTGCCAAATCAACTTCAAAGCCCTTCAGCGTGCCGTTATCATCGAAGCTAAACGGAGGCTGGGACTCTTGCAAGCCTATGCGAATTTCGCCTGCTTGCTTGATATCTGCTAAGGAGTTAGCGCAAAGCGCGCCAGCACTCAGCAAAATACTTAGTAGAATTTTTTTCATATTTCGTCCTTTGAATTAAAACATTTTATAAAGATCATCTAACAAGAAATATTTTTTCTCAGCCTTTCCCTTGTAAAAAGGATCTATGCTATCGTTAAAAATTTTCTTGAAAAAGCCGTTTTTGCTGAGCTTGACAAGCCCGTCGTTTAAGGCGTTTAGCAAGTCATCGTTGCCTTTTTGTACCGCGATAGCTAAAAAGTCCGTCGTGCCTAAATTCTTTATATTTACCTCTACCTTGCGATCTACAACCGAATAGCCCAAAACCACCATATTATCGTCTGCATAGCCGCTGCCGCGACCGGATTTTAGCGCACGGAAACATTCGCTAGAACTAGCGCATGAGATAACTTTAAAGCCTTCCTTATTAAAATAATCAAAAGCCGTAGTGCCGGGCTCTGCTAAAATTTCTTTATCTTGTAAATCGTCTACGGTTTTTATATTATCATCGGTGCGGGTTAGCACGCCGATATTTACGCTAAAGTAAGGATTTGAAAAATCCACTAGTTTCTCGCGCTCTTTCGTAACCGTAATCGCCGCAATATCCAAATCGACCTTGTTATCTTGCACGGCTGTGATACGATCATTGCCCAGAGTTACGACATATTCGATTTTACCACCCTTATCGCCGAAAATTTCTTTCACGAGCTCTTCGATAAGCGAAATTTCAAAAC
>CAUSEA010000047.1:0-8524 GCA_963530525.1 uncultured Campylobacter sp.
GGGACGAGGACTGCATCGTAGACGTGCTAAGCGAAAGTGCGCTCGTGCGTGCGTACCGCTTCTACGGCGCGCGCCACTCAAACATCATCCAGGGCTATAAAATCGACTTCGAGCTCTCGCAAAATCAAAACTTTCTCCCTCGTCTTAGCGGCGTGATGCATCTGGGATACGCGTGGCTCGGAAACCGCGAGAAGCTGCTATTTTGGCAGCAGTTCATGCGGCTTTTATACGCGCATCTAAAAGATGCCGAGCATCTGGATAAATTCTATTACGAGCTGCTAAACCGAGCCGCTGTGCGCTTTGGCAAACAAAATCCGCGTCGCATAATCGTAGAAAGCTACGCCGAAATTTTAAAATTTGAGGGGCGGTTGCACGACGAGCCATATTGTTTTTTATGTGATGAGGAAATTTTAGAAAATATCGCGCTATGCCGCGGTTTTTTGCCTGCGCACGAGCATTGCGCGCAAAGAGCGGGCTTTGCGCAGAATGAAATTTTAGAATTTTTACGAAGCAAAAAGACACTAAATTTAAACGACGAAACGGCAGAGAGGCTCTACGACATAACGCTTGAGGGGCTTTGATCTGTAACGCACTTGATGAAGACGTGAAATTTCAAAACTCAAGCTAAATTTTAAAATTTCGTAGAATTTCAAAATTTCATAAACAGGCGGCTTCGTGCTTTATTTGTTTTGTTCCACAAGGCTGAATAATCCCGCATTGCGCGGGGTTTGCATTAAATTTTAACTGGACTAGCTAAAAAGCTTTTTCATCGCCTTAAAAAACATTGCGGTGAGCGGATTTGATTTGCCTGAGACCTTTGCGATCCAGCTCTCATAGGTCTCGCCTTTGCTTTTTAAAAAGTCCACGAGCGCCTTTTGGCTAGCCTGCATACCGCCGTTTCTTTCAGCATCCAGTAGCGCCCTATAAATTGGCTCTATAGTTTCGATCGCAGATCTTGGCGGAGCCTTGCGAAATGCCGTGTATTCGGTGATCTGCCCTGTCACAGGATCTTTTTTAGAAGTAAATTCCGTAATGACCCAATAAAAGCGCCCGTCTTTGGCTAAATTTTTTACCACGGCGGTAAAATCCTTGCCTTGTTGTATCGTATCCCACATAAGCTTAAACGCTATTCGCGGCATATCCGGATGTCGGATGATGTTGTGCGGCTGCCCCAAAAGCTCAAGCTCACTATAGCCACAAATCATACAAAAATACGGATTTGCAAACGTGATAATGCCCTTCGGATCGGTTTTGGAAACGATATAGCGCTTCTCATCGAGTTTGATTTCCTGATTAATCGGAGTTGGTCTTTGCATTTTTAATCCTTTGCTTAAAAATTTATTGCAGAGTATATAAAATTTTTCTTTTCAGAAATATTAAATTTTCGTTAAATTTTTATAAATGTTAAATCTTTAAGTGAATTTTTAAAATTTAATGTATAATCTCAAATCAAAATTTCAAAAGGCAGTGCGTTGAAAAATCCCTTCCTATCGCTTAAATACTCAAATTTTAGAATTTATTGGATCGGGATGAACCTCTCGCTGATCGGTTCTTGGATGCAAAGCGTCGCGCTGCCGTGGCTAGTGCTAAGCATCACCGCAGACGCTTTTAAGGTCAGTCTCGTAGCTGCGGCGAGGTTCTTGCCCGCGCTACTTTTCACGCCGTTTTCCGGTGTACTGCTCGATAAGTTTAATCGCAAAAAGATCCTTCTGCTTGCTCAAATAGGCATGGCGGTGACCGCTTCAATTTTCGCGGTTATGAGCTTTTGCGAGCTATACTCTTTCGGCAAAATTTTATTTTGCGCTTTTGCAAGCGGCATCTTTACCAGCATGGACGCCCCTAGCCGTCAGTCGATGGTAAAAGACCTCATCGATTCGCCCCGCGATCTAGCCAACGCCATAGCGTTAAATTCTATGTCCTTCAACGTCGCTCGTATCGCAGGACCCGCACTTGCGGGGATCGTGATGGCACTGTGGGGCGTAGGCTTTTGCTTTTTATTCAACGCGCTTAGCTTTTTAGGCATCATCGTTTCGTTGTTTTTCATAAAAATTCCGCCATCCGCTACTGCGCTATCTAGCAGAAGCGGAGGCGTTTTTGCCTCGATCGGTGCTGGAATTTCGTATGTATCGCACAAAAAAACCCTAAGCGAGCTAATGATAATAGTGCTTATAGTAGCGACGCTGGTGCCAAATTACAACGTAACGATCTCGGCACTCGTTAAGCTTAGCCTGGGTGCGGATGAGCGAAGCTTTGGATATTTGATGTCGGCTCTAGGCGTGGGAGCCTTTTGCGGCGCGCTTTTCGTAGCGGTTTTTGATAAACTTGGCATCCGCAAAATCAGATCGTGCGCGATCGCTATGGGGGTAAGCTTAGCTCTCACTGGGGCTGCGAATTCCTTCGCATGGGCTGCGGTAGGGCTTGCCGTAACTGGATTTCTTTTCGTAATCACAAACTCAAGTATCAACTCCACCGTGCAGATGCACGTAAGCAACGAATTCCGCGGGCGCGTGCTTAGCTTATACGCGCTATTTTTAATAGGTAGTACGCCATTTGGAGCGCTCATATCGGGCTTTTTTACCGAGTTATTAGGCGCTCGCGTAGCCCTTGCAATCTGCGGCGCAATTAGCATTTTGCTACTGCTGGCGCTATTTTATGGCTTTAAAATACGGCGCAGGACGCATTTTATCTTTCGAGATAAAGTCTAAGCCAAAAGCTGCATTATCAAAATTAACCTTATTTTTACGATGAAGCCTTAGAATTCCTACCGAAATTTAAAGGTAAGGAGTTTTTATGAATAGACGAAATTTCTTAAAAAGCACCGCCGCAATCGGCACGTTAGCCACGCTAAATCTAAATTTAAACGCTAGCGCGGTCACCGGCGGGACGGAAAAGAAAGTCGCCAGCGTCTGCGAGATGTGCTCCTCGCGCTGTCCTATCGAGGTGACCGTCAAAGACGGCCGCGGCGCTTTAATCGAGGGCAACCACAGGTTTTCAAACAAAACTTCCGTCTGCGCTCGCGGCGGCGCGGGCATCAATCAGCTCTACGACGATCAAAGGCTCATTAAGCCGCTCATTCGCGTAGGCGAGCGCGGCGAGGGCAAATTTAGAGAAGCGAGCTGGGACGAGGCGCTTAAAATTTGCGCGCAGAGGCTGGGCGAGATTTCGCAAAAATACGGCCCGCAAAGCGTAGTTTTTACCTCCAAAACGGGCGAGCACCACACTCAGATGATGAATTTCGCCTGTGCCTACGGCAGCCCGAACATCTACTCGCACTGGTCCTGTTGCCCGGTCACTTATAATATCGCCGTGCCACACACTTTCGGCACCAATATGCAAAGAGACTACGGCGACGCAAAATACATCGTAAATTTCGGCCACAATCTCTTTGAGGGCATCGACATCTCAAAAACAAAAAAGCTCGCAAAAGCCGCAAGTAGAGAGGACGTAAAGCTTTTGGTACTCGATCCGCGCTTTAGCGTCGTAGCTTCTAAAGCCGACGAGTGGCTGCCGATAAAGCCGGGAACCGACGCAGCGTTTTTGATGGCGCTGATTCACATCTGGCTGCGCGATAACAAATACGACAAAAAATTTATCGAACAATACGCCGTGGGGCTAGAGGAGTTAAGGCAGTCCGTGAAGGATACGACGCCGCTTTGGCAAGAGGGCATCACGGGCATCAAGGCAGACAAGGTTGAGCGCATCGCAAATGAAATTTACGCCGCGGCTCCCGCCGTCATAATCGATTGGGGTCACAAAACCACGACCGCCAAAGCCGAATACGTCCGCACGCGCGCCATCGCGATCGCAAACGCGCTGATGGGAAACGTCGAGAGAAAGGGCGGGATTTACTTCTCTAAAGATTCCAAAACCTTCAACGCGCTTTGCAAAGAGGATCTATTCCCTACCATCTCGAACCCGGATAAAGGCTTTAAAATTCCAAAGACCGCGCGTATCGACGGCTGCGGCGAAGAAGGTAGCGAAAATTTCTTCGTGCCGCGTAAACACGGCGTTTTGATGCAGATCGCGCCTACGATTTTAAGCGAAAAGCCTTACCCCGTAAAAGGCTGGGTCAGCACGCGCTTTAACCACCTTATCAACGTTGCGGGCGTGGATAAGAGCGTAGAGGCGATCAAAAAGCTAGACTTCGTGCTCGCAATCGACGTTTATATGAGCGACTTCGCGTGCTTAGCCGACGTGATCTTGCCCGAATCAACGTATTTGGAGCGCGACGAGTCGATTCAAAACAAAGGCGGCACCGCGCCGGGATTTGTAATGCGAAACAAAGCCGTCGAGCCGGTGGGCGATACGAAGTGCGGCTATGAAATTTTTAGAGAGCTTGCGAGGGTGATGAAGATCGATAAAGATTATACCTGGAACAACATCGACGAATACCGTATGCAGCAAGCCAAAGGCAACGCCGAGCTAATCGCAAATTTAATCAAAAACGGCTACGTAAGCTACAAAGTGCCGAAGCTATACTACCGAGAGCCGAAGCTCGTGGCTAAATTTATCGATAAATATCCTGTCGCGGCGGAGTTCGTGGACGAAAACGGCGAGATGAGCTCTCAGATGAAATTTAAAACCCCGAGCGGCAAGATCGAGCTTTTCGCGCCGAAAGTGGAGGAGCTTTTCGCGGGATATGGCTGCTTAAACACCGAGGGTATGGACGTATTCGGCGGACACAAATACTGCCTCATGAGCGGCAAGACCGCGCTTCACACCAACGGCCACACGCAAAATATCAAAATTTTAAACGATATGATGAGCGAATCGCCGGTTTGGATCAGCCCTGCTTCCGCAAAGGCGGAAGGGCTAAAGACTGGCGATATCGTGAAGCTCAAAAATAAATTCGGCGAGCAAAAAGCTAAAATTTTCGTCACGCAAGGCATCAGGGACGACTGCCTGTTTTTATACCACGGCTTTGGGCACGTAAGCCCGGGGCTAAAGCGCACGAACGGCATAGGCACGAACCAAAGCGTCCTTCTCGATCCGGCTGCGGGTCCTGTGGTAAGCACGATGGTAACCAACGTCGGCGTCGATATAGTTAAAATTTGAAAGGGGCGGTTATGAAAAAACTCATAATGATTCACGACGAAAATTTATGTATAGGTTGCCAAGCCTGTTCGGTTGCGTGCAGGAACGAAAACGGCGTGCCGAGCGGCGTTTATAGGCTGCAGGTTCATGGCAAAACAAGCGGCGTTTTTCCAAGCTTAAAGCTAGATTATTCGCGCGCCAGCTGCGTTATGTGCGAGGATAGCCCCTGCGTGGACGTCTGCCCTACGGGAGCGAGCTTTAAAACCAAAGACGGCGTAACGCTCATAGACGAGAGGCTTTGCGTCAGCTGCAAATACTGCATCCTGGCCTGTCCTTACGACGCTAGATTTGTCGATCCTATCACGCACGCTATCGGCAAATGCACCTTTTGCTACACGAATCGCACGAGCAAAGGCTTACAGCCTGCCTGCGTAAGCGTGTGCCCAACGGATGCTTTAACTTTCGGCGACGTAAATGACGTAAATTCCGAGGTAAGCAAGCTGCTAGCCAAAACAAGCGTAGAATATCCCAAAGCGTATCTAAACACCAAACCGCGCCTAGCGAATATCAAAAACAAAAAAGGAGGACGCTATGAATAATATGTGGGGCGATATGAGCCAATACTCTGAAATTTACTGGCCTTGGCCGATTGCGATTTATCTATTTTTGGCGGGCCTTAGCGCGGGAGCGACGATGGTGGCGCTTTTAGTTAAATGGAACCGCCACGAAAGCGAGCAAAATTCCATCTGGGATGCGATGATTAGAGCGGGTGCGATCACGGCGCCGCTTGCGATCTGCGCGGGGCTTTTGCTCTTAATTTTCGATCTGGGCAAGCCACTAAGCTTTTATCTTTTGCTGATCAAATTTAACTTCGGCTCGGTGATGAGCCTCGGCGTTTTGGCGCTTTTGATCTACGTGCCGCTTAGCTTTGTATTTGCGCTATGCGTATTCGGCGAGGAAATTTGTAAATTTAAACTGCTCGCCTTTCTGCGACCTATCGTGAATTTACTAAGCTCGTTCGCCAAAGCTTCCAAAGCTTTCGAGCGAGTTTTATTCATCCTTGCTCTTTGCGTGGGCGCATATACGGGCTTTTTGCTAAGCGCAGTGATGAAAATTCCGCTTTGGAATACGCCTGTGCTGCCTATTTTATTTCTGCTGTCGGGCTTTTCCAGCGGCATCGCGGCGAGCATTTTAGTGGGGCTTCTGTTTTTTAAAGGCTCGTTAAACAAAGATAGCATAAAATACCTTTTGGTGCTTGATCTGCGCGCGATACTATTTGAAATTCCGCTTTTATTCATTCTGTTTGTCGGGATGTATTTTGAGGGCGGCACTAGCGCGCTTGCGGCACAGCAGGCTTTGACGCACGAGGTTTACGGTAAAATTTTCTGGATCGGCGTTTTAGGCACGGGGCTCATCGCTCCGATCATCATCGCCTTTACGGCGCTGAAAAATCACGCCTACAAGCCTGCGTTTATAGTTTTAAATTCTTTCGTCGTGCTTTGCGGCGTCATTCTGCTTCGCTACTATATCGTATATGCGGGGCAAATTTGCACGGGAGCGTAGCCTCGCTCCCGATCTAGGGAGTGAGTTTGAAAATTTTACTTTTAGAAGACGATTTTGAATATAGAAGCAGCGTAAGCGAGTATCTGCAGGAGCTCGGCTACGAAGTGGACGAATGCGCCAGCGGCGACGCAGCCTGCGATAAGATCGCTGCAAATACCTACCACTTGCTGATCTTAGACATCAAGGTGCCGGAGGTCTCGGGCGAAGAGGTGCTCAAATACGCCCGCAGCCTCGGTCTTAACACTCCCGTGATGATGATGACTTCGCTCGGCGACATCGACGATTTAAGCCAGTGCTACGAGCTTGGTTGCAACGAATACCTAAAAAAGCCCTTCCACCTAGCCGAGCTTAAATTTAGAGTAAGCGAGCTGATGCGAAAGTATTTCGGCGACGAAAAGGGCGCCGTCAAGATCGCGGATAAATTTCACTACTTCGCAAATTTAAAAATTTTAAAACGCGTGGACGAAGAGATATCGCTAAGCGCCAAAGAGATTAAAATCATAGAATTTCTGCTCGCCAATATCAAAAGATTCGTAAGCGTTGATGAGCTCATCGCCGACGTGTGGGACGGCGAGGCGGGCAGCGTCGATGTGCGCGTGTATATCAGCAACCTCCGCTCCAAAACGAGCAACGATTTCATACTCTCCAGCCGCGGACTCGGATATAAGATCAATGCTTAAAGGGTTTAAATTTACGCTTTTTAGCGCGATCTTCATCATCGGCGCCTTTATAAGCGAGAGCCTTTATATCATCTATTTAAATTCCAAAATCGAGGAGAGCGCCGACGTCGCCGAGCTGATACAAAAAAGCGGCGAAGCTCTAGCTGGCGCATATCCCGATCTAAAAGACGAGCTCATCTACGACTACGCGATCCTAAACGCAAACGGCGAAATTTTAAGATCAAACCTCAGCGTCCAACCGCCCGATTTTGCGTTTATTACGCTGAAATTCGGCGGGCGGGTATTTTTTAAGCGCCATTTTCTACATGAGGGCAAGCTATATTTTTTCGTCATCTCAAAAAAGATAAGCTATGCCAAGATAGAATTTATCGCAATCTCTACGATCTTTATCACGATTTTCGTAGCGCTCATCATCGCGCTGTTTAACTACAAAATCATTAAAAATTTCTACGCGCAGCAAAGCAACCTCATCAAGGCGTTTTTCAACGACGCGATGCACGAGCTAAAGACCCCTCTGGGCGTCGCGCTCATCAACACCGAGATGCTTGGGCTGCGCGATAAACACACCGCGCGCATAAAATCCGCGCTTAAGCAGATGGTCATTACTTACGAGGACGTGGAGTATTTCATCAAAAGCGGCAAGATGAGTCTAAAAAGCCGCCGCATCGATATGAGCGAGTTTTTGGGCGCTAGGATAAATTTTATCTATCTGGTCGCAAAAAGTAAAAACATAAGCTTGCAATCGCGAATAGCGCCCGATGTGAACGTTTTTATGGACGAAACCTCTCTGATGCGCCTCATCGACAATACGTTAAGCAACGCAATAAAATACTCGCGCCCAGGCGGCAAGATCATCATCGTGCTGGAAAAAGGGGTGAGCATAGCGGTCTTTAGCGTGCAGGACTTCGGCATCGGCATAAAGGATACGAGCGCGATCTGGGATAGATACTCGCGCGAAAACGCGGCTCTTGGCGGATTTGGCCTGGGACTAAACATAATCGATAAAATTTGCAAGCGCTACGGCATCGCAAAAAGCGTCAGCTCGAAACTCGGCGAGGGCAGCACCTTTTGCTACAAAATCCCGCTGTTTAAGCAGAAGCTTTTGGACTAAAACGGCACGTTAAATTTGGACGCAAATTTTAAAAGTAAAATTCGTGCGGCTAGGGTTTTTAAAAATTTTGTTTTGAAGTGACTTTTCAGCCGCCTTTAAACAAATCTTCTCTTACCAAACGATCCGCTATTTCCTC
>CAUSEA010000048.1:0-8022 GCA_963530525.1 uncultured Campylobacter sp.
TTAAATTTTACGAAATTTAAAATTCGCGCTTTAAGCCTGCTCCGCCACGCAAATCCACGCAAATTAATAAATCAAAATTCCAGCCGTTAGCCGCAAATTCCATAGAATTTCAAATAATGCCACATAAAATTAAAATTCTGCCAAAATCCATCCCTCAATTCAACTTCTTAAAATTTTGCGCAAAATCGCTCAACAAAATTCTAAACCACAAAATTTTAGTATTTAAAATCATATTAATCAACCCCACCGCAGCAGCAAAGCCCATGGGCTCACACCGCACGCCACTTCAGGCTGATATATCCGAAAGCTCAAAAGCGCAGACCGCAACCTCTGCAAGCTAACGATAAAATTTAATCATAATTTTTAAAAACCAAAAATTTAAAAAGCACGGAATTTTACCCCAGGATGTGAATTGAGTAAAAAGCTAACGAAATGCAGGAATTTCACAAATGTTAAATTTTATCCATTGGAATTTTCCTCGCTCACAAGCGCTTCAGCGATGAGCTCCAGCGGATTTACGCACCTCATCTGCGAGCCACTTAAAGAAAGCGAGTTATTTAGCTGCATCCTGCACGCGCTGCACTCGGCGGAAACTACGCACACAGGCAGATCTGCCATTGCGCGCGCCTTAGCTAATCCCGCTGCGCGCGCGAGCTCGTAGCGCTCGGTTTGCATCGTCGCGCCGCCAAATCCGCAGCATTTATTGGGCTCATCCATCTCGGTTATTTCGTAGTTTTGAGCGAGCAAGCCGCGCGGTTCTTTCCAAATACCCTGCATTTTGCGGGCATGGCACGGATCGTGATAAGTAATCGCTAAAGCCCTTTTGCCGCGGCACATTAAAAGATCACTTAAGTTTGTAAATTTATAAAAGTATTCGCTCGCCATAAAAATTTTACTCGCAAGCTTTTGCGCACGGGCTTTCCATTGCGGCTCGTTTTCAAAAAAATGCGCGTAATCCACCCGCAACATCGCAGAGCACGTAGCCTCGGGCACGATAATCGCATCAAGAGCAGGCAGAGCTTTTTCGAAATATGCTATATTAAATTTTGCCACGCGTTCAACCGCCGCAAAATCTCCCGTAAAATACGCAGGAGCACCGCAACAGGCTTGTTCCTTCATCAAATTTACGTTTAGCTTTAGCGCTCGCGCGATATGTAAAACCGCCTCGCCTATGCCCGTGTAAGCGTAGTTTGCCATGCAGCCGATAAAAATTCCAATAGTTTTTTCGCCGCCGTTGTCGATAAATTCTGCGTGCGAGTTCATAAAGCTCTTTTTCGCAGGAGCAGGCAACAAGCGCTCTTTTTTAAGTATTGGTAAGCCAAATCTAGGCGACATAGAGCTTTGCGTATCTTTCCGCATCTTAAAGCCACAGCTAAGAAACACGTATCCAAGCGCTGCTGCTAGATCCAGCGCTTTGCGGTGCGCAAGCAGCCAAAACGCAGCTTTTTTGTACCACGCGATGCCAAATTTTTCCGCAATGCGCGCGCGAACATTCTCGATTGCCGTATCTATGGGCAAAGACTCGCCGCAAATACCTACGCAGTTGGCGCATAAAAAGCAGCTCTCAAAAATTTTCTTAGTGTTTTTATCAAGCTTTAGCTCATTTCTGCCGTAAGCGCCCAAAAGATCCACAAATCCGCGTGGGCTCGTTACTTCATCGCCGTTAATGCCATGAATCGTGCAGACTTGGATACATTTACCACATTTTACGCAACGCTCGCTAAGTGCCGCAAAATCGAACGCTCCAAGCTTTGCCTTACTCATAGCCGCGCCGCTTAAACGGTTTTAGAAAAGCGCTTTTCGCCCAAATTTTTACCCATATACTCATCAAAGCACATAGCGATATTGCGGATCAAAAGCGTGCCGGTAGGCGTTACGGAAATTCTATTCGGCGAGACTTGCACGAAATCCTTTAGCGCCTCAAGCTGCTTTAGGCTCGCGCTAAAATGCTCGAAAAATTTTATCTTAAATTTCTCCTCGATCGCCTCTATATCGACGCAAAAATTACTCATCAGTCCCATAATCACCTCTTTGCGCAGCAGATCCTCTTCATTTAGCAAAATACCCCTGCAATACGGCAGCCTGCCTTCATCGATCGCAGCCTCGTAAGCGTCCATATCTTTGAAATTTTGCGCGTAGTGGCGCGCGCCCTCGCCGATGCTGGTTAGCCCGATACCGATCAGATCGGCGCCGCCCTTGGTCGTATAGCCCTGGAAATTGCGATGCAGCGAGCCGTTTTTAAGCGCGGCATGAAGCTCGTCTGCGGGCTTTGAGTAGTGATCCATACCGATCATCTCATATCCATTCGCGCTCAAAAAATCGTGTGTAAATTTCAAAATTTCAAGCTTCACTTTGGGCTCGGGCAGTGTCGTCTCGTCAAATTTACGCATAGATTTTTTGATCCACGGCACGTGCGCGTAGTTAAAGATCGCAAAGCGGTCCGGATCAAGCGAAAGCGCAAGCTCCAGCGTGCGCTTAAAGCTAGCTAGGCTCTGATACGGAAGGCCGTAGATGAGATCCATATTTATCGATTTTATCCCCCTCGCGCGCGCCATGGCTATGACATCCCTCGTAAGCTCGAAAGGCTGGATGCGGTGGATCTCCTTTTGTACGCGCTCGTCGAAGTCCTGCACGCCGTAACTGATGCGGTTAAAGCCGTTTGAAACGAGCACGTCAAGCTGCTCGGCGTTTAAAAATCGCGGATCGATCTCACAGCTAATCTCGGCTTCAGAGCTAAAATTTGTAAAATATTTTTTGATATTTTTTATGTGGCGCGCTAGCTGTTCGGCGCTAAAATATGTAGGCGTACCGCCGCCGAAGTGCATCTGTACGACCTGGCGCGAGCCGTCCACCACGCCGCTTAAAATTTGCATTTCGCGCTCGATATAGTCCAAATACCGATCCATCTTGTCGCGCTTGCCCGTGTAGATTACGTTGCAGCCGCAAAAATAACAGGCGGAGCGGCAAAACGGCATGTGAAAGTAAAGCGACAGCGGCGTAGAGCTTTTTTGATTTTTCAGCTCGTTCAGATATCCGTCGTAGCTGAAGTTTTCGCTAAATTCCAAAGCGGTCGGATAGCTCGTGTAGCGAGGCCCCGGGCGCGAAAATTTTGCGTAAGCGTCGAAGTCTATGCTATTCACGGCCGCCCGCCTTGGCTTTGATAAGCTCTTCGATGTCGATGAAAAGGTTCGGATGCAGACTTTTTACGCGCGAAACGACGGCATCTACGTCTAAGCTTAATCTTTTCGCACTCGGATTTGCGCCCGTTAGCCTTCTGATCTCGTCCATACACACGATCCACGCATCGCCGAAATCCACCGGCGTATGCTGCAAAATCGAGCGCTCAAGCTTGAGATTAAAATTTTCCTGCATCGCGTTTTTGGTCGCGGCTATGAGATTTGCAAGCGATTTTATCGAGATCATCGTGTGCACTTCGTTATTTTCGTCGATGCCGAACCACGGCTCCTCGTCGCTCCACGAGCCGCTTTTCAGAGTGAGTTTTTTCTCGTTGTCCTCGCCCTGCGAAATTTCAAAAACCGTCCTTTTCGAGCTATCCAGCCCGAAAAATTCGCTCGCTTTGTCGATCTTTTTTAGCGCTTTATCTTTTTCTTCCATGCTTTCTCCTAAATTACCTTCTTTGATCCAGCCAGACCATAACGCCCTTTTGCGCGTGCAGGCGATTTTCCGCCTCTGCAAAAATTTCATCCGCGTGCGCTTCAAACACGGCCTCGCTCACCTCATATCCGCGGTACGCCGGCAGGCAGTGCAAAAAGATCGCGCCGCTACCTGCTAGAGCCATTAAGCTTTCATCCACGCAAAAGCCCGCGAAATCGCGAATTCTTTGCTCCTTTTCGGCTTCTTGCCCCATCGATACCCAAGTATCGGTCGTCACGACGTTTGCGCCCGCTACGGCTTCTTTTATATCGTTCGTTATTAAAATTTTAGCGCCTGAAATTTCGGCATTTTCTTGCGCCTGCGCCAGTATCTGCGGATCGACCTCGTAGCCCACGGGCGTCGCTACTCGCAGCTCAAAGCCAAGCTTGCTAGCAAGCATCAGCCACGAATGCGCCATATTGTTGCCGTCGCCCACGTACGCGACTTTTGTTTTTGGAATTTCAATACCGCACTCCACGATCGTCATTAGATCCGCCATCAGCTGCACGGGATGAAATTTATCGCTTAGCCCGTTTATCACCGGCACGCGGCTAAATTCTGCAAGCTCTATTAGCGTCTCGTGGCGATTTACGCGCGCCATGATTAGATCGCACATTCGCGAAATCACGCGTGCAGTGTCTTTGATCGGCTCGCCGCGCCCGAGCTGTATGTCGCGACTGCTCAAAAATAGCGCGTGTCCGCCGAGCTCGTTCATCCCCACGTCAAAGCTAACGCGCGTCCTAGTCGAGCTTTTTTCAAATATCATCGCTAATTTTTGATCTTTTAAATATGGCTTGAAATTTCGCGCCTTAGCCTCTTTTTTAATCTCAAACGCTAAATTTAAAATCTCGATTAGCTCGTCTTTGCTAAAATCGTTTAACGTAAGAAAGTGCCTCATTTATCTCCCTTATCTTTTATAAATTTACTAAAAAATTCTTTTAAATCACCTTTCGTCATATCGCCCGCAGCCACCTTTACGACTACGTCTTCCATCGCCGCGTAAAATTCCTCGTCGTCCAAAACTATAGAATTCGCCGATAAAAACATATCGGCTAGCAAAATCGCCGTCCTTTTATTGCCGTCGGTGAAAGGATGAAATTTTATGCACGAATGCGTCAAATGCGCGAGTTTATCCGCCATAGTAGGATAATACAGATAGTTTTTTATATTCTGCAATGCGGACGATAAATAGCCGAGCGAAGTTTTATTATAACCCTTGCTTCCGCCTATTTTTTCTAGCATTTTATCGTGGATGAAAATAGCCTGATGCAGCGTTAAATATTTCATTTGTCTTTTTCATTTATTCTTTAAGCGCTCAAAAACGGCCCTATTGCTCGGTTTATCTAATTTCGCAATAACGGCGCTCGAAAGCTCGCCAAAATTCTCTATGCACTCATCTTTATTTTCAGATAAAATTTTAGCTTCAAATTTCATCTTTTTTGCCAGCTTCATCACGGCATCCAAGACGGCTTGCATTTCATTACTTTTAATTTCGAGTGCTATTTTATTCATCGCTAACCCCTGTTTAAAATTTCCGCGATCTCTTTGGCGTGATAGGTGATGATCATATCAGCACCCGCGCGCCTTATGCCTATCATCGTCTCCATCATCACGCGCTCATAATCGATCACGCCCGCCTTCTTGCCCGCCTGTAAAAGCGCGTATTCGCCGCTTACGTTATACGCGCAAATCGGCAGCAGCGTGCGCTCCCGCAGATCTCTGATTAGATCCAGATACGCAAGTGCGGGCTTTATCATCAAGATGTCCGCTCCCTGCGCCTCGTCTTGCAGGCTTTCGTTGATCGCCTCAAATCTATTTGCGGGATCCATCTGGTAGCTGCTGCGATCGCCAAAACTTGGCGCGCTCTCCGCCACGTCGCGAAACGGCCCGTAGTAGCCGCTGGCGAACTTGCTCGAATACGCCATAATCGGCAAATTTTCAAATCCGCCGCGATCGAGCGCCTCTCGCAGAGCGGCGATAATACCGTCCATCATGCCGCTAGGCGCGATCATATCCGCGCCCGCTTTGGCGTGGATGAGCGCTTGCTGCGCCGAAATTTCAAGCGTCGCGTCGTTATCCACCGTCTGATGCACATGATCGATGATTCCGCAGTGCCCGTGGTCGGTGTATTCGCAAAAGCACAGATCGGTGATTACTAATAAATTTGGAAATTTAGCCTTTATCGCGCGCAGCGAAGTCGCGATGATGCCATCCTCGCTTAGCGCGTCCGAGCCGATGCTGTCCTTTAGCGACGGAATTCCAAAAAGTAAAATTTTATCTAGTCCTAGCGACAAAATAGCCTCGCACTCTTTTAAAATTTCATCCAAGCTCATCTGAAATACGCCCGGCATCGAGGCGATCTCCTTTTTGATACCGCTTCCTTCCACGACAAAAAGCGGATAGATTAGAAAGCGGGTTTGCAGATCGGTTTGTCGCACCAGATCCCTAAGCGCGGGGTTTATTCGTAGTCGTCTAAATCGTTTAAACATTATTTTTCCTTTTTTAGCTAGAATTGTGAGATTTATAATATCACAATCGGAGTAAATTTAAGCATGGATATAAAAATTTCAGAGGTCGCAAATCTCCCCTCCCGCTTCGGAAGCTTCCGCGTTCAGTCGTTTAAGCAAGGCGAGAAAGAGCATCTAGTGATATTTAAGCAACCTTTGGAGGGCGTCGTAAACGTGCGGATCCACTCGGAGTGCCTTACGGGAGATGCGATCGGCAGCCTAAAGTGCGACTGCGGTGAACAGCTCGAAGCGAGCCTAAAATATATCGAAGAGCATGGCGGCATGGTGATCTATCTGCGTCAAGAGGGGCGCAATATCGGGCTTTTTAATAAAATCAACGCCTACGCGCTGCAAGATCAGGGCCTCGATACGATCGAAGCAAACCATCAGCTCGGCTTCAAAGCGGACGAGCGAACCTACGAGATCGTGGATTTCATACTCGCTCATTTTGGAATTTCGCGCATAAATCTGCTTACGAACAACCCGCAAAAGCTGCACGATCTAAAAGTCGAAGTGGTCGCGCGCGTGCCGATAATCATCACGCCTAATAAATTTAACGAAAACTATCTGCGCGTCAAAAAAGAGCAGATGGGGCATCTGCTGTGAAGCTTGCGCCGGACGAAAGTTTTAACGAGCAGGTCGCCAAATTTAAAGCCTGTCTGCAAAAATTTAACCGCGTCCATAGCCTCACGAATTACGACGATTTGAATGCGGTGGTGCGCGACAGCCTAAGCGGAGCGAATTTCATACCGCGCTATCCGCACGTTGCGTGCGACATCGGCTCGGGAGCGGGCTTTCCGGGGATCTTTTTGGCGCTCGCGCTGCCGCTGTGTGAGTGGCATCTGTTTGAACCTAACCGGAAAAAAGCGGCGTTTCTAACCTACGTGAAGGTTAGCCTTGCGCTAGCTAACGTAAAAATCCACGCCGAGCGCGTGCAGGACGGCGCAAAGCTACGCGCCGATCTGATAAGCTCGCGAGCTTTGATGAGCGCGCGAAGCTTAGTTGAAATTTGCCGCGGCTTTTACGATGAAAACACGACGTTTTTACTCTACAAAGGCTCGGGCGCAGAGGCGGAAGCGGCGGAATTCCGCAAGGAATTTACGAGTGCGCACTGCGAAATTTTTAGCGGCGAAAACGCTTTGAAAAATAGAAATTTTTTAGTGATCAAAGGGGTGAAATAATGGGAAAAATTCTAGCCGTCGCGCTTATCGCGGCGCTCATATATTTTTTGATAGTGCCTAGATTTCGCATAAAGAAAAAGGACGATGCGACCGAGCTTTTGGCGTGCGACGAGTGCGGGACGTACTTTAGCAACGACGAGCTTGCTCTGCGCGATAAAAAGCGCCTTTGCAAGTCCTGTGAAGCCAAATTAAAGGGCGGCAAATGATCATCCTAGGCCACGCGCTCGTGCCCTACGAGCCGCTGTATCTCATCAAAAACGGCGACGAAGTTTTCAAATACGACAATCTAATCTTTAAATTTAACGACAGGCTCATCGCCGCGGCGCAAAAGGCGCAGAAAAAATTTAGCGTTATTACGAACGATATAAATGAAATTTTGCTCGCAAATGGCGCAGGCGCGCGCTTCATCGTCGTAGATAAAAAATCTGCCGCGGCCGCGCAAAAGCTAGCAAACGATTATCTTTTCGATGCCAAGATCGCGATGTTTATCGGCTCTGCGCGGGCGTTAAAAAACTTAGCCGAACTCGGAATCGATGCGGCGATCTTTAAAGACGCGATCGCAAACGCGCCCAAATCGCTACTTGCAAGCATCGGTGACAGCGTAGGCTTTAAATTTCACTTCGGACTTCCGAAAAAAGATGAAATTTTCGGCGGCGCGCAAAAGCTCGCGGATAAAATTT
>CAUSEA010000049.1:0-7701 GCA_963530525.1 uncultured Campylobacter sp.
AGAGGCGATTTTATGAAAAGCGCGCCACATATTTATACCCTAATTCCATATTTTCAAGACGCTTTCCGATCGGACAAAATGAAATCATCAAAGGCGCCACTGGCGAGCAACTAAAAAAATTTTATGCGCGCAACTACCTTCCTAGCGCCATTAGCATCATAGTCGTGGGCGACGTGAATATTGAGCAGATTAAAAACCTAATCAAGCAAAATTTTAGCTCTCTTTCTGCGCACGGCGAAAAAATCCCGCGTGATCTTAGCCTGCGCCCATTTGAAGGCGGGTTAGCAAGCACCGTAGAGCCCGAGCTCGGCGCTAATGTCGCTAGCGTGCTTTACGCAGGCAAATATGAGCCGTTAAGAAGCTACGGTGCACTTAAAAATGAGTGGCTGCAAGCCTACGTATCGAGGCTGATGGAGCTTGGATACGACGCGATGAATGTAAATGCCAAAATTCCGCTTAAAGCCTATTTCGGCTCGGACGATCTGTTTAAAAACCGTAGGCTATACAGCATAAGCGCAAATATTTTTAATTTCGACGCCAACGCCACGCTAAGTAGTCTTTTTAGCGCGATCAAAGGAGTGCGCGAACACGGATTTAACAATGACGATTTTGATAGCGTTAAGGCGGAATTTAAACATCAAGTGCAAGCCGATCTGCTTAAAAACGATACACAAAGTGCGCAAATAGGAGCATTACTTGATTTCGTACAAAACGGCAATGTAAAGCTTAGTAAGCAAGACGAGCACGATCTAAGCCTCAAGGCGTTAGAAGAAATAACACTAGCGGATGTTAATAAATTTTTCTCTCAGATAACGGATGGAGCGAGATTTACGGAGATTATCTCGGCAAAGGATTTGGGCATTAGCCAAAAAGATGCGGAGCTACTCTACGAAAAAGCGGTGCCGTTTAATTTCGCTGCTTCAAAGCTTGCTTCCAAGCAACTTGCGGGAGCAGATTTAAAAGAGGCGGAATTTAAAGCGCAAAAAGGCGCTAGCGGCACTGAAATTTTGGAGTTTAAAAACGGCGCTCGCGTAATTTTAAAACCCCTTAAAAGCGAGAAAAATAAAATCGCCCTCGCAGCCGTTAAAAAAGGTGGCTACGCGCATTTCGGCAAAGCTCGTGGCGAAATTCTAACCGCGCTGCTAAACTCGGGCACCATAGGCGAGCTAAACGAATATGAGGCGGGACGCTTGACCTCAAAATTTGATTATAAGCTAAGATTTAGGATGGATGACACGGACTGCGGTTTTAGAGGCGCAGGAGCGGATCTGGAGGCGATGGCACACGAGCTTTACGCGAGATTTAGCGAGCCGCTAATTCATGCAAGCTCGTTTACAAAATACAAAACCGACGCGCTTTCGGCGATTGCGCTACGAGACGAGACGGCGGAATTTAAATTCGGCGAGCAAATTTTAAAATCTCTATATTCGGGAGATACGGCTCGCAAGCAGCCGCTTAGCGTAGATGACGTAAAGAGCGCAAATCTTGCCGATTTACAGCGCGATGCGGATGAAATTTTCTCGGGTGCTGGAGATTTTATCTTTGTGCTTAGCGGCGATTTCGAGCCTGCGCGCGCGAAACAAATTCTAGCCAAATATATCGGCAACCTAAAGCCTGGCGCAAGCAGCGCTATACCTAAAACTTTGATGCTAAATACTTCTAGCGGAGAGATTGTGCAAGATTATGGCGATAGTGATAAAAGCGAAGTTCGGATGATTTTTTCAAACTATGAGCTGCAAAATTTCGACTTTGCAGACACTTATAAATTTCAAGCGCTAAAAAGCGTGCTAAGCAATCGCATCGTCGAGCAGATCCGCGAGGCGCGCGGACAAATTTACTCGGCGATGGTGCATAGCGCCTATGTGCGTGAGCCACAAATCGCAGCGAGCTTGAACGTATCGTTTTCTACCGAGCCGAAAGATGCCCGTGCGGTTGCAGCAAGCGTGAGTGAAATTTTAAAACAGATCGAAAGCTCCGGCGCAAAAGATAGCGAGCTGGCAAATTTCAAAAAAGCGCAAATTTTATCGACCAAAAGGGCTGCGCAGACGAACGATTTTTGGCTTGCTAATATCACTGCGCACGAGCTTTACGGCTATCCGCTCTACGACGAAAAGGGCTACGCCGCGCGCGTAAACGCGGTAAAAAGCGCGGATGTGCAAAAAGCCGCACAAATGCTAAGCGATAGGCTATTTACGGCGATTTTGAATCCAAAAAGCTCCGAGAAACGCTAATGTTCGTTTCATTTTTTAAAAGCAAAAAATGGGCGCTTTTAGCATATACAGGGCTAGTATTTTTGATCGCTATCAATTGGTATCAAACTACGCTGAGCGTGCGTTTCAACGAATGGTATCGCGTATTTTATGATTTGTGTCAAAACGTAGATCGTCATACGTTAAACGATTTTTACGCGCAGATGAGGGTCTTTTTATGGATAGCGATGCCTGCCGTAGCGGCGGCGATTTCGGAGCGATACGTGGCGCGAATTTGGGCGTTTAAATGGCGAGAGGCGATGACCTTTTCCTATTTTTCATACTGGAAAAAGGTAAGTAAAGATATCGAAGGAAGCTCGCAGCGTATCCAAGAAGACATCTACCGCTTCTCAAAAATCATCGAAGATATCGGCACGCGCGTGCTTTCAGCGGCGATGATTCTTTTTGCGTTTATCCCTGTTTTGTGGAGCCTTAGCGAGAAAGTACCTTTTGAGGCGCTCAAAAAAATTCCCGGCTCTCTCGTATGGATCGCACTTGCAGTAAGCATCGGCGGACTGATAATTTCTTGGCTAGTAGGTTGGTTTCTGCCTAGGCTTGAATACAACAATCAAAAGGCGGAAGCTGCGTTTCGCAAAGAGCTGGTTTATGCCGAGGAGAATAAGGCGGAATATGCGAGCGAAGAGACCACAAAGACGCTATTTGGCAAATTAAAGCACAACTATTACAGGCTATTTTTGCACTACTGCTACTTTGATTTATGGCTAAATTCTTTCTCGCAAATCCTAGTCATCGTGCCCTATCTCATAATGGGACCGGGGCTTTTTACTAAGGCGATTACGCTTGGAGTGATGATTCAAGTAGGCAATGCTTTTAATCAAGTACGCGGCAGCTTTAGCGTTTTTATCAATAACTGGACGACGATCACGGAGCTTCGCTCAATCCATATGCGACTTAAAGAATTCGAAAAAAATATCGACTACAAGGGCTAGATAAAATTTCGTCCGTATCTTGCGGCTCTAGATTTCGCTTTCTAAATTTAAAGCAAAATCCCGGGTCGCTAGCTTTTAAAATTTCTACGCTTTTACTGCTCTCTTTTTTCGTGATGAGTAATGTTGAGCTTTATAAATTTATAGCTTCCTACGAGCAAGATCATCCAAATCGCGATGAAAACTAAAGATTTGATCATTTTTAATCCTTAAAATTTTTATAGATGTGGCGCATAAAAAGCGCCGCCGATATGAAATTTAACTAAGCGCAAAAGCGCGCAGTGTCGTGCACAAAAGCACAGCCTCGCCGCCACACGGCGCGCGAAAGCCATGCTGGAACTGACGCGCCTAATAATGCTCGTTTGAAAGCCCCTCTTTATCAAGCTTTTTTGCATCCATCGCGCGCCAAACGTAGCCGATATAGCCCAGCACGAAAGGCACTAGAAATGACACGTAAAACATCGTCTTAAGCGTATAGAGGCTTGAGCTTGCGTTGCTTATCGAAAGCGAGCTTTGCAGGTCGAAATTTGACGGATAAAACGCCGTGTGATTTAGCCCTAGGATCAAAAATACGCTCGTTACCGCGCATACGACGCCTACGCCGTAGAAAAATACTCCGCGCACGCTGTTTGTAAATGCGCCTTTTACGATGCCCACTAGTACCAGCACGACGCCCAGCAGCAGCAAGACTAGCACTGCAGGCAGGCTTAGGTAGTTATGCAGATACTTAAAGCTCTCAAGGCTTACGACGCCGCCCGCGCCGACTGCATAGCCCTGCTTTAGCAAGACCCACGCCAAAAACGCGATGAAAAAAACCAAAAACGCGCTAGCGTTAAATTTAAGTGAGGCTTTGAGTTTGGCGATCATTTCAGGCTCGGCGATATTGTTCATCAAATATAAGCTCGCTCCCGTTCTAGCGCAGAAAAATAGCGCAAACCCCAAGATATAATTAAACGGATTTGCTAGCGCCTCGAGTCCGCGAGCCGGGTTTTTCCACTGCACGAAATTATTATCACCCAGCGCAAACTCGCTGCCGCTAAAAAGCGTCGAGACGATGATACCAAGCAGGATCGTGCCCAATGAGCCGTTTATGAAAAGAAAGGCTTCATAGGTCTTAGCGCCCAAGAAATTATCGGGCTTTTTTCTGTATTCGTAGGCGACGGCTTGGATTATGAAGCAAAAAAGCAGAGCCATCCACGCCCAATACGCCCCGCCGAAGCTGGTCGCATAAAACAGCGGAAACGCCGCAAAACACGCCCCTCCGAACATCACGAGCGTAGTAAACGTGAGCTCCCATTTCTTGCCGATGGAATTTATTATAAAATCCTTCTCGGTCTCATTTTTCGCCAGCGTAAAAAGCAGCGTCTGACCGCCCTGCACGAAGAGCATAAAAACCAAAATTCCGCCCAGAAGCGAAACCACGCACCACCAATAAATTTGAAAAATTTCGTGCATCTTAAAATCCTATCTTTATCTGTTTTAGCATGATCTTTATCTCGGCTATGAATAAAACCGTAAATAAAACCGCAAAGAGCATAAACGAGATCATTATATTCGTCCCCGCCAGGCTAGTAGCCGCAACGCCCACCGGCATGAGATCTTGTATCGCCCACGGCTGGCGCCCTACTTCGGCTACTATCCAGCCCGCCTCGCACGCGACGTATCCCAGAGGGATGCTAAATACGCAAAGCCATAGAATTTTCTTGTATTCGGCGAGATTCTTTCGCATCGCCAAAAATAGCGTCACGAAAAATAGCAAGATAAAATAGCTTCCCAAAGCCACCATCACGTGGAAGCTATAAAAGGTAAGCGCCACGGGAGGGACGATCTGCTTCGCATCATCAAGGTAGCCATAGCCTAGATTTTGCATATTTTGGTTGCCGAATAAAATTTCGCGCGCCTGCTGCATCGCTGCGGTATCATTGGCGTCTTTGGCGGTCTTATAATCCTTTAGCGCTTGCAGGGCGATTTTGCCTTTTTCGATCTTTTTATCCGCGCCTTCGATGCCGAATTTTTCGTTTCCAAACACCAGATCATCGATGCCAGGAGTGAAATTATCAAGCCCTCTCGTAGCCATCAGCCCTAGCGCATAAGGTGCTTTAATCTCAAACAAAAACGGCTTCTTATCGTCTCCCGCGGTTTTGCTCGGATTTAAAACTCCCGCTGCGACGATGCCTGCGTTTACTTCACCTTTATACAGACCCTCCATCGCAGCAAGCTTCATCGGCTGCTTTTGCGCGACCTGATAGGCGCTCTCGTCGCCGCTAAATAGCACGAAAAGCGAGCTTAACATACCGAAGCTTGCCGCCACGATGAAGCTTTTTTTAGCAAGCGCGAAGTATTTGTTCTTTAGCATATAAAACGCCGAAATTCCAAGCACGAAAAGCGCCGCGGTAATGTAGCCGCCGCCGACGGTATGTAAAAATTTAGCCACTCCGAAGTGAGATAGTGCGATATCTAAAAAATTACTCATCTCGTTTCGCATCGTATCGGGATTAAAGCTCGTACCTACGGGGTTTTGCATCCAAGCATTCGCAATTAGGATCCAATACGCGCTTAAATTTGATCCGATCGCCACGAGCCAGGTTGAAAGAAGATGAAATTTCTTGCTTACGCGGCCCCAGCCGAAGAACATTACCGCAAAGAAGGTAGCTTCTAAGAAAAACGCGAGCAAGCCCTCGATCGCAAGCGGCGCGCCGAAGATGTCGCCCACGAACCAGCTGTAATTCGCCCAGTTGGTGCCGAACTCAAACTCCATTATAATGCCGGTCGCGACGCCGATGGCGAAATTTATACCGAAAAGGCGCAGCCAAAATTTAGTGATCTTGAGCCACTCCTGCTTACCGGTCGCGACATATAGGCTCTCCATAAACGCCACGATAAAGCTAAGCCCCAGCGTTAGGGGCACGAAAAGAAAGTGATAAAGCGCCGTGAGCGCAAACTGCGCCCTCGACCAATCCACGCTAGCAAGCTCTTGCATTCCTACTCCTTAGTCAAATTTTTATAGATGAAATCGATTTTTTCTTGATCGGTTTTAAATTTAGAATCCAAGTTCTCGTCGAAAATGAAAAATTTCAGTAGCACAAAAATTATAAATAGCTTGATCAAAATCACCGTCCACAGCGTTTTACCAAGCTTCATCGAAGCAAATCCGTGCGCGTAAAATTTTAAAATTTTGCCGAAAAACATCAAATTTTAACCTTTAGCAATTATTAGTTTATATTTTTTATTCTATAACAATTAATTAAAATTTAGCTTTAAATTTTGAAATTTTGGTAGCAATTTTATCTTTTTAATAAATGAGTTTTTGCGCCGCCACACTTAAATAAAGTTTCTACCGCATAATTCGCAACCGATCGCATTTTACTTAAACTGCACAAAATTTTAGTTTAGATTTGTCATAAAAATTTTAAAATAGAACATATCAAGAAGCAAGTAGAAAAATATGCGAGGTTTTGCCAAGCATCTTTGTGCTTAATTCGTAGCGATTTTTAATAGAATTTTTTGTAGGCAAATTAACACAGCTCAGCTGAAAGCAAACGTAAGAATTTTAAATTAAACGCCCAAAGCTACACGATACGAAATTTAAGAACGTATAATTAACTCGGCGCAAAATTTAAAGCATTTCGTTAGGCTGGGCGGATAATTGAAAAGCCTAAGAGCCGATTTAGCGTAAATTTGCAGCACGGCTCATCAGCGATACAATCTCTGCTAGGTCGAATTTACCGCCGAAAAAAAGATTGAAAGCAAGCGCGCCTTGATTTATCAGCATCTCCTTGCCGTCTTTTGCGAGTAGATTTTTTGCGTGTGCGGCTTGCAAAAACGGAGTCTGCTTGCCATAGATCGCATCAAAAGCAAATTTTGCGCGGGATAAAATTTCATCTATTACCCCCTCGGGCGCAGGCAGCGCGTCATCTTTGAGTCCCGCGCCGGTGGCATTGACGATAAGGTCGTAGTCTTTGGATCTGAAATTTTCATAGGTAAAAAATTCCTCGCAGCCGAAGTCAAAATCTTTTACGCTGCGGTTTAGGATGTCAAATTTCACGCCGTTTTTGCTTAGCGCGTAGCCGATTGCCCGCGTAGTGCCGCCTGCGCCTAAAATAAGCGCATTGCGAATCTCGCCAAAGCCCAAGATTGCGCAGAAAAAGCCTTGCGCGTCGGTGTTAAAGCCGTGCAGCGCGCCGCCTTTTAGCACCAGCGTGTTTACCGAGCCGATCCTCTGCGCCGCCTCGCTTAGGACGTCGCATGCTTTAAATGCGTCGAGCTTAAAAGGCACGGTCACATTCGCGCCCGTAAGCCTTAAAGCTTCAAATTTATCTCGCAGCTCCTCGCCGCGCTGCAGCAAAACTCGCCCGTAGTAGGCGTCCAACTCCAAAAATTTTATGGCGTAATTATGAAGTAGCGGCGAGAGAGAGTGGGCGATCGGGTTGCCGAAAACCGCGAATCTGTCCACTATTTCACTCGGTAGATATACGCTCCGCTATTGATGCTGCGCATATCGCTAA
>CAUSEA010000050.1:0-7423 GCA_963530525.1 uncultured Campylobacter sp.
TTAAAATTTTACAGCTCTATACGCGCCCGGTTTCGATGATGAGCATAGGTACGTATCTACTTACGTTTTTTATCGTAGTCAGCGTTTTGGTGCTTTTGCAGATCAAAAAGAGCGGTAAAATTTGCGATATGATGCTCACGCTCGGAGCTATTTTGGCGCTTGGAGTGATGGGATATACCGGGCTACTGCTTTACGTCGTAAAGGCGATCCCGCTTTGGGCTAGCGTGTGGCTGCCGATTTTATTTACGATCTCTGCGATCTCTACGGGGCTTAGTGCAAATGCCGCCGCTACGCTAAATGCCGGACACGGGCTAAGCCACTGCGCGCATAAATTTCACGTCGCGTTAGTTGCGCTTGAGATCGTTGCGGTGTTAGCGCTATTTGCTAGCGTGAGAAGCGAGGCTGCGGGTATGGCGAGCGTAACCAAGATAGTCAGCGGCTCGCTTGCGCCGATGTTTTGGATAGGCTTTGTCGTATTTGGGCTTGCTCTGCCGCTGCTAGGCGGAAGCAAATTTATGCTTCGCAGTTGCAGCGTAAATGCAGACGGCAGCGTCTGCGCGCACGGCGGCGAGGAGGTAAAAAGCTGTGTTTATAACGAATACGGCGTGCTTGTGGGCGGCTTTTGCCTAAGAGCGTTTATAGTACTCGGCGCGGTCTATATATTTTAACCCCTCCTTTCTGATACCGGTCGGGCGCAAGTCCGACCTAATTTAGTTTTGAAATTTATATGATTTTTTATAGACTATGAGCGATGCGGCATTGAGAGCTCTTAATTTAAAAATTTTGGCGCAAAAATTTAACCACATTTAGCAGGCGCTCCTTAAATTTAACATACGGTATTGCGACCCATGCAAAAGTGCGATCAAAGCACGTTGCACAAAATCTCTTTGTGCTCATTGTAACGTTTTTATCTCAAGACTGTTGTCAATTGATAAATCGCCGCGATTTCTTGTGCTTAGTACGTATTACTACTGGGCTTATGGGCTACTTGAAAACTGTGGTATTTACATTTGCTTACTAATAATCAAAAAGATCAATTTCATTATTTGGAATAACGCTATCTAATTTATCAAATTCGGATTGGAGAAAAATAGGCGTATTGCTCAGTATATTCAACATATTTCTACCTTTTACCCAACTATAGTTCCATAGATTTATATGGCTATTCTGTAATTTGCATATTTTCTCGGAAAATTTAAATTCATTTAAATTTTCTTTCAACATTCTATGTAGCCAAATTTGTGCAAAACCAGAATTAGGCATTTTGCTTAATTTTTTGTAAACCAATAAAGATATATTTTTACTATCATCTAATTCTGAAAGTAATTTGCTAATGATTGCGCAACATACAGGTATTGCCTTTGGATTATTATATGCAATATCCGTTGTAATACTGATAAGCTGTTCTTTATTGCGTATCTTTCTTTTTTTATTTCTAATTTTTTCTATTTTCTTGTCAAATTTATTTAATGCCGTATTTAGACTACCAGAATTAGCATAATTAACACTATGCTGCCTAATAAGCAATAGTTGCTTCTGCAAGCCGATTCGATAATTTTGTGGAATAAATAACCAAGCCAACTTATCCTTCTTTATCGATTGAGTGATAACATCTTGACTCCCTTTTGTTTTGCTTGCATTTAATTTCAATCCAAAAGGCATCATGATTTCAGAAAGTAATTTCAAAATCATTTCTCCATCATTAGAGTTATTAACAAATATCCGATAATCATCGCGATAGCGAAGGATTTTATAGTCTACAATACCCTGTCTTTGAAGAGTAACGCCCAATATTCTATCTATATATCCCAATACAATTTCAGCAATAAAATCCATTAACACGGAACCTTGCGGAATACCATTGGTCTGTTTATATTGTGCATTTTGAATACTTGTATCAATGATATTCCCCAGTAAACCCTTATTGTTTCTTCCCTGCTGTGATTTTGCAATTGTTTTGCTTTCCACTGCCCAAGCAATCGAATGTGTATATATTGAGCCATAACAATCTGCCACATCCGTATCAAAAACGAAGTCATACTCCAGTGAAAGCAAAATAGACTGCTGTTCTACTTGTTCCCACCAATTTGAAATTTGCTGAGCCTTATCGGATTGTTTATTTTCGGATTGAACAGGTATGCTTAAGCATCTTATTTTTTCATTTTTACTAAATTTCTTAAATCTTGCCTGTAGCTTCTCCCAATTTATCTGTTCGGTTATCTCATGTACTAATGCCACATAGACTAAAGGATTTATAACCTGAAATGGTCTCCATGATAGTTTACCATCTTTATTGGTATATAAAAGATGGTTTACATCATCCAATTCCCCCATTGCACTTTTTGATTGACTGAAATCATTTAATAAATTTTTTCCAGAATATTCATTTGATACTTTTTCTAATAACTCAGAAAATGAAAAATACCTTGGCAAGTCTATATTGCAATAGCTTTCATGTTTTAAAAAAAATTCTCTTGCCTCAGTAAAATTTAGTTCTAAAATACTTTTTCTGCTCATTTATTGGTTATTCCTTGCTTATTTTATCTGATTGTTTATGTTTAATCTTCCCAAACATACACGCATACCCCACTGACCAACCTCAATTTCAAAGCAGACTGTAGCCGACAAATTTTTCTACTGGTAAGCAGATCTTACAGTGATGTTTGCCAAATTTACGATGCCTAGCAATAGCACTTCTTCGGCGAGCTTATCTTGCCTTCGTCTTTATGGCTTTTATTTCCTTTTCGACCTCTTTTTTTGTCTGCATTTAGCGCCTGGTCTGTTTCGCCCGCATTCATTGGTGCGGAAGCCGCTAACAGTTTTTGGGATTTGTTCTTTTATTTTCTCTTTTTTTGGGCCAAATTTACAGTAATATTATAGCGAACAGAGCTTTAAACGATTTAGCAAAAAGAAAAATATCAAAGTCATTTGGTGGTTTTGGATGAGTATAAAAATATAAAATTTGATCGCCGAACGAGAAGTTAAACGCCTTGTTTTAAATTATCTATAAATTTAAGCCGCCAAAGACGGCTTAAATTTCACCTCTCAAAAACGAAAATTTTATTCGTTCCGTTTTCTCTAGACGCGACGTAAAATTTTCCATCCTTGACAGCTAGCGCATGGGTATCGCTCGCACCTTCAAAGCTATAAACTTCCACGATCTTTCTGCTGCGCGGATCAAGCTTTAGGATGCTTGAGTATTGCTTCGAGAGTAGATAAACAAACTCGCCGCTCGCATCCATACCCGTGATATAGTAGTCGTTTATATCCCTGCCGTCTTTTACGCCGAGAGCCTCATCGAAGCTCGGCACGAACTCGCTCGAGAGCATGTTGTCGGCATCGCTAAAGCTCGCTACGCTCCAGCTTTGCTTTATGTTATCTGGCACGCTAGCGACAAAAAACTCGCCGTAGAAATCCGAGTGATCCCACGAGAGGATGAACTGCTGCTTAGCGCGCACGGTGGAGTAGCGGTCCTTGAAGTCGAGCGTGAAATTTTCGTATCCATCGTGCAGATAACGCCACGCCTTGTTTGCTTCCTCTTTGCTTTGGTTCGGTGCGGGCTTGAAAAACTCATAGGTTTTATTATAGCTCATGAGCCCTACCGAGCCTTTAAAAAAGCTCGCTGCGACGGTTTCTTCCATCTGCATTATCCAATCGGGCGTGCTTCGTAGATAGCTTTTTACGGTTTTTAGCTCGCCGTCCATTTCGTAGAGCTCGAATTTTAGCGTACCGAGCAAGAAGCTTCCGCTCGCCGCGTCGTAGTCAAGCCCCGTGACGGGATTATTGTTGTTTAAATTTAGCGTTATCTCGCCGCTTTTGCGTAGAGGCGTTAAATTTGTCACTGCGCCATCCGCAGGATTTAGATTAAACTCGCCGCCAAACGCCAGTGTGGCGCACAATAGGGTTAAATTTAGAAATCTTTTCATCTTCAGCCTCACTTCGGTAAATTCGGTAGTTTTGGATTCCAGCTTTCGCGAAAATCAATTTCGGTTTCTTCCCAGTGATCAAGCTCCCAAAACCACTTTGACGGATCGATGCTCATGCGCGAAGGCGTCGCGGAGGCTAGATAGGGCGGCGGGCCTGCGGTGATAAAGGCCTGCACGCAGTTAAAAGCCATAATGATCGCAAAGACCGCAACTGCAACTTTGCCTAGCGCAAATTTGGGTAAAACCGCGCCGTATGCGCCCTCTTCGCTTTTTTGCATTATTTTACCTACGTTTTTGCCTAGCAGCAAAATCACGCCTAAAAAGATAATGACGCAAAAATGCACCACTACGACCCAAAATTGCGTGTGCGCGCCTAAAATTTCAAGCCCAAAGCCCTGCTTGATGTCGAGGTAGCCGCCGCCGGTACCGTCGAGGCTGTAGTGCAAAAAGCCGTCGTATAGCCCGAGGCATGCTAAAAAGAGGATTGCGGCTAGGTATTTGACCGTAAAGCCGTATCTAACGATCAATAGGGCCATAAATGAGATCGCGACCATGCAAAATCTCTCGTGCCAGCACATGATGCAGGGGCTATCGCCCATGCCAAAGCCCAAAACCAAACACGCGATACCTACGGGCAGGGCGATGAGGGCGAGGGCAGCAAGGGCGAAAAGATTAAAAAACCGCTTTTCATCTTCGCCCCAGCTCGGCAAATTTTCGGAGCCGTTCGCGAAATTTTGATTTTCCATTACTCGCTCCTAAAAATTTCCCATAGGCACGACGGCAAATTTATTCACCCATGCCATCATGATGACGAGTATCGCGATGCCTGCGATACCAAAGCCCATAACCGCGCGCTTTTTCTCAGGCCTAAACCACAACAAAAGGCCCGCGACGAAAAACATCAGAACCATCAAAAATTCCATGTTTTCTCCTTTCCTGCTGAAATTTAATATCGTAAAAATATTACTATTTTGCTTATTAGACATATATTAAAAATTGTGTTTTTATCAGTGTAAATAAATTTTTTATGAAATTTTATGATACTAAAATAGCCATTTTTAAGAAAATTTTTTCTATTTCAGCTTGATTTAAATTTATCTAAAGCATTTCGATTAGCCTGATTTTGCTTGTGCGAGTCGCGTGATAAAACGCCACGCGATTGAAATTATAAAATTAGCAAGAAGATGAACAATGACTTTTAGCGCAGCGGCAAGCGAGTGGGGGGCAATCATCGCTGGGGCGCATCCATTTTTCTTGCGGCGGAGCGGTCTCTTGCATTATGTCTATCTTCTTACGTTTAGGCTGTATTCTTGCACCGCGTTTTCCCCTACTGAGTCCTCGTTTCGGTAGCGGACGCCGCCTCGTTGATAGCAAGCAATACCTTGCGATCGGTTTATGTCGGTTGCGGATGCTGTTTTATTGTGCAGTTATTTCGGCTTGCATTGCGCAATGAAATTTTGAAATTTTACAAAGCTTACCCAAGCCGATCACTTTAAATTTTTACTCGTTCTTAGTCGCGAAATGTTTGCGCGTGGGCTTTAGGCGGCATGCAGACATCCTCGCGTACTCCCTGCTGAACTATGACGAGCTTTCGTATCCGACGTCAAAAGCCGCCTGCGACGCTTTCGTGCCGCCGTTTTGTAAGATATATCTAGTTTCCTACAACCTAATGTGCTTTTGAAAATCAATCGGGCTTAGCGCAGTATTGCAGGAATTTTTGCGTGTCGTAGAGATACCGCTTGCCGCTAAATTCCACCATTTTCCGTCGCGCAGGCACAAGCACGCGCTAGGTTCGTAGATATTCACGAAAGTCTGAGGGCTCGCTTTGGTAGTAGAAGCTAAGCGCTTGCATAGGCGAGATACAGCTCGCCGGTGATCTTTGCGGCGTCTTTTAAAATTTTATCTGCTTTGTTCATCTAAGCTCCTTTAAATTTACGCGGGTTATATTTAAATTTGCACGATTGGGCAAGGAATTTGTAGTATCGTGCTACCGCAAAATTTTAAAAAAGGCTATAATTTGGCCAACTTTATTTCAAGGAGAAAAGATGACAAATTTTAGTTTTTGCAACCCCGTGAGGATAGAATTTGGCAAGGGTAAAGAGGAGCATATCGGGCAGTATATGAAGGAAGCGGGCGCGAAAAAAGCTCTCGTACTATACGGCAGCGAGCGCGTGCGAAAGAGCGGTCTGATGGGCGTCGTGGAGAGCAGCTTAAAGGCAAGCGGTATAGAATTTACGCAGCTTGGCGGCATAAAATCAAATCCCGTGTTAAGCAAAGTAAATGAAGCGATCAAGCTCGCTAAAGAATTCGGCGCCGATAGCGTGCTTGCTGTGGGCGGCGGAAGCGTGCTGGACTCCGCAAAAGCCGTAGCCGCAGGTGCCTGCTACGAGGGCGATGTGTGGGATTTTTTTACCGGCAAAAGTCCGAGTGCTGCGCTTAAAATTTTTGATATCATCACACTCGCCGCGACGGGCTCGGAGATGAACTGCGGCGGCGTGGTGACCAAGGAGCAGACCAAACAAAAATACGCGATCAGTGCGCCGTGTCTATACCCGAAGGTCTCGGTCATAAACCCGCAGCTGCAAGCAACCGTCAGCCGCGAGTATCTCGTATATAGTGCGAGCGACATCATCGCGCACAGCATCGAGGGGTATTTTACCGCTAGCGCCCATCCGGAGATCGTGCGAGCCTATATCGAAGCCAACATCAAAACCGTCATCCGCACGACCAAAGCTCTGCTCGCAAATCCGAGCGATTACGACGCGCGTGCCGAGTTTGCGTGGGCTGCGACGATGGCGCTAAACGGGTTAACCTACGTGGGCGTGGGCGGCTTCGGCTATCCGAACCATATGATAGAGCATGCGATGAGCGCGGTCGTAGACTGCGCGCACGGAGCCGGTCTTAGCGTGGTAATGCCTGCGTGGATGAGGTGGTATAAGGATAGGAATTTAAGCGCGTTTGAGCGTTTCGCGCTTGAAATTTTCGGCCTTAAAAGCGCAGACGAAGGTATCACGGCGCTTAAGGCGTGGTTTGATAAGATCGACACGCCTACTAGCCTCGCGCAGCTTGGCATCGAAGGTAAGATACTAGATGAGATCATAGACGTAGCCGCGACAAACGCCAAAGCATGGAATATGGCGGAGCTCTACAGCCGCGAAAATATCGCTAAAATTCTTGAGCTGGCAAGATAAATTTAAATGGAGTAAATTGGTTTATGGCTTTAGCCTCTTGCTTTGACTTTTGATTTTCGGACGGTCGTTAAACCGTCCGAATTTATCATTTTGGATTGAGCTCTTTTAAATATTTGGCGAGTCAGCTTTGCCTATTTACTTGCTAAATTTGAGAAAGCGGGCCGGTGGATATTCTCAGCTTGCTATTTTATAAATTTTGCTAAAATTCAAAAAATCAAGGAGGCACAATGAGCAAGATAGATGAAATTTGTAAGTATTTGGACGCTAAATTTAGCTCAGACGGCAAGATACAAAGCGATATAAAGG
>CAUSEA010000051.1:0-6963 GCA_963530525.1 uncultured Campylobacter sp.
TCACTGACGCGCACTCCATACTAAAAAATGTCTTCATTGATTTCCTTTAGATTTACGAGGGTTTTCAAAATCGCGAGATTTTAGCAAAAATTGCTTAATTTTTCATTTTATGACTCGCAAGCGCACGCCTACTAGCGTAGCGCGAATATGCGTTAAGATGCTTTGATAAAGCGGTAAAATTCTCATCTTAGGCATTCGCTTAGGAATTTAACGGCGCGGATAAAATTTTATAAAATGCTGCGAAATTTAGTAAATTCTATTAAATTTCGTGCGTCAACTCATCACATAATTTCTAATTTAAAATTCCGCTGCGATAAAATTTTATCTTTGCGGAATTCCTTATTATTATTTTTTGCCTTGGGTATATGCGAGCTCGCACACGTCGCCCACGGCTTGGTGGCACGGGATTGCCGAGATCGAGTTATTAGGCGAGCCGTCGATCACTTTATCCGAATAAACCAAATAGATTAGCGAGCCCTGCACCGCGTCGTAAAGCCTAACTACATGGGTCTTTTTGAAGATCAACGAGCTGCGTTTTTCAAAAATATCCTCTTTTTTCAGCTCCTCTTTGATGATGATTTTAGGCGCTGTCTGCACGCACGAAACAGAGGCTTCGGAGCGGTCCTCCTCCACGCCGATGATCTCTTTGGCACCGCCTTTTTTGGCGTAAGAGACGTAGCAGGTCACGCCGTCGATCTTAGGATCTTTAACCGCGATAACTTCGATGCGATCGTCTTTGCCAAAAATTCTAAACGAAGTATTTACGCTACCTACAAGCTCGTAATCGCCCGCGCAAGCAAAAGCCGCTAAAATCGTTGCTAGAATAAATTTTTTCATAATAATCCTTTGGAATTTTAGCGGCGATTTTATCATTTATAATATAAATATTAAGCAAGTTTTTATAAAATACCGCGATTTAAATTTAAAGGAATTTTATGATCGAAGATATCTTTAGAGAATACGATATTCGCGGCATCGTGGGCGAGGAGTTAAACGAGCGCAGCGTAAAAGCGATCGGCTTTGCTCTTGGCAAACATATCGCAAATCTCGGGCTTGAGCGCGTTAGCGTGGGATACGACGCCCGTCTTAGCGCGGATGAGCTTTTCGGCTATTTCGTAAGCGGGCTAAATTTCGCCGGGTTGCGGGTTTATAATATCGGCTTGCTACCGACGCCGGTGGGCTATTTTAGCGTATTTACGCATAAATTTGACGCAAACGTAATGATCACCGGCTCGCACAATCCCAAAAATTACAACGGCTTTAAAATAACGATCGGCACGGATAGCTTCTTTGGCTCGGATTTGAAACGCCTAGGTGCGCAGGTGCGGGAGCTAATGAGTTCAAATTTTGAAATTCCAACCGATACAAGCACCCAGAGGTACGACATTTTAAGCGAGTATCTAGCATATTTTGAGAAGGAATTCGCAGCTCTTAAGGGCTTTGCCACGCCTTTTATCATTGACTGCGCAAACGGCGCGGCAGGCGTTACCGCTACTAAAATCGTCGAAAGGCTAGAGCTAAACGCTAAAGTTTTATTCCCACAGCCAGACGGCAATTTCCCAAACCACCACCCGGATCCCAGCGAGGAGAAAAATTTAGCGGATCTTAAAGCTGCGATGAAGCAAGACGGCGTGAGCTTGGGCTTTGGCTTTGACGGAGATGCCGATAGGATCGCCGTGCTTACGCCGCGCCGCAATATCAAAGGCGACGAGCTAGCCTGCCTGCTTGCTCTAAACATGCACCATCCGCGCATCCTAGGCGAGGTCAAATGCTCTCAAGCGATGTATGATACCATCGATAAGATCGGCAAAAGCTTCATGGGCAAGACCGGCCACAGCAATATCAAAAAGGCGATGAAGGAGCTCGGTATCGACCTTGCCGCCGAGGTTAGCGGGCATATATATTTTAAGGAGCGATATTTCGGCTTTGATGACGGCGTATATGCGATGATGCGCGTGCTTGAGCTCGTAGCTAAAGGATATGATTTAGACGCCGAACTAGACAAGCTACCGCGGGTTTTTAGCACCGACGAGATTAAATTTAATACGAGCGAGGAGGCGAAATTTAAGATCATCGAAGCTCTTAAAGCTCAAATCCACGCAGGTATCGCGGAGCTACCGCCCATCCGCGATATTATCGAGATCGACGGCATCAGAGTACGATTTGATGACGGCTGGGCGCTAGTACGGGCAAGCAACACCACGCCTGTGATCGTAACCCGCTTCGAGGCCTGCAGCCCCGAATTTCGCGACGAGATGCAGCGCGTATTTTTAGACAAACTAGAAAATTTAAAGGATCAGAGATGAACGAATCTGAAAAGCAAGAGGTTGAGAAAAATATAAAAGAGCTTTTAGCTGCGAGAGCGGAATTTTTTAAATTCTTAGATGAGCGCGTGCCAAAAATCGCGGATACCGACGTATTTGATTTCGAGCGTGCAGGTGCGGCTAGCTTGAAAGAAGTTTATGCGAAATTCTACGGTTACGACTACGCCGCACGCAAGCTGCTGCCATATTTATACCGCACTTATGGGCTAGACTTCGATGTCTGAGATCATCTTAGATCGCGCCGCTTATGCGCACAATCTAGCGCAAATCGCCGCCAAAGTAGGTGGAGCGGAGCGAGTATTTTTGGTAGCCAAGGATAATTCATACGGCCATGGCTGCAGACTTTGCTGCGAGGAAGCAGCAAAGCTAGGCTTCGTACGCGCCGTAACGCGAAGTGCTACGGAAGCTGCGCAGATCGCGGATTTATTTGATGAAATTTTAGTGCTCTCGCACATTCCGCGCGGGGACGAGGACGAGCGGTTTTGCTACGCGGTAAATGATCTGAGCTACTTCTCGCGTCTTAAACGAGGGCTTAAAATTTATATCGCTGCAGATACCGCGATGCACAGAAACGGCATCGGTGCGAGCGAGCTAGATAAGGCACTTAGGCTGTGCAAGCAGGGCGGATTTAAGCTACGTGGCTTTTTCACACACTTTCGCGCAAGCGACGAGCTAAGCGGAGATTTTTTCGCGCAGAGGCAAAATTTCATAGAATTTAAGCGCCTTGCGAGGCAAAAAGCCGCCGCCGCGGGCTTTGAAAATTTAAAATTTCATTCGAGCAACTCCGCAGCTATCGAGCGAAGTGCGGGCTTTGAGGACGAATATGTGCGCGTGGGTATGGCGCAATTTGGATATCCGCAATTTGACGAGAGCCTAAATTTACGCCCTGTGCTAAAGCTCTATGCCGATCTGATCAGCTCGCGCGTGCTAAAAAAAGGCGAGCGCGTGGGCTACGGCGCAAAATTTGAAGCGCCGCACGATATGAGGATCGGCACATACGATCTGGGCTACGCAGACGGGCTATTTCGCTACGACGGCGAGGGCGAGCTGGCGCTTGCAAGCGGGCAAAAAATGCTCGGAAAAATGTCGATGGATAGCTTCTGTGCAGAATTCGGCGAAGAGCGAGTTTGCGTGCTGGACGATGCGCAGATTTGGGCAAAACACTTTGGCACGATCGAATATGAAATTTTAGTCAAATTAAATTCCAACATCCCAAGGAGATTTCAATGAAAGAGCTGCAAGGAGAAAATAACGAGCGTATAGATTACGACGATAAAGGCTTATCCGCGCGAGGCGAGAGATTTGGCGGAGGAGAGTATCCGCGCCAAAAAGGAGGGCTTCATATCTTAATCAAAGCTCTAATCGTCTTAGTGATTGCGGCGATCGCGTTTGCGATATTTGCAGTGCCGGTTTACAATAAACTCGTAAGCAAAGATGAAGAAGTTAAGGCCGCGTGGAGCCAAGTACAAAACCAATATCAGCGCCGCGCCGATTTGATTCCAAATTTCGTAGAAACCGTCAAGGGCTACGCAAGCCATGAAAAAGATACCTTAGAAGGCGTCATAAATGCCCGCGCTAAGGCAACCGCTGTCAATATCAATGCAGAAAGTTTAGCGCAAGATCCGGAAGCATTTGCGAAATTTAACGGCGCTCAAGGTGAGCTTAGCTCGGCTCTATCGCGCTTGATGCTGGTAGTCGAGCGCTATCCGGATCTTAAGGCAAATCAGAATTTCGCCGAGCTGCAAAATCAGCTCGAAGGCACGGAAAACCGCATCGCCGTAGCGCGCAAGGATTACATCGCCTCGGTGCAGGAATACAATAAGCTAATTAGAACCTTCCCTACAAATATCATCGCGCGCATCGTAGGACTAGGCGGCGCCAAACCTAGCTTTAGCGCTGATAGCTCAAGCCAAAAAGCCCCTAGCGTCTCGTTTAAATAACGCTAAGGGAGACAAATGCTAAGCGAGCAGTGCAAGCAAGAAATCCACGAGCTAATCACGAAAGCCGAAACCGCAAGCGGTGCGCAGATCGTCTGCGTGGTCGCGCGCGAAGCAAGCGAGGACTGCGAAGCTAGCTATGGCGCGGCGGCAGTGACGGCGTTTGCGATCGGCATCGTTCTGTGCTTCGTGCCACAAATAAGCAAAGCTGAGCTACTGCAGATCGTAGCGCTTAGCTTCATTGCGATTAAAGCTCTGCTAGCTAAATGTCCCGCGCTTTTAACTCTAATCACGCCTAAATCTCGCAGACTTCGGCTCTCGGGCGAGTTTGCGATGCTAAAATTTTACGAGCGCTACGGCAGCGTAAAAGAAGCGATAATGTTTTGTGTCTGCGTCCGCGAGCGCTGCGCTCATATCATCTGCGGCGCGCGAGCGGCGGAGTTTATCTCTAAGAGCGAGTTTGAACGTATCGCGACGGAATTTAACCCTAGCACGCAAGGCCTTGAGCCTGCCGTTTTAAAGGCGATAGACGCGCTGTGCGAGCTAGCCATGCGAGTGCCTAAAGATAGCGAAAATAACGAGATAGAAGAGACCTTGGTGGAGCTGTGATGAGGGTGGCTTGGAGATCTGCTTTTGCCCTAATGGCGCTATTTGTAATAAGCATCGCCTCTCCCAGCGAGTATCTAGCCCATCCAAACGGCACCGCTGTAATCGATGAGGCTGGTATTTTACGCCCAGCCGCGAGAGAGAGTCTGAATGAAATTTTAACGACTTTCGATAAAAATTCCACAAACCAGATTATGTTCATAAGCCTAAAATCGCTCGGAGATTACTCTATCGAGGAAATCGGCGTAGAGCAGGCGCGCGCTCTTGGTATCGGGCAAAAAGGGCGCGACAACGGCGTACTGCTGCTCGTCGCTCCGCACGAGCATAAAGTGCGTATTGAGGTCGGATACGGGCTAGAGGGCGTGCTAACCGATATGCGCGCAAAGCGTATCATCAACAATAAAATTCTACCCTATTTTAGGCAGGGAGATTACGAAAGTGGCGTCATTAGCGGGATTTCGGCGATCATTAGTACGATCGAAGGCGGCGATATAAAATTTGATCCGCTTAACGCCAACGCGCAGCAGGATCCGAGTAACAAGGACTTTGCGATCTTTATGGTGCTTTTTGCGGTTTTGCTTTTTGCGATACTAAGCCGCCGCGTGACGCGCCTCAGAAGAAGCGACGAGGATATAATCTCGAGTGCAGACATCATAAGCGAAATCGCGCGCTCATCGCGCATGAGAGGCGGCTCATCCGGGGATTTTGGCAGATTTGGAGGAAATGGCGGTTTTGGCGGAGGCGGCTTCAGTGGGGGCGGCGGAAGTTTCGGCGGAGGCGGTGCTAGCGGGAGCTGGTAGCTGCAGAAATTTCATCAAAATTCCAAATCGTAGAATTTTATCTAAATTTTAAAATTTTAGAATTTCTAAATTCGGCTGCTCGTGTAGAAAAACAGCACGAGCGGCTTGTCGTTGCCCTCGATCTTTAGTGTGCGCTCGGAGGAGTAGAACTTGGAGGCGAGCGAGGTGCCGTCACTGCTTAGATGGTGCTTCCATCCGTCGCAGCCTGCAAGCAGCAGCGCGAACACGGCGGCAGCAACTTTTAAATTTAAAAATTCCATCGTCTAAAATCCGTCCTTAAATCTGCTTTTAAAACTGCTAAATTCGTTTTTAAATTTGCGTTTGAAATTTTAAAATTCACGGCGCGATCCCTGTCAGAATTTATGTCTCGATACGCTCCGAGGCGTATGTCGTAATAATCTATGCTTGGGTTCATGCCGTGACCTTTAACGAGATTTATGTCATAATCCGCGCTAGAATTTATATCGTGGCATATATTTAAATTTAAGTCTCGATCTGCGTTAAAGTTTATGCTTTGGCATGTGCTGCAACAATATGTTTAAGGCGTATGTTGCGATCCGTGTCGTAATCCGCGCTAAAGTCTATGTAACGATTTGCCTCGCAATTTGTACTCGTAGCGTTTTGGTTTTTAAAATTTAGACTTTTAAAATTTTGATTTTTTAAATTTTTACCCACTCCGCTCGGTTTTGCGACGATGCTTGATCTTTCGAGACAAACGGCTTCGGCGGGAATGAGTAGCAAAGAGTTGCACCTGCACGCGCGAGCTTTGTGCGGATCCAAAAAGAGCGTGCGCAGGCGATGAAATTTTTAAATTTTAACGTAGCTTTATTTTTTATCATGCGAGCTAAATTTTACGCACCATCATTTTGCGCGCTAGAATTTTTGGCATCGGGATTTTCGCCGCTTAAATTTTCAGCGCCCCGATCTTCGCTGCCAGAGCTTTGCGAGGCGGAATTTCTAAAATTATATTTTTTGATATTGGAATTTTCTGTAGCCGAAGCATTTGCGCCCGCATTTTTGCCATTAGAATTTTCGCCAATTAAATTTATTTTTTGGAGAATTTTAAATCCAAATTACGCGCCCTATTATTTCATCACATCATCACGAGTTATTTACGTAAAATTTCACCTATTAAAAATTTGGACGCAAAATTCCACCTGCGAAATCTCGATAAAATTTTGCCATTAAATTACGAAACGAAATTCTACCTCGCAATTCCGCCGCTATTTCTTGGCGATTTTATAAAAACCGTCTCTGAAAACAACCTTACCCGCATCCGCAAGACGCTTTAAAAGC
>CAUSEA010000052.1:0-6795 GCA_963530525.1 uncultured Campylobacter sp.
TGCGGTAAACGCTCATAAATATAGACACGACCGTAGCAAGAAGCGCCGCTTGAAAAAGCGCGACCGACGAGTTCGCGTTGCCGAACGTCGCCTGAAGCGTTGCAAAGCTTAGCGGAGCGGCTTTTGCGGCTGCGAGAGCATCGCCTTCAAGCTTGCTTAGCCCGCTAAAATAAAAGCTCGCAAACGCGCCGCAGATTAACACTATAAGCGGGATAACGGCGTTTGATGCCTGCGGCTTGACGCCTTCTTTAGGCTCTAGCGTTTTATCTTCTAGCTCGGCGATGTTAGAATTTTTAGAGTGGATTTCGCCGCTCGCCGCTCGCCTTTCGGCAGAGAGCATCGGCCCGAAATCCCTGCGCATGAACGCCACGTAAACTACGAAAGCAAGCATAAAAAGATTGTAGAAGCGATACGGCATGGTTTGCACGAAGATCGAGAAGGCGTTTACGTTTTGCACGCCGATCTGATCATATCCTGCTCTTATCAGAGAGACTTCGAGCCCTACCCAGGTAGAAATTAGCGCGATACCCGCAATCGGTGCGGCGGTGGCGTCGATGATAAAGGCGAGCTTTTCGCGGCTGACTCTAAATTTATCGGTGATCGGCCTCATGACGGGGCCTACGATCAGGGCGTTTGCGTAGTCGTCGAAAAATACGAAAAGACCCATAACCCACGTTGAAATTTGCGCCGAGATACCGGTTTTGGCGCGCTTGCTAATCCAAAGCGCCACGGCTTTCGTGCCACCCGTCCTGCTAATTAGAGCGACCACGCCGCCGATACAAAGTACCTGTAAAAGTACGCCCGCGTTACCTTTGCTAGCCATCGAGCCCACCACGCGCGCGACCAGATCGGTAAAGCTGCCCACAAGCGCGGAGATCGGATTGTCGTTAACGACTGCTAGCATATAGGTGCCGCTAAAAACGCCGATGAAAAGCGATAAAATCACCTCTTTGGTGATAAAGGCAAGCGCGATCGCCACGACGGGCGGCACTAGCGTCCAGATGCCGAAAAGCTCGGCATTATGCTGCCTGGTAGCGTCATCTACCGCAAACGCGGCAACCGATAAAAACATCAGTAATAGAATTTTTTTCATTTTCTCGCCTTAAAATTTAATGCTTCTCGATAAAAAGCCCAGCCCAGCTCTGCTGCGTCGCCATCGCCTCAATCACGTTGATATTTACTCGGTGCGGCATCGCTAGGCAGCTTAGCACGATCTGCGCGATATCCTCGGGTAAGATCGCATCGACCCCCTCATACACGGCTGCAGCGCGCGCTACGTCGCCTTTAAAGCGCACCTCGCTAAACTCACTCTTACAGATTCCCGGCGCGATCTCCGTCACGCGGATGCCAGTGCCGCGCAGGTCGTTGCGGATATTGCGACTAAACTGCTTGATAAACGCCTTGCTCGCGCCGTAAACGTGGCTACCCGGATAGGGCCACGCGCCCGCAGTCGAGCCGAGATTGAAGATATAGCCGCTGCCGCGCGCGATCATCAGCGGCAGCACCGCCTTGGTCGAATACAGCACGCCTTTGATATTCGTATCGACCATCGTCTCCAAATCCTCTACGGGCGTCTGCGCGATCCCCTCAAGCCCGAGCGCGAGCCCTGCGTTATTTACGAGAACCTCGACGTCTTTGAAATTTTCAGGCAACGCACTTACGGCATCAAACACCGCAGCTTTATCGCGAATATCCGCGGCGATAATGTGCGTGTTGCCTAGCTCGCCGGCTAGCTTCTGTAGCCGCTCCTTGCGGCGCCCGAGTGCTATGATCTTATAGCCCTGCGCGCTAAGCGCCCTAGCGATCGCCTCGCCAAAGCCGCTCGTAGCGCCCGTGATGAATGCCGTGTTTTTCATATAATCCCCTTTGCGTAAAATTTTAAATTTAGCGCAATGATAACGCAAAACGGATTTAGAATTTATGAAATTTGTTCTTGCGGCGCGGGCGCGGATGAAATAATACGAAGACATTGGGCGTACTTCGAGCGCGCACGAGCTCGCGATAGGCAGCGGATTCGGCGAGCGCACGGGCTAAATTAAAATTTTGCGTCGTTTGTTTGTCGCGGTTTGCTATAATTACCTAAATTTAGGAAAAAGGCAAATGAGCAAATTTATACGATTTATCCTCGTTAGTATCTGTGTTTGCGCCATTTATGCGGGTCTGAAATATGCTTTTATGCTCTTTATCACGTGGCTCATGTTTAGTGGGATATATTTTGATGGACCGGGTACGCTGCTCGCCATACCGCTCACGTTTCTAAGCTCATCGGTTATATTTGATTATTATTGTATTGCGCTGGGTTCTCATCTACTCTTTTTATCGCTACTTAAAGGGCGCGACGTGAAAACGCGGTGGATTTTACCTTTATTTTTTCTCATAACGCTCGCGTTTTGCAGTTTTTGCGTCTTAATCGGGCACGAAGATTATCAGCGCATAAACGCACTTTTTGCACTCTTGCTTATCTCTCCCTTTACGCTCATCGCATACACCATCGTTACGACCGTAATCCTTGCCAAAAATAAAATTTCGGATTATTATCCGATCTTAGTCGCGATAATTTTTGTGCCTATTCATGCCGCCAGCATAGGGATATGGGGGTTAGAACGGATATATTTTGGAGTATTTCTAAACGCGACAATACTGGGGATTTTTTATTTCACGGCGAAAATCGGGTTCGTAAATTTGATCGCACACAGACCTACACCCGACAAAATGCAAAATTATAAAGACCGCGTTATCAAAACGATACAAAGCAGCGCGGCATTTTTAAACGATGATATTTTGAAGAAACGCTAAATTTTATCCTTTTTAGGAATTCTAAATAACGCTTTCATCGCACGCTACAAGCTTATATGCTTCCCGATAGATCTGTGCTTTACCGACAAAACCTTCAAAAACTGCGCCGTTTTGCCTTTTGACACATTGGCATCGCCATTTGATCAAATTTAGACCCAGCACGATCTTATCGTTTTGATCACGCCGATACCCTTATTTAGCACATTTGAGCAATCTGCTTAGCTTCAGCTAGCGAGTGCATCGCGAATATGCCGCACCGAAATTTATTCAGCTCAGCGATGCCCTCTTGAGGATACGCCTAAAATATTTTATGCTTACGCTTCGCGACGCCGCGACGGTAAGGTTTGGTTTCAATAACAACTAGCTCCAATAAAATTTCATCTGTTGCCATAAAACCTTTTGCGTTTTTCGATTTAGAATTTGGGTTGTGAGAATTCCATTCGTCGTTTACGGATACTCAGAATAAATATTGTGGTTATTTTATACCTGCAGGGTAAGATAAAATTTGTAGTTCTCAAGCGCGGCAAAATCAGCACGTCCCGTTTTACAGATGGCAAAATAAAGCGCGTTAGAATCGGCCTTCACTTGAAATTTTATTTAAAAAGCAAATCGGATTTTAGCTTGGAATAAACCTGCTCGCCTTTTAGCTCGCGGACGATTTGCAGCGCAAATTCCATCGCAGTAGCGGGGCCTTTCGAAGTCATTATATTTTGATCTTTTACGACATTCGCCGAATTCGTATAGCCTGGGTGAGCGATCTGATTTTCAAAACCTGGATAACAAGTGTAAGAGCTTTTTAGCACACCTGCGGTAGCTAGCGCCCATGGAGCGGCACATATTGCGCCGATTTTTGCGTTATTTACATCAAAGTCGCGCAGAATCTTACCGAGCTTCTCGCTTTTGGCTAAATTATCCGCACCGGGCAAGCCTCCCGGTAAAACTATCATAGAAAATTCAGGCGCCTTAATATCATCCAAAATTTCATCCGCTACAAGCTCAATGCCATGCGTGCCGCGGACGCATTTTTTCTCTAACCCCACAGCTAAAGCATCAATATCCGCGCGTCTTAAAATATCAATGATACTTATCGCCTCAAGCTCCTCAAATCCGTTAGCTAAAACTATTGCCACTTTCAATTTGGACTCCTTATTTTAAATACGAGCCCTGCTCGCTAGGGGCAGTCGAAATTTCAGTATTCGTGCTCCTACTAGACGAGCTATCGTATAGGAACGAATCGTCGCCTTTTAGATAAGCAATGATGTAGCCTAGCTCCGTAGCGCCCGTCTTAGCGGCGATCGGCTGCATGATATTTTTCATCTTGCTACCATAACTCAGATCTGTAGTGTATTGCGACATAGCTATCGAGATCTCTTTGGCGTCCATATCTTTGAGTTTACGCGATACTCCATAAGCTCTTTTTTGGCCATTCTCGCCGTGGCATGAAGCGCACTTCTCAGCAAAGATAGCTCCACCTCTTTCTTTTAAAAAATTTATATTTCGATTTACTTTGCCGCTATGGGTTTTACTGCCTGCGACCGGAGCGTTTTTGTAGATATTTACAGTTACGTTTTCATCTTTAGAATGCTTTTCGATCAGGGATTTTAGCTCTTTGGCAAACTCACCTTTGGCTTCGAATACATACGTGTCATCATTTGCTTTATCCGCGGCATTTAAACTAAAGGCAAAAAAACATGCTAAAAAAGAAATTTTAAAAATTTTCATAGAAAACCTTGATTTAGAATTTAAAAAGGGCGAAGCAAAAGCTTCGCCCTAATTTTACCTGTATAAGGTAAATAATTAGAAGCTGTATTTAGCCTCAAATCTGATGCGATCTTTTTTCTCATCAAGACCGCCAGCAGCATCGTCAATCTTATAGTGAGAATACCAAGTTTTAAAGCTTAGCTTTTCATTATATTTATAAGAAATTCTACCTACTACTTCGTATGCATCGTCACCATGCGCTTTACCGTCTAGGTAATCAGCACCAATTCTGATACCAGTATCAGGGATAGTATATCCTGCTACTACATACCAATAGTGGTTCTCGCCAGTAAAGCTTCTATAATCTAGCAACTCTTCACCTGGGCTAATGAAGGATCCTTGATCTTCAAAGGATACAAAAGAAAGGCTGTCTTTATGATCAGGTTCAAATTTCAAATAACCCGCAGCTAAATCAACGCCAAAGAAACCAGCACTTGCTTCTGCGGCCCAGAAATCTGCATCATCGGCACCTACTACATTTTTATAGTCGCCATCGAAATCAGAAAATGCATACTGACCTTTTACGCCGAGATTAAAATCATCAGAGATATCAAAGCTTAAAGCCAGTTCTGCAGCGAAAAGATCTGCTACATCCTCTAAAGAGTTATACCATAATTGGAAAGATACGGGATCATATGAACCCATAAATCCTATGCCATATAGGTTATGATCGGTAGTTAGCTTATTATTTACGCTAGCCCAATCAAGGCTTGAAATATCGCCATCGTTCTCTAGAGAATCCATCCAAAAGCCACTAATTGTTAAGCCCTCGATATCGGTACTAGTAATCTTAACGCCATCTCCATACATATCATCGGTAAAGAATGAGCCTATGCCCTGGCGACCAACTGCAATCGTAGTACCGCCGATAGTGTATCCCAAGTAAGCCTTAGCAATATCGAAATCAGAATCCGGGTCTTCTCTTCTTGCGCCGTAATTGCCATGATATTGACTATTTGAAGAAGAAGCGGATTCGCCATGATCTTCATCCATAAATCTAATGCCTACTACACCAAAGAAGTTATCGTCGATTTTAGCTTTAAAATCTACTTCCGATTTAAACTGCCAAACACCTCTATTGCTATCTGCTTTATTTTTAAGGTGATCGTGAGTATATCGCATACGAGCGTATCCGTTTAGATCCACGTCCTTGATAGCTTCCTCTAACGGAACAGCACTTGCACTCATAGCAAGAGCACCTGCAGCGACTGCTGCCGCTAAACTAAGTTTAACTAGTTTCATTTTGAACTCCTTTAAAAGTTTGTAAGCGCAATAGTAGCACAAAATGACAAATTATATGCTTAAAATAGGCTGAAAAATACTAAAATTTTACCAAATTGTTACCGAGTATTTACCGAAAATCCAAATTTAACGGGCATAAAAAAAGCGAGACCCACACAGGCCTCGCCGATTATTGAAAGGAGTTCTAATTTCGATGTGGGAATTATATCAGGCTGCGGTAAACAGACGGCAACACCTCTTTCATGCGGGAGAAATTTCATAAAATTTTACGATGTGAAATTTTATGAATGAAATTTCAAGATACGAAATTCGCAAAGCGTGGGTTTTAGAAATCTACGCGGCATCTTATCAGCGGAGAATACGGCACTGAAAACGAGCAGTACGCGAAAAACTGCGAGAAAGAAAATTTATAAGAATTTCGCAATCAAAATTCTAGCGCCAGCTGTATTTCTATAATATAGAATTTTGCGGACAAAATGGCACTATGCAGCAAGGAATTTAAGCGCGAAAGCAAGTAGATATAAAACGCTAACCGAGCCATAGAAGCAAGACGCGCAGCGCAGAATTCTGTGAAATATAAAATTCCACAACTTATAAAATATAAAATTTATGCAGGCAATCGCGTAAAGAATCAGCGGACTTTAAAGCATAAGCAAATCGCGCAAGTCCGCCATGATTAAGAACAGAAACTATTGCCTTCATAAGAGTATAGAGCAAACACAAAAACGTTTCACAAAGTAAAAGCAGGCTCGCTTACCTTAAAGGGTGGAGCATCTAAAAATCGCGTAGGATTAAAAGCTGATATTTTCGCTCTCCGGTACAGCAATAGCGTCGTTTTTATGCATTTGTTTGGTCTCGATTTTACCGATATCATAAGCGCGCGGAGCAACGGAACCTGCCTTGCGCGAGATGATTCGCATATCGGTGATAGCGCCTGAAGTGGTACTTATGTAGGCAGTATCTCCCGCAGCCGCATAATATTTGCTTGCGCGAGCG
>CAUSEA010000053.1:0-6301 GCA_963530525.1 uncultured Campylobacter sp.
TGGAGCAAATTTGCGAAATTTTAAAAGCGCAAGGTATTGAGCTTTTGCTTGAAGAGGACGGAGCGGAATTTTTCGGCCTTAAGTCGCATACGCTTGCAGAAATTTTAAAAAAGACCAATTTTTTAATTAGCCTCGGCGGCGACGGCACGCTCATCGGGCTTGCGAGGCTACTAAGCGACAAAAACGCCTTTATTTTGGGTATCAACGCGGGCACTTTGGGCTTTTTAACGGACGTGCAGCCGAGCGAATTTGCAAAATTTTTGAAGGAATTTCTGCGCGGCGAATACGAGATCGAGCGCCCGTTTTTGCTTGAAGTGATACTGGAAAACGGCAGCGGCAAGATCGTCCGCAAGACCGCATTTAACGACGTCGTAATCACCCGCAGCCATATCTCTTCGATGGCGAAGATCGATGCGTTTTTAAATAGAAAATATTTCAACACCTACTACGGCGACGGCGTGATCGTAAGCTCCGCCGTGGGCTCGACCGCGTATAATATGAGCGCGAACGGCCCGATCGTCTATCCGCTGTGCGACGTGTTTTGCGTTACGCCGATCTGCTCGCATAGCCTGACGCAGCGGCCTTTGGTCCTGCCAAAAGAGTATCTCGCAAGTTTCAAAAACGCCGGAAGCTCCGAAGTTAGCGTCGTCATCGACGGACAAGACGTTTTTGATATGGCGGAATTTAGTAGCGTGAGCGTTAAAATTTCACACGCCAAGGTAAATTTAATAAAACGCAGAAGCTACGATTATTTCGACGTTTTAAAAGCCAAACTCAGATGGGGGCACGGCGGATGCTAGAAAGAATTTATATTAAAAATAATCTAGGTTTTTGCGAGAGCGAGCTTAGTTTTGGCCCGGGACTTAGCGTATTTACAGGTATCAGCGGCGCGGGTAAATCGGTATTAATAGGCGCGATTTTAGCGGTGTTCGGTCTTAACGAATGCGAGGCTGAGCTCATAGAAGCGGACGTAGAGCATAAATTTGATATGGGAAATTTCGGCTTGATAAACGATACGCCAAATATTTTTCGCGTCCTAAAAGAGCGTAGCTTGCGATATTTTATAAATTCTCAATCAGTCTCGAAAAAAAATCTAAGCACGATCGCCGGCGAATACGTGAAATTTTTAGGCGCGAAAAACGCCGGCGAAATGAGTAGCGATAGCTTGCTAAAATTACTTGATTTTATCGCCGCGAAAAAAGATGCGGCACACGCGCTAAGCCTATCGGAGCTTCAAAGCGCTTTTGCGGAATTTAGCCGCACAAAAAAGCAGCTGGATGAAATTTTGGATCAAGAGCGCAAGATCGAGGAGTTAAAGGAATTCGCTCGCTTCGAGATTGAAAAAATCGAGCGTGTATCGCCTAAGATCGGTGAATATGAGGAGCTTTTGCAGATCAAAAAAAAGCTTAGTAAAAAAGATAAGATCGAGGAACTTTGGGCTAGGGCGCAGGGCGTTTTTGAGCTGGAACGCAGCGTCATCGAAGCGCTAAGTCTTAGCGGACTGGATAGTGCGTTTTTTGAGGATGCGATGAACGAACTGCGGCTAAAGCAGGAAAGTTTAAATTTAGATGAGCTCGAAAACATCGACATAGAGAAAATTTTAGATCGTATCGAAGCTCTTAGCGCGCTAAATAGGCGCTACGGAAGCGTAGAGGAGGCGCTAGCTACGCTTGAAGCGCGCAAGAAAGAACTTGAGCATTACGAGCAGTTAAGCTTTGAAAAAACCAAGTTGCAAACGGAATTTAAACGCCTTAGCGAAAGCACCGCTACCCTTGTCGAAAAAATTAGCGAGGCTCGCAAGGGCGCTAAAAAACGGCTCGAGGATCTTATAAATTCCTATCTAAAACAGCTTTATATGGATGGAGTGGAGCTTAGTTTTAAGCCCGCGGTTCTTAGTGAGTGCGGCACAGACGAAATTTGCGTCAGCTTGTGCAAGACGGAATTTAAAAATTTAAGCTCAGGCGAAACGAACCGCCTACGCCTTGCTTTTATTGCCGCGAGCTTGGAGCTTACAAATAACGGCGAGGGAATTTTGATCTTAGACGAGATTGATTCAAATTTAAGCGGAAAAGAGGCGATGAGTATCGCTAACGTGCTGGTAAAAATTTCAAAATTTTATCAAATTTTTGCGATCTCGCACCAGCCGCAGCTTAGCTCAAAGGCCGCGTCACACTTTTTAGTAAGTAAAACGAACGGCAAATCTAGCGTGAGATTATTAAGCGAAAATGAGAAAATAACAGAGCTAGCTCGTATGATAAGCGGCGAGACTATTACTGCAGAAGCCCTGGAATTCGCTAAAAAACTAAGGCAAAGCTGAAGGAATTTTAAGCTTAAGTTTAAATCTGAAATTTTTTGCTACAATACCGCGTTTAATTTAAATTTAAGTGTGATTTTGCAAAACGACGTAAAATCCACTTCGAAAAATTTTATCAAGTGAGTTTTATGATTATAGATACACATTGCCATTTAGACGATGCTAGTTTCGATACCGATTTAGACGCGGTGATTGAGCGCGCCACGATTGCAGGCGTGCGCAGCATCATCATTCCCGGTGCCGATGTAGCAGACCTAGATAAGGCATGTAAAATTTCGCATGCACGGGATAATGTGTATTTTGCCGTAGGGGTACATCCATACGAGATAGATTCTTTCGATATGGAGGTGCTGAAGCGGTATGCTGACGATCCCAAATGCGTAGGCGTTGGTGAATGCGGGCTTGATTACTTCAGACTTAAGCATCAAGAGAGCAAGGAAGCCAAAGCCTTAGAAATCTCCCGCCAAAAAGACGCCTTCATCTCACAAATCGATCTAGCAACACAACTTCAAAAACCACTTATAGTCCATATCCGAGAAGCAAACGAAGATAGCTTTGGAATTCTAAAAGATCGCGCCGGCGATTTATGCGGCGGTGTTTTACACTGCTTCAATGCCAGCAAGCTTTTGCTAGGTCTTAGCGAATACGGATTTTACTTCGGTATCGGCGGAGTTTTGACATTCAAAAATGCAAAAAACTTAGCTGAGATCTTACCGCAAATTCCGCGAGAGCGCCTCTTAATCGAGACGGATGCACCCTATCTAACCCCGCATCCGCATCGCGGCGAGCGCAACGAGCCTGCATTTACGAGACTCGTGGTAGAAAAAGTCGCGGAAATTTTAAGCCTAAGCGTAGAAGAGGTTGAAGCAATAACGACTCAAAACGCCTGTAGGCTTTTTGGCGATAAAATCAAAGGAGAGATATGAAAGCCATAAAATTTATACTGCTAGCCCTGCTTTTAATGGGCGAAGCATTTGCGAGCCAACCCGGTCTGATGCGCGCAAATCACGACTACATTTTAAATCAATTCGGCATCGAAAATAACGAATCGAGCAAAAACGTAGTCACGGGCATATTCCGTGCGATCAATGCAAGCGATCGCAAGCAGTTTAAGCATATCGTGACTTCACAGTCGCACAATGCCTACTTAGTCAAATCCGAGGTCGATAACATCGAAGCTCCGGAATTCTTATTGTATTTGGCAATGGTAGAATCTCATCTTAAAAATACGGTCACATCAGGCGCTAGCGCAGGTGGTATGTGGCAGCTGATGCCGGCGACCGCGAAAAATTTCGGTCTTAGAGTAGATAGTGCAGTAGATGAGCGTCGCGATCCCGCAGCCTCTACGGATGCTGCGTTTTCGTATATTTTGCATCTGAAGCAAAATTTTGGCAAGTGGTATTTAGCACTAATGGCGTATAATTGTGGCGATCAAAAGCTTAAAAATGCGATTGCAGCTACTGGCAGCGATGATCTGGATCGCTTGCTAAAAAGTCCCGCACTTCCTAATGAGACTAAGAATTTTATTAAGCGCATTATCAAATACGCTTACATCGCTCAAAATGAAAATATGCGTAAAATCCTGCTTTTTGAAAGTGAGCCATGGGGGCTAAAGCGTATCGCAGTAGCTCCGGGCACAAAGCTAAGCGCGGTTGCAAAACAGATCGGAATTTCGCCGTCGCAGATGCAGGATTACAACGCGCATATTAAAAACGGAATTTCACCGCTTAATGGCAAGTACTTCTTTTATATCCCACAAAGCAAATATGCAGAATTTGTCGTAAATCAAGGCGCGTTTCAAGCGTATGAACCACGTCTGAAACAGCGCAAGCCAGGACGCGTGTTAGCAGGTTTGGCGAACGAGCTTAGCCTCAAAGACAAAAACGAAATAGCGCTAAATAATATAAAATTCAACAAATAAGATCGGATCGCAGGTGTCGTACCAGAAAATCGCTCTTTTTAGTGCGCTTTTTGCGCTGATTCTTGCCGGTTGCTCGTTTCGCACCACACCGTCGTCTAGATCGTCTACGGGTGGTGCGGGCAAGATCGGCAAAAACTCTCCTGCCACCATGCGCCCTTATAAAATCAACGGCAAAACCTACTATCCAGAGCAGGTAAGCGTCGGCGATACCCAGATCGGCATCGCTAGCTGGTATGGGCCAAATTTTCACGGCAAATACACCTCAAACGGCGAAATTTACGATATGAATGGCATGACTGCCGCGCACAAAACATATCCAATGAATACTATGGTAAAGGTCACGAATCGCGACACCGGCGCTACCGCGACCGTGCGCATCAACGATCGCGGTCCATTCGTGGATGGTCGCATCATCGATCTTAGCAAAACAGCTGCTAATTTAGTAGGCGTATTTGCCAAAGGTACGGCGCCGGTAAAACTCGAAGTAGTGGGCTTTTACGGACATACCATCGCCAAAGGCTCGCCGAAAGCAACCATTGTCGGCGGAAATTTTATGGTACAAATCGGTGCGTTTAGAAACAGAAGCGGCGCACAAATTTATCAGCGCGATTACCACGGCACAGCGGGATATCCTGCGATCATCAAAGAATTTAGCATAGATGGCGCGCCGATTTATCGTGTCTTTTTAAGTGGATTTAAGAGTGAGGACGAAGCGAGAGATTTCGCGCATAATGGCAAGTTTACTGGAGCTTTCATCGTAAGGGAGTAGCAGTTTTATTTGACGGCTTTTACCTTCGTTTTTTTTGCTTGATAAGGGTTTTGTCAAATTTATTTGTGAGCTACTTGCAGTAAAATTTCCCGTCATCTAATAGTTATCTGCTTTAGCTGCGGCTAAGTGCGGGCTACTTGCAAGCTATTCGTAGCAAAAAGTGCGCCTGCCTGCTTGAGCTTTGTTTTTTTAATAGGACGCCGCGGCTGATAAAATTTTATATTGCTAGGGGATAAGGCATGTAAAAATATCCGGAAGTTTATAGTTTAGAAAAGAGTTTGGCTATACTTGAAAAATATAAAGACGAGCTGAGCGCAGAACAATACGAGCAAAATAGATCTATCATCTGCAACCTTGCGATAGAGGGTATGTTTGCAAATGAGCAAGATATAATCGATCTTATCAGGGTCGATAAGGGAGAAAGAACGCCCGATGAGATAATAAACGAATATAAAAAAGAGTGGGGCGTTTTATAGCGCAGTAGAAAATTTAAATTTGATAGTGAAATATTAGATGTGTTTAAACGCAGCTCATTGGTTCTTTGAATTTTAATCGTGTAAAAAAGTTACGATTTCATGATCTTTTGGTAAAAATTTTCTGCCATCGATACCATCATCTCCGTATTCCAACAATGCTTCATTTAAAATTTCATAAATTTCACCTATTGAAATATCTCCAATGTCAGAATTTACGCTTTGGAATTTATATTTGATTTTAAATGGATTTTCCGTGAAATATTTACTCGTAGTTTCATCATAAATTCGCCTTATATCAAGCTCGATATCTCTACCTTTATAGTGAAACAACCAAATATCCTCGCCCGTGTAGCCATCTCGCGGATCCGGCATAGATGCCAAACATACATGAATAAGCCAAGCACCTCTTTGCCTATCGATAACCCAATTCATCCAATCAGTATCATTATCCTGGATTGGGTATGTGTAATTGTACTTCATCAATAGCTCGTTCATATTGCTTAAAATATCATATTTCTTCAAGTCCTCTTTAGAAATATGCTCCGCAATAAACGCCATCTAGCCCTCCTTGAGAAATTCTATAATTTAAAGTAGATCGTTCGTATACAGACCGAACAAAGACGAGAGCTCAAATTTAATCCTTTTACTGACGAGAACTTATCGTTAAAACTGCCAATTTATATGCGATTATCGTCAATTCTTACTATAATCTTTCGTAAAATTCGTTATGAAATTAAAAAATTTCAAGCGCTTTGTCGCTCGCCATCTCTTTTAAATTTAGCGTCCAAAAATACGCAGAATTTCACGCCGTATAGGTAGAA
>CAUSEA010000054.1:0-5319 GCA_963530525.1 uncultured Campylobacter sp.
CCATGTCTCCATGATATTCCTTTATGAAATGAATTATTGGATTATAGCCCTATTTAGGTAAAATTTCCTTATAATTTCGCGAGCGTCGCAGCAAAAAGCTAAATCGCAAGCGATCGATCCGGCGGAGGCGACATTAAATTTTAAAATTTTAGCCGCAAAATATGGCTAAATTTCAGTTCTGACAAGCAAAGCCTGCCTCACGCGCTACCGAATGAGTTTGGGCGCCGTTTGAGTGGTGTGCCGCAAGACACGGTTCACAGGAGCTGCTATAAAATTTCGCTTCAGCAAAATAAAATTTTGTCGAGGCAAGACGAGTTTTCCTTCGAATGCAAAATTCTATTTTAATTCAGCAAAAGCACGACCGAATACGTCTTTCACAAATCTAAACGCGATATAAATTCCATCCGAGCAGAAAGGTTAAAATTTAAAAAATATTCACCGCTCGTATATAAAATTTCAAAATTTCTACGAGGAGAGCTTATGAAAAAATTCCTACTCGCGCTCATTGCGATATTCGTTTTAGCGGGCTGTGGCAGCGACCCGAAAGGCGTAGCCGAGGACTTCATCAGAGCCCTATACGAGGGCGATTCTAAGACTTTGGTGGATGCTATAGACATACCCGATAAGGACAGATCGGACGACGGCTCTATGCAGATGATAAACGGCAAACTGATGCAAATGGCGGGTGCCGGCAAGGAGGAGGCCTCTAAGCGCGACGGGCTAAAAGGCGTCTCGGGCGAGCTGCAAAATAGCGACGAGAAATCGGCGCTCGTGAAAGTCGTCGTGTCTTTTAAAAACGGCACGAACCGCACCGAGAGCGTTAAACTCGTCAAAAAAGACGGCAAATGGAAGGTTGCGCTTTAGCCAAAAAGCTTCTCGTCTGTCTGATCTTCGCTCTAGGCGGGCTCGGCGAGCTTTGGATGCTCACGCGCGCGCCTACGGCAAAAGAGCCGCTGTGGGTGCCGGATGAAATTTTATCAAATCTACGCACGGGCGATCTCGTCTTTCGCATGGGCGACATCACCGACAGCCGCATAATCGCAACTGCAACGAATTTTAAATACTCGCACGTAGGCATGATCGTGCGCGAGCGCCCGCTTTTGGTGGTGCACGCCGTGACGGGCGAGGGCGAGCGAGACGGTGTCGCGGCCGTTTCGATGCGGGAGTTTTTGGCGCATGCACGAGACTTTGGCGCGGCGCGGATGAAATTTTTAAACGAGGAGCAAAAGGCGCGCCTAGCCGCCTCTTTACTTAAGCGCGTCGGCGAGGGTTTTACGCTAAGACCTCGCGGCGAAGCGAACCTCTACTGCACGACGCTACTTGAGCAAGAAATCTCTAAAATCACGGAATTTTCGCCGCAGTATTTTAAGCTAAGCTTAGCCGTCCTGGGCGGCGAATATCTCGCGCCGAAGGCATTTTGGCACTACGGCGGCGTCGAAATTTTATACGAGCGGTAGGCACGACCTAGCTTGGGCTGGAATTTTGCGCGCTGTGTAAATTTTAAAATTTCGCGTCGATTAAAATACGTGCGCGGGTGCAGATAGGATTGGATATAGAATTTTTGTGTCGTAAAATTCTTCAGTTTAAAATTTTATTCTGACACTAAAATTCTTGAAATTCCAAGTACTATAAATTCCATATACTTATAAAATTTGACTAGCTAAATTTATGAAATTTCTTTGACTACCGAATTCTTGGATTTTCATTTCAAGGTTGAATTTTATCTATAAAATAGAATTGTGCTTCTTTATAAAAATCCTCGAAACGTAGAATTCGCAAAATTTGTCAGACGTAAATTCGATGAAACACGCAATAGCCAAATTTTAAAAAAGCGAAGTGCGCTTCGTCTCTACAGCTCGCCGAAAAGCGCTTCGAGATTTTTAAGACCTTCTTCCTTGGAGACCTTTTTCTCGCTCGCCAAGCCGGTTTCGATAAGCTCGATCTCGCAGCCGCACAGCATCGAGGCGAGGCGGATATTTAGGCCGTTTTTGCCGATCGCTTTGCTTTTTTGATCGGGGTTTACGTAGACGATAGCCTTGCCGTCCTGCGTTATTTTGACCGAGTTTACGATCGCGGGCGCCATCGCGCGAGTGATCAAAATTTCGGGGCTTGCGGAGTATTCAAACGCATCAATACTCTCTCCGCCGCTTCCGTCTTGCAAATTTTTGCTTAAAAATCTACTCACCGCGTCGATGCGAGCGCCTCCTTTGCCGACGGTAGCGCCTACCGGATCGACGTTTGGCGAGACGGCGCTAAGTGCGATCTTAGCGCGCCTACCCGGAATCCTCGCGCAGGCTTGGATGATGACGCTGCCGTCTTTGATCTCGGGAACTTCGGCGGCGAGTAGGGCTTCTAGGAATTTCGGGCTGGTGCGCGAAAGCTCCAGCCTGATACCGTGGGATTTGTCGATGGCTACGTTTTTGATGACGGCTTGCAGCACGTCGCCCACTTTGAAATTTTCACCCTTGATGCGATTTTTCTGTGGCATGAAAGCCTTCGTATCCTCGATCTCTACGTAGGTCGTGCCGTCGTGATCGATCTTGGTGACCGTGCCGTGGGTGAGGGTGCCCACCTTGCTTTTATAGTTTTCAAAAATTTTCTCTTCAAGCAGCCTTTGGATGTGGAAATTCAGCTCTCTAGCTAGCACGCCGGAAGCCGTGCGACCGAGGTTTTCGATATTTATTTCGTAGCTTAGTTCATCTCCGATCTCTGCGTTTTCGCCTATTTTTTTGGCCTCGCTTAGCGCGATGAAGTTGTGATCGCCGAGCCGCTCATCATCATCCGCGACAACGTGGACTTTTTGGTAAAGCTTGACACGCTTGGTTTGCGGATCGACTTCGCTGTCGTAGAGATACTCCTCGCCGAAAAGTCTTTTTGCGGTCTGGATGAACGCCGTTTTGACGCGCTCTTTGACGTCTGCGGGCTCAAGCCCCTTTTCATTTGCAATCGACTCGATGATGTCGGTGATTTTTTCCATAAATTTTCCTTAAGATTTGATTTCGTGCTACTAAATTTGGATTTTAAATTTTGAAGTGCGGTATTATATGGAATTTTGACTTTATTTTTATTTAAACGAATTATTATCTAAATTTCGCTAAACTCGCGGATTTAAAAAGATAAATGAAAGGATAGATCATGCAGCTAAAACTTGCCAGAACGGAGCTCGCCTCTAAGCCAAAAAGCGTTAAGATCGAGGATTTGCAAGCCCAAGTAGAAAAGAGCGGACAGAAAATATTTTATCTGGATAGAGAAAATTCTCAAAAAGATTTAGCCGCTTTGGTGGATTTTTTCGATACTAAGGGTTTTAGCGTGTATCAGCGCATAGTGCGATACGGGCTGAACGAAAACGAGTATATGTACGAGGTGCATATCCTTTGAGCAAACTCCTCTTCATCCAGACTCTAGGTTGTGCGATGAACGTGCGCGATAGCGAGCACATTATCGCGCAGCTGAAAGAGCAAGATTACGAGATTACCGATGACGTAAATATTGCGGATCTGATCTTAATAAATACCTGCTCCGTACGCGAAAAGCCCGTGCATAAGCTCTTTAGCGAGATCGGAGCTTTTGATAAGGCGCGAAAAAAGGGCTCTAAAATCGGCGTTTGCGGCTGCACCGCAAGCCATCTGGGCGGAGAGATTTTTAAGCGCGCACCCTTTGTGGATTTCGTACTCGGCGCCAGAAACATATCTAAAATTTCGCAAGCCGTTCGTACGCCAAAATTTATCAGCACGGACATAAACTACGACGAGAGCGAGTTTGCATTCGGCGATTTTGCGAGCTCGCCATATAAATCCTTCATAAACATAATGATCGGCTGCGACAAAAAGTGCTCCTACTGCATCGTGCCGCAGACTAGAGGCGATGAAATTTCGATCCCCGCTCAAATCATCTTACGCGAAGCCGAAAGATCCGCCGCTCGCGGCGCCAAAGAGATATTTTTGCTCGGCCAAAACGTCAATAACTACGGCAAGCGCTTTTCTAACACGCACGAAAAAATCGACTTCAGCGACCTGCTCGTGCGGCTTAGCGAGATAGATGGTATCGAGCGCATCCGCTTTACTAGCCCGCATCCGCTGCATATGGACGATAAATTTTTGGACGTTTTTTGTAATAATTCTAAAATTTGCAAATCGATGCATATGCCCTTGCAAAGCGGCTCTAGCAAGGTTTTGCGCGATATGAAGCGCGGATATACCAAGCAGTGGTATTTAGACCGCGCGCTTAAGCTGCGCCAAAGCTGCCCGGGCGTGGCGATCAGCACCGACATCATCGTGGGCTATCCGAGCGAGAGCGAGGAGGATTTTGCCGAGACGATGGAGGTGTTAGAAGCGGTGAGATTCGAGCAGGTTTTTTCGTTTAAATTTAGCCCACGACCGCTCACGCCGGCAGCAAGCTTAAAGCCGCTGGATGATGAAATTTCAAGCGAAAGGCTAAGCAGGCTACAAAGCGCTCACGCTAAAATTTTAGACGAGATCGCAGGAGCGCAAAAAGATAAAATTTTCGACGTGTATTTCGAGGAGCTGCGAGAGGGCGGCACCGCGTGCGGTAGAAGCTTTTCAAATTTTCTAATCTGCGCGCAAGGCGGCGAGGAGCTGTTAGGCAAAACGCGCAGAGTGCGTGTCGAAAAGACCGCCAGAATGGCGCTTTATGGAAAAGTTATCGCTTAAAAAGCGGCTGTTTTTCCGCATCGCCGAATATCTCATTTTTATCCTGATTTGGTGTATTTTTTTAACGTGCAGGGTTAAATTTACCCCCACGAAGTTGCCCGAAAAGCCCTGCGTCGTCGTGTTTTGGCACGGAAGACTAGCGATGATGAGCTTTGCTTATAGGCGCTGGTGGCTGCGGGATTTCGGCAGCAAGAGGCGCGCCAAGGTCATCATCAGCGATCACAAAGACGGCGAGATAATCACGCGCGTGATCTCGCATTTCGGTATCGGCGCGATTCGCGGCAGCAGCTTTAAGGGCGGCGCGCGAGCCCTTATGGGCGCGATCAAGGAGATAAAAAACGGCACAGACGTCATCATCACTCCCGACGGGCCGCGCGGCCCGCTTCACAGCGTCGCCGACGGTGCTGTGATCCTTGCGCAGCGGCTAAACTTAGACATTTACGCGCTAAATTACGAAGCGAGCAGTTTTTGGAAATTTCGTAGCTGGGACGAGATGGTGTTGCCAAAGCCGTTTTCGCGCATAAATTACAGCCTTAGCGCGCCGCTAAATTTGGCGGGGCTTAGTACCGAAGCAGGTAAAGAGGCGATCAGGCAACTGCTTTTTGCAAGCGCTGAGCAGGACATTAAATTTTAGTTTGAAATAATAGTG
>CAUSEA010000055.1:0-4715 GCA_963530525.1 uncultured Campylobacter sp.
CTTCAGTGGGGGCGGCGGAAGTTTCGGCGGAGGCGGTGCTAGCGGGAGCTGGTAGTTACGGAATTTTATCAAAATTCCAAATCGTAGAATTTTATCTAAATTTTAAAATTTCAGAATTTCTAAATTCGGCTACTTGCGTAGAAAAACAGCACGAGTGGCTTATCATTGCCCTCGATCTTTAGCGTGCGCTCGGAGGGGTCGAACTTGGAGGCGAGCGAGGCACCGTCGCTGCTTAGATGGTGCTTCCATCCGTCGCAGCCTGCGAGCAGCAACGCAAACACGGCGGCGGCAACTTTTAAATTTAAAAATTTCATAATCTGAAATCCGTCCTTAAATCTGCTTTTAAAACTGCTAAATTTGTTTTTAAATTTGCGTTTGAAATTTTAAAATTTATGGCGCGATTCGGGCGGAAATTTATATCGCGATCCGTATTAGAATTTATGCCGTGACACATGCCGCGATCTGCGTCGTAATTTGCGCTCGTGGTGTTTCGGCTTTTAAAATTTAGACTTTTAAAATTTTTACTCACTCCGCTCGGCTTCGCATCGGCGCTTGATATTTCGAGGCAAACGGCTTCGGCAGGACGTGCGTAGCAAAGAGCCGCACCTGCTCGCGCGAGCTTTGTGCGGATCCAAAAAGAGCGCGGGCGGGCGGTGAAATTTTTAAATTTTAACGTAGCTTCATTTTTCATCATGCGAGCTAAATTTTATGCACCGGAATTCTGTGCGCCTGAATTTCTAATATCGGAATTTTTGCCATTAGAATTTTCGGCACTCTGATCTTCGCCGCCAGAATTTTGCGAGGCGGGATTTTGCTCGCTCGCAGCTTCGGCGCTAGAGCTTTGCGAAGCGCTTTTGTTTGGACCGCGATCTAAAATTTTATCCTGCGAGCCTAGATGATGTTTCATCGTGCTTTGATCCAAAAGCTCTATTCGATCGAGCTTGCCGTGTCTTAGGCGCACCACTTTGTCGGCAAATTTGGACGAAAATTCAACCTGCGAAATCTCGATAAAATTTTGCCATTAAATTACGAAACGAAATTCTACCTCGCAATTCCGTCGCTATTTCTTGGCGATTTTATAGTAGCCGCCTTTAAAAACAACCTTGCCCGCATCCACAAGGCGCTTTAAAAGCTGCGCGCTCGCTTCGTCAAACATCGCCTCCACGTCGCTCGTGCGCTGCGGACGACGTGCCAAAGTATGCAATATCTCGTCCTCACTAAAACTTAACCGTTCGCTTGCGTATTTGGGTGCAGCGATTATATTTACGTTTTGATTTTCGATGAAAGTGGCCAGGTAGCGCAGCTGCGCCTCGCTCACCCCCTCTGCACGGTATGCGGGCGGGCGATCGATCGTGCCGAGATCGACGCGGTGCGGATTGATGCGAGCTAAAGCCGCATTCAGTGCCACAAAATCCTCTTGTGTGTCGTTTAGCCCACGCACGACTAGGATTTCGATATCAAGCTCGCCGCGAAACTCGCGCGCAAAATCTGCGATCGCGCTTACGATATCCTCGGCGCTAATGCCTGCATGCGGGCCGTCCACCTTGCGAAAGCTCTTTGTAAGCACGCTATCTAGCGAAAATTTGCAGATAACAAGTTTCGCTAACGCTGCGCTGTTTTCGCGCACGAGTGAGCTTTGAAATTCCAAAATTCCTAGAATTTCGCTAAAATTGCGAGCAAATTGAAAGAAGGGCGAAATTTTGACTATTTACGATTTGGAGCGCCTGCGACTGGACGCCAAAAAGCACGTGGAGCAGCTAAAGTTTATCGTCGTCGTAAGCACGATCGCCTTGTTTGCGGTATTTGGCGCTATCGCATATTTTGTGCGCAGGCAGGGCGTGCAGAGCTCTAGCGCGACGATGCTTATGCTGCTGGCGATCGTCTCGCTCGCCGTGAGCCTGCGCGAGGTGCATCTAAACGGCTGGCAAAAGGATCTCATCGGCACGGAAAATATCTTAAAGTTCGGCGCGGTCGCGATCTCATTTTTGATCTTCAAATACTCCGCAGCCTTGCCGCAAGCGCTGATAGGCTTGGCCGCGCTTGCGCTTGGGGTGTGGCTAGCAGCGCGGCTTTACGCGCTCTGCGTAAGAAGCATGCAAGAGATCTTTACCGGGCGGTACCGCCAAAGCTATAAGCAGCACTATCTGGCGCCTTTCGTGCGCGAGCTCGGCTACGAATACGTCTCCTACGGCAGCGTGCCTTTTTGGCGCGTGGTGCAGAGCGATCTGTTCGAATTCATCGAAAATCTGCGCGGCAATGACCGCGTAGGCGGCGCGTGGCAGGGGGTGAGCTTCGAGTTTAGCGACGTGAGCTTTTTTCATCAAAATTTACAGCACGAGCTCGTGGGGGCGTTTTTCGTAGCGGAATTTAACAAACGCATCATCGCGCCCGTTTTCATCTATCCGCGCGAGATACAAAATAAACAGCACGTAGGTCTAAAGCCCGTTGCGATGGACAACGTGGAGTTTGCCGCGCGCTACAAGGTGCTTAGCGACGAGCCGCAAAACGCGATGTACGTGCTAACGCCCGCATTTATGGAGCAGTTTTTGGCGGTGGGCGACGCGCTCGGGGCGCAGATCTGGGCGAGCATCAGAGAGCGGCGGATCCATATTTTCGTGCACACCGGGCGCGATAATTTCGAGCCTAGCGTCTATGAAAGCGTGCTGCGCCGCGACCCCGCAAGCGAGATAAAGAGCGAAATTTTAAACTTTTTGAGTATCGTTAAAATTTTAAAACTGAATGTGAGGATTTGGATTTAATAAAATTTGAGCGGTATTTTTGCTAAAAATCTTTAACTCTTAAAAGATAATCTTGTCCGTCTAGCTCTTTATTAAATTTTGATTTCATACGAGGCTATCTTCTAAACGTTTATCGCATAGCTGCTTATCAAATTTTTGCTTTACGTCTAAAATTCTGCTCTTTACTCCTAGCTTATATAAAAATTTGCGGCTGGATTTTGTCTAAATTTTTACCCGTTTTTAGCAGAAAATAGGTCTTTAATTCCTGGTATTCCCTGCTCGTTAAAATCGAGACGTCGATGATGAAGTGCTTATCAAAGATAATCAAACTATCGCCGCTTAGCATATTCAGTCCAAGCCCTAGCCCGTTAATCAATCTAAAAATCAGTAGCGGGAGTATGCCGAGCCCCAATGCTATCGGTACTATAAATGGGGCTATCGCATAGCCTTTAAAGTAAAAAACCGTGGACATTAAAACGAAGTAGATCATAACGACGCAAAATCCAAACTTTTTTGTAGCAATCGGTGATTGAAATTCGGAAGGCCCGAAGGTTCGTTTTATTCCTAATATATTTGATAATTTTATTTCGAATAGGACTAAATTTTTCTTCGTAGAAAAATACTCTATGGCGGAATTTTTAAATTTAATATAGCAGCTTCCGAACTCTTTTGGTCGCCTGGTTAGCTCTCCGGGATGTCTATACGGGGAGAGGTATGAAATAATATCTAAAAGAAATAGAAACGGTAGATATAGCTTTATCATCTCTATCGCGTTGTCTTTGATGGTTATCGGATATTTGTCGTAATCCCTAGTTTCGGTCTTTTTTAGCGGAGTGCTGACTTTAAATTTATCCAAATTTAGCTCTTTATAAATAGAATTTCAAAGCGTTTTATATGTTCTTAAATAGGGCAGCGGCGCGCAAGTGCGGCAAATAATCCACTATCCGCTGCAACAGGCTCGCAAAACTGCGCTAAGGCTTAAAATCAAAACCCGTCTCGCAAAAGCAAATCCGCGGCTCGTAAGTCCGCAGTCTGTAAAATCCATAGCTCACACAATCACGCCGTGCTGCCAGTCTGTAAAATCATACTCTGCAAAGCGTAAAAAACCGCGGCGCCTCGCTAACTCGTAAAATTTTGGCTCGCCAAAGTCGCGCTGCGCCGCGGGCTGATAAAATCACGGCTCGCGCAAAACGCAGCACAACACGCGCAAAAATAAAATCCGCGGCTTGCAAAATCAAGCCGCAGCATTCAAAAGCGGTAAGCTTTAAATTTTTGGAATTCTGATCTTCTGCCCCGGATAGATGAGGTTCGCGTCTTTGATAACCTCGCGGTTGGCGTCGAAAATAACCTTGTATTTATTCGCGTCGCCGTAGAATTTCTTCGCGATTTTAGATAGGTTATCGCCCTTTACGATGGTGTAGTAGTTCTCGGCGCTATCCTCTCTAATGCCCTCGATCTGCACGTTTTTAATGCCCGCGGTGTTGCCCGCGATGAGGGCTGCTTTTTCGAGAGTTTCCTTATCTGCGTTGCCGCTGATTTTGACGGTGTCGCCCTGTACCTCGACCTCTAGCCCCTCTACCGGCGTAGAGCTGAGATTGGCGGCGATCTCGTCTTTTACGGATTTAGCGTCATCGCCTAGACCTAGTAGTTTCTTGCCTGCTTCAGCTACGAATGAAAGTAAACCCATGTTTTCTCCTTTGGTTAAAGTGGCGAAATTTTATCTTAAATTTACCAACGATCAGCTTAGGCGCATATCCCTGCCGATCTGCTCTAGCCTAGCGATGCGACCTACTGCGCTCAGTCTATTCGCGACAGCAGGTTCTTGGACCATCATCGTCGCGCCCGTCTATTCAGATTTGCAGCGTATGAATTATCAGCGCTGCGACTACGCTAAATTTTTCGTCAGTAAATTTCTAGCGATCACGGCGCATACGATGCTAAAAACGATGACCGAATATGAGTTGAGATTTAGCCCGC
>CAUSEA010000056.1:0-4401 GCA_963530525.1 uncultured Campylobacter sp.
ACGATGAGCGTATCTTTGGTGATGTCTTTAGCGACTAGCGAACCGCAAAGCAAAGCGCCCGCAACTAAAAATCTCATAAATTTTTTCATTTCCCTCTCCTTTAGTGGTTTAAAATTTTATTTAAAAATTCTTTCAATCTCGGATTTTGCGGATTTTCAAATACGTTTTTAGGCGTATCATCCACAGCGATCTTGCCGCCCTCCATAAAAAAAATCCTATTCGCGACATTGCGTGCAAAGCCCATCTCGTGCGTTACCACAAGCATCGTAATGCCCTCTTTGGCGACCTCTTTCATTATACCTAACACCTCGCCGATCATCTCAGGATCTAGTGCCGAAGTGGGCTCATCGAATAAAATCACGTCCGGATTTACCGCCAAACTTCTAGCGATTGCGATGCGTTGCTTTTGCCCACCGCTAAGCTTGTGCGGATAAGTATAGGCCTTATCGCTAAGACCGACCTTTTGCAGCAGCTCCTCTGCTTTTGCGTAGGCTTGTTCTTTAGTATAGATACCCGCTTTTATGGGCGCTAGAGTTAAATTTTCCAGCACGTTTTTATTTGCAAAGAGGTTGAAATGCTGAAACACCATGCTTACCTTGCGGCGAATTTTATTAATATCAGTGCGCTTATCGGTAATATCCTCGCCGTCTATTTTAATAGTGCCGCCGCTTGGAATTTCAAGCAAATTTAAGCAGCGCAAAAAGGTTGATTTACCGCCGCCACTTGGACCGATGATCGCTACGATATCGCCTTTATTTATGGTCTTTGAAATTCCTTTTAGCACCGATAAATTGCCGTAGGATTTGGTTAAATTTGATATTTCAATCATTGCGGTTTAACCTACTTTCTAGCATTTTTACTAAAAACGAGAAAAATTTCACGCTTGCATAGTAAAGCACTGCGGCAAAAAGTATCGGCTGGACGGTATAAAGCGCAGCCTGCATGCTTTTTGAAAAAAACGTAAGATCGGTGATTGCTACGAGACCCACGACCGAGGTTTCTTTAAAAAGGCTAATAAACTCATTCGCAAGCGCAGGCAGAATGTTTTTTATCGCCTGCGGAAAGACGATCTCTTTCATCGCTGTGCCGTAGCCTAGACCCATCGCACGCGCGGCTTCCATCTGGCCGCGATCGACGCTATTTATGCCGCCGCGCACGATCTCCGCGACGTAAGCTGAGCTATTAAGCCCCAGCGCAAAGATCGCAGCTGCGATATTATTGCTCCACGTAGCAAAGATAATAAACACGAACACCATCAGCTGGATAACGATTGGAGTTCCGCGGATGATGTCTACGTATTCGTCGATAATGAAGCTTAGAAATTTATTGTTTAGAAATTTTAAAAATGCCAGCATAAATCCTAATGCGATACCGATCACGATGCCGCCGGAGGTCAAAATAAGAGTGATGCCGTAGCTTTTGGCGTATGAAATTTTTTGCGCTTCGCTCAGTTCGGGATAGGTGAAATAAAGTCCCACGGCGATTACAGTCAAAACAAATACGACCTTTAAAATTTTCTCGTTCAACCAAGGCGCCTTTTTCTTAAAATTTAAACGGCAAGAATACTAAAATTTCGTTAAAATCTGGCTAAATTCCGAAAGTAAAATTTTATTTGAAATAGAGTAAAATTAGCTTTTTTAAAAGGAGGCAACGATGAGCTTTTGGACCTATTGCGCAATCGCGATATATTTCGGCGCGCTTATTTTTATAGGTAGGTATTATTATGACAAGAATGCGAGCTTAAGTGAGTATCTGCTCGATAATCGCCGCCTGGGCCCATTCGTAACGGCACTTAGCGCGGGCGCTAGCGATATGAGCGGCTGGATGCTTTTGGGAGTGCCGGGCGCGATGTTCGCAACGGGGATTTGCAATATCTGGATAGCTCTAGGGCTTTGCGTGGGCGCGTGGTGCAACTATAAATTTCTTGCAAAAAGGCTTAGAATTTACACCGAGGTAGCAAGCGACAGCGTCACGATCCCGGATTTTTTAGAAAACCGCTTCAAAGACCGCACTAAGACGCTTCGCATCATCTCGGGGCTTTTGATCATCATATTTTTTACGCTCTATGTTAGCAGCGGCATCATCGCTGGTGGCAAGACATTTGAGAGCTTTTTCGGGCTAAATTTTACATACGGCGCGATCGCTACGATCTTAATCGTCGTGTTTTATACCTTTTTCGGCGGATTTAAGGCCGTCGCGATCACCGACGCGTTTCAGGGGGCGCTGATGTTTGCGGTGCTTATTTTAATCCCTCTGTTTTCTTACCGCGCGCTGCAGATCCCTGCGGACAGCTCCTTTTTTGCGCAGGTGCGGCTATATGGCGCGAGCCACCTCGATCTATTTTACAATCAAAGCTTCTTGGGCGTTTTGGGCTTGCTTGCTTGGGGGCTTGGATACTTCGGTCAGCCGCATATCATCGTGCGCTTTATGGCGATTAGAAGCTCGCGCGAGCTTGATAGCGCGCGCCGCATCGGAATTTCGTGGATGGTGCTAGGACTAGTAGGCGCGATGCTTAGCGGCCTGATCGGCTTTGTCTATTTTTCGCAGAAAGGCCTTAGCATAGACGACCCAGAAAAAATTTTCCTAGAGCTCGGTAAAATTTTCTTTCACCCATTTATCTTAGGCGTTATAATCTCTGCGGTGCTGGCGGCGATTATGAGCACCATCTCAAGCCAGCTTTTGGTAAGCGCGAGTGCCGTTACGAAGGATTTTATCTTCGCGTTTTATAAAAAAGAGGTGAGCGAGCGCACGCAGACTCTAAGCAGCCGCATCGCCGTCGTGATCATCGCCGCGGTTGCCGCGATCTTGGCGTTCGGCTCAAACGATACGGTGCTAAACGTCGTCGGAAACGCTTGGGCGGGATTTGGCGCGAGCTTTGGAGCGGTGCTGCTTTTCAGCCTGTATTCTAAAAAAATGAGTGCGCTCTCGGCTTTGGTGGGTATGCTCGTAGGCGGTATTACGGTCATTTGCTGGATCTTATCGGGGCTTTCGGCGATCGTTTACGAGCTGCTGCCGGGCTTTTGCTTTTCGGCGCTTGCGATATTGCTCGTAAATCGCTACAACTCCGTGCTCGATAAGATGGCGGATGAGCCCAATGCTGCGCAAATTTCGCAGGAATTTGAAAAGATGAAAGAACAGAGTTTGGGAAGCAAAAATGGCTAACGTAAAGTGCCCGCACTGCGGCTCGCAGATCGATATAGACAATGTTATGGAGCATGAAATACGCGCTCGTTTAGAGATGGATTATAAGCGCAAAAAAGAAGAATTCGAAAAGCAAAAGTTAGTCGATCGGCAAGCATTTGAAACCGAGTTAAACGAAAAGCGCTTAGCATATATTAAGGCGGACAATGCCTTGAAAGCACGCGAAAATGCCGTTAATGAGAAAATACAAGCGGGTATAAATTTGGGTATTAGTGCAGAGCGCGAAAAATTAGTTAAAGAAAGCAAAGAGTGGGCTGCGATAGAAAATCAAGCGACGATAAAAGCTTTAAACGAAGAGCTTAATAAAAAATCTAAACAGGTGAGTGAGTTAAATTTAATTAAGGCAGAGTTAGATAAAGAAAAGCGTGCGAAATTAGAACTTGAGACTGAGTATAAAGCAAAAACAGAGCTTGAAATTTCAAATAGAATAAAAGAAATTTTGGAAGAAAATCAGCTTAAGATTCGCGATAAAGATGAGCAGATTAAGATGATTATAGAACAATCTTCTCAAAAATTATTGGAAGAGAAACAGCAGATCGAGAGCGAAAACGCGGCGAAATTTGAAATTTTACAAAAGGAGCTGCAAGAAAAATCGCAAAGAATTTCCGAGCTAAATTTAATAAAGGCCGAAATGGAGGCGCAAAAGCGTAAATTTAGCGAGCTTGAAGCCGAGAATAAAGCCAAATCAGAGATCGAGCTAACCAACCGCGTAAACCAAGAGCGCGAGCGGCTTTCGAAGCAAATTTCGCAGGAAAACGAGCTGAAATTCCGCCAAAAAGATGAACAGATCCAAAGCCTAATCGACCAAATAAACGAGCTCAAGCGCCGCTCGGAAGTGGGCTCGCAGCAGCTTCAGGGCGAGGTGCAGGAGCTTGCGCTGCAGGAGTATCTGCGGCTCAATTTTCCTTTGGACGAGATAGATGAGGTCAAAAAGGGCGCGCGCGGCGCAGACTGCGTGCAGATGGTGCATACGAGGGAGTTTGCTGGCTGCGGTAAAATTTTATACGAGAGCAAGCGCACGAAAAGCTTCGAGCCTAAATGGATCGACAAACTCAAAGACGATATGATAGGCGAGGGCGCGCAGATCGGCGTTATCGTCACCGAGCAGATGCCGCCTCACAGCCCTAGGCTGCATCAAGCGCCGAGCGATGCTAGCATCTGGATCTGTTCGTTTGAGGAATTTAAGGGGCTTTGCGCCGT
>CAUSEA010000057.1:0-4156 GCA_963530525.1 uncultured Campylobacter sp.
TTAAAATTCTCTCCGTGCCGTCGAGCGATCTTAAGATGATCTGGGTTTTTTCGCTCGGAAATTCCTCTAAAATTTTATATTTTCCCGGCGCGACCTCTTCGAGCCGCACGAGCGCGCCCTCTTGCAAGCGGACGTTTTGCTCCTGCTCCTTGTCGTCGCAGCCCGCTAGCGAGCCCGCCATAACGAGGCCGAAGCCTCCAGCTAGCGCGTATGCCGCGATTTTGCGTAGTTTCATTTTTTTCCTTTCAATGATTTTATATCTAAGCTTTGATTTATCAAAAGTTCATTTCCCTCGACGCGGATAAACTCACTTTTGCCTATATTTTCGATGATTAAGCTTTGCGCTTTAAGGCGTTTTTTGCGTTTGAGCGATTTTACGAATTTTGCAAGGCTCGTCCATTCGCTACGATCGAAGGCTTTTTCTTTGATTTCGACATCATAGGGTTTGGCCTCGCGACTTTTGCTCGAAAGCAGCGGTTTGTCGAAAAATGATAAAAAATACCTGAGCTTCTCGTCGCGCTCTTTATACATCAGCTTGATTTCATCTTTCGAGGCGATTAAAATTTCCTCTTTTTCTTTGTGAAGTCTGTCCTTATCGCTTTGCAGTGCTTCGATTTTACCTTTTAGCTCGGAGATTTCTTTGATGAGATAGTCGATGAAGCTTTGAGTGCCAGCTGTGCCGCCAGAGCGCGAGCTTTTCGAAGAGCTCTGCGAAGCGGGCTCGCTTTGCATTTCATCATCTAAAAGCACGTAGCGTACGCCGCCGCTTTCCTCGGCGCGCAAGGAATTTCTGCGGATGCGGTTGTAGACGGCTTCTTTTGAAATTCCTAAAATTTCGGCTGCTTCGCCGATCGAGACTTTTTTCATACAAAGATGCCTTTTAGCGTTTTAGGTAATTATTGCTAAATTTGCCTAAAATAGGCATTAAACGCTTCGTTTACAAAGATAGATTCCGCCTTACCGCAGCCGGCGCGCGATAAATTCCGCTCGCTTGCGCCCGCACGATATAAAATTTCACTTCGCTTGCAAAGCCGCGCAAAATTATTTTTTGCTAAACTTTTAGAATTTTAGCCCAATAATGTTGCTTAATTAAGTATATTTTTTATACACTTACAAAAAATTTTAGTATTTCAAAGGAGGCGAAATGCCCGAATCGCCTAAATATAAAAAATCCGAAATTCGCTGCAAGCTCATTTTAGACGCGGCGCTGGAGCTGTTTTTAGCCAAAGGCTACGAGGCTACGAGCTTAAGCGATATCATCGAGCTTAGCGGCGGCTCGCTATCGTCGGTTTATAAGTATTTTGATAACAAAGAAAGCCTATTTTTGCGCATCATCGAACTGCAAAGCAAAAAGCTTGATGAGCGAATGAACGAGCGCATGCGAATCAATAAAGACCTAAAATTGCGCGAGTATCTGCAGGAGTTTGCAGGGATTTATCTGGAATTTCTTTTCGCTCCAGAGGCGATAAAATTCTACCGACTGATACTTTTCAGCGGCTTTAACGGCGCGCTTAGCGAGAGCCCAAAAATCTTTTTAAAAAGCGGCGTGCTAGGTTCGCCGAATGCGCTGGATGAGTATTTGGCGGCGCATTCGGACGAGTTTGCGCCCGGACGCACGGCAAAAAGCCTAGCGCTATATTTTTGCTTTTTACTTAGAGAGCCGCATTTTAGCAGGTTGCTATTTTTCGACGAAAAGCTAAATTTCAAAGCGAGCGAGCTAATCAAGGATCGCATCGATATGTTTTTGCTCGGCGTAAAAAAGCGCTAATGGCGGAATTTTACAGCGCGAATTCCGCATTTTTCGCACTTCTAAATTTTATGAGCGGTTTGGGGCTTAGAATTTGATTCTATCTGTTATCAAGCACTATAAAACGCCGCATATCCCGCGCTTAAAATTTTAATTCTATTGATGCAAAATTTTTGAAACGATTAGGCTGAAATTTTTATTTTCCGTATTAAATTCCGTGCTGCAGTTAAAATTTCATCGTGGAATTTCGCGCCTCTTGCCTGGGCCTTTAAATTTGTGCCACTCAGATTTTAAATTTAATAAAACCTCTTATAATCCTGCGAAATTTCAGATCAAAAGGATTAAAAATGGATTATGACGTCATCGTAATCGGCTTTGGCAAAGCGGGCAAAACCCTTGCCGTAAAATCCGCCGCGCTCGGTAAAAAGGTCGCTCTCATCGAGCGCTCGCCGCAGATGTACGGCGGCACCTGCATCAACGTAGGCTGCATCCCAACCAAGCGGCTAGTTACGGCGAGCAAGGAAGCTGGCTTCGTAAATTTCAGCGTGCTCGGAGAGTATTTCGTGCTGAGCATGCAGAAAAAGGACGAGCTCGTAGAGGCGCTGAGGGCGAAAAATTTAGCAATGCTAAAGGATAACCCGAATATCGATGTAATCGACGGCGAGGGCTCATTTACGAGCGCAAATTCCGTGCTCGTGCTAAGCCCCGACGGACAAACGCGTGAAATTTCGGCAGAAACGATCGTCGTAAATACGGGCTCGAGGGAGGTCGAGCCTAGCTTTGAGGTAAGCTCGCAGATCGCTTATAGTAGCGAAGAAATTTTAAATTTAAAGATCCTGCCGAAGCATCTAGTAATCATCGGCGGCGGATTTATCGGGCTTGAGTTTGCTTCGATGTTTGCGGGATTCGGCTCGAAAGTTAGCGTGCTTATGCGCTCGAAATTTATGAAAAACGAGGATGAGGACGTGGCTGCCAGCGTCAAATCCGCTCTAGAGGCCCAAGGCGTAGAGATTATCGAGGGCTGCGAGTTTTTGAGTTTAAAGGGCGGCGAGCTCAAATTTAACCTCGCGGGCGAGAGCAAGGCGGTCGCGGCGGACGCGTTTTTATACGCCCTTGGTCGTCGCGCAAATACTGGCGAGCTAAATTTAGCCGCTGCGGGGGTGCAGACGGACGTGTACGGCAATATCATCACGAATGAGCATCTGCAAAGCTCGGCTGCGAGCATCTACGCGGCAGGCGACGTGCGCGGCGGCGAGATGTTTACCTACACGAGCTTAGACGATTTTAGGATCATTTTTAGCGCGCTTTTCGGAGACGGCGCGCGCACTACGAAAAACCGCGCACCGCATGCAAGCGTGCTGTTTACCCGCACGCCGCTAGCTCGCATCGGCCTTAGCGAACGCAAAGCAAGAGCGAGCGGACGCGAGATCAAGGTGCTAAAGCTTTCGATGGCGGCGGTGCCGGGTGCCAAGGTCGTAGCGCACGACGAGGGAATGATGAAAGCGGTCGTGGACGCGGCTAGCGGCGAAATTTTAGGCGCGGCGCTTCACTGCGTAAACGCGCACGAGATCGTTAATGAGCTGGCGATCGCAATGGCGCTGGGCGCGAAGGCTGACTTTTTCAAAAACCAAATTTTTACGCATCCAAGCATTAGCGAGGCACTGAACGATCTTTTTGGACAGTTTTAAATTTGAAATTTAACGGCGCTCGGGCTTGGCAATGCCCAGGCGTCGTGACGTAAATTTATTGCGAATTTAATGCGCAGGGCGGGTTAAGTTTGGATTGGGTTAATAATTTGAGCCCTTGCCGCCCGCTTCTTTCTTGGCTACCAAAGTTAGCTATAAAAGAAATGATTGAAATAGTTAATTGATAAAATATTCGCGTTTAGGAATAGCAAGATTACAATCTATTTGGCACTCGGTAAGAGTATGCGAATAAAATTTCTTCTCGCAGTTTATACAGGCAAAAACGATTTCGTCCGTCGCTTCGTTTAACATAACTCTGTAATCGCTAGGCGACCATTGCGGGCATTTGCACGCCAAGTCCAAATCCACGCTAACTACCAAACTATCGGATATAATCGAGTTTAATTCCTCGTAGACTAGTCTTAAACTCTTTTGATCTTTCAGCGCTCTAATTTTATTTATCAAGCGATATTTGTCCAATTTGATGATCTTTGCGCCAAAGAGATCCTTCGCTTTTCCGTCGCCGTAAATCGATAGCTCGGTCGGATAATCTTTAAAATTTAACTTTAACAGCTCGTCCAAACCGCAGCCGTCGTATTCTTTCATAAGAAACAAAATTTTATTTTTAATAAACCATGTCGCTATGCAGCAACATACTTGCTCGGGATCAAAAGGATGTAGATTTAAAATTCTATTTTCTAACGATAAACACAAATTTCTAATT
>CAUSEA010000058.1:0-4047 GCA_963530525.1 uncultured Campylobacter sp.
AAAATTTCAGCCTCGCTCGCCATCTTTTCGGGCGTGTAAATTTCAGGGATCTCATTGACGCCGTCGCGCGCAAAATTTGCGGCGTTTGCCATCACGATGCCCTGCTGCACGCCGCAGTTCATCTTTTGCACATCGGGGCTACCGCCGCCGTACTCCTGCGTAGAGATTAAAATTTCATTCAAGCCGGAGCTTTTTTTATCGCTTTTGTATTTATTAAACTCATAGCCGCCCAAAAGCACGCCCTCGACCATCGCCATCGTGCTTCTGCGGTCGCAGCCGCATTTGTAAAAGGCGATTTTAAAATTTTTAATCGCGTAGCCCTTAAGCGCGTTGTATGCGCTCGCAAGCGCTGCTCGCAGCCTATCGAAGCTAAGCTCTTTGATCCCCACGTACAGCCGTCCGCTCTCGGCAAGCAGCAGATTGCCCTCGCCTTTGTAATTAAAAAGCGCAAACTTATCCGTGTCTTTAATAAATTCGTGATTTAAATTTTTATCCACAACTAAAATAACTTCAAAATCCGCCTCTATCTCGTTAATTTTACGATCTAGCAGTTTTACTTTCATCTCGTTCCTTTCGTGAGTTCATAAAGTGATTTTCCATACGTTTAAATAACCTAAAAAATAGATATAAAATTCCGCCTATGATAGGTATCGCAAAATACCAGTGTTGCTCGATTAGCCGCAGCCCGCTCCAGATCTCCTCGCCAAAATACCACGCCAAAACCATCGTCGCACCCGACCAGCACCAAGCGCTAAAAAGATTGATAATCGCAAATTTCTTTGCGCTGTAGCGAGTGATGCCGATACTCATCGGGATGATGACGCGAAAGCCATACATATAGCGCTGCATTAAAATTATCGGCCAGCCGTAGCGTTGCAAAAGTAGGTGCGCGATCGCAAATTTCCGGCGCTGCGCCGCGAGCTTTTTACTGATATATTTTTTGTTGTAGCGACCGATATAAAAATAAAACTGATCGCCGCAAAATGCCCCAAGGCCCGCTACAAAGATACCTAGCGGCAAATTTATATGTCCCTCGTGCGCCATTATGCCGCCTAAAATCAGCGCGATTTCGCCTTCTAAAATACACCAGACGAAAAGCACGATATAGGCGTATTGGTGGTATTCTTGTAATAAATTTTTAAGTAGCTCTTCCAAAATTACGCCTCTAAAACGCAATAAACGTTTGTGCGTCGCGAAAACTCGCCTAGATCGTTTAACTCGCGCAAATTTAATAAAAAGCACGCCTCGACGCACTTAGCCTGCGTCTGCGCGATGAGATCTAATGCCGCCCGTGCGGTGCCTCCGGTGGCGATAAGATCGTCGATTAGCAGCACCTTGGCATCCTGCACGCCGGAGAATGCATCCACATGCATCTCGACCTGATCGAAGCCATATTCAAGGCTGTATTTTTGCGAAATCGTGATATAAGGAAGCTTCTTTGGCTTTCTAATCGGCACAAAAGCAACCCTCAACCTCGCCGCAAGCGCCGCTGCAAAAATAAATCCGCGACTTTCTATGCCTACTATGTAATCAAGTCCGTAATCAGCGTAGCGCTCGGCTAGATGATCAAGCAGGAAATTAAACGCCTCGCGATCGCCTACGAGCGTCGTGATATCGTAAAACAAAATACCGGGCTTTGGGAAGTCGCGCACGGTGCGGATCGAGCGAAATAAATAGCTTTTTTGCTCGCTGCTTAGACTTTTCATAGCTTACCTCTTTTCAATCTTGCGTTTTGGATTTTTAAGCTGCAGTTTTCGCTCTCCTCATTTTGCAGGGCCTCAATGCCGAAGCGAAGGGCAGTTTTAAGCTTTTCGTTATCGCTTTTAAGCTTTGAAATTTTTTCTTCGCTCTTTCGAAGTAAGGCGTAAATTTTAGAATTTTTTCGTATCGATAGAATAAGTAGTGCTGCAAAAAATAGCGCTAAAGCACCCAATACTACGCTCATTGCTCGCCTCCTTCATTTGGATTTACAAAGCGCATAGTATCGGAGGTTGCGCTAAAATAGGTAGAATTTATGCCTCTAAAATACGCACTAGAAAGATTTGCTTCCTTTAAATTTACGCTCACACTAGCAGAATTCTCATCTTTTAAACTCACACTGGCACAATTCATGCTTTTTGGCTTAACGCTCATGCAGAAGGAATTTGTAACCTTGGAATTTATAATTGTGGGGTTAAAACCGACAAAATCCTTGCGGCTAGCTTTTTGAGCAAAATTTTTCTCGCAAACGCTCTCGCGCGTAAAATTCAACGTAGAATTTGTGCTAGTGGAATTTTTATCCAATGGAGTTTTCCCATCAAAGATTATCTTTGCGTGCGTAGAATTTAAATCTATATGACGTACACCGCAAAAGCCTATCAAGGAATTCTCGCCGGTAAAAAAGGAATTTTTATCGTTAAAGCTCCGCGCAAAATTTGACGCGGAATCCGTGCCGATGGAATTTTTGTAAGAAGGATTTTTACCGCCGAAGTTTGATTTGGAATTCCGCCCATTTAAATTAGCGCCACAGTTTTGTTCCGCAAAATTTTGAGCGGAATTCTGAATGGAATTTTCTTCGTCAAATCCATGCGCGCAATTCGCACTGCCGCAAGCACCTAGCTTTGCGACGCGCTTAATGTGCCTACCGCCCGCAAAATCGGTGCCGAAAAACGCCCTAATCATATCTTCAATCACCAGCGCGCCCATCAATCGCTCGCCGAAGGCTAGGACGTTGGCGTCGTTGTGCTCTCTAGCTAGTCTAGCGCTCGTCGCGTCATGACACAGCGCGCAGCGGATGTGAGCGTGGCGGTTTGCGGCGATGCTGATGCCGATACCCGTACCGCAAATCAAAACGCCGTAAATGCCGTAGTCGGTGGAATTTAAAATTTTATCTTTGCTCGTATTCTGGCTTACGGCTGCGTTTACGCAGGTAGTCATGCTTTCGCTAGCGTTAAAATTTTGACGACTAGCGTTTTTAACAACGTTAAAATTTTCATTTTTCCCGCTGCATTGTACGGCGTCGTTAAAATTTCCGCGGCCGTTTATACTCGCGCCGAAATTTTCACTGCCGCCTGCTTCGGAATTTTCCGCGGCTGCAGCGGAATTTTTGCCGTCGTTTTCTTTAAAATTTTCACTTCGCGCACAAGCTTCACATTCGGCTAAAATTTTATCCGCCAACGTGCCCGCAAAATCGGGATAGTCTACGCTCGCTTCGGCACTATGCGTGCCAAGATCGACCGCTTCGTAACCTAAAGCGGCGAGCGCTTTTTTGGCTTGCTCTTTGGCACGAAAGCCCGCATGATCGCTCGCTATGAAAATTTTATTTATTTGCATTGCCGCTCCTTATTTTTGCTCGTAGATTAAATTCTCGTCGTTTTGCAAGGTATCGACGAAGCGCCCGATTCGCTCCCAGCGGATCTTGCGATCGGCATCGATACTAAAATATGTAAACCAAGGCTTGCCGACGATCAGACGATAAGGTACCGGACCCCAGAAGCGGCTATCGGCGGAATTATTTCGATTATCTCCTATCATAAAATACTCATCCTGCGGCACTTTGATGTAAAAGGCATTGAAGCTTATCCCCGCAGCTTCAAAGCTATGAGGAATTTCGCTTAGACTAATGGGCTTCATAGAAAGCTCACCCTTCTCAAGTGCGATTTTGACATTTGTTAGCATTGAGTTTCTAGCATTAGGGTCGTAGTGAATGCCCTTAAATTTATACGGCTCTTTAACATATTTTTCGCCTCCCAAAATCACAATATCGCGAGCATCATAGTTCGCGGCAATGAACTCATCTCCTTCATGCGGACGAAGGTAGAAATTATTCAGATCAAATATCACCTCGTCGCCGCCTACGGCAAAATTTCGCTTTACAAAGTGCATTTTTTCATTAAGCGGATAGCGAAAAACTACGATGTCGCCGCGCTTCGGACCCTCGCCGCGGATGATATGCCCGTCGCCGTCGCTATCAGGAGCCACCTGCCACTCTACAAAGGGAATATGCGGGGTCGGGATGCCGTAGCTAAATTTTTTAACGAATAAAAAATCGCCCTCCAAAAGCGTAGT
>CAUSEA010000059.1:0-3339 GCA_963530525.1 uncultured Campylobacter sp.
GTGCCACCAAGCCGTGGGCGACGTGTGCGAGCTCGCATATACCCAAGGCAAAAAACAATAAGAAGGAATTCCGCAGAGATAGAATTTTATCGCAGCGGAATTTTAAATTAGAAATTACGCGATGAGATGACGCACGAAATTTAATAGAATTTACTAAATTTCGCAGCATTTTACAAAATTTACCCGCGCCGTTAAATTTCTGCGCGAATGCCCAAGATGAGAATTTTACCGCTTTATCAAAGCATCTTAACGCATATTTGCGCTACGCTAGTAGGCGTGCGCTTGCAGGTCGTAAAATGAAAAATTAAGCAATTTTTGCTAAAATCTCGCGATTTTGAAAACCCTCTTAAATCTAAAGGAAATCAATGAAGACATTTTTTAGTATGGAGTGCGCGTCAGTGATGCTACTGATTTTGGCGCTAGCCTGTGCGATCGCCACTTTCGTAGAGACTGCTTACGGCACGGAAGTAGCGTGGGCGATGGTTTATTCTACTGCGTGGTTTGGCGCGCTGATGGTGCTTTTGGGAATAAATTTAACCTACAATATCTATCGCTACCGCATGATTAAGCTTCGCACGCTGCCTGCGCTAATCTTTCACGCAAGCTTTTTGTTTATGCTTGTTGGAGCGATTTTGACGAGATATTTCGGCTTTGAGGGCAATATCCATATAAGAGAGGGCGGCGAGAGCTCGATCGTAACGACTAAAGACGAGGTCGTTCAGCTTCTTACTTTAGGCAGTGATGGCGAGTTTATATCCGCTGACGAGAGCAAATTTTTAAACGGCGCAGGACGGATGAACTTCGATCTCAATCTAGACGTAGAGGGCAGGATCGCAAATTTAAAATTTAAAGAGCTAATAGAACACGGCGAGCTAAAATGGGTGCAAGATCCGACCGGGCAGGCTCCCGCGCGCGTGGAGCTATTATTTTCAAACAATGTCGGCAGCCAAAACGTCTCCTTGCAATCAGGCGAGAGCATGGATATAGGCGAGCTTAGTATCACTTTTAACGCAGAGCCTAAAAGTAAGAATTTCATCTACATAAAATCCAAAGACGGCAAATTCTATTTAAACTCAAGTCTTGATATAAACGCCACTAAAATGGCTGATATGAGCACTGCGCCGCTTAAGAAAAACGAGGATAATCCTCTAGGCAATCTCTTGCTTTACAGCTTCGACGGAATAAATTTCGCCCCTGTTAGTCTGCTTAGCTCCGCGGTCGAGAAATTTGTCCCGGTCGATGCGAATTTACCGGGCGAGCCCGGCGTAGTAGCTACGCTAAGCTTTGCGGGGCAGAGTCGCGAAATCTACGTCCCTAGGGATTCGCATGGCACTAGCTACAAGGTGGGAGATAAGAATTTCATCGTAGCCTTGGCACCAAAGATGCTTCATCTGCCTTTTAAAATCGCGCTTCGCGACTTTGTGATGGATCGCTATCCAGGCACCAATTCGCCCTCCGGATATAAAAGTGAAATCACGCTAAAAGACGGCAATACGAGCTTTGATTATGATATTTTTATGAATCACGTGCTCGATTACGGCGGATACCGATTTTTCCAAAGCTCATACGACACGGACGAGCGTGGCACCGTGCTCTCGGTCAATAAAGACCCCGGTAAAGTTCCAACTTACATCGGCTATTTTTTGCTTTGCGTGGGGATGTTTTTTAACTTTTTCAACCGGGGCTCGCGCTTTTTCAAGCTCTCGCGCTTAATTAGCGAAAATACGCATCTTGCTAGAGAAAAAGATGTAAATTCTAAAAATTCCGCGTCTAGCTCGGTGCCCGTAAGCTCCACAGAAAGCTCTGTATCAAAACGCGCCAAAAAAACGCGACGCGGCACTAAAGGTGCAGCATTGGCATTAATAGGCGCGTTGGCTTTGAGCTTGAGCGCATTGTATCCTAGCGCAGCAAATGCCGAACAAAACTTCACGGCACGAAATTCTACTTCGCAAAGTTCCGCCTCAAATGCAGCTGTAGAAAATCCAGCGCCGCAAAGCCCGGCTAGCGTGCAAGATCCGGCTTCGCAAAATTCCGCGCAGAATTCCGCCGCTGAAAATTCCAAGCAAAGCTCCGCTTCGCAAGAATCTGCAGCGGAGCAAGACTCCGTCCCGCCGCATAATTTTTCTACTATGGGAGGCGAGCTAGCCGTGCCGAAATTTGATCCTAAATTTAGTGAGGATTTAGCAAGCCTCGTAATTCAGGGATTTGATGGGCGAATGGAGCCTTTTGATACCGTTTCTAGGGAGCTTTTAAATAAAATTTACCGCGCCGACGACTACAAGGCGCCAAATGGCGAAATTTTAAACCATAACGCCGCTGCGCTTTCGTTTATGCTAAATCAAAGCTACTGGAGGCGTGCGCCGATTATCAAGGTTAGCGAGCCGGAGCTTAAGAAAATTCTAGGTATGGACGAGAAGCAAAGCCACGCCAGTATGATGGATTTTTTTGAATTTAAAGGCGGCGAGAGCTACTACAAGCTCGATAAAATGGTCGAGGAGATCAACCGAAAGCCTTTAGGCAATCGCGGTGTGCTAGATAAAGAGATCATCAAGGTAAATGAGCGCGTAAACGTCTTTTACTCGGCGTTTATGGGGGATTATTTTAGAATTATTCCGGTTAAGAACGCTAAAAATAACGAGTGGCTTTCGCCGCTATATCTAGGCGATGCGCTGGATCAAAACGAATCTGCTGAAGTTAAAAAGATGATGGGAATATTCGTTTCGTCCGTGGTCTATGCCCAAGAAAGCGGGGATTGGAGCGGCGCAGAAAAAATGCTAAGCTACGTCAAAAAATACCAGGCACAAAACGGCGCAAACCTAATGCCTAGCGAAAGCGCAATAAAATATGAAATTTTATTTAATAAGGCCAAAATTTTTTCTCGCCTCTTTCCGATCTACACTGTCTCGGGATTTTTGCTTCTGATCTTTATTTTTTTGCGGATGATGAAGCCCGCTCTTCGCTTAGGCGGCGCGTTTAAGCTCGTTTACGTCGTAAATATCGTCGCTTTCATCGCGCATACCGCAGGTCTTGCGCTACGCGGCTACGTCTCGGGGCACGCGCCGTGGAGTAACTCCTACGAATCGCTCATCTACATCGCGTGGGCACTGTCGCTAAGCGGCATTTTTTTCTCGCGCAAATCCGCTATTTCGCTGGCGCTAACGTCAATAATGGCGGGCATAACGCTGATGGTGGCGCATCTTAGCGACATCGATCCGCAGATCACCAATCTCCAACCGGTTCTAAAATCGCACTGGCTTACGATCCACGTCTCGGTAATCACCGCTAGCTACGGATTTTTAGGCCTTTGCATGCTGCTTGGAATTTTCACCCTCGTGATGT
>CAUSEA010000060.1:0-3309 GCA_963530525.1 uncultured Campylobacter sp.
TTACCTTATCGATGATGATATTTTCGCCGCGATTTACCTCGATCGTTAGCAAGATGACCGATTTATCGTCGTTTATCGGCTTTGGATAAAATTCCACCACGGTATCAAAAAAGCCCTTGACTTCGTAGTATTGCTTGATACGGGTCTCCGCTTTTTTAGCAGCCACCTCGTCGTAAACCTGACCCGGACGCAAGCCGATGAGCTCATTGATCTTGTCGCGGTCGTTGGTAACTACGTTTTTGATCTCGACCTTAGCGATAGTCGGCTTTTCGGTTACATTGATCGTGACCGCGCCGCCTTGTTCGCTGATATAAACGTCGCTGAAATAGCCCTGCTCAAATAGCTTTGAAATCGCAGCATTGGTGTTTTCGCCGTTAAGCTCATCGCCTACCTTAAGCCCCGAAATTTGCTGTGCGACCTGTGGAGAAAGATGTCTAAGACCTTCAAATTTAATGGATTTGATCTGTGCGGCGCACGCCACGGAAATCCCGCCTACTAAGAGTAAAAAAACGCTTTTTTTCATAAAATTTTACCTAAAAACGAAAATAATTTGCGTATAATACCACATTAAAATTAAAACTTGCATATATCAAAAAGGAATTTTATGAAGATAGGAATTATCGGTCTGGGTCTCATCGGCGGCTCGCTGGGGCTATGTCTAAAAAGTACCAAAATAATTAGCGCCGTCTATGGCTGCGACATCAGCCGCGAAAACGAAAAGGAAGCTCTGAGACTTGGGCTCGTGCATGAAATTTTAAGCCTAGAGCAGATGAAGCAAAGCTGTGACGCGATCTTTCTCGCAATCCCCGTGGAGGCAATTATTGAGACGTTGCAAAAACTAAGCGACTGCAGAAGTGAAACGACAATCATCGATCTGGGAAGCACGAAATTTAAAATTTTGCAAAACTGCCCGCCGCAGATCAGACGAAATTTCATCGCAGCTCACCCGATGGCTGGTACCGAAAACTCCGGCCCGCAAGCAGCGTTTAAAGAGCTTTTAAACGGTGCAGTAGTTGTTATCTGCGACGATCATGGTGCGGATGAAGTGCATATCAAACGAGCGGTCGAAATTTTTTCATTCGCGGGGATGAAGATCGTATTTATGGACGCAAAAAGCCACGATCACCACGTGGCGCTCATCTCGCACCTGCCGCATGCGATCAGCTACTCGCTCGTAAATAGCGTGCTAAAAGAGGAAAATCGCCGCAATATCATAAATTTAGCCGGCGGCAGCTTTTCGGGCATGAGCCGTATCGCCAAGAGCTCGCCGCAGATGTGGGTCGATATTTTCAAGCAAAACCGCACGAACCTACTGGGCGCGATCGATGCTTTTAAAAACGAGCTTGATCTTTGCGCGGGGATGATTCGTGACGAGCGCTGGGGCGAGCTTGAGACGTGGATGTATGAAGCGCGTAAGCTAAGGGATATTATTTGAAATTTCAGCGCGACCTGACTGCGCGACGGACGCTTTAAGAACGCGCCTTTAAATTCTAAAATTTCGCCTTCAAATAGCCCGCTTAAATTTAAATTTTAATCCGCGCTATCCCGATACAAACTCAAAAATCTATGCACTCCTGCGTAAAAATTTTCTTTGAGGGAAACTCCAACGCGCAAAGCCTTGCTTTCTCGCCCCAGTGCTTTTTATAAACACAGCCCAGATCGATATTTGCGCTAAATTCCGTAATGACAGGCTTTTTCACCGGCGTGTGCCCGTAGACGTTAAAAATTCCATCATTCGCGCTATCGTCTCCGCGCCCGCTTAGCACGTGAGCGGCGAAGCTTTTCGCACGCTCTGCATCGTGTCTGATCCCCCACGCGCGACCCACTGCGGAGTGCGATACGACGAGGGTACGACCGCTTTCATCACGCAAATCATACTCCAAGTAAATCGGCAGCCGCGAGACAAACCGCAGATGCTCCTTGCATTGCTTCACGCCTCCGTGACGATAATACGACGCTAGCGTCGCCTCACCGCCGTTATTAAATAGCCAGCTTTCATCCAGGCTAAAAAATGCGTAGAGGTCATTTGAGCTCGTAAATTTGCCCGTCTTTGCGCACCTTAGGGCGGTTTTTGCATTGCCCACAAAGCGCTTTTCGTGATTGCCCATCACCGCGTCATATCCGTGAGTGCGCACAAATTCAACCACATCCGAGCTCGCAGGGCCTCGGTCGATCAGATCGCCTACGAAGCAAATTTTGCTATCAAATTTATGCGGCAGCTGCTCTATTAACGCCAAAAGCGATCTGTAGCAGCCGTGCACGTCGCCTATGATGTAGATATTTTGCATAATTTCTCCTTAAATTTTAACGCCCTCGCCTTTTAACGCGCGGGCTGTGATTATAGGCGGCAGGCGAGAATTTCGCAGCAAAGCTCTGCGCTAAATTTTAAAATTTCGCGCGCTAGGACTTGGGCGGATAAATCTGCTTTAAGACCTCCCTTACGACGATCATAAAAAGAACGATAAATATTAATGCGCTAAGCAATGCGGAATAGAAGTCAACAAGGTGTGTATCCGAAATGCAAACGGCCGCAATTATTATCCCTAAATATGGCGATAGTATCCAAATCGCCACGATCGGCAAAAACAGATTGACGAAAAAATTCACAAGCCTATCAAAATCCTTTAGCTTTTTGGCAAGCACCGCGCAAACCCCGCAAAAAGATATCCACAAAAATATGAAATATACGCACTTCTGCTGTAGCCATTCTATGGGATCGTCATCCCAGACGCTAGACGTGTCAAAAATCCGCCATACCACAAAATCGCCCAAGCTCGAAATATTCATCAAGCAAAAACTCATCGAAAACGCGCAGGCTATAATTTTTAAAATAATCATCAGAGTTCCTAAAATTCTAAATTTAGCTAAAAAATTCCTCGATTAGTCGAGTCATTTCGCTCTCGGCGGCGACGTGGTTGATCTGCTCGCGAAAGCTTGCAGCGTTTTCGCGCCCCTTGGAGTATTCGTGCAGATGCTTGCGGAATATCGCTACGCCGCGCACGCCATAGTGGCTTAGCATTTGAGCGAAATGATAGAGCACGACTTCCCTTTTTAGCGCGTCACTTGCCTGTTCGCCCGTTTTGATCTCGCGAAAGATCCAGGGTCTACCGATTACCGCGCGACCGATCATCAGCGCGTCTGCGCCGCTAAGGTCTCGTACTGCGGGCGCATTGGCGGAGTTTATGTCGCCGTTTGCGATCACTGGGATTTGCAGTGCGCGCTTAGCTCTTGCGATCGCGCTGTAATCCACCGCTGCGCTGTATCCGCCCGCTCTGGTGCGGCCGTGAATCGCGATAAAATCGGCTCCTG
>CAUSEA010000061.1:0-2794 GCA_963530525.1 uncultured Campylobacter sp.
TCGGCGGCGAGGTCGTGGGCTTTGCCGCGCTTGCCAATCGCGGATTTTGCAAGGTCGCAAATTTAGCGGGCAGCAGTGCAAAGGCTGGCGCCAAGCTGCCCGCAGACAAGCCGTTTTTTGCGCTAGGCAATTTCGAGTTTGAAATTTACGAGCCCGCGACCTGCCCGCTTTGTGCTGCCGGAAGCAAGGCGATCAAGCCGGGCAGTCGCGGAAACTAGGCGCCGATTTGCTGCTAACAAACCGCAACGAGATTAAATTTTATCCTCTCGGCTCTAAATTTATCGCGCCGGAATTTTAAAATTTAATCCAAAACGGATCAAAATGGCAAAACAAAAAGCTAAAATTTCACCGATTTTTCTGCGCGTAAAGGCCTTTATCGTCGATCTTTTCATCATCGCGATGCCCTTATTCTACGGCGTTACCTATCTCGTCTTGGGCTCGAAAGAGGCTCTGTGGCGCAACCAGACCGCAATCGCACTTATCTGGCTCGCATACGGCGCTATTTGCGCGGCATTTTACGCCCGCAGCGCCCAGACGCCCGGCTACAAGCTCGCGGGGCTTTACCTCATCGACGTTCGCAGCGGACGCAAAGCAAGCTTTTTTAGGGCACTAGCTCGCTTTGGATGCTTCGTGCTTGCGGGCTTTAGCGTCATCGGGCTTTTGATCTGCTTTTTTCGCAAAGATAGGCTGAACTTACACGACCTGTTAAGCGGGGCTGCGCCCGTCGTGCGAAAGGACGCGCAGTGAGCGGGCAGATTTGCGGCATCGACGAGGCAGGGCGCGGCTGTCTTGCGGGACCGCTTTGCGTCGCGGGCTGCGTGCTGCAGCGCGAGATCGCGGGACTTGCCGATAGCAAAAAGCTAAGCGAGAAGCGCCGTGAGGAGCTCTACGCTCGGATCATCGAAAACTCGCGCTACAAAATCGTCGAAATTTCAAGCGCACAGGTCGATGAGGCGGGCTTGAGCTCGTGTCTAAGATCGGCGCTTGAGCAGATTCTCGCGTATTTTATGGGTTTTAGCGGACAGATCATTTACGACGGCAACGCAACCTTCGGCGTACGCGGGCTTCAGACGCTCGTAAAGGCCGACGCGCAAATCGCCGAAGTAAGCGCAGCGAGCATTCTTGCCAAAGTCACGCGCGACCGCACGATGAACGAGCTCGCACGGCGCTACCCGCAATACGGTTTCGCGCAAAACAAAGGCTATGGTTCGCGCGCACACATCGCGGCGATCGAGCGGTACGGGCTCACGCCTTTTCACCGCGCAAGCTACAAGATCAAATCGCTGCAACCCTCGCTGTTTGATTAACGCGGCAGTAAGTTTGCTTGATCAGCGAGACAAAGTCTGCCGTTCGGTTGATACTCCGTTGGCAAACGACGCCGAAACTCATATTTGAATGCAAAGCACGCCGATTTCAGCCGATACGACAATCGCTAGTTTTGGCAGGCGAATACGCTTTTTGCCTAGCTAGCAAGAAATTTAATAGCCCACAGCCTGCGCTCTCGGCTATAGTCTACTCTTGCGCTGCTTGCAGGAATTTTAACCCGTACTTTTGTATCTCGTAAGAGTCCGTATAAGGTCGGAATTTTATCTAAAACTGCGAGCTCGGCTCGCTAGCTTATCCGCGCAGCACAGTATGCTGAATAAAATTTAAAATTCCGAGCAGCGTAAATTCAGTCCGCGCGCTGCAATGAAGCTTAAATTTCAAAATTCAATATCGACGGTGAGATAGAACATTGCACTTTAAATTTAAAATCCACGTAAAATTTTGAATGAAATTTTGATATAAAAAGGCGGCTAAATTTAATCAAAATTTAGCCGCGAGATGAGGTACTTACTTTCTTTCGTAGAAAATTACTAAAGCGTCTTCTGCCACCCTTTTACCAGTGAACGAACTTGTTTTAATAATATCATCGGCAACATCTTCGGTCACCATAAATTTATCCGACAAACTTATGCTTTTATCGGCATTCACGATAAAATTTAGCTCAATAACAGCTTTTGATGGATACTCTACTTTTTTGCGTCCAAAAACTGCATCATATTGCTCTACTGTTAGCTGCGAGTAATAGACAGCTCTCTTAAGATATTCTATAATATAATCAACGCTATATTCTTTTTGGAATTCCCCTTTTAATTTATCGTCACAATCAACTATCTTATCTTCATCGTCGAATTCTATTTTGCCTTTAGTTTTAAATGTTTCTTGGAATTTTACCTCATTGAGTTTGCAGTGTTCTTTTGCTAGCTTAAGCAGGCCTTGCTCATCATAGACCTTACTTTTGTAATAAATCATAGCATTATTTAAAGATGTATCCAATGCTCTTTGTTTATAAGATTTAAGGCTCTCGGTTTTATCTTGCACTATCTTTGCTTTCATGCGCTCCATATCCAAGTCGCAGACCATCTTAACCGTCTTTAATCCGCCGTTTTCCTCTTTGTTCCAAGTGATATTTTTGCAGATTTTCGAACCCTCAATAGCCGTGCCGATACTCATAGACTTAAAATCGGGCAGAGTATAGTTTTTCACGAGCTCTACTTCGTCCTCGCCACATCCCGCAAAAATAAATGCCGCCAGCGCGACACTTAGCACATATTTCATCTTTAACTCCTTGAGGTGAATTTTCTAGAAAATAATGCTACCCCCCCCCCTGCTTAAAAACGGGTAAATTTAGAGCTTAAATTTTAAAATTTCGCCGCAAAAATTCTCCGCGCCAAAATTCTGCCGCGCATGCGGCGTTTTGCGCCTTTTAGCGAAATAGTCTTGCGGTAAAATTCCAAGATAAACCGTCCGC
>CAUSEA010000062.1:0-2553 GCA_963530525.1 uncultured Campylobacter sp.
CTACTTCCGGTTTTGGAGCAGGTTCAAAAAAGCGGCAAACCGCTTCTAATCATCGCCGAGGATATCGAGGGCGAGGCGCTTGCGACCTTGGTCGTAAATAAACTTCGCGGCGTGTTAAACATCTCTGCGGTCAAAGCCCCTGGATTTGGCGATCGCAGAAAGGCGATGCTTGAAGATATCGCGATTTTAACGGGTGGCACCGTCATCAGTGAAGAGCTTGGCAGAACGCTAGAAAGCGCCTCCATGGCTGATCTTGGACAAGCCGAGCGTATCGTGATCGACAAAGATAATACCACTATCGTGGGCGGCGCGGGTAAGAAAAAAGATATCGATGCGCGCGTTTCGCAGATCAAAGCTCAGATCGCAGAGACTACGAGCGATTACGACAAAGAGAAGCTTCAAGAGCGCATGGCTAAGCTTAGCGGCGGCGTCGCGGTCATCAAGGTGGGCGCTGCGACCGAAACCGAGATGAAAGAGAAAAAAGATCGCGTGGACGACGCTCTAAACGCAACCAAAGCAGCCGTAGACGAGGGTATCGTAATCGGCGGCGGCGCTGCGCTAATCAGAGCTGGACTTAGCGTAAAGCTAGCTCTAAGCGGCGACGAGCTTATCGGTGCGGACATCGTTAAGCGCGCGCTTTTCGCTCCACTTCGCCAGATCGCAGAGAATGCGGGATTTGACGCGGGTGTCGTAGCAAATAAGGTCGAGCAGGGCTCAGACAAAAAATTCGGCTTCAACGCCGCAAACGGTGAGTATGTCAATATGTTTGACGCAGGTATCATCGATCCTGTGAAGGTTGAGCGTATCGCGCTTCAAAACGCTGTCTCCGTCGCAAGCCTGCTTCTAACGACCGAAGCGACCGTCAGCGAGATTAAAGAGGAGAAACCTGCAATGCCTCCAATGCCTGATATGGGCGGAATGGGTGGCATGGGCGGAATGATGTAGCCCTCATAGGAGCGTCATTCGGCGCTCCTATGCCATTGCAACGGCGTGGTGAGATTTTACGGTGCCCCTGCAATGCCTTTGCGGCGATGCTTTTGCTATGCGCCGTAAAATGAGATGTGCCGCGTTTTGGATATGTCTAAGGCGCGGCGATTTATTATGAATTAGCGATTAAGCGGTGTGATTTTTAGTCACTGCATGATCTTATAAATTTCGTATCTCACCGCAAATTTACGGTTTTGCCGCATTATCCTTTAAATTTAAAAACTTTATTTGAGCTTGCTTTTTACCTTAAATTCTGACTTGCCACTCAAAATTTAAGCGCAGAATTCTAAAACTTTAAAATTTTCAGCTATCCCACCTAAACGCTTACAAGATAAAATTTTTTCGTGGCGTCATATTTTTAGTGTGATAAAATTCTATTGCCAAACAGAATCCTAGCTGCGGAATTTTTAAAGCTTAGCCTTTTGTTTGGCGATACGGCTTGGAATTAGAGCTGAAATTTCATAGCCTCACTCATTAAATTTAACGCGGCTTAATCTAAGCTTTGCTAAATTTCGCCTAAAATCCATGGAAAGGAAAACGATGAAAAATTTAGCTCGTATTTTTTTAATTGCGTTCATTTTGACGAGTTTTTCTAGCGCTTTTGCTGCGCAGCAAAATCATAAATCTAAAATTTCATCTCAAAATTTGCGAGCCAAAGATCATCCGAGTAAAAATACCTCGGCAAAATTCCCTGCCGAGCCGCATGCTAAAAAATCTGCAAATGCTAAAAGCCTTTCAAATTCCAAGCTCACAAAAAATACACGTGCATCTGCGAATTCTGCTAAAAATTCCACGCAAAAAAGTGCGAAAAATTTTACTAAAAATCCCGGGCAAAATTCCGCATCGCATTCTGCGAGAAATAAAGCATCTAGGCGCCCAGCTAATCAATCAGGCAGTCAGAATGGAGCTAGCAAGAGTCTAGTTACGACGCTGATGCGTTTGCCAAAGACCCGTATCTATGAGGATGAGGTGCCAAACGCCCGCGATACGGAGCAAACTTACAGAGGCGCAGATATGCGGAGAAGCGTAAGCGCGCAAACTCACGGAGGCGCGGATGAGCAGACCGGCAAAACCGTAGACGCACAAGCTCGAAAATTAACGACGACTCGAATTGCACAGCCGCAAGCTCGCCACGGCTATAGTGCAACTCGTTCTGGCGCTATGGAGCATACAGCTGCATCTCATTCGAGCGCCACGAAATATACGGCTCGTCAAAATGCTCGCGCACCCTATCTTCCCACATCTACTCGCTCTAGCCGTGCGATAGGGCGCTCTGGTGGTAGCGCGCTTGGTAAAATACCGTCGCCAAAGCGGGGTAATGCGCTAGGACAAGGTGCTGCGATGCGTTATGATGAGCGTTGGGCGAAGCCCGCTCCACAGCCGTACGAGCCTGCGCCTGAGACCGAGAAAAAGCGAGGGCTGATATTTTCGTCGCAGTGGGGCCCCGCCGCGCCGAAAAGTAAGTGGCAGCAGCACGAAGCCCCGACGGATGACGCTTCGTCGCGCAATGAGTCGGTGATGGATATGCTGCAGGACAAGATGAGCAGGGTCAAGGTGAATATGGAG